>NZ_CABFVC010000003.1:0-632696 GCF_902143525.1 Clostridium sp. Marseille-P7770 | reverse complement strand
AAAAGAGGTATAATCTCTCTGTATTATTTTGTTTAGTCGCATAAACTGATTATACCACGAACGCCGGGCTTTTCGAAGCTCGGCGTTTTGTGTTGGGAATATGAAATGAGCTGCCGCACGTTAGTGCGACAGCCCCTTTTTACCCAAAATCAGACAGATTGGAAGGTGAGGTGAGTGGCCAGAAGTCCGAATGAACAGGTTGTGAAGGCGAAGGAATTATTCGATTCCGGGAAGAGCCTGGTTGAGATCGCAGAGATCCTGAAGGTCTCGGCGGGGACGGTCCGAAGCTGGAAAAGCCGGTATGGATGGGATAAATCTGAGAGTGCAACGTTGCAGAAAAAAGTGCAGCGTTGCAAAAAAGAAAAACGCAACGTTGCGAAAGCTGATGCGAAGACGGTCGAGTCTGTGATGGAGAACACGGAACTAACCGCGGAGCAGCAGCTTTTTTGCATTCTTTATGCGAAGACGCTGAATGCTACGCAGTCATACATGAAGGCGTATGGGTGCAGCTATGAATCAGCTATGACCAACAGCTTCCGGCTGCTGAGAAACGATAGGGTGAAGGCGGAGATCCAGCGTCTGAAAAAAGAGCGCTTTGAAAGCCAGCTGTTCGATGAGCATGATGTCTTCCAGTGGTATCTGGATATCGCGACTGCCAGCATCACGGATTTCGTGACGTTCGGCAGGAAAGAAATTCAGGCGATGGGAGCCTTCGGTCCGATCACGGATAAGAAGACGGGAGCACCGGTCATGCGTGAAGTCAACTATGTGGATTTCCGTGAATCCGGTCAGGTGGACGGCCGCGTGATCAAGAAGGTTAAAATGGGGAAAGACGGTGCCAGCATCGAACTGTATGATGCGATGAAGGCCATGGAGTGGCTGGCGGATCATATGGCGATGGGAACCGGAAACCAGCAGAAGCTTGCCGAGACGATTATCGGTGCGTATGAGCGCAGACAGAAGGAAATGAAGGGAGATGAGGAGAATGCCAGCACTGAGCAGTGATGCGATCCGGTTCTATGCAAATGAGCCGATCTATTTTGTGGAGGATATCATAAAAGCAATTCCGGACGAAAAGCAACGTGACATTCTGCGGAGTCTTCGAGATTATCCCATGACCTCGGTCCGATCGGGGCACGGAGTCGGAAAGAGCGCCGTGGAAGCCTGGTCAGTGCTGTGGTTCATCTGCACCCGCCCGTTCCCGAAGATCCCGTGCACGGCGCCTACGGAGCATCAGCTCATGGACGTCCTGTGGGCGGAGATCAGCAAATGGATGAGAAACAATCCGGCATTTAAGGATGAGCTGATCTGGACGAATGAGAAGCTTTATATGCGGGGGCATCCGGAAGAATGGTTTGCGGTTCCGCGGACGGCAACAAACCCGGAAGCTCTGCAGGGATTCCATTCAGAGCATGTCCTGTATATCATTGATGAGGCATCCGGTGTTTCGGATAAAGTCTTCGAGCCGGTACTCGGCGCGATGACCGGGGAGGACGCAAAGCTTCTCATGATGGGGAACCCGACAAGGCTGTCGGGATTTTTCTATGATTCGCATCACAAGTCACGCGGAGAGTACAGCGCGATTCACATCGACGGCCGAGACAGTGCCCACGTATCCAAACAGTTCGTTGAGAAGATCATCAAGATGTTTGGAGAGGATTCAGACGTCTTCCGTGTCCGCGTAGCAGGAGAGTTTCCGAAGAGCACGCCGGATTCCCTGATCGCCATGGAGTGGTGTGAGAAGGCAACACAGCTGGAGATCAAGACCACGAAGCTCCGGATCGACATTGGTATCGATGTGGCGCGGTATGGCGATGACAGTTCCGTTCTGTATGTGGTGTTTGATAAGCAGAAATCCGGAGAGATCGAGATGCACAATCATAACAAAACCACGGAGATCTCCGGGTATGCGGTGCAGATGATCAAACGGTATGCGGCAGCCTATCCGGAAGCATCCATCCACGTGAAAGTGGACTGCGACGGGCTGGGTGTTGGCGTATATGACAATCTGGATGAGCAGAAGGAAAAAATCGTGCAGGCGGTGTGGGAGGATCGTTGTCGGGAAGCAGGACTGGATCCGAAAGACGGGAACCAATGGCGGGACTGCCGGGAGGTTCCGGAACTGGATCTTCACATCGTGGAGTGTCATTTCGGCGGCGCCGGAGGCAAGGTCGATGATGACGATCCGATCGAGTATGTCAACAGCACCGGCTTAATGTGGGGAGCCGTCCGACAGAAATTGAAGGACGGATTACTGCAGATCCCGGAAGATGACACGCTGATGACGCAATTGAGTAACCGAAAATACATTGTCAACAAGGACGGAAAGATTGAACTGGAGCGGAAGGAAGCCATGAAAAAGCGGGGACTAAAATCCCCGGATATGGCGGACGCTCTGGCTCTTGCTCTTTATGATCCGGTCGAGTGGACAGTAAACTGGTGATAGATATGGGATTATTAGATTTATTTAAACGCAGCCGTTTTCAGGGCGGCACAGAAAGAATGTATCCGAGATGGACAACACCTCCGGACCGGAACTCGTCAGAGTGGCTGCAGAGCTTCGGAGAAAATCCCCGGCTGTCGGTCGTTGACAAGATCGCATCGGATCTGTCGTACATTCCGGGTAAGCTTTACCGGATCGGCGAGGACGGGGAACGGCAGGAGGTAACATCCCATCCGTTCCTGGATTTCATGGATCAGCCGAATCCGCTGTACGAGATGACTTCCTCCGCAATCTGGAGACTACAGGCGATCTTCCTGATGCTCAAGGGCGAAGGATATTTTATCATTGAACGGTATTCCGATAGCACTCCGGCGGAGCTGTGGCCGGTTCCGACGCACTGGGTGCAGATGACGCCATATCAGGGTAATCCGTTCTATCAGGTGCGGACAACAGATGGCTACATGATGAATGTGTCTGTAGATGACATGTTCGTCATGAGAGACCTGAAGCCGCTGGATCCGTACCGGCGCGGCCTGGGACAGGCAGAAGCTCTCGCGGATGAAGTGGAGACAGACGAGTATGCGGCGAAGTTCCAGAAGAAGTTTTTCTACAATGACGCGACGCCGGGAATCGTTATCTCCATGCCGGGTGCCAACGATGACCAGCAGACGAGGTTCCTTGCAAAGTGGGACGAGCGGCTGAGGGGACCAAATAAGAGCCACAGGCCGATCACCATCGGAGGTCCGCCTGGAAGTCCGGCTTCGGTGACAAAGCTGGCAGATAACATGAAGGACATGGACATGATCAACGGACGGACCTTCACCCGTGATGCTGTTCTGGAACATTTTGGGGTTCCTCGAGAGATCATGGGCATCACGCAGAACAGCAACCGTGCCACGGCAGACGCGGCACAGTACATTTATGCGAAGAACGTGCTGACGCCAAAACTGAAGAACCGGCAGGATGCCATTAACCGGCAGCTCCTTCCGGCGTACGGCGAGGACCTGGAATGGGAATTTGATGACATCATTCCGCATGACCAGGAATTCGAGAAAGCGGTTGCTCTGGACGGTTGGAACAACGGACTGCTGACAAAGAATGAGGCGCGGGAGAAGCTTGGAATGGAGCCGGCGAAGAACGGAGATATTTACAAGATGAACTTCGCGGATTTGTTCCTGGATGAAACAGAAGACCCGGTGGAGGTAAGCTCTGCATCTGCGAACCTGCAGTTTGCGGAAGGAGATCCGCCGTTAGATGAAGGACGGAATCAGATCGAGATTGATCCGACAGATCTGATGGATCAGGAAGAGGACAAGATCCTTCAGCGTGCCGCGGAGATCAAAGCGAGGCGGATCAAGGCAGCAGGGCGAAGTCTTGAACAGGTCCGGAAAACCCAGGAGCGGAAGTTCGAGCAGAGCATGAAGCGTTACTTTAAGGACCAGGCGGATCACATCCGGAAGTCTCTGAATGGAACGAAAAAGGCAGCGGACGGTGACGCTTGGGACGCAATCGGGATTACACAGGAAGAGTTCCAAGCACTTCCGAAAACGGAGCAGCAGGAATTGACCATGAAATTCGTGGCGGGGCTGCTGAATTGGGAAGAGGAAGAAAATATGCTGAAATCCATTCTGACGCCGCTATGGGCGGAGACTTACGATAAGGGAACTGAGAATGTGATCAACACATACCGGATCCCGGGGATTAACCGGCCGGAGCTGACAGCGACCGCAAGGCTGCGCGGCAGCCAGAGAGTTACCAAGGTAACGAAGACCACGAAGGAGCAGATCGCGAGGATCGTAACGGAAGGTCTCGAGACCGGAAAGAGTCATCAGGAGCTTTCAGATGAGATCATGAACGAGATGAACACCACATCCGCCAGAGCCCGGACAATCGCCGCTCAGGAGTGCAACACCAGTCTTCAGGCAGGATCCTTCGATATGGCGAAGCGCTGCCGGTTCAAAACAAAGACCTGGCATGTCACGAATATCAATAAGGCGCGGGATACCCACCGGGAGCTGAACGGGAAAACGATCCTGTTTTCGGAACCGTTTGTTACCTCAAAAGGACACAAACTCATGATGCCGTGTGATCCGGACTGCAATGCGGCGGAAGAAACTGTAAACTGTCATTGCTTTTTGATCTATGATGAGTAAAATACTTTTCCAATATGAATTTATGCATTATAATCACCTTGTGGAGGTGTGTTAATGGATAAAAATGAATTTACCGAAAATGAAAAGAAGATTGTGGAGGCACTAGAAAAAGGCACTGCATTAAGTCTTGGTGAACTTCAAAGACAGTCTGGAATGTCTAGGCAGGCTGTAATTAATGCTGTCAAAAGGCTAAATGCGAATGGAATTGTAAAACAACAGGGTACACAAAATGGAGCCTATTATTTTCTTGCAAAGATGACATATGGGCAGTTTCAGACTGGTGAGGTGTTCTCCAATGCGGTTATTAATGCAAAAGCAACTAATGAAATGTTAGAGAAAAAAGTTGAACAGGTAAGGGGAGAAATGAAGTCCCTTTATGCCAATATAATTTCTTTGATGGGAATTTTTGTATCGATATTTGCATTAATAGTTGTAAATGCCAATATCACATTTTCACTGACAAGTGAAAACATGAGGGAAGTATTTTGGGGAATCATTGTAATGAATGTAGTTGTTGTGGTATGTATCTTAGCATTGCTAATAGGAATTCGTTTTATTTTAGTTGGAAAGCTATTGAAAAAGAATGACGATAAAGATGGCACGCAGTGATGCGTGCTATTTTTAGAAAACTAAATAAGCATAAAGAAGATCAGGGAAACCTGGTCTTTTTTTATACAAAAAATTCTGAAGAAAGGAGGAAGAACCAGCATGAAACACGAGACAAAGCGGCTGTCTTTTAAGATGGACGAATACGACGAAGAAGAGGGTATTTTTTCCGGATACGGTGCCGTATTCGAGAACATTGACAGCGGCGGGGACATCATCGAGCCTGGCGCGTTTGCAAAGGCGCTGGCAGGCGGATGGGGGAGAGTTAAGATCCTGGCATTGCATAACGACTGCTGGCTGCCGATCGGAAAGCCGATCGAGCTCCGGGAGGATGAAAAGGGATTATTCCTGAAGGCGAAGATCTCCGACACATCAATGGGAAAAGATATCAAGACTCTCCTGAAAGACGGCGTTCTGAACGAGTTGTCCATCGGCTATGAGCCGGTAGTCTTTGAATATGACGAGACTGGGATCCGGCATCTGAAGGAAGTGACCCTGTGGGAAGTGTCTGTTGTGACCTGGGCCATGAACCCGGAGGCAGTCATTACTGACTACAAGTCAGCAACAGAAGAGATCCGGAAAGAGCTGAAGGAAGGACGCAAGATCAGCGATTCAAGGCTTAAGTCCCTGAATGAGGTCAGCCGCTCCATGAAGGAGTCAGCCCGCATGATCGATTCTGTGATCAGCAAGGCGTCCGGGAAAAAGGAAATGCCGATTTCTCGGAGAAAACCTCCCAGAAGCAGAAAAGCAGGTAACATTGAAATTATTTTTTAAGGAGGAAACAAATTGAGCAGATACAGATTAAATCGGAAAGCAGCAAGAAGAAAGAAGTCCATGAAGATGGGCGCAGGAGATCTCCAGGAAATGATCAAGGATGCAGTAAAGGCTGCCCTGGCGGAAGAGAAAGAGGGCGATGATCCGGAAGAGGATAAGGACGATGATGACATCGCGGATATCGTAAGTGATGCCATCGATTCCATCAATGAGAAACGCAAGTCCGCAAAAGAAGATGAGATCGGAGAGGACGCGGCCGCAGAGATCGTCGAGGCAATCGTTGATGCCGCTGACGGTACGAAGGGTGATGAGGTGGACCTTGAGACTGTGATCCAGGATGCCCTTGACAACGTAAACGAAAAGCGTAAGTCCCGTAAAGAGGATGAGCTGGGTGACGGCTTTGCCGATGAGTTACTGGACGCTGTGGCTGAGGTCATGAGCGACGACGAGCCGGAGGATGACGAGGAAAAGGGGATGAAGGGGACTACTCCCACTCGCCAGAAGAAGTCCGCGGGAACTCTCCAGAAACGCCGTGAACCGGCAAGAAAATACAGCAACATTTATATGAGCAGGAAAGGAGAACCGGGAGGCGTGCAGCAGAAAAAGATTCCGGCACATATCCAGGTGGCACGTGCCATCAAGTGCTTAGATATCCACGGTAAGGGAGATCCGGAGCGTGCCGCATACATGGCAAGAAAGATGTATGGAGATAAGGAGATGGAGCGCGAGTTCAAAGCGATGACAGCGACCAGCTCTGTAGGCGGAGGTTTCCTGATCCCGGAGGTTTACTCCGATCAGATCATCGAGCTCCTTTACCCGAAGACCGTTATCGTGGAGTTAGGGGCACAGCAGATCCCGTTAACAAACGGCAACTTAAACCTTCCGCGTATGACAGCGGGAACCCGTGCAACATGGGGCGGTGAAGGTCGTAAGATCACGGCAGCTTCCCCGAAGTACGGCAACATCCGTATGTCTGCAAAGAGATTGGAAGCTATCGTGCCGCAGTCCAGAGAGCTTCTGTTAATGTCTAACTTCTCTTCTGATGCGATGTTCGCAAACGACCTGTTCCGCCGCATGCAGTTAGGTCTTGACTATGGTGGATTATACGGCACAGGCAGCGAGTTCCAGCCGACTGGCATTGCAAATAACAAAGAGGTTGAGAACATTGATGCGACAAAGTTAGACACTGCTGAGCTTGCAGATACGAACGGAAAGATCACCGCAGACTTCCCGGTTTACGTATCTTCCAAGGCATTAGGAAAGAACATCGATGACCTTCATGCCGGATGGGCGATGAACAGCCAGCTGGAGGGCGTGTTCAAGAACATGAAGACCCAGACTGGAGCATACATCTACCGCGATGAGATGATGGAAGGAAAATTAGCGGGTATGCCGTATAAGGTGAGCAACCAGATCCCGATCGATAAGAACGGAAAGACAGATCTGTTCTTTGGAAACTGGTCTGATCTTCTGATTGGCGATCAGATGGGACTTGAAACTTACACAACCCTTGACGGTACATGGACTGATGAGCAGGGCATCCAGCACAATGCCTTTGAGGAGAACCTTTCTGCGACCCGTGCAATTATGTTTGATGACATTGCTATACGTCACGCAGAGAGCTTCCTGTACTGCAAGAACATTAAAGTATTTTAAGGAGGACAAGCATGAGAAGAGCATTATTTGATACTGTGTCTGTTGTGATTGGATCCGGAAAAGTTGTAGACCGCGAGGGATTCCTCTCCGCGGTTTATGCTGCATCCATCGGATCCATCACTGGCTCCCCGACGGCCGCAAAGCTGACCGTTAAGGTAGAGCACTGCGATACAAAAGACGGAACTTTTGAAGTGGTCCCGGATTCCAAGCTGGATCCAGACACTACAACCAGCGATGGCATCCTGAAGGAGATCTCCGTGACATCCGGAGAAGAGATCAAGATGAATCTGGACCTTTTAGGCTGCAAGCGTTATATCAAGATCACACCAACAATCAGCTTTAACGGCGGAACAAGCCCGGCGGCATCCGGAGCAGCGTATGCGCTTGTCCTGGGTGATCCGGCGCAGGCTCCGGTTTAGGAGGGCGCAGGCATGGATCGGAAAAAGCGCGAAAACAAGATGACTGCTCCCCGGAGCAATAAGGCGGGGGCTCCGGTCTCTGCCTTAAAGAAAGGTGATGCGAATGGAGAGAAAAAGCCTGCTTGCAGATAATGCGATGACAACGCTGGAGACCATGCTGGACTTCCTGGGAATAACCAAGACAGACGATTCCACCAAGAATAATATCGAGCGGCTGATCAATGCAGCATCGAGTTATATCGAGACCATGACGAATCGCAAATTTGCGCTCAGGGAGTACACAGAAACGCATTTCCCAACTGGATATCAGGAGCTGTGCCTGAAACAGTACCCGATCCGGGAGGTGATGTCGGTAGAAGATACAGGCTATCACCAGAAACTGGATCCGGAGTCCTATTCCTTTGCAGATACAGGAGACATCGGAGTCCTTTTTAGCGATGCCGGATGGGAGCTGCGGGGGTACAGAAGTGGCTTGGCAAATGATCTTACAAGGATTAACCGATGTCTGAAGGTGAAGTATCAGGCAGGATATGTTTTGCCGAAAGACGCCACAGAAGAACATCCGGCGGATCTTCCGTATGATCTGCAGTATATTGTGTGGCAGATGGTACAGCAGCAGTGGAATCTTGCCAACAACGGGGCGAACGGGCTGGCTGCCTTCAGTATTTCTGATGTCAGCTGGACCTTTGACCATGCGCTCGGTGAGCAGGTGCAGGCAGTAATCAATCAGTATATGAGGTGGACCTGATGACAGTAAACGATACTATAACGCCGGAACTGGAACGGATCAAGGCAGAATTTGAAAAGCTAAAAGAAATGAAACTGCATATCGGAATCCAGGGAGGCAATGGGTTCGGGGCTGGCGGCGAGGGCCGCGAAGGAGCACCTGCAGACATTCTGACGATCGCTAATGTCCACGAGTTTGGCGCGACGATCCATGCGAAGAACGTCAAAAATCTCGCGATTCCAATTGCGAAGAAGGCAGTAGGAAAGAGTCCTCTGGATTTCCCAGGACTCTTTTTCCTACGTTCCGAAAACGGGTATCTGTTCGGGTGTATCAGTCCAAACAGGGAGGGGAAGGAGCCGAAAATGAAGAGTTCCCCTTCCGATACGACGCCGAAGGACAGGAAGCCGGGAAATAAAAAGATCCCGACAAAAAAGGATGACATTGAGTTTCTGTTTATCCTGATGGAATCCGTGAATATTCCGGAGAGAAGCTTCATCCGCGCGGGATATGACAGCAATGAGCAGGCAATCGAAGATATTGTTTCCACGATGATCAGCCATGTTGTATTTGATGGATGGGACGCGGAGAGTGTCATGGACCATATCGGGATGAAAATTGTAGGGCTGATCCAGGAATACATGAACCAGCCGTTCAATTTTAAAAACAAGGGAAATATTACAAAAGCCACATCAAACTGGCCGGATAACCCGCTGATCGAGACCGGAAGACTAAGGAATTCCGTCACATACCGGATAGAGAAAGGATGATGTATAGCATGAGCAGTTTTGCGTATGCCAAACCAATGATCCCGAATGGACTGCTCCATGAGATGTTTGAAATCAAATCAGGGGCGGCGTTTCAGCAGGATAATGGCGGACAGTACATACCGGGAAAAGAAACCAGAATCTCATTCCGTGGGGTGATCCTGCCAGTGAATGATAAGGACCTGATTCGCGACGCGGCGGGGACTTATATGCACTGTACAGAAAAAATCTATACAAACGGACATGCGCTTCAGATTGGTGCACGCGTGATGGATCAGGATGGGACCGTATACACGATCACCCAGGAGTTGGGGCATAATTCCATCCACCCAATGAAGCGTTATCTGATCGAGAGGAAGGGAGATGCGGCAAAACGATGAACTTTTTAGAAATTCGAAACCGGATTATCCAGTGCTTAAGTGAATACCTCCAGTGTTCGATCATGCTGAATAACCAGCAGAATCCGGAAGCGGAATACCCGTATCTCTTTTACAGCGCGGCTCCATATACGCCGGAAGGCGGGCAGGGAGATTATCAGTTGGAGAAGCTGGACGATGGATATCTGGAGAAGCGGACCGGGGAAGCCAGCTGCACCTTTTCCTTTACATGCTGCAGCACCGATCGGGAGGTCGGTAACGAGTATGTTCTGGGAGAGGATGAAGCTTTTCGTTTTGCGGACAAGGCGGCCGGGTGGTTCCTCCATGCCGGTTACGATACGATCGCAGGCATGGGAATAACCATTGATGATGTGTCAGCTGTTCAGGACCGATCTACGCTGATGGTCGATGAAGAGGCGAGGCGGTACGGCTTTGACGTCCGGATCCGGTATGTCCGCACAGATACCCGGAAGATAGGAACTATTGAACATGTAGTGACAAAGAAAGGAGACAGCAATGAGCTCTAAAGACGTAGTAGTGGTTGTGAAGCTGGAAGAGGTTGACACTTCCGTTGCTTCACTCGATATTCTTCTGATCTCCACGGCAGGAGCGAAAGACGTGAAGACTTATACGGATCCGGAAGATATCGCAAAGGACTATACGGCAGAAAGTGCTGTGTATAAAAAAGCAAAGGTGATGATGGGACAGGGTAAGGCGAAACCGACACCGGCATCCCTGATCAAGAAAGTCAAAGTTGTAGGATTTGCGGAACCGGAATCTCCGGAAGCACTCGTAAATGCGATCAAAACATTTCAGGATAAGGATAATGATTGGTACATGTTCCTTACTGATCAGCATGAGGACGCCTACATCAAAGCATTGGCGGCATTTGCCGCAGACAGTGAACCGAGTGAAGCAGAGCTGACGGCCGGAGTCGAGGATCACCGAAAGTTTTACTTTGCAGAGACCGACAACAAGGAACTGAAGCTCACTGACCGAAGAACCGTCGTGATTTACACAGGGAATCTGGACGAGCAGGCGGAAGCTGCGTGGATTGGTTCTGTTGGTCCTTGGTACCCGCAGTCTGTAACATGGAAATTTAAGATGCCGGTGGGAGTGTCCGTGCCGAACTTAAAAGAATCCGAACTCACGATTCTGGAAGAGAACCATGTGAACTGGGTTACCAATGAGTACAAGAAAAACTACATCAAAAACGGCTGCTGTGCTGACGGAGAATGGATCGATACGATCCTTGGCGGCGACTGGATTGCAAAAACCATGCGTGAGAAGCTGTACAACATCTTCACAAGCAATGAAACGATTCCGTACACGGATGCCGGTTTTACGATCGTGGCAGCCGGCGTTTTTGAAACGCTGGATCAGGCAGCCGATTACGGGATCATTGCAACAGATCCGGAATCTGGCGCCGGAGTGTATAACGTATCCGTTCCGAAGAGGTCCGCGGCCACAGACCAGCAGGCAGCATTACGCCAGATGCCGGATATCCCGTGGGAAGCACAGCTGGCTGGTGCCGTCCATGGTGTGAAGATCTCCGGAACCTTAAAAGTAACGCTGAATTAAGTAAGGAGGATTATCAATGGATGTAACAAGTTATGATCCGAAAAAAGTCAACGTGGCGGTGGACGGAGCTATTATCACCGGATACGCATCAGACTCCATGATCACGGCAACAAAAAACGAGGATGCAGTGACTACAGAAGTGGGCTGCAAGGGCGATGTGGTATATTCCGAGAATGCGAATGAGAGCGGTACGATTACAATCACGCTGCAGGGAACTTCTTCCTCTCTGCCGCGTCTCAGAAGCCTGGCGTCAAGCCGGAAACCGATTTCTGTGACTGTATCTGATGCAAATGACAGCGATGATATCAGCATCACGGCGCAGAAATGCCGCGTTGTGAAGATGCCGGATGTGTCCAGAGGAAAGACATCCGGAAATGTAACAATTTCAATTTTCGTACCGAATCTTCAGGTACGGTAAACCATGAAGAAGTGGCCAGACCGTCCAAAAGGATTAACTGAAAGGGGATATAGAAAGTATATGGCAAAGCAGAAAGAAGTCGTAGTAAATGGCAACAAATTTATGCTTCAGAGCGTGTCTCCGAGATGGTATTTTGATCTCAATGACCGCTGTGGAATGACTGGCGGAAAGCGGAAGACCGCTGAATACATCGATGAGCTGTTTAAAAACGTGGTCACTGACCCGAAAGAGGTAAGCACAAAGGGATTTGATTATTTCGAGGAGGCAGAAGATATTTTAACCCCTGAAAAGCTTCTGGGAGAGATCGAATCCTTTCTTAGAGGCAGAAGCTGATGAAGAACTGGCTCAGTCCAGAGCATTAAGGCATCAGGAATTCTGGACTCTTGTTTTTTCAACAGGAAAGATTTCTTATTCCGAGTGGGCCCAGATGGATCTCGGGGAGTTCTACGAAGCTCGAGAGGCATACCTCAATTTCAGACAATCCATAAGTGACCGGCAGAGTGCTTCGTAGGAAATTCTGCCGGTTCTTCATTGAAAGAGAGGTGACAAATTGAACGACCAGAGAAATCTAACAATTGGCGTAGACTTTGGGCTGAAGAATTCCATCAATCAGCTGGAAAGTATCTATGGCAGCATCCAGGGAATCAAAGCTGGATTCCAGGGAGCTGAAGACAGCGGCGTCCAGATGGGAAGCAGCGTGGCAAGAAGTGCCGGAACGATGGCGGACGGACTCCACGATGCAGACCGCGAAAGCCGGAAGGTCATTACGACACTGGACCGGCTGGAAGATTCCGGAGACGGGGCGGGATCCGCAATCCGGGATGCCGGGGTTGCGTTTGACCGGTTCGGCGATAAGGCAGAAGAAAATGTCGGGCAGGCGAAGGATGAGCTGCGGGACGCAGTGAAAGCAGCAGATGCTTTCGGCAGTGAGATTGCGAAAAATTCTGGAACTGCGGCAAAGGATATGGATGGAGTGTCCGACGCTGCGCGAGATACGGGAGATGCATTTGAGGATGCCGGTGTTCAGGTGGAACGATCTTACATTCAGATGGGTGCCGAGGCTGACAGCTTTAAAAAGGCTGTTATCGTTACAAGCGCCACAGCGAACAAAGAGACAAATTCTATCGCAAAGACGATCAAAGCCGGACTCCAGGGCGCTTATGGATACGCAGGAAAGAAGGCGGCCAAGTTTACCAGAGATGCTGTGGACGGTGCACGGGATGTCAAGGAGGCATTTATCCATCCAATCCAGACGATTCGGTCAAAGCTCTCTGACGCGCTTGAGCGGGCAAGAGAACACATCGATGACATAGGGGATGAGGCGGATAAAACCGGCGCAGACCTGGACAAAATGGGGAGCGATGGCTCCGGAGCAGGAACGGCGATCAAAGACGCTATGGACTCTGCTGTAAAGTCGTTTTTTGCGGTGTCCGCAGCGATCGAGATCTTTAAGAAGGGTGTTGAACTGGCAAAACAGTTCGGATCAGCGGTCTTGGAAGTCGGTAAGTCTGCAGAACAGACGGGGGCGAAATTCGAAGCTGCTTTTTCGCCGGATTCCGGGGTGAAGGAATGGTCAGAGAACTTCTCGTCTGCGATCCACCGGAGTAATACCGAAGTACAGAGTTTTTTGGTATCCAATAAAGCAATGTACAACGAGCTGGGGATCACCGGAGAGGCGGCCACAGAGCTCTCGAAGATTACGACTTCGTTGGCATATGATCTTGGGACTGCGTTTAAGATGGATGACTCGGAAGCCCTCAGTGTCATGCAGGATTACATTAATGGTAACACGAAAGCGTTGTCAGAATATGGAATCCAGATTGATGATGCAGTCCTGAAGCAGTCCGCAATGGAGATGGGGCTTGGAAAGAACATCGATAATTTGGATGATTATGCGATGGCTCAGGTCCGGATGAACGCGTTGCTGAAGAACTCGACGCAGATTCAGCAGATGGCGGCGAAGGAACAGGAAGGATACGCAAACGGGATCAAGAGCCTGAACGGTATCTGGCAGAACTTCCTCGCGGACGCAGCGGAGCGGTTTGCGCCGGTGTTCACAGATCTCACGAACACGTTGCTGACATCCTGGCCGCAGATTGAGCCGGTGCTGATGGGAATCGTCGATACGATGAGTATCGGAATTTCCTCCGGTGCTCCGGCGATCATGAGCCTGGCAAAAGATGCGATTCCGCCGCTTATTGATGTGATCGGACAGTTAGGATCCATTGCCGGTCCAGTCGGAGGCACTCTGCTTAATATTGCAACGACGGCACTGCCGCCGCTCTCCCGGATCATCGGGACCATGGCGACGACGATCGTCCCGCCGTTTGTGAACATTCTGAGGGTGCTGGGAGATGATGTAGTTGTTCCGCTGATGCCATATGTGGAGAGCATTGCAAACTCCATTCTTCCGGCGTTGTCGGCTGGATTGAAGATGATCCCGCCGATCTTGCAGACCATCTCTCCGGTTCTCGGAGGCATTGCGGACATTTTGTCCCGTGTTGTGAGCTTCTTATCGAAAATCGTTCAATGGGCGGCTGGCGGGCTTGCAGGACTTCTTGACAAGGTCGCTGGCGTATTTGGCGGCGGTTCTTCGGCGGCAAAATCTGCAGGTGCGAAGATTCCACATAACGCAGATGGAGATCCGGACTTTAAAGGTGGCTGGACCCACATCAACGAGCGCGGCGGTGAGATCGCATATCTGCCGTCCGGATCCGCTATCATTCCGGCGGATAAGAGTGAGCAGATCATCAATAACAGCCGGCAGAGCAGTGTTAAAACAGACATTAACTTCAACCCTACTATCAAGGTGGAAATCCACGGAGACAGTGAGGGCGGAGGTACGAAGCTGACGGATGACCTGAAGCAGATGATCAAGGAGCTGTATCAGGAGATGCAGGAAGAACATTATGATCAGATGGCGATCCAGCAGGGAAATGCATAGGAGGTTGACATGGCATATAGTTTGACCGGAAAGAAATCCGGAGCAATATCGTTTCTTCCGGCAACCGGAACGATAACACAGGAGACGATGACAAAATCCAGTAAGATGACATCCAATGCGATCGAAGGCGGGAGTAGCATCGAGGACCATGTTTACTTGAATCCGGAACAGTTCCAGATCGTGGGCGTTGTGGTAAAGAACCACAGCGCCTTCCGGTCCAGATTGGAGACAATGTGGAAGAACCGTGATCTGGTGACGTATGTGGGAAAGTTCCGGGTAGAGAATTATGTGATTATAAGTCTTCAGATGAAAAATGACTCGGGAAATCGTGATGGATTTTCGTTTACAGCCACGCTGCAGAAAGCCAACATCGTTTCTGGAGCATATGTGGAGATCGGGCAGGAACCGCTTATGAGCAAGCAGGATTCCGCCAAAACAGTGTCTTCAGCAGGTCTGAAGACAACCGTATCAAAACAGATCAGTCAGAGCGCCTATGCGGCATATGTGAGCAGTTATAACGGAAAGAGCAGCAGTGGACCAACGCAAAGGAAAACTGCAAGCTACAACGGCGTGTAGGAGGTGCGACAGATGGATGAATTGCAGTCAATGGGACTGACGGCGGAGGTGGAGTATATCCCAATCGATACGTCAAAGGTCCCGTATACATTTTCAATCAAGCTGGATGACCGTACGTACACTCTGACGGTCCGGTATAACGAGCAGGGAAAGTTTTTCACAGCTGACCTGGCAATTATGGCCACGGGAGAAGTGCTGTGCTACGGGGATCCGGTGCGGTACGGGAGACCAATGTTCCGGGTGATTGAGGACGCAAGATATCCGATCCCGGTGATCGTCCCGTACTGCTTATCAGGAGATGTGGATACGGTAACATTTGAAAATTTCGGAAAAGAAGTTCAGCTCTATCTGCATGAAAGGAGGACAGACTGATGGCTTTTTTCCTTCGGTCCGCTACCTTGCAGATCGGACCTCTGAAATACAACATGAACGATGGTTTTTACTTCGATTTTGAAGTACCGTTTTATGATTCTGACCAGCTGATCACCGCTTCTTTTACCGTATATAACTTGAATCCGACCTCTCGTCAGGGCATTGTAAAGAACCAGGTGGTCATCCTTAATGCCGGGTATGAAGATGACGAGGGCGTTCTTTTCGTGGGACAGGTTGCAAGCTGCAGCCATAAACAGAATGGCGTGGAGTGGCAGACAAAGATCACAGCAACGGCGGCACTCGATCAGTGGCTGAATAAGAAAGTCAACAAGACCTACGCGGAAGGCACGACGGCGGAAGCTATCGTTAGGGATCTTCTGAATATGTTCGCCCTGGAGATCGGCGTATTTCAGCTTGCGGAGAATGTGGTATACCCGCGCGGCCGGGTATGCTCCGGAAAGCTGAAGGATGTTTTGCAGGAAATTGTTACCAGGGAATGTAAGTCGAGGCTGCTGATACGGGCAAACCAGGTCATTATCAATAATCCTGCCGATGGGGTAAACAAAGGATATCTCCTGACGCCAGCGAGTGGACTCCTCTTCCAGTCAGATGATTCTGACGTGACCACGGTAGAGGCTCCGCAGAATAAAGGAGCAAGTGCAGAGACGAAAGCGGCAGCGAAGAAGACCTGGAAAAGGACCTGCCTTCTCAATTACTGCTTAGGCCCTGGAGATATCGTGCAGATCCAATCAAGAGACCTGAACGGAAAATACCAGATCATATCCGGAGTACATAAAGGATCTCCAACGGGAACCTGGACGACTGAGATCGAATTTAAGGTTGCAGGATAGGAGAGAGAATGGGATACAAATCAGCAGAACTTAACAATGCAGAAGCGAATGAAAGAAAAAATCTTCTGAAGATCCGTTGTGCGGACCTTGTGCAGGTGACAGCTTTCGATGCCGGAAAGATGACCGTCAATGTGAAACCTTTGGTAAAAAGGGAGATCGGTGACACGGTTGTTTCCCCGCCTCCGATTCTGGGCGTGAAGGTTGCAAATATTCCACTTGAAGTGGAGATCGAGGGAAAGAAAGGAACAGTAACCGTAAAAATCAATCCGGGAGATATCGGTGTGGTGGTCTATCTGGATCTGGACAGCGATAACTCTATCAAGACCGGAGCAGAGAGCACGCCGAACTCTTCCAGGGTGCATTCTGGAGATGATGCGGTCTTTGTTGGTGTTGTACAGAAAGGGTGATGGCATGAACGATGCATGGAAGATTGATCCGGAGACAAAAGATCTGTGTTTTGATGATAATGGACTTCTGGAAACTGTGAGTGAAGATGAGACGGCGGTCCAGAGCGTAAGAATGACGCTGACGGCATTCCAAGGAGACTTTGATCCGGTTCCGGATCATGGTACTGACTATGAATTGATTCTGGGGCTTCCGACGGATGAGGATACTATGGACGAAGTAATCCGGGAAGCAATCTTTCAAGAGAGCCGTGTGGCCATGATCGATGAGTTGACGATCAACATGCAGCACCGGTCAGCGGAGATCAGATTTTCCGGGACTTTAAACGATGGAGAAAAGGTCAGTATGGAGGTGAATGTGGGTGAATGATAACTGGGGATTAACAGATAAGGGCTTTTACCGCCCGACCTATACGGTGCTCTTGAATGCTTTGGAATACAAGGCAAGGGAGCTGTATGGTGATGGAATCAACTTAACTGTGAGATCTCCGCTTGGCGTGTTTTTGCGTATCCTGGCATGGATTTGGAATATCCTCTTTGCCTGCTTGGAAGATGTGTACAATAGCCGCTTTGTGGACACAGCCGTGGGGACAAGCCTTTATCATCTGGGAAATGCAATCGGTATGCAGCTTCTTCCGGAAGGAAAAGCAACCGGATATATTTCTGTAACAGGCACAGTGGGAACCGTGGTTCCAGCGGGATTCCTGGTGGCAACAAACGGAGGATTGCAGTATACGGTCATGTCTGCTGTTACAATCGGAGAATCCGGGACATGCCTTGCTTTGATTCAGGCGGTCGAAACAGGACCGGAATACAATACGGCGGCAGGAACCATCCAGGTGATCGTTAATCCATCCTCTGTGGCCGGAGTGACAGCCATTACGAATGGTGCAGAAATCACAGGCGGACGTTTGAAAGAGACGGATGCGGAGTTTCGGGCAAGATACTACAAGTCGGTGGATTATCCAGGCGGAGTCAATGCAGATGCTATCAGGGCGGTGCTGCTAAATGATGTTGAGGGAGTATCATCTGCATATGTTTATGAAAATGATACAGATGCACACGACGACACCTACAATCTTCCGCCGCACAGCCTGGAAGCGGTTGTGTATGGAGGTTTGGATGAGGAGATTGCGAAAGCAATATACTCGCGCCGATCCGGAGGTGTCCAGACGATAGGCAGCGTATCAGTTAATGTCGTAACGGCATCAAAACAGCAGTTGGCGATCAGATTTTCCCGTCCGACACCGAAGAAAATCTGGATTAAGATCTCAAAATTAAAAAAGAACAGTTCTTATGCTGGAGATGACACAATACGGGAAGCATTAGTGGAATACATCGGCAGCTCGACGGCCGGAGGTTTGGAGATTGGTATTGATGTCATCTACATTAAGCTACCTGGAATTGTAGCTGCAGTCTCAGGAGTGGAGGATTTTAATATTGATATCAGTACAGACGGAACCACTTACGGAAAATCCAATGTGTCGATTGGGTATCGGGAAAAAGCCATTACAGAAGAAAGTGCGGTGATCATCGAATGAGCTTTGCGATAAAGATGCTGGAAATGCTGACCAGCGCGTATAACCGAACGGACATCTTGGAACTGAAAGAAAAGAGGACACCGAAAACGAACATCGGAAAGCTGTTCACTTTATCAGGATGGGGCTTTGATATCATCCATGATCAAACAGAGAAAGTCCGGCTGTGGGATGACATCGATGTTATGGAAGGTGAAACACTCACGAGATACGGGAATGGTTTCGGAGTAGCCAGAGGAGAAGCAGGAGATGAGATTTACCGGATCATGATCAAGGTAAAGATCATCGCCATGCTTGCTGCCGGAGATCTCGATACGATCATCCTCTCGGCGGCATCCCTTTTTGGTGTAAGTGCGGAGGATATATCTTTTCAGGAAGTCTATCCTGCAAAAATTTATCTGTATATCGATGAGGATAAGTTGGATCAGGAACACAAAAATGTTGCAGATACGATTGCCGGACTAATGAAACGGATAAAGACCACAGGTGTCGGAATCAGAATTTTCTATAAGACGTACAGTAGTAAGCGAGCTGCTGTGTATGTGGGAACTCCTACATGCATTGCGGCTTTTATTAATGTAGCTCCGATGCCGTTAAACAAGAAGAGTGTGAAGACGATTGAATTAAAAGCAGGAATAGGAACTCTTGTCTGCACAAGGGTATCTTATCCGGCAATACCACGGGAGGTATAGGAATGTCAGGAACAGTATTGACAAATAAAGGATTGGCGCTGATCACAAAACTGGTAGCTGCCAGCACAGAACTGCAGATATCGAGAGTAGCCGTGGGAACCGGACGGGTTCCCAGTGGAGTTGACCCGCAGACAATGGTGGATCTGAATGAGTATAAGATGGACGCGCAGATTGAATCCTATGGCGTGAGCCCGGACCAGTCTGACGTTGCATATATCGCGGCACAGGTAAGCTCTATTGGCGTCAGTGCCGGCTTCGCAGTTACGGAGGCTGGAGTCTTTGCAACGGATCCGGATGTCGGAGAGATCTTGTATGCGTATCTGGATCTTACAGAGGATCCGCAGTATATCTATGCGGAAACGGATGCAATCAGCAAATTTGCGGAGATCACGTTTAACGTGCTGATTGGGTCTGTCGCAAAGGTAACTGCTTATGTGTCACCAGGAGCACTGACAAAGAAGGTAGACTTCAATGCGTTTAAGGAGTCCGTTGAGACTCCAGAGTTTGATGATTCTGGAACAGTTTCCGGTATTAGCAGCTTCCCGGATTTTTTGAATCTGGTAAAAAGCAAGATGAATTTCTTCCAGTTCTTCCGGAACTTCAAAGCCGGGATGCAGTTCGTCCTCCACGCCGGTCAGATCGTCAATAACTGCGTGACGGACAATGCAGGGTTGCCATTATCGGCGGCGCAGGGGAAGGTGCTGAAGGACCTGTACACTCAATTGTATAGTGAGAAAATTACGTGGTGCGGGAGTATCACTGATTTATCAACGCTTGTATCTCTTAGCAAACAAAATAAAACTGTTTATATCGGATATATCGATTGGAGGCAAACAGATATTTTGCCATCAGGATCAAAAAGCGGCACCACTATTTGCTTTGCATCTAATTGGTGGATATGGGCACTCAGTGGATCCAAAGAGATTTTCTGTCTTACACAAGAAGCAAAGTGGGAAAAAGCCCCATACTTATTGTCCAGTGATCTTACCGATTTTCAAAACAAATTTTTTATTAACATGACCAATTATACGTTTGACGATTTGAAAAAGGTCTATACTGGTGCACTTCCTAGAATTGGTTTTGTCGGATATAGTGGACCATTTACTCCAAACAGACAAACCGGATATGTATTATGCGGTGGATCATGTGCGTTATTATTCAGCGTAAATGGTGATCGATATCGATATAACGCCGGAAGTGGCGATACTTCATGGGTTAAACTTACTTAGTTTTTCGTCCAATTTATCGTAAAATCATTTCCTTCATAATTTATAAAATGCAGTTTGTAATCCGTTGGATCGAGGTATAAAGCACCTGAATTTATGCCGATATTTTCAAATCCGTATGATGCAGCTCCAGTCCCAGTATTTGGCCGTTGTGCTTTAAAATTTGCTGTGGAAAATAAGGTTCCATCTATTGTTGTGCTTTTGTTCACAAGAAAAGATTGACTTTGAGCAGCAAACAGCTGAGATTTTGTAATATAGGGTGATAAATCCGGCTTCATAGTTGCATACGAAAAATTGCTTTCAGGATTCGAATAATCACATGTGTCCAGATAACAGTTATTGTTCAGAAAACATGCAATAGTGATTTTTCCGCCTATAACATTTCCGATAGAGAACCCATAAGTCTTGCCTTGCCATCCTCCTATGATCACATAAAATCCTTGTCCCTTATTTTGGTTCGAGATGAGTTTTGCCTTTGCTTTTAAGAGTGAGGGGATATCATTTGCTGGTGTATCATTCACGATAATTGCTCTATAGTTGCTCATGTCACTATACAATTGAGGGAAAGAAGAAAAATCAACTCATAGAGATAAAAGTCAATTGAAAAATCACATAAATTTGAAAATTCAGGATCCGCGAGGGTCCTTTTTATATACAAAAAAATAAATCATGGAGGTAAAAATCATGGAAAAAATCAAAGTCAAGGGTAAGCTCTACGAGATCAGGAGCATCCAGACGATCGAACCGCATGTGCTGCAGATCGTTTTTGCCGGTACGCCGCCTACAAAGTGGAACGGTGACATTGTACTTTACACGGCCGGAGACGTTGAATGTGCGACATTGTCCGGATGGACTACAGTTTATCGCGACGAGGGCCAGACGGTCTATCTGTCAGATGATGGCAGCGTGTACCAGACACCAGATCCGGATACTGGTGGCGAGATCCTTCCTCCGGAGCCGTATGTTCCGACTCTGGAAGAGCTGCAGGTGGCGAAAAAACGAGAGATCAGTCAGGCATGTGAGACTGCCATCTATTCCGGAGTCGATGTGACTCTTACGGATGGATCCACGGAGCATTTTAGTTTGACGGAGCATGATCAGCTCAATCTCTTCGGTAAGCAGGTACAACTTGCAGCAGGCACCACTGAGCTTGAGTACCACGCGGACGGACAGCCATGCCGATACTACAGTGCAGAGGATATGCAGATCATCACATCCACGGCAATGGCTTACGTATCTTACCATACGACCTATTGCAATGCCGTAAACATGTGGATTGCAGGATGTGAGACAGCAGATGAGATCCAGCAGATCTATTATGGTGCAGATGTGCCGGAACAGTACCAGTCAGATGTCCTCAAGGCATATATTGCATCAATGAAAGAAGGTGTGAGTGATGTGGATGAGTCACAGGCTACTGAACAAATATCTGTTCCTGTTTAATGTTGGCGGACTGCTTTACATATTGATCGAACTGATCTGGCGCGGCCGGAGTCACTGGACCATGTTTTTACTCGGTGGGATCTGTTTCGTATTTCTGGGATTGATCAACGAGGTTATTCCCTGGCAGATGCCGTTATGGCAGCAGATCCTCATCGGTGCGGTCGGAATCACGACATTAGAGTTCTTGACCGGCTGCATCGTCAATCTGTGGCTCGGCTGGGGAGTCTGGGACTACAGCGGGCTTCCGGGCAACCTCTTGGGGCAGATCTGTCCGCAGTACTTTGTGCTGTGGCTGCCGGTGGCGCTGGCCGGGATTGTTCTGGATGATTGGATCCGGTACCGAAAGTTCGGGGAGGAACGGCCACACTACAGACTGATCTGACGGACAAACATACAATATAGTAAGGAAATCAAAAGGAGAAATGAAAATGAGCAAAGGTACATGTACAACAATCCAGCTGCTTGCAACTGGAGTAATCGCTTTTTTGTCTGAAAAGTTGGGAATCACATTTTATTTGCTGGGGCTGCTTGTCTTTTTAATGGTCGTTGACTATATCAGTGGGATGATTGCGAGTATGGTGGAAGCGATTGATCATCCGGGAGACACATCATATGGTTGGTCCAGTAAAAAAGGAGCAAAGGGAATCGCAAAGAAGATCGCATACTTATTTGTGATCACTGTGGCAATTGTAATTGATTACATCTTAGCAAAGACATCTGGAAATCTCGGATATCATTTGCCATCTGCGATGCTGTCCCTTCTTACAACGGTGTGGTACTTATTGAATGAAGCCTTATCAATTACAGAAAACGCCGGTCGCATGGGTGCACCGGTACCTGAATGGCTGATGAAGTACATTGCAGTTCTGAAAGATAAAATCGATAGCAGCAATGAAACAAATCTGAAAGATTAGGAGGAGGTGATCCATCTATCTCCCGTCACGGTCCGGGATATGACCGTTGCGACGTCGCAACAAAGAATGTCAAAACATGTAGAATGAAACAGATTTGTATGCTATAATGCCAATGTTACCGCCTCCCAAACTGGTGACAGGAAGGAGGTGCCGTCATTGGAAACAATAACATCTTTTCTTGTCGCCGTCATGGCTGGTGTGGTTTGCCACTACATCATCAAATGGTTAGATGGCGACAAATAGCCGGTAACTAGCCTGTAGATGCTCAACTACATAAAATGAGAAGAAAACCCCGGAGTCTCGACCACTCCGGGGTTTTCGCTTTGCCATCACTGGCATATAACATCTTTTCTTGCCTAACGGCATTATAGCATATGCAGAATAAGATTGCAAGATACCAGAAAATTAAACTTTGATCAGGAAAACATATCCTGATCTTTTTTCATATCATAAAGAAAAGAGGACAAGACTATGAGAGACATTACCTTATGCCATCCACGACTCCAGGCACTGGCCGCGGAGCTGATCCGTAAATGTGCTGATCAGGAATTACAGATTAAAATTGGAGAAACACTCCGGACGACTGCGGAGCAGGATGCCTTGTACGCACAGGGGAGATCGAAGCCGGGTAAGATCGTCACGAATGCAAAGGGCAGCAGCTATAGCAGCTATCATCAGTGGGGCACAGCCTTTGATATTTACCGAGTGGATGGGCATGGTGCGTATTATGATAAAGATGGATTTTTCACGAAAGTCGGGAAGATCGGAGTGACACTTGGTCTCGAATGGGGTGGAAACTGGAAATCCATCACAGATAAACCACACTTCCAGTTGCCAGACTGGGGATCATCGACGAGCGGGATAAAAAAGAAATTTAAGAGTCCGGAACAGTTCATGAAGACATGGCCATCGGCGGAAGAAAAACAGATCGTAGAAGGCTGGCAGCACGACGCGCACGGCTGGTGGTGGCAGAATGAGGACGGATCCTGGGTAGTGAATGACTGGCGCCTGATCAACCACCACCATTACCTCTTCGGGACGAACGGGTACATCCGGACCGGCTGGCACCGGTGGAATCCTGATACGAAGCAGGTGGATCCGGCTGACGGCTCGGGAGACTGGTACTATCTTCAGGAAGATGGAGATCTTCAGGGGGCGTGCTGGCACAGCAGACCAAATGGGGCGATGGAAGTGTGGTATGTAGAAAAGTAGGGAAGAGACGGCATCCCGCATAAGTAAGAGCCGATTCCTTAACAAAAAATGTAGAATATATTCATATAAGGAAAGAATGCAGGACATCTAAGAGAGCATATTCGTGTTGCATTTCGTGTTGCATAGTTGCGAAAAAGAGCGTTTTTGGGAGAAAAAACAGTAAGAAATAGGTTTATAAAATTCCTGTGAAACCTGCATAAAATAAGGAAAAACGCTATTTATGGAGCTATCATGGAATCTATGGTTATGGGTTCGATTCCCCTCAGGTCCACTTATAAGAATCTCGAGAAATCCAGCGTTTATGCGGGGGTGCGGGGTTCTTATTTTTTTGAAGAAACAGGATACCTGATTGACAAACTCAGCATTATCCCGTACACTTTTATTGCAGAGAATATAAAAAGCAAAGGAGAACTCTTATGAAAAAACGGGGCGATTACTTAAAGAAAGCATATTATCACTTAATGAAGATCGAACAGAAGAAGAACAAGATCCTCGGAGTGGAAAACTACGGCGAGATCAATGCGGAATTAAACCGCAAGTTCGCGAAAGGCGAGTATTTTGATTCCAGCGAAGTTTATGTTGAAGATGGTTACCTCTGCGTAGGCGAAGGTTTCTTCCGCCTGTCCGGAAAAGAGCAGGACGCTCTGATCGAGTATCTCTGCCCGGAAGATGACAGCACAGAGAAATAAAAATGAACCTTTTGCGTAACGGGAAGTTATCACGACAGTCGCCAAGGTCTCGCGCAAGCGCGGACTTTGGCTCGTTGTTCGCGTAAACAAAAAAGACCGGATCCGTTCTTTACGCAGGATCCGGTCTTTTTGCAATTATAAAATACAGCTTAAATTTTTGATAAACGCATCTTTATCGGAAATCTCCGCGGCGTCAGCGAGAAGTTCGGTAATCCCGTTTACGGTCTCCTCGTCAGCTTCGAAAAATTCTGCCCATGCGTAAAACATGCATTTTAAATGCTCCATTTCATCCTCGCCTGCTTTTGCCAGCGCGATCATTTTATCGAGAAACTCTTTTTCAGTAATTCCCATCGCTGTAAACTCCTTCCATTATGATCCGGATCCGGATCAGATTATGCGGCTGACCTGCTCGCGGCAGCCACACCTAAGATTCTTCATATCCGAGTTTCAGGGTGATCAGTGAGTCGTCATCCAGAACCTCGCCCTTCTTATAGATATAATCGCGGATCAGAACCTTCAATTTCTCATTGACGGCCGGACTTGAAAAAATAGTATCCGGAACCGACTTTACGAACTCTTTGAGCCCCATTCCTGCAGTTCCCACCGGGCATGGGAGCGAAGCCTCGCGGCATGCCATACCAACTGCACAGGATAATTCCATGTGATTGATCAGCCGTGCCGGTGTCTCAAAGTTTTTGATCTTGATCTTCACGGACATCGGAACAAGCGTATGTACCATCGGCAGGATCTCCTTTCTGCCCCTCGCGGTCACGGACCATCTTCCAGATCAGGTCATGCATCCACTGGACAGTCTCCTGAAGCTTTGAATTTTCTTCTTTCAAACGGGCAATCTCGGCTTCCAGTTCCTGAATTTTTGCATCTTTTTCTTCGGACATGGTAAAAAACCTCCCTGAAAACTGTATGAGAACAGAACAAGTATAACATCAGAACAGAAAACTGTCCAGTGCGGGAAAAACGAAATCGCTATGTGAAATCACTCTGGGATATGGGATCAATACTTTTCCGGATGGAAAAGAGTGATTGATTCGATCGCGACTTTGAGATATAATAACCTTTGTTTATATTTCTGCCAAAAAGACATAAAAAGAGGGACATGAAAAATGAGTGCAGTATTATTGAAAGCGGGATGTTTTTTTCTGATCATCCTGATGGGATACGGTTTAAAAAAGATTGGTCTTTTGCATCAGACGGATCTTCCGGTCTTCTCAAAACTTGTCACAAAGATCACGCTGCCGGCGGCGATCATCCATAATTTCGGCCAGGCGACCATGGATGTCTCCATGCTGGTGATCGTATTGATCGGCTTCCTGTGCAGCGGCGCGTACGCGGTGATCGGCTACGGACTGTTCGCAAGGGGAACGAGAGAGCAGAAGGCCTTTGGTCTTGTGAATGCTTCGGGATATAATATTGGATGTTTTACCATGCCGTTCGTCCAGGGATTTTTAGGTGCGCCCGGCGTGGCGTGCACGAGTCTCTTTGATACGGGAAACGCGGTGGTCTGTACCGGCGGTTCCTATGCAGTGGCGATGTCAGTTGCCGGAAAAGGAGGAAACGGGGATAAACACCAAATCCGCAGGATCGTGGTGCAGCTTTTAAAATCGGTTCCTTTTGACTGCTATGTGATCATGACGGCGCTGACCATGGCGGGACTCCGGCTTCCGGTCTTTGCGGACCAGGTTGCTGAGACGGTGGGAAATGCCAATACATTCCTTTCCATGATAATGATCGGTCTGGGACTGGAATTACATATGACGAGAGAACAGACAGGCAGTGTGGCGAAGATCCTGGGAACCCGCTTCTTGATCTCGGCGGTCCTGGCGGTCCTGTTTTATCAGTTCCTTCCATTTTCCCAGGAGATCCGCAGAACACTTGCGATCTTGATGTTTGGTCCGGTATCGGCGCTCGGAGTCGCGTATACGTCCATGCTTGATGGAGATATCAATCTGGCCAGTGCAGTGAACTCGGCATCGATCATTCTGGGGATCGTGAGCTTGACAGCGGCGATCATTGTCTTCCAGTAATAGTTCTGAAAAAATAGTTGCGACACAAGGAGGAATAAGATGGAATTACGGAATGAAAAGGATGCGAGGTTTATCATCCGGCACCATGTGACGGAAGAAAAGCTGCTTCATCTGGAAAAAGGAGTCCGGAAACTTGGTTTCCAGTCCGGCGGAAAACGCATCATGTCGATCTTTCTGGGGGTGTTCCTGCTCTGCATGGCAGCGAAGGCGATCGTCGGAGGCACGATCGGGGATGCGCTGATGATGATCGGGATCCTTTGTGCCATGGGATTCCTGTTCGGCGGATATGCGCTCCTCAAAGGCTGGATGGATGCGAAGAAACAGATCCATCTGCAGTTTGAGGTAGGAAAGATGGATGACAATTACCAGTGGGAATACCGCTTCTATGATGACGGATATGAGGTTGTCGGAAAGAATGAGAAATCCCATGTGAAGTACGATAATGTGGGACGTCTCATAGATATGTCCGGCATGTATGTGATCGTGGAACGCGGAAATGTGGTCCGGTATTTCATGAAGGATGACGCGGTGCAGGGAAATTCCACGGAACTTGCAGGTTTCCTCACGGAAAAATGTCATCTTCCGATGGAACAGCTCACGGTACGATAGGAGGTGCAGGATGGAACCAATATACGCAGTAAGATCAACATATGATGAAGATATGTTTTATCATCAGGTCGTGGCATCCAAACCGAGGATGATGCCGAAGGAAGAAAACGGAAAGAAGATCCGGTTTCAGCTCCCGGATTTCGGACTGAAGGATACATTGATGGCGCTTCTTGTGGGAGCAGCTGTTTACATGGCGTTCGGACAGCTTGAAACGTCTACGAGGATCCTGCAGGCGGTGCTCTGCGGCCTTGTGGCAGCGGTGGTCTTGAGACGAATGAATGAGAGACAGAACGGGGAGACTTCCGGGAAAAAGACAAATTCGATATCGGCAGATAAAAATCAGGCTCTGCAGCTTCTGGAGAGTTCCGGCTTAAAAGGAGAGCGCTGCACCCTGAATTTCTATGAGGATACCTTTACCGTGGAGCGTCCGGGGATCATCACGGAGTACCAGTACGAAGGGATCGCATGGATCAAGGAGACCAGCAAATATTATATGATCTTCTGGAACCGTTCTATTGCGATACCGGTGGAGAAAGCCGGTTTTTACCGCGGGAAGAAGGAGACTTTTGGAGGCTTCCTTGAGAAACGCTGCAATAAGGTGATCGAGAAAGTAAAAAATGCGTAAATGGATCAAAACTTCCTGCCTGGGACAGGGACTGTGCGGGATGAGTGATCTGCGCGAAAAATAAAACGGAGAGGATTGTGGGGATGAAGATCAAGAAAGAAGAGAAGATGCAGATCGAGAAACTGCCGACACTCAAACTGAAGTATACGTTGGTGGTGCCGTTCATGGGGATCGTGGATGTATTGACAATGGGGAGCTTTTTTATGAATCCGGCAGCGGATGGAAAACCGTTTATCAAGGCATTCTATGTTATCTGCGGGATCGCTGGTCTCCTGTTTGCTCTTTGGGGGCTTTTATGGAAGACTACGATCGATGGAAAGACGATCCGGGTGAATCCTGTGATCGGAAGGAAAAAAGTGGTCCCATTTACGGATCTGAAAAAAGCGGTCGTGTATAAGAAGAAAAAGACGGGTTCGATCGTGAGTTATGAACTGATCGATAAGAATGACAAGCCGATCGTTACGATCTATCCGCTCATGAAGGACAGCAGCACGCTGATGGAACGCCTGAAGAGACTGAAATATCCGGTGGAAGAGGCGTAAAACAGGCAAAAAATAACGACTGCGTGGTGCAGATATGCCAGAAAAAGGTTCCGTGGTGAATAATCCGGGACCTTTTTGTTCATAATGATCTCTGAAAAGAAAAGGAGGTCATGTTATGACAAAACTGGACTGTACAGTGACAACATGTGTTCACAACGCGGAAAAATGCTGCTGTAAAAATACGATCCTCGTGGAGGGCGCACAGGCGAGAAACTGCTGTGATACCTGCTGCGGGAGTTTTGAGGAAAATCGCGGAGGTCTTTTTAAGAACCTCTTTAAGACACCGGAATCGAAGCTGCAGGTCGACTGTGATGTGATGAACTGCCTTTACAATGATGACCGCACATGCCGGGCAGAGCGGATCACGATCGCCGGTGACGGGGCTATGGCGGTCGGACAGACAGAGTGTGCGAGCTTCAGGGAAAAATAAAAAAAGGAAGTGACGGGACGCAGCGGACATGGAATCCGGCTGCGTTCTGTGCGTTCCGGCTTTTTCACGCGGCTTATCGACCTGATACGGAGAGCGCGACGTCTGATGATTTTTTTAAAGAAAGGGATTGACAAAACGGGATTCCTATAGTAAACTTACATAAGTTGTGAGAACAACTGACAGGAAAGCAGGTATCCGCCTCACCCTGGCACGAGTAAGTGACCCGGGTTCATAGACATCGGTTTTTATCATGCAGCAGCATGCCAAACCAATGCAGTTACGAGCGGATAGTTACCTATCTGCTTTTTCTTTTCTATCGACATATGTAGAGTATGAGAGTTGGAGGTGTACGGCTATTAGCGAGTTAATGATTAACGAGCAGATCCGTGATAAGGAAGTTCGTTTAATTGGAGAAAATGGTGAGCAGCTTGGAATCATGTCTGCAAAAGACGCTTACAAAATGGCGAGAGATGCAGAACTGGATCTTGTAAAGATTGCTCCGGCAGCGAAGCCGCCGGTATGTAAGATCATTGATTACGGCAAATACAAGTATGAGATGATCCGTAAGGAGAAGGAAGCGAAAAAGAAGCAGAAAACGGTTGAGGTGAAGGAAGTTCGTCTTTCCCCGAATATCGATACAAACGATCTGAATACAAAGATCGGATCTGCGAGAAAGTTCATCGAAAAAGGCAACAAGGTAAAAATTACGCTTCGTTTCCGCGGTCGTGAGATGGCTCATATGAACCAGACGAAGTATATTCTGGATGATTTCGCTGAGAAACTTTCCGATATCGCTGTTGTCGATAAGCCTTCCAAAGTAGAGGGAAGAAGCCTGGTAATGTTTTTAACTGCAAAACGATAAGGGAACAATTTTAAGGAGGAAACAACAATGCCTAAAATGAAAACAAGCAGAGCAGCTGCAAAACGTTTCAAAAAGACCGGAACTGGTCAGTTAGTGAGAAATAAAGCTTATAAGTCCCATATCTTAACTAAGAAATCCACAAAGCGTAAGAGAAATCTTAGAAAAGACATCGTTACCGATATCACAAACAGCAAGGTAATGAAGAAGATTTTACCGTATTTATAATTTGTTTTCGGAATTAAGATTAAGGAGGAAATTAAGCAATGGCAAGAATTAAAGGTGGCTTAAATGCCAAGAAGAGACATAACAGAGTGCTCAAGTTAGCCAAAGGTTACAGAGGAGCTCGTTCTAAACAGTATAGAGTAGCAAAACAGTCCGTAATGAGAGCTTTAACAAGCTCCTACGCTGGCAGAAAAGAGAGAAAGAGACAGTTCAGACAGCTCTGGATCGCTCGTATCAACGCTGCAGCTAGAATCAACGGTCTTTCCTACAGCAAGTTCATGTTCGGCTTAAAGCAGGCTGGTGTTGTTATGAACCGTAAGGTATTATCCGATATGGCTATCAACGACGCAGAGGGCTTTGCAAAGCTTGCTGAGTTAGCAAAAACAAAACTGGCTTAATTGTCGGTGAGATAAGAGAAAACCTTCCTGATGGAGTGATCTGTCGGGGAGGTTTTTTGTGCTTGGTGGGGTGTCTGCTGCTGGGTGTTGGTTTGAAAGAGAGAAGTGGGTTGGTTCATAGTGTCGGAAGGTACGCGCCGGTGAGGCTCCGAGCCTGGACGCTTCGGGATTCCGGTAGGGTTCCTCTAACCCCACAGAAGAATGCTAAGGACGGAGAGCTGCGGACACAACTCGCTGCGCTCAGACAAGTGTCCGCCGCTCTCCAACGCATTCTCCTGCGGGCTAAGAGGAAACCAGCTCCCGGGATCAGGCGGTCCATGCCCGGAGCCTCACCGGCGCTTCGCTGGGCTGGCGGTGGGAATGTTTGCAGCTTTCAAATGGTTTCCCAGAGGCGACGATCCAAGTCTGGAGCTTTATCGGTGATGGGATGGCAGTGAAAGGAATAGAGGGGAGGGATGATCGAGATGCGTATTGCACTGAACGGGCGAATTGGTGATGGGAAGTACCATCGGAACATTCTACTAAACAAAAAAGGCTTAAGTCTTTCGACTTAAGCCTTCGTGCAGAAGAAGGGACTTGAACCCTCATGATATTGCTATCACACGGACCTGAACCGTGCGCGTCTGCCAATTCCGCCACTTCTGCATCTCGCCAGATGACGTATCTCATTGACAAGATATATTATAGTATAAGGAAATGGATTTGTCAACAGTTTTTTGAATATTGCTAAAAAAATATTTTTTTTAAAAAATTCAAAAAAGTACTTGCCAAATATGATAACCTGTGGTATATTTATATGCGTCGGTGAGAGATACAAAATCTTGAAACACCCGATACGCGGAAGTGTCGGAACTGGCAGACGAGCAAGACTAAGGATCTTGTGGTGGTTACATCGTGTGGGTTCAAGTCCCATCTTCCGCACGAAAGACTCAAGTCGTGAGACTTGGGTCTTTTTGCGTTGTGGCGGAAAATCTTCTTTCCTTTTTCAACCGAGAGTGGTAAGATTATACACATCAACAAAAACTTTATTTCTAAAAAGTTCATTGCCTGATTTTCCAGGCGTCTGTGGTATTCGAAAAACGAAGAAAAACTTCGGCACCTGATTTTGATGTGGATATAATATATCGTCAATTAGAGTCCGATCATGCTGATAAATGAATGTGATATAAGAGCGGAATCCCGGATTTGAGTGGGATTTCGCTCTTGCTTTACTATAGTAGAAAAATTTTTTTCTGGAGAAGGTAAAAGGGAAAAGCAGACTGAACATAGCTGAGAATGATAAATCGATGAACCAAAATATCTTTAAAGATAATTTACGGACAAGTATTTGGACTTGGAAAGAATGAATGGATTATGTATAATGGAAGAGGTGAATGAAGGAACAGGAGATGATGATATATGGGAGTGCAGGCACGAACGCTGGTGGAACAAATCGCAGATGAGATTATGAATATGATTCAGAAGACGCCATACCGGGCGGGAGATAAGCTGCCTACGGAAAAAGAACTCTGTGAGAAAACAGGGGCCGGGCGTAATACCGTGAGGGAGGCACTGAAGATTCTGGCATCCAGAAATATATTGGAAATTCGACAGGGAGCCGGGACTTTTGTCTCGGAAAAACAGGGAATTTCTGATGATCCTCTGGGATTTTCGATGATCGAGGACCATGTGAAGCTGACGAGGGATCTCTTGCAGGTGAGAATTATGCTGGAGCCTCAGATTGCAGGACTGGCAGCTCAGTGTGCCAAAGAAGCGGATATTGAGGAGCTTGCTGCAATCTTAAGGGAAATGGAGCTGGTGATGGAAAAACGAGGAGACTATTCGAATCTGGATACAAAATTTCACACAAAGATTGCCGAGTGCACCCATAATATTGTAATGGAAAATCTTTTGCCGGTAATCGGGAAAGGTGTTGCTGTTTTTGCAAGAGAAGTCGGACAGACGGAGTATGATCAGACACGGCTGTCCCATCGGAAGATTTTTCGATATATCCGTGAACACAAGCCTTATGAAGCGGAGATGGAAATGCGATTCCATTTGCTTTATAATACGAACCGCTATGAGGAAGAGCTGGAAAGAGTATAAAACGACAAAAATAGAAGTGATGAGATGAAGCTGCCTGGAATTTATAGGATGAATTCTGAGGTAGCTTTTTTGTTGGCGGTTGGAAATGATAACAGTGCGAAAATTGGAAGTAGTCTGCAAAAGGCTGCAGAAATGCCAAAAGAAAAATTAATCGGATACTTGAAAAAAGAATGATAGTATGATAAGATTCAAATATAAAAGGTAGGACGAATTTAAAACAAAAATGCTAAAAACACGAAAAGATGTATAAAATATCGAAAAAGGAGGAAAAATCATGGGACGATTTGATGTACTTGTTATCGGCGGAGGTGTTGTGGGAAGTGCAATTGCGAGAGAACTGACGAGGTATCGTTTGCGCATTGGCGTTCTGGAAAAAAATCTGGATGTCTGTTATGAGACCAGCGGAAGAAATTCGGGAGTAGTGCACGGTGGCTTTGCGTATGATGTGGGAACATTGAAGGCGAAGCTTTGCGTAGAAGGAAATCAGGGAATGGATAAACTCTCAAAGGATCTGGCGTTCAGTTTCAAACGATGCGGAAAAGTGCTGGTGGGAAAGACACCGGAAGATCTGGAAACACTAAAACGAACAATTGTTCAGGGAAAAAGGAACGGTGCATCCGAGCTGTATCTTTTAAACAAAGAAGAACTTCATCAACTTGTTCCGACTGCAGTGGGAGAGTTTGCCATGTATTCGAAAAACTCGGGAATTGTGGATCCTTTTAATTATACGATTGCTCTTGCAGAGAATGCGGTCCAGAATGGAGCAGAATATTTCTTTGATTGTGAAGTAACGGGGATTGACCGCAGAACGGATGAAATGGGAGATCTTTCTTACGTGGTGAATACAAAACAGGGGACTTTTGAAGCACACTGGGTGATCAACAGCGCCGGCCTTGGGTGCGGAAAAATTTCTGATATGCTTGGGATTAAAGGATATCGTGTGATCGGATCGAAAGGCGATTATATTATTCTTGACCGCAGAACGGGAGAACTTCTTCCGATGCCGATTTATCCGGTTCCGAGCAATACATATATGGGAATCCATGTTACCAATACTACAGACGGTAATGTGATCATAGGACCGAATGCAGAGATGACGGACAATTTCACATATTACGGCGTTCCTCAGAAAAATATGGATTATCTTGCAGAGAGCGCATCAGAGATCTGGCCATATATCAGGAAAGCAGATTACATTCGGAATTATTCTGGGATTCTTCCGAAGTGGGTGGACAAAAACGGAATCATTCAGGATTTTAAAATTGAGATACGTCCGGAGCTGGCCCCGCATGCGGTAAATCTTGTTGGAATCGAGTCTCCGGGACTTACAGCGGCAGTTCCGATTGGCCGCATGGTAGTTCGAATGATGCAGGAATATGAAACATTCGAGGAGAATCCACAGTTTGATCCGAAACGAAAAGGGATCCTTCGATTTGATGAACAGGACGATGAAACGAAGGCAAAACTGATCGGAATGGATCCGAATTACGGAGAAGTGATCTGCCGTTGTGAAAAAGTGACGAAGGCAGAAATTTTGCAGGCAATTCATAACCCACTTGGTGTGCACACGATGGCAGGCATTAAATATCGGACAAGATCTATGATGGGGCGCTGCCAGGGCGGTTACTGTCAAATGCGGATTGAAAAGATGATCGAGGATGAGCTTGGCGTAAAAGATACGGATATTCGTTATGCGAGACAGAATTCCTGGATGTTTACCGGTGAAGTGAGAAAGGAGGAGCGGTGAGATGGAGATGTGTGATGTGGTGATTGTGGGCGGAGGTCCGGCTGGACTTGCAGCAGCAGTAGAACTATATAAAAAAGGAATCAAAAATATCCTGATCGTAGAGCGGGAGAAGACCATGGGCGGTATTCTGCGTCAGTGTATTCATGATGGATTTGGTCTGACAAGATTTGGAGAGACCATGAGCGGACCTGAATATGCGCAGAAATTTATAGATGAAGTAAAAAAACTTGAAATTCCTTACATGACAGATACAACCGTTCTTTCTGTGTCTTCGGATAAGATTGTGACCTTGGCATCTCCTGAGGGTTTAAAAAAAATCCAGGCCAAAGCTATAATTTTGACCATGGGCTGCAGGGAACGGACAAGAGGTGCTTTGGGGATTCCGGGAGAGCGTCCTGCTGGTGTATTTACAGCAGGTGTTGCTCAGGCGTATATCAATCTTTATAATCGTATGATCGGAAAAGAAGTGGTAATTTTAGGATCTGGCGATATCGGAATGATCATGGCAAGAAGATTGACACTCGAAGGGGCTCATGTGCAGGCTGTTTTTGAGATTCAGCCGATTCCAAGCGGGCTCCCCAGGAATATTGAGCAGTGTCTGAATGACTATGAAATTCCACTGTATCTGAGTCATACGATTACAAATATTCATGGGAATGAACGTGTCACGGGAGTTACAGTGGCGAAGGTAGACGAACATATGAAACCAATTCCCGGAACAGAGAAGGATTATACTTGCGACACAGTAATCCTTTCTGTAGGCTTGATCCCGGAAAATGAGATTTCCATTGATGCGGGAATTCATCTGGATCCCCGAACTAAAGGTGCGGTGGTAGATGAATATTTCCAGACAGAACAGGAAGGATTCTTTGCAGCCGGAAATGTTTTACATGTTCATGATCTTGTCGATTTTGTGTCCATGGAGGCAGAAAAACTGGCTGATGGAGCAGTGGAATATGTAAAGCATGGAAAACTGCCGGAATGCAAAATCCCGGTAAAAGCAGCACCGGGAATCAACCATACGGTTCCGATGAAAATAAGTGGAACAAGAGATGTGACAATTTCCATGCGTGTCGGGAAGAAAGCTGAGAATTGTACAGTTGCAGTTTGCCAGGGCGATAAAATCCTTGCAAAAAAATATATGAAGAAAGCGCTTCCGGCGGAGATGATCCAGATACCGGTAAAGGAAGAGGCGTTTGCTGGAGAACAGGAAGTGGAGGTGCGCATTTTATGATAAGAAAAATGACCTGTATCATATGTCCGAATGGCTGTGACCTTGAGGCACAGATCACAGATGGAAAATGTGAATCTGTGAGTGGAAATCTGTGCCCGAAAGGGGCGCAGTATGCGGCGCAGGAAGTGGAAGAACCGAAGCGGACCATTGCAAGCTCTGTCACCGTGAAAAACGGCGTACTTCCGCTTGCCAGTGTTCGATTAAACCGCGCAGTGCCGAAAGAAAAGATTTTCAATGTTATGGAAGAAGTGCGCCGGATCGTTCTGGATGCACCGGTTTACGCGGGGGACATCGCGTCAGAGAATATTCTCGGACTTGGGAGTGACTTGATTGTGACAAAGAATGTGGAGAGAGCAGAGAATCGGAACAAAATGTAAGGAAGGACTGAAGCCCCGAATCGCAGCAGGAAAAAAGGAAGATTGAAATAAAAGGGCGCAGGGAATTGATAAAAGAGATTCTCTGCGCTGTTTGTGTTCCGTGCAAAATAGGCAAGGCTGTGGAAATGACTAGAATGTACGTGCAGGGAAAAACGAATGAGATGGGGACACGATATGAATGGGAGGAAAGATAATGATCTATGCAGAAAATTCAGAAGCAGCATTACCGGATGATAAGTGGAAGAGAATACTGGAAACGTGGATCAGCCGGGTTAAACCGGGAGAGAAAATCCTGATCCTGCCGCCGGACATTACGAGATGCTATTCTTATGCGGGAAAGATTACCGCATATCTGTATGAAAAATTGTCCGGGCAATGCGAAGTCCGGATCATGCCGGCAGTGGGGACACACCGGCAGATGACGAGAGAAGAGAGAAGTACATTTTTTGGAGCAATCCCGGATGCATGTTTTCTCAGCCACAACTGGAAAAATGACACGGAAGATATTTGTATTGTGCCGGAAGATGTTGTTTCTGAAGCGACCGGAGGAAAATACAGGAGAGCGATTACGGCTGAGTTAAACAGAAAGCTTCTTTCGGGAGAGTTTGACCGGATTGTATCGGTGGGACAGGTGGTTCCGCATGAAGTTGTGGGGATGGCTAACTATACGAAAAACCTGTTGGTGGGTGTCGGCGGCAGAGATATGATCAACCAGTCCCATATGATCAGTGCAATCTGCGGAATTGAGACGATCATGGGACGGGAGAACACGCCAGTACGGCGGCTTTTCGATTATGTGCAGAAAAATTTCCTGGATAAGCTGAAGATTACCTTTATGCTAACGGTGACCTGTGAGAAACATCAGGATTCTGATCTCTACGGTCTCTATATCGGCGAGGAGCGGGAGACATTTTCTGCGGCATGCAGACTTGCAGAAAAGAAGAACATCACCTGGCTTTCGAAGCGAGCGAAAAAGATTGTCGCGTGGCTGGATCCGGTGGAATTCGGCAGTACCTGGGTTGGAAATAAAGCGGTCTACCGGACAAGGATGGCAATCGCAGATGGAGGAGAACTTCTGATCCTGGCACCTGGGATAAGATCCTTTGGGGAGAATGAGGAGGTAGATTCCTGCATCAGAAAATACGGTTACAGTGGCACGAAAAAGATACAGAATGCCTATGAAAACGGGGAGTTCAACGGAATCGAGATGGCGGCGGCACACTTGATCCACGGCTCATCGGACGGTAGATTTAAGATCACCTACGCGGCAGACCCAAAACTTATGCCGGAGGAGATCATGAGATCCGTGGGCTATGAATGGACTGATATCGGACCGATGATGGAAAAATACCAGCCGAAGGGAAAGGAAACGGGCTGGTATGAGGACAATGGGGAAGAGTATTATTTCATCAAAGCCCCAGCAGTTGGCCTGTGGAGAGTAAAGGGAGAAGCGTGAGAAAAACCTATGGATAAAGTTAATTGATAGCTATCAGGCTATACAAATTGTACAAATAAAACATGCTATTTAAAAAATAAAAAAAGTTTAAAAAAGTACTTGCCAAACATGAAAAGGTGTGGTATATTAATATGCGTCGGTGAGAGATACGAAATCTTGAAACACCCGATACGCGGAAGTGTCGGAACTGGCAGACGAGCAAGACTAAGGATCTTGTGGTGGTTACATCGTGTGGGTTCAAGTCCCATCTTCCGCACGAAAGACTCAAGTCGAAAGACTTGAGTCTTTTTGCGTTACAGGGGGGAGATAAAGTTTCGCTGATAGATAAAGATGAAAACAATATAAGAACGGAATCTCTGACTAAGGTAGGATTCCGTTCTTTTTATAAAATTGTAAATAAAAAGAAATATGCCACGCGGATCAGTTGTGGTAAGATGATACTAGGATAAAAGACCGCAGGGACCGCAAGTGCGTAATTGTTCAGGAGGCAGCGGTATCATAAATGACAAAATACATCAGAAGAGAGGTTTTTCCTATGCTGGAATTAAGCAGAAGAGTACAGACATTTACGGACTCCGTCATCCGGAGAATGACGAGAATTAACGATATGACGCCGGGCAGCATCAATCTGAGCCAGGGATTCCCGGATTTTGATCCGCCGAAGGAGATCCTGGAGGCATTGAAGGTGGCGGCGGAACATGGCCCTCACCAGTATTCCATCACATTCGGAGCGAAAAATTTCCGCGATGCTCTGGCAGACATGTATACAAAGAAATGGAATCGTCCGATCGATCCGGATAAGGAGATCGTTGTGACCTGTGGAGGAACGGAGGCCATGATGGCAGCGATGATGACGGTGTGCAATCCGGGAGACAAGGTTGCGGTTTTCAGCCCGTTCTATGAAAACTATGGGGCAGACGCGATCCTCTCCGGGGCAGACCCGATCTATATTCCGCTTGTGCCGCCGGATTTCCATTACGACAGAGCGGTCCTGGAGCAGGCGTTTCGGGACGGAGCAAAGGCGCTGATCCTCTGTAATCCGTCGAATCCGTGCGGAAAAGTATTTACTATGGGAGAGATGGAGGAGATTGCAGAGCTTGCGAAGCGGTATGATGCATTTGTGATCACCGATGAGGTGTACGAGTATATTATTTATGATGGAAACCGTCATATTTCCATGGCGGCACTCCCGGGGATGTACGAGCGGACGATCACCTGCAGCTCGCTTTCAAAGACGTATTCCATGACCGGATGGAGACTGGGCTATCTGATCGGACCGGAGCGCGTGATCGAGGCGGCAAAGAAGGTTCATGACTTCCTCACGGTGGGCGCTGCGGCACCTCTTCAGGAAGCAGCAGTCACAGGCTTAAAATTTGGACCGGAGTATTATGAATGGCTGAAAGACCTTTATACAGAAAAGAGAGATTATCTCTGCGGAAGACTGGAGCAGATGGGACTCCCGCACACAACTCCGCAGGGCAGCTATTTTGTTCTTGTGGATATTTCTGGATTCCTTGAGAGACCGGAATTTTCCGGATGGACAGATCTGGAGTTCTGTGAATGGATGATAAAGAAGTATGGTGTGGCGGCAGTGCCGGGCTCCAGTTTCTTTAAGGAGCCGGTGAACAACTATATCCGCCTGCATTTTTCCAGAGGGAAAGAGACATTGAAAATGGCTGCTGACCGTCTGGAAAAGATGGCGAAGGATTACGGATTCTGCTGATCGTCTTTTTTGTTCCTGCCGCGGAGATATTTTAAGATCAGCGCGTAGCCGTAGAGCATCACCGGGATGACGATGACGCAGAAGAGAAGTGCCATGATGACATTTTCGGAACCTCCGGTGAATGTCAGGACGATGAGGGAGAGAAATACCGCGGCGATGATGAGGATTCCCATCCAGGCAAAAAATCGTTTCATATAAAAATCCTTTCGTGTGAGTTCCTTTGTCAATAATAGTAAGGATTCGCCTGTCCTCGATGGACGGCGAAAGGATTGCAGACCAGAAATCAACCGCGGTCAGTATTGTTCTGACGGGGCCGAGTCCGTGAAAGTGCTGACTTTGGATGAAACAATCCTTTATTCAGTATAAATGATTTTACACACAGATTCAACCGATAATAGTAAGGATCCGTCTGCTCCTGATATGGATGAGAACGGAGATTTAACAGAAGCGGCGGACAGGACGCTTGGCAGCCCGGCTGTCAGAAAGTAGATGGCCGGCAGATCTGTGCCGACAAGTCAGACTCTGTAAATGACTGGCTGCGGATCATAACGAACAGAAAACAGCGGAAAACGTGGAAAGGAGGACTGTCTGTGAAGAAGAATAAAAAATATGCGTTGACGGCCGCAGCCCTCGCACTGACTGCCATACATGCCATGATGTCATTCGCTGCGGACGGGACGTGGACACTCACGGATGCCGGGTATACGTTCACATATTCGGACGGAAGAGCGGCGCGCGGCACCTGGGAGGATCTTGACGGTGAGTGGTATCATTTTGATCAAAACGGGATCATGGAGACGGGATGGAGAACGGTCGGAAACATCCGTTACCACTTTAATACGGATGGTTCCCTCTCGGAGGGCTGGCAGTACGACGGTCCGGGCGGCGGAAACTGGTACTATTATGATCCTTCGGGAAATGCGATGATCCAGTGGTTTCAGGATAAGGGAAAGTGGTACTGGTTCGATGCGGACGGAACGATGAATCAGGAGGCTGTTCGCACGATCCGGGGAAAGACTTATGCGTTTCGTCCGGACGGGAGCATGCGCGTAAATGAATATGCCGGATTTTCCTATATTGACTATGACGGACAGCCGGATCCGGCCGGGGATATCCGGGCAGTGAACGCGGATGGGACGAAAAAAGATGTGAGCCCGGAGGAAGAAAACATGATTGCCGGATTTATCAATGCGTTCCCGGATGGGTGGAGAAAGAAATTCCGCGATGACGGCTGGAGGTTTGTGTATGACCCGTCCGGCGGGGAATACAGGGGTTTTAAAGATAAGAGAGGAAACCCGCTGTATTCCTGTTTTTATTCCCTCGACGAGAAGAAAAAGGAACTGCGTTTTTCAAAGCCGGATGCGGTGAAGGACGGATTCGGGGCATATATCTATGAAAATTCCGGGGATGAGATGAAAAAAGACCAGTTCCCGAAAGCTGCGCGATACCGCTTTGACGAGATCTCGGAGGCGACGGGACTTCCGGAAGGTGCGAGAAGAGAATATGACGTGATCTTCGGAGCACTGTTTCGTGTATACCAGGATCCGGATGCCTGGGAAAAACTGAAAGGTAAGTCCACGGATATCGCCTGGACGATCGAGCGGATCGCGGTGAACCGGTCGGCGGAGGGAAGGCTGGACCTGGAATAAAAAGCTGAAAAGAACATATGTACGCCGAAATCATGATTCCGCTTGACGGATTCCATACAATCTGTTACTATACACATATAACAAATGGAATACAGTGATACCGGGGCTGTTTGCGCGGTCCCGGTATCAAAAATCTAAAACAAAGACGGTGATAGAATGGTATTGAAGATTGATTTTGACAGTGAGGAGGCGCTCTACACCCAGCTCTGCAACCAGATCATCTGCGGCATTGCGATGGATGTGCTTCACGACGGGGACAGCCTTCCGTCGGTCAGACAGCTTGCAGATGAGATCGGAATTAACATGCATACAGTCAATAAGGCATATGCTGTATTGAAACAGGAAGGCTTCCTGCGTCTGGACCGCAGACGCGGGGCCGTGATCGCCCTGGATATGGATAAATTGCGGACGATGGAGGAGATGAAAAATGATCTTGCGCTGATCGTGGCGCGCGGGATCTGCAAAAACGTCGGCAGAGACGAGATCCACAACCTTGTGGACCAGATCTATGATGAGTTCGGCGGACAGGCATAAAGGAGGAACATTCATGCTTTGTGAACATTGCAAAAAACGGGAAGCGACCGTAAAATACGTGGAAGTCATCAACGGCGTGAAGACCGAGCACAACCTCTGTACCCAGTGTGCCGCCCATGCGGACCTCGGACAGTTTTCCGCACTCTTTGAGGGAGAGTTCCCGTTGGGAAAACTTCTCTCAGGACTCCTTGGAACCCAGGAGACGGAGGAAGAGGATGAAAAATATTCCGGCGTCGTATGCCCGACCTGCGGAACAACGTATGAGGAATTTGTAAAGGACAGCCGGTTTGGATGCCCGGACTGCTACAGTGTTTTTGATCCGCTGATCAGCGACCACATCCGCCATCTTCAGGGTAGCGAAAAACATGTCGGAAAACATCCGGCAGGATTTCAGCCGGATCCGGCGGTGATCGGAGAAGCTGCCGGACCGGGAGAGGATCCGGTGAATATCCCGGAACTTTCAAAAGAGGAAAAGATCCGCCTGATGGAAGCGAGATTAAAAGACGCGGTGCGCCGGGAAGAGTACGAGGAGGCCGCGAAGCTCAGAGATGAGATCCGGGCGTTAAAAGAGGAGAAACAGAATGGATAAATGGTATGAGATGCCTGGAAAGACAGGCACAAATGTGATCTACAGCCGGATCCGTCTGGTTCGAAACCTGAAAGAGTACCCGTTCCCCGGGCGTCTCACAAAGGAACAGAGTGTGGAGCTTTCAGAGAAACTTCTCGGCGGACTCACCGGTATCGCCTCCATGGACCGGATGCAGTACCGGTTTACACACCTGGAACGAATGGGAGATCTGGAAAAGACTGCACTTTTAGAGCGGCGGGCTTTAAATCGCAGCGTGATGAAGAAAAAAGATCCGACGGGGATGATCCTGTCGGAGGATGAGTCCACGGCGATCCTCTTAAACGGGGATGACCATGTGCGGATCCAGATGCTGCAGACGGGGCTGACTCTGGACCGGCTTTACGAAAAGGCGGACCGGATCGATGATTACATCGGAGAACGGTTTGACTATGCGTTTGATGAAAAATACGGATATCTGACCTCGTTCCCGACAAATGTGGGGACGGGACTCCGGGCAGCAGTGGTCCTTCATCTGCCGATGCTGTCGAAAAACAAAAATTTCAGCAGCCTGGTAGCGGATATGGGCCGTTTTGGGACCCAGGTCCGCGGCGTTTACGGCGAAGGCGTGGAAAACTTCGGTTCCCTGTACCAGATCTCGAACCAGAAGACTCTGGGTCAGACAGAACAGGAGATCATTGATATCGTGCGAAAGGCGGCGCTGGAGCTGGATGCCCAGGAACGCCGGATGCGCCGGGAATACCGCCAGAGAAAGCCGGTGCAGGCAGCGGATGAATGCTATAAATCGTACGGAGTCTTAAAATATGCGAGACGCCTGACGAGAAAGGACGGAATGGAATTTCTGTCCCAGATCATGACTGGGATCACAGACGGGATCCTGACGGTGAAGGAGCCATGTTCCGTTTACGGACTGATGATCGGGATCCAGCCTGCAAATCTTCTGAGTCTGGCAGACCGTCCGCTCGATAAAGATGAGCTGGATGCTGCGAGAGCGGAATTTTTGAGAAAACGGCTGCCGGAAATTATAGAGCCGGAGGCATGATCTCCGGAAGAAAAGATAGAAAATCGCAACTGTTCAGCAGGTTTGTGCCTGCGCCTGTAAGGGCACTGAACGGCTGCAGAAAATCAGAAATGACCGAAAAAACCAGGACACCGGTCGGTGCGGGGTCTGCGGATATTTCTGATCGATCAGGAGGAAAGAAAACAGATGGCACAATATACGGAAAAAGCCCAGGAGGCGCTCGTTCTTGCCGGTGAAGCGGCGGAGGATATGGGGTCCCATGTGATCGGGACGGAGCACATCCTGGTGGGGCTCATTGAGGAGGGAAGCGGAACCGCTGCCATGGTCCTCGAGGCCAATGAGGTGAAGCTCGACAGACTGCTCGCTCTTGTGGAGCAGCTTGTCTCTTCCTATCAGAACACAGCCACCAAAGAACGCGATGGCTACACGCCGAGCGCGAGACATGTGCTGGAAAACAGCTATAAAGAGGCGGTGAGGTTCCATGCGCCGTTAATCGGGACGGAACACATCCTGATGGCGTTACTGAAAGAATCGGACTGTGTGGCGGTCCGCCTGTTAAATACACTGAATATCAACATCCAGAAGGTCTATATCGATCTTTTATCCGCGATGGGAGAGGATGGAAACGCAGGAAAAGAGGAACTGGCTCAGGGACGCCAGCCGCGGGGCGGACAGAGTGCGACTCCGACGCTTGACGCGTACAGCCGCGATCTCACGGTTCTCGCAAAAGAGGGAAAACTGGATCCGGTCATCGGCAGGGAGAAGGAGATCCGCCGCGTGATCCAGATCCTGAGCAGAAGAACGAAGAATAACCCGTGTCTGATCGGAGAACCGGGCGTCGGAAAGACAGCCGTGATCGAAGGTCTCGCGCAGCTCATCGCTTCCGGTGATGTTCCGGACACGATCCGCGGAAAACGCGTGGTGATCCTGGATCTCTCCGGAATGGTTGCGGGATCCAAATACCGCGGCGAGTTCGAGGAGCGGATCAAAAATGTGATCAGTGAGGTGACCGAGGCGGAGAATGTCCTGCTCTTTATCGATGAGATCCACACGATCATCGGTGCAGGCGGAGCGGAAGGCGCACTGGATGCGTCGAATATCTTAAAACCGTCCCTTGCCCGCGGTGAGATCCAGCTGATCGGCGCGACGACGATCGAGGAATACCGAAAATATAGCGAAAAAGACGCGGCTCTGGAGCGCAGGTTCCAGCCGGTGACTGTGGAGGAGCCGACGGAGGACGAGGCGGTCCAGATCTTAAAGGGACTCCGCCCGAAATATGAGGAGCATCATCATGTGACGATCACAGATGCGGCGTTAAAGGCAGCAGTCCGCCTTTCTGCCCGCTACATCAATGACCGGTTCCTGCCGGACAAGGCGATCGATGTAGTCGATGAGGCGGCCTCCAAGACGAGACTCACGGTCTATGTGGAGCCGAAGGGCATCAAGACACTCGAGGAGGACATCAGAAAGCTCGAGAAAGAGAAAGAGGACGCGATTCGCAGCGAGGCATACGAGCTCGCCGGTGAGATCAAGAAGAAACAGGCTTCGAAGCGGGAGAAGATCCGCAAGATGAAGGAAAAGTGGGAGAGTGAGAAGGAGAGCAGGCAGCTGACTGTGGACGAGAACGACATTGCGGATGTGATCTCCGGATGGACAAAGATCCCGGTGAGCAAGCTCGCAGAGGGAGAGACAGAACGTCTCTTAAAACTGGAATCCATTCTCCATGAGCGCGTGGTCGGACAGGATGAGGCGGTTGTTGCCGTCGCGAAGGCGATCCGTCGCGGAAGAGTCGGATTGAAAGACCCGAAGCGCCCGATCGGCTCCTTCTTATTCCTCGGACCGACCGGAGTCGGAAAGACGGAGCTCTGCAAAGCACTTGCGGAGGCAATGTTCGGAACGGAAAATGCCTTGATCCGCGTTGATATGTCGGAGTATATGGAGAAACACAGTGTTTCCAAGATGATCGGATCCCCGCCAGGATATGTCGGATACGAGGGAGGCGGACAGTTAAGCGAAAAAGTCCGCAGAAATCCGTATTCCGTGATCCTTTTTGATGAGGTGGAGAAAGCCCATCCGGATGTGTTCAATATCCTTCTGCAGGTGCTGGATGACGGTCATATCACGGATTCCCAGGGCCATAAGATTGATTTCAAGAATACGGTCATCATCATGACATCCAATGCCGGTGCTGAGAACATCATCGCGCCGAAGCAGCTTGGATTCATGTCCCAGGACGATGAGAAAGTGCGCTATCAGCGCATGAAGACCGGAGTCATGGACGAGGTGAAACGGATGTTCAAGCCGGAATTCTTAAACAGGATCGATGATACGATCGTGTTCCACCCGCTGACGAAGGATCACATGAAGGAGATCGTGACGATCCTCTTAAATATCCTCGAAAAGCGGACAAAGAGCCAGATGTCTATCCGCTTAAATGCCGGTGATGACGTGAAGGAATACCTTGTCGAGAAAGGATACGATGAGAAATATGGCGCGAGACCGTTGAAGCGCACGATCCAGAATCTCATTGAAGATAAGCTCGCGGAGCTCGTCCTGGAAGGAAAAGTCCGGGAGGGAGATTCCGTGAAGATCACCTGTAAGGACGGAGAACTGAAATTTTCTGCAAGACATCCACAAACTGCTGGAAAAACTTCCGCCAGTGTGGTAAAATCATAGGCACGACGATGCAGTGATGACCTGGTCCGGTAATCAGATCCCTGCAGCATTTACAACAGTGAAGGGGAGAAATCCCTCTGTTGAAATACACAAAAGGAGAGTAAGCATTATGTCAGTAATCAACGAACTGATCCGTACAGAGGCAAACGGGACATTAAGTTTCGGAAACTACAGCCTCGCAGCAAAATCTAAAGTAGAAGACTTCGAGCACGAAGGTGATCTTTATAAAGTTAAGACGTTTAAGGAAATCACAAAGTTAGAGAGAAACGGAATGTTCGTTTATGAGTCTGTTCCGGGAACTGCTGTAAAGGATTTTGCAGTGACCGATACAACAGTGACATTCAAAGTCGAAGGATTTGAGGATGCCCAGATCACAGTACAGTTAGAGGATGACTGCGAGTATGAGGTTTTCGAGGACGGCGTTGGCGTCGGCGGTATGAAGACAAATATGAGCGGTAAACTGAGCCTTTCTGTTGAACTTAATGAGGGCAGAGAAATAGAGGTCAAGATCGTTCGCAAGTAAATAGGAAAATCAGAAATCACTGTCCGGACAGGATATGGACGGCAGTATCACAGAGCGCTCCGGGGATACACTTCGGAGCGTTTCCTGTACAGGGAGAATATCGTGGCAAAAGCAAGAAATACAGCTTTTTTCTGTAAAGAGTGCGGCTATGAGTCCGCAAAATGGCTCGGACAATGTCCGGTGTGCAAGGAATGGAATACATTTGTCGAGGAACCGGTTGCCCAGACGAAAAAAGCGCCGGCCGGACAGATCAATGCGGTCGGAGCCGGAAAGACGGCGGTCCCGGTCCACATCTCGGAGATTTCTTTGGAGGAGCAGGACAGGACGCCTACGGGCTTTGGAGAGCTTGACAGAGTTCTTGGAAGCGGGATCGTAAAGGGAAGCCTTGTGCTGGTCGGAGGAGATCCGGGAATCGGGAAATCGACGCTGCTTTTACAGGTCTGCAGAAACCTTGCAGAGGCCGGAAAACGGGTCCTCTATATTTCCGGAGAGGAATCGTTAAAGCAGATCAAGATGCGTGCGAACCGCATCGGGGAGATTTCGGGAGATCTTCTGTTTTTATGCGAGACAAATCTCGACACGATCCACAGCGCGATCGAGCGCGCAAAGCCGGATGTGGTGATCATCGACTCGATCCAGACAATGTTCCGGGAAGATATCTCGTCGGCACCTGGAAGCGTGAGCCAGGTCCGGGAATCGACAAATCTCCTGATGCAGATCGCAAAGGGATACGGGATCACGATCTTTATCGTCGGCCATGTGACGAAAGAGGGCGTTGTCGCGGGACCGCGTGTGCTGGAACATATGGTGGATACGGTCCTCTACTTTGAGGGAGACCGGAATGACGCATACCGGGTCCTCAGGGCGGTAAAAAACCGTTTCGGGTCCACGAACGAGATCGGTGTGTTTGAGATGGAAGAAAAAGGACTTTCTGAGGTGCTAAATCCGTCGGAGATGCTGATCTCCGGGCGTCCGAAGGAAGCGTCTGGGGCGGTGGTAGCCTGTTCATTGGAGGGAACGCGACCGATCCTCCTGGAGGTCCAGGCGCTCGTGACAGCGACGAATTTCGGAATGGCAAGACGGACGGCGAACGGCGTCGATTACAACCGGATCAACATTTTACTCGCGATCCTGGAAAAGCGATGCGGGTATGCGATGAGCCGGTATGACGCCTATGTGAATATCGCGGGCGGAATGAAGATGAACGAACCGGCGCTGGATCTCGCCGTTGTGATGGCGCTTGTGTCGAGCTTTAAGAACCGGGAGGTGGATCCGGGGATGCTGATCTTCGGGGAAGTCGGTCTTTCCGGCGAAGTCCGCGGAGTCTCCCAGGCGGCCCAGCGTGTGTCGGAGGCGATCAAGATGGGCTTTACAAGCTGTCTGCTCCCGAAATCAAATCTGGAGAAGTTGAAGGATGAGAAACGGATCAGACTGATCGGGGTGGAGAATGTGAGAGAGGCGATCCAGCTGATCTGATCGGAAAAGTACGGAGGATGCGGTAATGCTTTGAGCGGAAAAGGATCGGTCTGCAGGTTGGCATAAGGCAGCTGACTTTTTTCGCTCGGAGTGCCGGATACAAAAATATAAGAAATTTTCAAATTAGTGTTGACAATTAAAACATTTCATGCTATTATAATGGAGCATTAAGTGATGCGCAACAAAATATAGGGGAATAGTTCAATGGTAGAGCAGCGGTCTCCAAAACCGTAGATGGGGGTTCGAGCCCCTCTTCCCCTGCTTCTGATGTACCGGAAAAATTATTTTTCCGGTTATTTTTTTATCCTGAAAGAGGTGCGGGATCTGAATGAAGAATTTATCGGAGCAATTCACAAAGAAACGCCGGCGCATCCAGGGCGCCGCATGGCGGAGACTGGACAACACGGCAAAACTTTTTGCGGCGGTGTCCGGAGAAGATCTGAGCAGTGTATTCCGGATCTCGGCGAATCTGAAGGAGGCGGTGGATCAGGAACTTCTCCACAGAGCCTTGCTCCTGACACTCCCGGAATTTGAAAATTTCCGGGTGAAGCTTCGAAAGGGATTTTTCTGGTACTATTTTGAGACGAACGACCGGGATCCTGTGATCGAGAAAGAGCAGAGCGCACCGTGCCGGTTTATCGATCCACATCGTGCGGCGAGATTTCCGTTTCGTGTCAGCTACTTCGGAAACCGCATCAATTTTGAGGTTTTCCACGGGCTGACAGACGGACTCGGAGCTCTCCGGTTTGCCTCGCGGCTGACGGAGCATTATCTGGAGTTAAAGAAAAATCTTCCGGTTATCACGGAAGAAAAAGAATTTTCTCCATTAAAAGAGGATGATTATCTCCGCTATTACAGAAAATTACCGAAACGCCACTATGAGAGCGAACCGGCACTTCAGGTAAGTGGGGAATTTCTTCCGTTTGACCAGATGGGGGTCTTAAAAGGAACACTGCAGGTCGCGGATCTAAAAGCGCAGTGCCGGAAATACGGGGTCAGTATCACAAAATACCTGGCAGCAGCACATCTATGGTCTGTCATCCGGACAGAGACGGACGGGAAGAACCTGAAAAAACCGGCAGCGCTCAATCTTCCGGTCAATCTGCGGAGCTTTTTTGACTCGGAGACGCTCGCAAATTTTTTTGCGGTAGTCAATATCTCCTGGCCGAAAGGCAGGGCGCCGGAGAACTTCCGGGAGGTCCTCACAAACGTCAGTCGTCAGATGGACGAACAGATCGTGAAGGAGCGACTGGAGGAGACGATCTCCTACAATGTATCCAACGAGAAAAAGTGGTATGTGAGGGCGATCCCTCTGTTTATCAAGCATCTGGCGATGGAACTGATCTTCCTTCGCACAAGCCGCGCCCATACGATGACCTTTTCCAACATCGGCCCTGCAAAGATCCGGGAAGATCTGAGAGAGGATGTTGAGGATTTTGAACTTCTCGTCGGTGCATCTCCGAAGCAGCGGATGAAATGCGGGGCGGTAGCTTACGATGGAAAGCTCTGCCTGGCGTTTACGAGTGCAATGGCAGAGAATCGTCTGCCGGAAGTGTTTTTCTGTTTCCTGGAAGATCAGGGGATCCCGGTGGAGCAGGAGAGTAACGGGATCACAGACCGGGAACATGATAAAGGACGGTATCCGGTGATCGCACAGGACCGCAGAAAGATCAAAAAGGCTGTCCGGATGTTTTATCTTTCGCTGGTATTCGTTTCGGTCCTTGCGGGGATTGTAAATCTTGCAACCTACCGGCAGATCCCGTTTAAATGGTCACTCCTGACCGCGGGCGCCGCTGCCTATGTGGCGATGACATTAAAATTTTCCGTGATGCGCCATGCAAGTCTTTCCGGGATCCTTGTCAGGCAGTGTCTGGGGATCCAGGCGATCCTGCTTCTGATCGACACGCTGACGGGACTGCATGGCTGGTCGGTGGACTATGCGATCCCGTGCGTTGTCTTATTTGAAGTGGCGGCGATCCTGCTCATGATGCTCGTGAACCGACTGAACTGGCAGAGCTATTTTATGTACCAGATCGCGATCACGGTTTTAAGCTTTATCCCGCTGATCTTCTGGAAGATCGGCTGGACGAGGCATCCGCTGCTCACAGTGCTTTCTGTGGTGATCTCGGTGGCAGCGCTTCTTGCCACGGTGCTGCTCGGGGACAGGAGTGTGAAACGGGAATTGCGGCGGAGATTTCATGTGTGATAGATGAGGAAAAGGAACAGACAGGAAAGGAATGAAACATGAGCCGAAAAGAAGTCAGCATGATCGGGAATCTGACCAGGGATATGATGAGAGATGTCATGGAGACATCTTTAAAAAAGCCGATCCAGACCGGAGAATTCCGAAAGAATCCGGTGGAACCGGCATGGCGGTGCCCGAATGATTATATCTATGAACTGATCCCGACAGGGAAATTTGTGATGGAATATTTAAAGCCGAAGCAGGCGGTCACTGGGCGGGTGATCCTGCAGCTCCACGGCGGCGGATATATCGGTCCGATGAAGAACATTTACCGGCGGTTTGCGGGTAAATATTCGGAACTGGGGTTCGGGGCGGATGTCCTGACTCCTGACTACCGGGTCGCACCGGAGCATCCGTTTCCGGCGGCACTCGAGGATGCAGTCTATGCCTACAAATGGCTTTTAAATGAAAAAAAATACGATCCGGAACAGATCGTGGTTGCCGGAGATTCCGCGGGAGGCGGACTTGCCCTCGCGCTCTGTCTCTACGCAAAGGATCATGCGCTTCCGCTCCCGGCTGGGATCATCACGATGTCCCCTTGGACGGATGTGACGCTCAGCGGGGCTTCGTATGAGGAGAATTATACGATCGACCCATTGTTTGGAAATTCGAAAGAAAATATGCTCTACCAGTGCAGCTATATCGGGGATGCTGATCCGAAGGACCCGTATCTGTCCCCACTGTTTGGAAATTTTGAGGGCTTTCCTCCGATGCTCATGCAGGTGGGCTCCTATGAGGTCCTTCTTGATGACACGCGGGAAGCTGCGAAGAAAGCGAGAGCAGAGGGCGTAAAAGTCCGCTGTTCCGTCTACGACGGCATGTTCCACGTCTTCCAGATGGGACTCGACCTGATCCCGGAGAGCCGCGAGGCTTGGGAAGAGGTCGGAGAGTACCTGCGGATCGTTTACCGGATCCACAGGGATCAGGAAGGAAAGGTCGTAAAGAAGGTAAAGACGAGGCGGAAAGATACGGAGGAGCGGGCGAAACTGAATTTGCTGGCTTTTTTGAAGAGAGAATTGAAATAATGATATTTACAGGGAAGGTCGCTTAACCGAAAGGGGAGAGCGGCCTTTTTATGACATGAAATGCGAACTGCCGGAAAATGCTGACTTATAAAATCCGGCTCTTTTCCTTGCGTTTTTTTTCTGCACCTCGTATAATAAAAATTAACGGTTTTATAACAAAAACTGATAAAACAAATTGGAGGGAAACAAATGAGTCTCGAAAAATTTTTCCATCTCAAGGAAAACAACACGACTGTTAAGACCGAGATCATGGCCGGTGTGACGTCATTTATGACGATGGCGTATATCCTGGCGGTAAACCCGAACATCCTCGCAGCGGCGGGAATGGATCACGGCGCGGTCTTCACGGCGACAGCGGTGGCATCCTTCATCGGAACACTCTGTATGGCACTCTTTGCGAACTACCCATTCGCTCTGGCACCTGGAATGGGTCTGAACGCGTACTTTGCCTACACGGTCGTTCTCGGAATGGGGTATTCCTGGGAAGTTGCCCTTGCGGCAGTTCTCGCAGAAGGTATCATCTTCATTATCCTTTCCTGCTTTAACATCAGGGAAGCGATCTTCAACGCGATTCCGTTCAACTTAAAGAAAGCGGTCAGCGTCGGAATCGGACTTTTTATCACATTCCTCGGTCTCCAGAACGCGAAGATCGTGATCGGAAGCTCCACGCTCGTCAGCCTGTTCTCCATCAGCGGATATAACAGCACACTTGCGGACGGACTCACAGCATCCATGAGCGATGCCGGGATCACGGTTCTTCTTGCAATCTTCGGAGTCCTGATCACAGGAATCCTGATCGTGAAGAATGTGAAGGGAAATATCCTCTGGGGAATCCTGATCACCTGGATCCTCGGTATCATCTGCCAGTTTGCCGGCGTGTATGTTCCGAATCCGGATCTCGGTTTCTACAACCTGCTCCCGGATTTCTCAAACGGAATTTCGATCCCGAGCCTGGCACCGATCATGTTCAAGTTCAGCTTAAAGGGCGTACCGGTCCTGGAGTTCATCGTGATCGTGTTCGCGTTCCTCTTTGTTGACCTCTTTGATACACTCGGAACGCTCATCGGTGTATCTGCGAAGGCAGACATGCTGGACGCTGACGGAAAGCTCCCGAGGATCAAGGGCGCGCTCCTTGCGGATGCAGTCGGAACAACCTGCGGCGCATGTCTTGGTACTTCCACAGTCACAACGTTCGTGGAGAGTGCTTCCGGCGTAACTGAGGGCGGAAGAACAGGACTTACATCCCTGACAACAGCGGTTCTATTCCTGTTATCCCTGCTCCTGTCCCCGATCTTTTTAGCGATCCCGTCCTTCGCGACAGCTCCGGCTCTGATCACCGTAGGTTTCTACATGATCGGCTCCGTATCTGAGATCGATTTCAAGGATCCGGCAGACGGAATCCCTGCATTCCTCTGCATCATCGCGATGCCGTTCTTCTACAGCATCTCCGAGGGAATCTCCATGGGAGTTATCTCTTATGTTGTAATGAACCTCTTCGCAGGAAAGAAGGAGAAGATCACTCCGGTCATGTACATCCTGGCCGTGCTCTTTATCTTAAAGTACATTCTGATGTAATAACATCATAGACAACTCACAAAAAGCCGGATATATAGATGGATAAAAAACGCCATTTATGTATTCGGCTTTCGGTTACTATGCATTTGCAGAAACTTGCTGATAAGGAGTTCCTGCAGATTAAGACATCAGACAACTACCTGCCTTTTCTGTGACAAATGACAAAAATTGTCATAAACTTAACAAAAAGATGGTGACATCTGTCGATTGACGCTCAACTCCGGATATGGTATAAATGTATAATCGTAGGCAGTATGGAAACATTTTCGAACCATTTCATATATTGGAATGTTCGAAGCCATTGCTGTTCACGTTTCGCAAAAAGGGTTTATGGAATCAGGTATTTGACATCTGTGGGTTTAACAAAAAGGAGTTTGAGAAATATGATGAAACAGAAAAAAGTAAAATTTGCGTCTGCAGACGAGGCAAAGGAGTTTGTGAGCATTGCCAGCGGCTGTGATTTTGATGTGAATGTATTTTATAACCGTATGATCATTGATGCGAAGTCTCTTCTCGGAGTACTGAGTCTTGATCTTACAAAGATCCTCACCGTTGAGTTCGACGGCGAGAACACACCGTTCGAGGAGTTCCTCGAGAGAAAGAATCCGATGCACGCGGTAGCGTAACGGATCGAAGAAAAAACGAAGAGGCAGCGGCTGTACAAAAATGTATGGCTGGCTGCTTTTTTTGTGCGTTGGAAAGCTCATTTGTGCCAGAACGGAGTATGCTGCAGGCAGCTGCACCCGGCGAGCGTCCTGTGGAGAACAGCTGCGATCCGCAGTGTTTACAGTTTTGTTCTGGAATGTTATACTTGCAAAAGACATGAAATATGGAAACATCAGCAGCGATTCAGAGCCTGCAGTTCTGGTATTTTCTGCGGACGGCGTAGGAGATGTGCATATTTGATTTACGAAAATGAAAGGGAGCGCATGTGATGAGCGAGGAAAATAAAAGATCGATCCGGATCTCGGTCCGGAATCTGGTGGAGTTTGTTCTGCGCTCCGGAGATATCGACAACCGAAGGTCCGGGAACGCCCAGAAGGATGCGATGCTGGCCGGGGGACGGATCCACAGGAAGATCCAGAAACGGATGGGATCCGGATACCGGGCGGAGGTCCCGCTGAAACATGAAGTCACGGATGACGAGCAGGAGATCGTTCTTTCGGTGGAAGGCCGGGCGGACGGGATCTTCACGGAAAACGGGATCACGGTGATCGACGAGATCAAGGGCATGTATACGGATGTTGCGAGACTGGAAGCACCGATCGAAGTCCACCTCGCCCAGGCAATGTGCTACGGTTATTTCTACTGCTGCGACAAGGATCTGGACGGGATCCGCCTGCAGCTCACCTACTGCAATCTGGAGACGGAGGAGATCCGGCGGTTTCAGACCGACCGCTCAAAGGAAGAGTTGGAACAGTGGTTTTCGGGCGTGGTCCATGAATATTTTAAATGGGCGAGATATCTCTACCACCATGAGCTGACCCGCGACGCATCGATCCGGAATCTGGAATTCCCATACCCGTACCGGGAGGGACAGAGAGACCTTGTGGTGTCTGTCTACCGCACGATCAGCCGGAAAAAGCGGCTGTTCATCCAGGCACCGACCGGGATCGGAAAGACGCTCTCCACGGTGTTCCCTGCGGTCCGCGCGATCGGGGAGGGAAAAGGCGATAAGCTGTTTTATCTGACCGCAAAGACGGTAACGAGGACGGTCGCTGAGGAAGCACTCCGGATCCTCCGGGGAAAGGGACTGATCTTTACTTCTGTGACGATCACAGCGAAGGAAAAGCTCTGCCCGCTGGAAAACTGCGAGTGCAATCCGGATGCATGCCCGTATGCGAAGGGACATTTTGACCGGGTGAACGAGGCTGTCTTTGACATCCTGCATCTGGAACAGGAGATGACGAGGGAGAAAATCCTGGAATATGCCGAAAAATATAAGGTATGCCCGTTTGAATACTGCCTTGATATTTCAAGCTGGACGGACGGGATCATCTGCGATTACAACTACGTGTTTGACCCGAATGTGCGCCTGAAAAGGTATTTTGCGGACGGGCAGACGGGGGAATATCTGTTCCTTGTGGACGAGGCGCATAATCTCGTCTCGCGGGCGCGGGAGATGTACAGTGCTGAGTTAAAAAAGGAAGATATTCTCACGGTAAAGCGCCTGACAAAGGGCAAAGCTCCGAAGCTTACGAAGGATCTCGAGAAATGCAATCAGGTGATGCTTGTGATGAAGCGGGAATGCGAGACATGGCAGCTCTTATCGGATGTGACATCCCTGGCGGCAGCGGCGATGGCGGTCTTTTCGGATATGGAGACATTTCTGGAGGATTTCCCGGATTTTGAAGGGCGGGACGAGGTCCTTGACTTTTATTTTGGACTCCGGGATTTCCTGAATGTCTATGAGCTTCTGGACGATCATTACCGGATCTACGCGGAAAATATGGGCGTTTCTTCCTTTAAAGTGCGGCTGTTCTGCGTGGATCCGTCCTCGAATCTTTCACTCTGCATGGCACAGGGGAACAGCACGATCCTGTTCTCGGCGACGATGCTGCCGATCCGGTATTACAAGACATTGCTCTCCGGAAATGAGGATGATTACGCGGTCTATGCGAACTCCCCGTTTGCGGAAGAGAAGCGGCTTCTCATGGTGGCGACGGATGTCAGCAGCCGGTATTCGAGGCGGAGTGCGAGTGAATACCGGAAGGTTGCGGAGTATATCCGGGAGGTTGTCCGGTCGAAGAACGGAAATTATATGGTGTTCTTTCCTTCCTACCAGTATATGGAGCAGGTCGAACAGGCTGTGGAGGAGCTGGATTTTCCGGCAGATCTTCTGGTGCAGGGACAGGGAATGAAGGAGCAGGAACGACAGGAATTTCTGGAAGAATTTGAGAAGAAACGGAATCATTCGCTGGCGGCCTTCTGCGTGATGGGCGGCGTGTTCTCGGAAGGAATTGATCTGAAGGAGGAACGTCTCATCGGCGCTGTGATCGTCGGAACGGGGCTTCCGATGGTCTGTGTGGAGCAGGAAGTCCTGCGCGGATATTTCGAGGAGAAAGAGGAGGCGGGCTTTGATTTTGCCTACCAGTATCCGGGGATGAATAAGGTTCTGCAGGCGGCAGGGCGCGTGATCCGGACCACGGAGGATGAGGGGATCATCCTGCTCCTCGATGACCGGTTCTTAAAGAGAGAATATCTGGAACTGTTTCCGAGAGAGTGGGAACATTTTCAGATGGTGAACCGGGGAAACGTGGGACAGTGCATGGAGGATTTCTGGGAGAGCAGAAAGTAAAAGAAAAAAGAGCCATGTCCGGCATGTAGTTGCGCGGGACATGACTCTTTTTGGCTTAATCCTACAGCATATCCATAAACTGCTTTGCAGCCTGGGAGACCGGAAGGTTCTCGTTGTGGACAACGACGAGCTGGCGGACCGGGAGAGTCTCGGAGAGCTTTAGGATAAAGAGCTGTTTTTCGTCCTCCGGGATACAGAAATCCGGGACGAAGGCGATCCCGAGGCCGATCCTTGCGAGGTCGATCAGAAGGTCGTTGCTGCTGAGCTCGATCTCCGGGACCAGGTCGAGATGGGATTTCTGGAACATGGAGTGTAAAAACTCGCTGGTTGTACTCTTGCGGTCGAGCATCATGATCGGATAATCGAGAAGCTCGGCGAGTGTGAAGGTCTTATCCTGCAGCGGGAAGTGCTCGGCGCTTGCGACGAAGACATCGCGGAATTCGCGGATGGCACGGACGCTGTGGGTGTTTAAGAGACCGGAGTTCGGGTAGTTTGTGATGATGAAATCTACCTGGCCGTTCTCTAAAATGTGGGCGCACTCGATCGAGGTGGAGTTTGTCACTTTGATGTGGACGTTCGGGTAGAGCTTGTGGAATTTATTTAAGTACGGGACCAGGAAATAGCGGCAGATCGTGTCGCTGGCGGCGATACGGAGCTGGCCGCCGTTTAAGGTGTTTGCCTCTAAGAGCTGGGTCTCGCCTTTGTGGATCAGGTTCATCGCCGGTTCGATATGTTTAAATAAGATATCGCCTTCCGGGGTGAGCTGGACGCGTTTTGTGCTTCGGATGAAGAGGGTCTGGCCGAGCTTTTTCTCCAGGACCTTGACGGACTGGCTGACCGCGGACTGGGAGATGTAGAGGCATTTGGAGGCCTCGGAGAAGCTCAGGGTTTTTGCGACGTAGTAAAATACTTTATATAATTCGTAGTTGATATCCATTATTAGTCCTCCTAATGAAACAAGGTTATTTTATCATAGAATGGGGGATTTGAAAAGGGGGAAAACAAAAATTGGTTGGCGGGCGGTGAGCATCCGGCCAGGAGTGCTGGGGATGCGGGGACGGTTCCTCTAAGCTTGCGGGAGACTGCTAAGGGCGGAGAACAGCGGACACAACTCGCTTCGCTCAAACAAGTGTCCGCTGTTCTCCAACGCAGTCACCCGCGAGCTAAGAGGAAGCCAGATCCCCGGATCATGCACTCCTGTCCGGACGCTCACCGCCGGCGGCGGTATTGCTGGTGTTAGATGGGAGGCTGTAGGAAATTGGTGACGGCGGGAACTTAGGCGTAAAGAGAAAATGATGGTATTTCAGTGTATGTGCGTGGAATGTTTTTGCACGGCAATATAGATTGAAAATTCTAGGAGAGAATTAAATTATATCAGCCTGGCGTGAACGGTTTTTTCTTTACTATGGAAGTCAGGGAAAAAATATGGTATGCTTACAGGGAACATGGAATTTTTGATATGTTTATATTTTTATCAATAGAAGAACGGAGAGAAGATCATGGCAGAGAAAATGAGATATGGCAGTAATGAGAATGAGAGTGGGAATGTTGATGACGAGTTCAACAATGCGAATGAGGAGCTGAATCCGGAAGATATTTACCGTGTATATATGGAAGAGATCGCGGCGATCCCGCCGTGCAGTGAGGAGGAGAATGAGAAGCTGCTCGGGGAGATCCGGAGTGGGAATAAGGCGGCGAGGGAGCGTCTGATCGAGGGTAATCTGAAAAATGCGCTGTTTTTTGTTCAGGATTATATCAATAAGGGCGTCCCGATGGCGGATCTGATCCAGGAGGCGAGTATGGAGCTGATGATGCTGGCGGATGAAGGCTTTGAGGGGAGCTTTGAGAAGCTTTTAGAGAGCCGGATTCGTGTCCGCATGGAGGAGATCATCAACGACCAGAAGAAGGAGACGGATATCGAGGAGGAGATGCTGGCGCGCGTCAATGTTCTCCAGGAGGTTTCAAAGTCCATGGCGGAGGAGCTTGGGCGTGAGGCGAAGCTTTCGGAGCTTGCGGAGCGCATGAAGATGACGGAGGACGAGGTCCGGGAGATCATGAAGGTGACAATGGATGCGCTCAGCATGAGCAAGATCAATCAGGATCTGCAGAGTTAATAATTTGCGGTGATACAGGATGGAAAAGAGTTCATCGCTGTGGGAGTATGCTGGATGTGACAACTGATAAGCATAAGTAATAAAATAAATTAGATATATTAACTTTACTAATCACACAAATCTGTGCTATGATAATGGAAAATGGATTGCTCCGCACGAGGTGGCGCTGCAGTCATGAAAAATAACAACCATCGGACAAAGCCGTTTTCCAGGAGGAGAGACTATGAGCGTAAAGCGCGTGTTTGTTGAGAAGAAACCGGAATATGCAATCAAGGCGAGAGAGCTTCGCGAGGAGATCGAGAGCTACCTTGACATTACAGAGGTAACGGGCGTTCGTGTACTGGTCCGCTACGATATTGAAAATATTTCTGAGGATGTATATAAAGAGGCACTCGGAACGATTTTTTCCGAGCCGCCGGTCGATGAGGTGTTCGAGGAGACATTCCCGCATGGCGCGGACGACGTGGTATTCTCCGTCGAGTATCTGCCGGGGCAGTTCGACCAGAGAGCTGATTCTGCGGAGCAGTGTGTAAAGTTATTAAATGAGAATGAGGAGCCGGTGATCCGCTCCGCAATGACTTATGTGATCTCCGGAAAGCTTTCCGCTGAGGAGATCGCTGCGATCAAGTCCTTCTGTATCAACCCGGTGGACTCCAGAGAGGCGTCCGAGGAGATCCCGGAGACACTTGTGACCGTGTTTGATGTGCCGGAGGATGTTGCGATCTTTGACGGTTTTAAAGATATGGATGAGGCGGCTTTAAAGGAACTCTACAGCTCCTTAAATCTCGCAATGACCTTCAAGGATTTCCTTCACATCCAGAATTACTATAAGAACGAGGAGAAGAGAGATCCGTCTGTGACAGAGATCCGTGTGCTCGATACATACTGGTCCGATCACTGCCGTCATACGACATTCTCCACAGAGCTGAAAAATGTGACATTCACAGACGGCGACTACAAAAAGCCGATCGAGGACACTTATAACCAGTATCTTGCGGATCATAAAGAGATCTACAAAGGCCGCGACGACAAGTTTGTCTGCCTGATGGACCTTGCGATCATGGGCATGAAAAAGCTCCGCAAAGAGGGCAAACTTGAAGATCTCGAGGTTTCTGATGAGATCAATGCCTGCTCCATCGTTGTTCCGGTCGAGATCGACGGAAAGACAGAAGAGTGGCTTGTAAACTTCAAGAATGAGACTCACAACCATCCGACCGAGATCGAGCCGTTCGGCGGCGCTGCGACATGCCTCGGTGGTGCGATCCGTGATCCGCTTTCCGGACGTACTTATGTATACCAGGCAATGCGCATCACAGGTGCGGCAGATCCGACAAAACCGTTAAATGAGACATTAAAGGGAAAACTCCCGCAGAGAAAGATTGTCACAGAGGCTGCCCATGGATACAGCTCCTACGGAAACCAGATCGGACTTGCGACCGGTTATGTAAAAGAGCTTTACCATCCGGGATATGTTGCAAAGAGAATGGAGATCGGTGCCGTTATGGCAGCAGCTCCGAGAAAGAACGTCATCCGTGAGACATCCGATCCGGGCGATGTGATCATCTTACTTGGCGGACGTACCGGACGTGACGGTATCGGTGGTGCGACAGGTTCTTCCAAGGTGCACACAGAGGCATCCATCGAGGTCTGCGGCGCTGAGGTCCAGAAAGGTAATGCCCCGACTGAGAGAAAGATCCAGAGAATGTTCCGCCGTCCGGAAGTTTCCAGACTGATCAAGAAGTGCAACGACTTCGGCGCAGGCGGAGTTTCCGTAGCAATCGGTGAGCTCGCAGACGGACTTCTGATCGACCTTGACAAGGTTCCGAAGAAGTATGCAGGTCTTGACGGAACAGAACTTGCGATTTCCGAGTCCCAGGAGAGAATGGCAGTTGTCGTTGACCCGAAAGATGTTGACGCATTCTTAGGCTACGCAGAGGAAGAGAACCTTGAGGCGGTAACGGTTGCGACAGTTACCGAGAGCCCGAGACTCGTTCTCACATGGCGCGGAAAGACCATCGTTGATTTAAGCCGTGCGTTCCTTGATACGAACGGTGCTCACCAGGAGACAGACGTGACCCTGGAAGTTCCGAACCACGAGGGAACCCCGTTTGAAAAGAAAGAAGTGGGAGATGTTAAGGAAAAATGGCTGAAGATGCTCGGCTCCTTAAATGTATGCTCCCAGAAAGGTCTCGTTGAGATGTTCGACTCCTCCATCGGCGCATCTACCGTTATGATGCCGTATGGCGGTAAATATCAGCAGACCGAGATCCAGACCATGGTTGCAAAGCTTCCGGTCCTCGAAGGAAAGTGCGACGCTGTGACCATGATGAGCTACGGCTTCGATCCGTATCTCTCCAGCTGGAGCCCGTACCACGGCGCGATCTATGCGGTCCTCACATCCGTTGCGAAGATCGCGGCAGCAGGCGGCGATTATAAGAAGATCCGCTTCACATTCCAGGAGTACTTCCGCAGAATGAGCAGCGAGCCGACAAGATGGAGCCAGCCGTTCGCAGCACTTCTCGGTGCTTACAACGCACAGCTCGGCTTCGGGCTTCCGTCCATCGGCGGAAAGGACAGCATGTCCGGAACCTTCGATGAGGAGAGCGGAAAGGAGATCGACGTTCCGCCGACACTCGTCTCCTTCGCAGTTGACGTGGCGAACGCAAAGAACATGATCTCTCCGGAATTCAAGAAAGCCGGAAACAAGATCGTTGTATTTGAAATCAAGAAAGATTCCTATGATCTTCCGGATTACGCGCAGATCATGGATGGTTATGATAAACTTCATGAGGACATCAAGGCAGGCCGCGTGATCTCCGCTTATGCCGCTGAGGCGAACGGTATCGCAGAGGCTGTCAGCAAGATGGCATTCGGCAACCACTTAGGCGTAAAGATCGAGCATGACGTGGATCCGAGAGATTTCTTCGCACCGGCATGGGGCGACATCGTATGCGAGGTTCCGGCTGATAAGGTCGGCGAGCTTCAGATGAGCTACCGTGTGATCGGTGAGGTTACCGACAAGGCAGCCTTCGAGTACGGCAATGTCTCCATCACGCTCGATGAGGCATTAAAGACATGGGATGCGACTCTTGAGGATGTATTCCCGACCGAGAGCGGCGTGAAGAAGGAAGAAGTTAAGAACGAAGTATTTAAGGCAGACAACATCGTGATCTGTGACCACAAGATCGGAACTCCGACCGTATTCATTCCGGTATTCCCGGGTACAAACTGTGAGTATGACAGTGCAAAGGCATTTGAGCGCGCCGGAGCGAATGTCATCACGAAGGTATTTAAGAACATGAGCGCCGAGGATATCCGTGATTCTGTCGAGACTTACAGAAAATCCATCGGGCAGGCGCAGATCGTCATGTTCCCGGGCGGATTCTCCGCAGGCGATGAGCCGGAAGGTTCCGCGAAGTTCTTTGCTACCGCGTTCCGCAACGAGGTATTAAAGGACGAGATCATGAAGCTCTTAAATGAGCGTGACGGACTCATGCTCGGTATCTGCAACGGCTTCCAGGCACTCATCAAGCTCGGACTCGTTCCGGAAGGAAAGATCGTAGAGCAGAAGCCGGATTCTCCGACCCTGACCTACAACACGATCGGACGTCATGTTTCCAAGATGGTGAACTTAAAGGTTGTCTCCAACAAGTCCCCGTGGCTTGCTGAGGCAAAGCTCGGCGGTATCTACACGAACCCGGTATCCCACGGTGAGGGACGTTTCGTAGCTCCGAAGGAGTGGATCGACAAGCTCTTTGCAAACGGACAGGTTGCGACCCAGTATGTGGATCTTAACGGCAATCCGACGATGGATGAGTACTGGAACCCGAACGGCTCCTTCATGGCGATCGAAGGTATCACAAGTCCGGATGGACGTGTATACGGCAAGATGGGTCACGCAGAGAGACGCGGCGACTTTGTTGCAAAGAACATCACCGGAGAACAGGATCTGAAGCTGTTTGAGAGCGGTGTGAAGTACTTTAAATAATTGAAATACTGATACTTTGAATGCCCCGGGGGATGCGTACTCCGGGGCATTTGCTGTGTTGCTGTTTCCTGCCGCATCACCGCGGTGACTTAGTTAGTTGACAGAAACCAGAGTGCGTACTAAACTGAAGATATCCGTGGCTGGCGGACAGAATGGCCGAATGAAGACTGCTTCGCAGGACAGTTTCCTGCGGAAAGTTCAGGAGGCAGCCGCGAAACCATGATGACAAAATTGAATTTTGGGGGTATCTGATATGGCATGCACAACAATCCTGGTAGGAAAAAACGCATCATATGACGGTTCAACGATGATCGCGCGAAACGATGACTCCGGTTCCGGACATTTCACGGCGAAGAAATTCGTGGTGATCCATCCGGAGGAGCAGCCGAAGGTATACAAGTCAGTCCTTTCCCATGTGGAGATCGAGCTTCCGGGCGACCCGATGAAATTTACGGCAGTCCCGAATGCGATCAAAGGAAAGGGGATCTGGGCGGCGAGCGGCGTCAATGAGAAGAACGTGGGAATGACAGCGACGGAGACGATCACATCGAACGCCCGCGTGCTCGGCGCAGATCCGCTTGTAAAATATCAGCCGGCGGAGGACGGAAAAGAGGAAACTGCCGGCGGGATCGGTGAGGAAGACCTTGTATACATCACACTTCCGTACATCAGCAGTGCGAGAGAGGGCGTGATCCGCCTCGGAAGTCTCCTGGAGAAGTACGGGACTTATGAGATGAACGGCATCGCTTTTCAGGATGCGGGTGAAATCTGGTGGCTCGAGACGATCGGCGGCCATCACTGGATCGCAAAGCGTGTTCCGGATGACCGGTATGTGGTGATGCCGAACCAGTTCGGTATCGATGAGTTTGACTTAAACGATGCGTTCTCTGAGCAGAAGGAGCATATGTGTTCTTCGGACCTTCGTGAATTTATCGCAGAGAACCATCTGGACCTCTCTTTAAACGGCGGAAATGGCAGTCATTTTGATGCGAGAGCTGCGTTTGGAAGCCACAGTGATTCCGATCACATCTACAATACTCCGAGGGCATGGTTCATGTGCCGCTACTTTAACCCGCATACAAAGAAGTGGGATGGACCGGATGCGGACTATACGCCGGAGTCCGATGATATCCCGTGGAGCATGGTGCCGGAGAAGAAGGTGACAGTCGAGGATGTCAAATATGCACTTTCCTCCCATTTCCAGGGAACTCCGTTCGACCCGTATGCGAAGAGCGGGGACGGCCTCCAGAAGGGTAAATACCGCGCGATCGGGATCAACCGCAACGATTTCCTGGCTCTGATCCAGATGCGCCCGGACGTTCCGGCAAACTGCCAGGCAGTCCAGTGGCTTGCATTCGCGTCCAACGCGTTCAATACGCTGGTCCCATTCTATGCGGCTGTTGACGAGACTCCGGAATACCTTGCGAACACCACAAAGGAAGTTTCCACAGAGAATTTCTACTGGTCGGCAAGAATGATCGCCGCGATGGCGGACGCATCTTTTGCGAAATCTGCGATCCACATCGAGCGCTACCAGAATGCGGTCCAGGCGAAAGGACATGCCCTGCTCCGCAAGTATGACGCCGAGGCTGCAAAGATCACGGATCCGGCGGAGAGCAGAAGACTTCTGGAGAAAGCGAACCGTGAGATCGCAAAGATGTTAAAGGAAGAGACGGGGAATACCCTGGATCATGTGCTCTTTGAGCTCAGCAATTCCATGAAGAACGCGTTTTCAAGATCTGACGCATAACAAGTTCAGGCCGAACGCATGTGAGACTTGACGCGTAATTCCGGCCGGTGGAAGCTGATAAATTCTTCTCAGAACGAGACCTCTGCAGGGATGATGCGGTGTAGATCAGGCCGCAGGATCCCGGGCGGAGGTCTTTTGTCATATTTTTGTACTTTTTGACGCTTGACACGGGAACCTCATCCCGTTATGCTACTTATGGCAGAAAATGCTCAGATTTACATGCCGCGCCTTTTTGTGTTAAGATAAACAGAAAGAGCGCAAGGCGCATGGAAGCTGAATACAGGATAAATGAGGTTTTAAGATGGAAGAAAAAGAGGTACAGGGAGCATCGGTGCACAAACGGCGTGTCCGTTACAGCGGGACACACCCGAGACGGTTTGAAGAAAAGTATAAAGAGCAGAATCCGGAGAAATATGCCGATACGATCGAAAAGGTCATCAAAAAGGGCAGCACTCCGGCCGGCATGCACATCTCGATCTGCGTGAAAGAGATCCTGGATTTCCTGGATATCAAGCCGGGAATGCAGGGGCTGGACGCCACACTTGGATACGGCGGTCACACGACGGAGATGTTAAAAAAGCTGGAAGGACAGGGGCATATGTATGCTCTTGACGTGGATCCGATCGAGATCGTAAAGACAAAGGAACGCCTGAAGGAACGCGGCTTCGGAGAGGAGATCCTTACGATAAAACAGATGAACTTTGCTGATATCGACAGGCTCGTCCCGGAGGCGGGGCTGTTTGACTTTGTCCTGGCAGATCTCGGTGTCTCCTCGATGCAGATCGACAACCCGGAGCGCGGTTTCACTTATAAGGCCGATGGTCCGCTGGATCTTCGCCTGAACCCGGAAAAAGGAATATCTGCGGCGGAGCGCTTAAAACAGATGGATATGGAAGAGATCGCGGGCATGTTCGCGGAAAACTCCGATGAGCCTTATGCGGAGGAGATCGCACGGGAGATCGCAAAGAGAAACCGGAAACGTCAGTATATTGAGACGACCACGGAATTAAAAGAAGTGATCGAGCAGGTGCTTTCTTTTATCCCGGAAAAAGAGCGGAAGGAAGCCGTGAAGAAATCCTGCCAGAGATGTTTCCAGGCGCTGAGGATCGATGTCAACCAGGAATTCGAGGTTCTGGAAAGCTTCCTCTCAAAACTGCCGGGGATCCTGGCACCGGGCGGAAGAGCTGCGATCCTGACCTTCCATTCCGGGGAAGACCGCCTTGTAAAGTATTACTTTAAGGACGGCAAAAAGGAAGAAATCTACAGCGACGTTGCGAGCGATGTGATCCGTCCATCGGCGGAAGAATGCCAGAGAAACCCGCGTGCAAGATCCACAAAGATGCGCTGGGCGATCCGGGATGGCGAAAATCCGCACAGGATGTAAAGAAAAAACAGGCTCGGAAACGGAATTTGGAAATGAGAGAAGGAAACGGTTCAGCAAATCTTAGTATTCATTTGGCGGAATGGTTTCCGGAAGACAGAATCAGAAAGAGAAATAGATTATGAACAAAAAGATAGAAGAAACAACAGAGGAATACGAGAGAAAAGAAGGGAGTGGGCTCGAGCGCGCGGGAGCCGCGGCGATATTCTTCTTGTCGCCGGTATTATCCTACATCATGTTTGAACTAGTGACAGGAAATCTTGCCGCAGTGCTGCCGAAAAATGCGGTGCTGAACATGGTGTGGATGTTTGCGCTGTACCTTCTGGTATTCGGAATCTCCGGAAGCAGCCGGATCTCCATCCCTGTATCCTCCGTGATCCTTTATGTGATCTCTCTGGCGGAAGCCTTTGTCGTATCCTTCAGAAGCCGCCCGATCATGATGAGTGATGTCCTTGCGGTGAAGACCGCGATGACGGTGGCCGGGAGCTATAACTACACACCGACCTTTATGATGATCATCTGCGGGATCCTCCTGATCATGTGGAATGTACTGGCGCAGCTCGTGCCGGTGAGGATCAGGGGGAAGAAAAAAAGAGCTGCCGTGTTTGGCGGATCCGCTGCTGCGGTCGCGGTGTTTATCGGCGGCTTCTACACGGTCCTTGTCCCGAAACTGGGACTGGAGGTAAATCTCTGGGACCCGACGACTTCCTACGCGGAGAACGGCTATGTGCTGGCGTCGGCGGTATCCTTAAAATATCTGGTAAAGAAAGCTCCGGAGGGCTATTCCCAGGCGAAGATCCAGGAGATCTATGAAAAATATGTGGGAAGCGAAGAAGAGCAGAACGAGGAGACGGCGGCCGCGGTGGAAGCGGGAGATGCGGTCCAGCCGACCAACATCATCTGCATCATGAACGAGAGTCTTTCCGACCTGTCGGTGGATGGGGAATTTACGACGAATACAGAGTATTTCCCGTTCCTCAACAGTCTGACGGAGAATACCGTAAAGGGAAAACTCTGCATGCCGGTGTTCGGCGCGATGACCAGCAACTCTGAGTTTGAGTTCCTGATCGGTGATTCCATGTACCTGATGCCGAGAGGCAGCATCGCTTACCAGTTCTATGTAAATCCCGGCGTCCGCTCCATGGTCAGCACGGTGAAAGACCAGGGATACACGGCTGTCGCCATGCACCCGTACCCGGCAGAGAACTGGAACCGCCGGATCTGCTACAATAACATGGGATTTGACGATTTCATGGATATCAGCGCCTATGAGGGCCGGGATGAGCTCCGAAATTATATCAGCGATCTGAGCGATTTTAAACTCATCACGGACTATGTCGAAAAGAAGGCAAATCCTGATGACAAGTTATTCCTCTTCAATGTGACGATGCAGAACCATGGCGGATATACGATCCCGTTCGCAAACTTCGATCAGGAAGTATGGCTTACAGGGGACATGGAAGGAAAGTATCCGGAGGCGGATATGTACCTGTCTCTTGTGAAAAAATCGGATGAGGCATTTGAGTGGCTCGTAAATTATTTCTCCCAGTGCGACCAGCCGACGATGATCGTCATGTTCGGCGACCACCAGCCAGGGATCGAGGACGAGTTCTTTGACGAGGCGATGGGAGTGGAGAGCGCGAAGGCCCCGAACGAGCAGAAGATGTGCTGGTACGAGACTCCGTTCGTGATCTGGACCAACTACGACCAGCCTGCGGAGGATATGGGACGCTTAGGTGCGATCTACCTTTCTTCCTACGTGTTAAAGCGCGCGAACCTCTCACTGACTCCGTACAACGAGTTTTTACTGCAGCTTTCCGAAAAGCTCCCGATCATCCATCATCTCGGCATCTGGGAGTCGGACGGAACTTACCATGGCTGGGAGGACGCGGAGAGCGGAGAGTACGAGTGGAAGGAACAGCTGATGGAGTACGAGAACCTTGTATACAACCACAGCCTGGATCCGAAGACCGTAAATGAGATGTTTTCGATTTCGCAGTAAAAACTTTATGCCGAATGCATGTATGACTTGGCGTATCATTCTGGTCAGTATGAATTCATAAGATTTTTCTAAATTGCTGAGACAAATATAAAACAGAGGGCAGCCTGAAAGAGGGCTGTCCTTTTTGCTTACAGAAAATTCCGATGGAACTTCCTGTAAGCAAAAAGGCACTGTGCGCCTAAGATGCGCACTCGCGCGAGATGAAGGTTGTCGCAAGCGACCGCGCGAGACGCCCAAATGTACTGAGGCATATTCTTTTAATTTACGCGAACAACGAGCCAAAGTCTGCGCTTGCGCGAGACCTTGGCGACTGTCGTGATAACAAGGGGAAACTCGCGAAGCGTGTTTTCACTTGTTCAAAAAATTTCTCAAATAGGATTGACAACTTGGTTAGTTAGTGCTAATCTTTGTTAGTAGGAACTAACAGCCGATAAAGATACCCCCACAGGGAATCCGAAATGTGCTGTTTTTGCGGTTGTGAAGTCATGGCATGGCTGCGATAAAAAGGAGGCGTGATCAATGATAAACGGAATTATTATCGTTGTACTGATCGTGGTCGCGATCTTTGCAGTGAAAGGGACGATGCACCAGTTCGTCTACGGCTGCTGCGGATCGAAGGACGTGGAGAAAAAGATCAAGGTGCAGGATAAAAATACGTCGGATTATCCGTACTATGCAGTTGTCGGCGTCGATGGAATGAAATGCAAACACTGCAAGCTCCATGTGGAGAATGCGTTCAACGAGAAGGACGGCAACTGGGCGGAGGTAAACCTCGAGAAGAAGGAAGCCGATGTCCGGATGAAGACAAAAATGACGGACCGTGAGATCCGCGATACCGTGAGCAAAGCCGGATATGTGCTCCGCGATATTGAATGGAAGCAGGCGTAGGAAATTTTTAAATTCGGAATGCGAAGTATCGGCAAGATCAGATTGCCGGATATGTTGTGTACAGGCAGCAACGATTTTACAGGAATGAGAGGGATGCCGGATGTGGCAGAAAAAAGACATCGTGAATGAATTCCAGAGGCTTGGAAAACGCATTACAAAACAGAGAATGGTCATCCTTGACGTGATCCTGGAACAGAACTGGACAGACTGCAAGGAAGTTTACTATGAGGCTGTGCAGAGGGATTCGACTGTGGGACTTTCCACTGTCTACCGGACGATCCGGATGCTGGAGGAGATGGGCGTTTTAAAGCGTGTTTACCAGTATGTTTTTACCGATGAATCGGGAGAACAGGTCGATGGGGAGAGCGAGATCATCGCACCGGAATTTCACGGAAAAAGCGGGCTCAGAAAGACTGAAAAAGACGACGAAAAATGCTGTTCCGTCAGCGCGTCATAAAAGAGATAATTGTCAAAAATTGACAAAGTTTCTCAATTAAAGACATTATATTTGACTAACCGGGAGGCGTGGTGTTACCATGTTGGAAACGCAGAAAGACCTTCCGGTTTTTCCCGTTGTGTATAAAAAAGAAAGCAAGGAAGTGAGGACCGATGAAACACCATAAATTCTGGGCGTGGGCAACCGTTTTCTGCTTTGCTATGGTCATGTATACCGGTTATAAACATAAGTGACCGGGATGACCGTAACTGTTTCGTATCTTTACAGTTACAGATAAACTAGTGATTCTATTTTTTATTTACAGGAGGATTTAAAAATGTTAGATGTAAAGAAATGCTTAAAATTAAAAAATGTCGCTGTATTCGCAAGTGGTGTTCTCTTTGGAACAGCAGGTATCAAGGTCCTTGGAAGCCAGGATGCAAAGAAATTATATATTAACTGTCTCGCAGCAGGTCTCCGCGCAAAAGAGTGCGTGATGACAACTGCTTCCAACATCCAGGCAAACGCTGAGGATGTTCTTGCAGAGGCAAAGGAGATCAACCGTGCCCGTGCGGAAGAAGAGTTCGGTGAGGAAGAAGAGACAGCAGAGGATCTCACAGAGACTGCAGAAAATACAGAGGACGCTGAATAATCATCATGAAAACAGGAATCAGATTTACGGTAAAACATGAAATCAGAGGCCGTATCCGAATCCATCTCACCAGAGGACGCCTGTCGATCAGACAGGCGGACCTCTTTTCCTTTTATCTCGCATCCCTTCCACAGGTAACGGCAGCAAAGGTATATGAGAGAATCGGAGATGCGGCGATCAGTTATACTGGCACGAAGGAAGATCTCATTGCAGAGATCTTAAAATTCTCGTTTGACGATGAGAAATTAAATGAACTCGTGCCGACAACCGGAACCAGAGCGTTAAATCAGGAATTCCAGGAAAAGCTTGTGACTAAGTGTCTCACAAGATGCTTCACAAAGATCTTCCTTCCGGCTCCGATCCGCGCGGTATGGACTGCGATCCAGTCTGTTCCGTATATCATCAAAGGAGTCAGAAAGCTTGCAGGAAGAAAACTGGAAGTCGAGGTCCTCGATGCGACCGCGATCACGGTTTCCATGTTGAGAAGCGATTTCAACACGGCAGGATCCGTCATGTTCCTTCTCGGGATCGGTGAGCTTCTTGAAGACTGGACCCACAAGAAGTCCGTCAGCGATCTTGCTGGCAGCATGTCCTTAAATATCGAGAAGGTATGGCAGAAGACAGGAGATGCGGAAGTCCTTGTCCCGATCTCCGATATCAGGGAAGGAGATCTCGTTTCCATCCATGTCGGCAGCGTGATCCCGCTTGACGGCGTCGTTGAGTCCGGCGAGGCGATGGTAAACCAGGCGTCCATGACCGGCGAGTCCGAACCGGTCCGCAAAGAGAACGGCATGTACGTCTATGCAGGAACTGCGGTCGAGGAAGGAAATATCGTTGTCCGTGTCAAGAAGGCAGCCGGATCTACAAGATTTGAGCGCATCGTCAAGATGATCGAGGATTCAGAAAAACTGAAATCTTCCCTTGAGACGAAGGCATCCGGTCTTGCGGACGCTCTCGTTCCGTGGAGTCTCGGCGGCACGATCGTGACCTACCTTCTCACAAGAAACGTGACGAAGGCGATTTCGATCCTTATGGTCGATTTCTCCTGCGCGTTAAAGCTTGCGATGCCGCTTTCCGTTCTCTCCGCGATGAGAGAGGCGAGCAGCTACAAGATGACCGTCAAAGGCGGTTCCTTCATGGAAGCCGTTGCAGAGGCGGACACGATCGTCTTTGATAAGACCGGCACACTCACAAAGGCACAGCCGGTCGTTGCCGATGTTGTCACCTTTGAGGGACGCGATCAGGATGAGATGCTCCGGATCGCTGCCTGCCTGGAAGAGCATTTCCCACACTCCATGGCGAACGCGGTTGTTGCGGCATCCAAAGAAAAAGGACTCGTCCATGAGGAGATGCATTCCAAAGTCGACTATATCGTGGCCCATGGAATTGCCTCCCATATCGGAGAGGATAAGGTCCTGATCGGAAGCTACCACTTCGTATTTGAGGATGAGAAGTGCGTGATCCCGGAGGGCGAGGAAGAGAAGTTTGAGGCACTCCCGGCAGAGTACTCCCACCTGTATCTCGCGATCGCGGGAAGACTGGCGGCTGTGATCTGCATCGAGGATCCGCTCCGTCCGGAAGCTCCGGAGGTCATGAAAGAACTCCGGAAACTCGGAATCAAAAAGATCGTCATGATGACAGGCGACAGCGAGAGAACAGCGCGTGCGATCGCTGCGAGAGTCGGTGTGGATGAATACCACTCAGAGGTTCTCCCGGAAGATAAGGCAAACTTTGTGGAGGCGGAGAAGAACGCAGGCCACAAGGTCATCATGGTCGGCGATGGCATCAACGATTCCCCGGCTCTTTCCGCAGCCAGCGTCGGCATCGCGATCAGTGAGGGCGCTGAGATAGCGCGAGAGATCGCGGATATCACGATCTCTGAGGATGCGATGTTCCAGCTTGTGACCTTAAAAGCGATCAGCAATGCGCTGATGCAGCGTGTCCACAGAAATTACCGCTTTGTCATCAGCTTTAACTTCGGTCTCATCATCCTGGGAGTGATGGGGGTACTCGCTCCGGCGACATCCGCCCTGCTCCACAATACGTCAACTCTGTGCATCAGCATGCACAGCATGACGAATCTCCTGAAGGATGAGGAGAAAAAACATTAAACTATAAGAATGACCGATCTGCCCGCGGCCGGAAACATCCGGCTGCGGGTATTTTTTACGCGAACAACGAGCCAAAGTCCGCGCTTGCGCGAGACCTTGGCGACTGTCGCGATAACAAGGGGAAACTCGCGAAGCGTGTTTTCACTTGTTGTGCCGCGCCTGTCAGGAGTCCGGCTGTGTTCGATTTAGTGGTTCACAAGCGGCGGATTTCATGCTATACTAATGCAGGCATGTGGCAGAAGTCTGCCATTTGCTTCTTAAAAATGACAAAGGAAGGCACAAATATGAACTATATGATCTGTATTCCTTCACCGAGACTCGTCTCGAGGGAATACTGTGAAAGGATCCACAACATTCTGGCAAGAATGTCGGATCAGTACCGGGTCAATATCGTTCCGGAGCCGGTAAAGATGCGGCAGGGATCCTGCCCGGATTTCTATAAGAAATACCGGATCTACAAAGATATCAAGGATCGCGACGGAAACGGAGAGGCATATCTGACCTCCGAGGAAGAGAACATGATCTTAAGTGTCTGCAGAAATCCGGAGGAAGTGGAGCTCATGAAGAGCTGCACCTACGCATACCGGTATCCGACGACGCTGGTCCTCAAGAGCTTCCGGGAAGATAAGAAAAGATAACGAAGCGTTGGCAAACAGGTAAAAGTGTGATATACTTATTCTAAGTCCGCGGGGCGGCTGGGGGCTGCCTGGCGGGAAGGAAAAAAGAGAGCTGTGGCGTCTGGAACGAAAAAGTCACAGAAGATTTACGAGGAGTGCAGAGAAGATGAAAAACAGAAGAGTTTTTTTAAAGCTCAGCGGAGAGGCCCTTGCAGGTCCGAAAAAAACTGGCTTTGACGAAGATACGGTGAAGGAAGTCGCAAGACAGGTCAAGGCGTCTGTAGATGCCGGTGTACAGGTCGGGATCGTGATCGGCGGCGGAAATTTCTGGCGCGGACGCACGAGTGACGCGATCGACCGTCCGAAGGCGGATCAGATCGGAATGCTCGCGACTGTGATGAACTGTATTTATGTATCCGAGATCTTCCGCAATGCGGGAATGAAGACACAGATCCTCACCCCGTTCGAGTGCGGAAATATGACAAAACTGTTCTCCAAGGACCGTGCGAACAAGTATTTTGAGCACGGAATGGTCGTATTTTTTGCCGGCGGGATCGGACAGCCGTATTTCTCTACCGACACAACGATCACTCTGATGGCAATCGAGATGGATGCGGACTGCATTCTCCTCGCAAAGTCCATCGACGGCGTATACGACAGTGATCCGAAGGTAAATCCGAATGCGAAAAAGTATGACGAGATCTCGATCCAGGAAGTGATCGACAAGCAGCTCGGAGTCGTTGACCTGACTGCTTCCATTATGTGTATGGAACACAAAATGCCGATGGCGGTATTCTCCTTAAACGAAAAGGATGGAATCGCGAACGCCATGCAGGGAAAAATTAACGGTACGATCGTTACCGTCTGATAACAGGAGGAAACCATGAGCGAAGAATTAAAAGTATATGAAGAGAAAATGGAAAAATCCATCGATGCCCTCTTAAACGAGTACGCATCCATCCGCGCAGGACGTGCAAACCCGCATGTACTTGACAAGATCAAAGTAGATTACTACGGAACTCCGACTCCGATCCAGCAGGTCGGAAATATCTCCGTTCCGGAAGCGAGAATGATCCTGATCCAGCCGTGGGAGAAGAGCCTGATCCGTCCGATCGAGAAAGCGATCCAGACTTCCGAGCTTGGAATCAACCCGAGCAACGACGGAACAGTGATCCGCCTTGTATTCCCGGAGCTCACAGAGGACAGACGTAAAGAACTCGCAAAGGACGTAAAGAAGAAAGGTGACGGAGCGAAGGTTGCGATCCGCAACATCCGCCGCGATGCGAACGAAGCGTTCAAAAAGATGGAAAAGAACGATGAGATCTCTGAGGACGATTTAAAGGATCTTACCGAGAAGGTACAGAAGCTGACAGACAAGGCGATCGACAAGATCGATAAGGCCGTGGAGAACAAGACGAAGGAAGTTCTTACCGTATAAAAACGAACAGCCTGATTCCTGAGCAGAGGGAAATTTCCAGATGGAAGATCCCAAATCGTTCAGGATGACGGTACATGACAGACGGGGACAGGGGAAGATTTCCTGTCCCTTGTTTTTACATTGGTTATAAAAGGGAGAACAAATATCATGGAAGAGAATTTAAAGATCCCCGCCCATGTGGCGCTGATCCTGGATGGAAACGGAAGATGGGCGAAGAAGCGCGGACTTCCGAGACAGCTTGGACATAAAAAAGGCTGTGAGACACTGGAGCAGGTCGTTAAGGACGCAGCACGGCTTGGAATCCGGTATCTGACCGTATATGGATTTTCCACGGAAAACTGGAAGCGCCCGGAGGAGGAAGTCGGTGCGTTGATGCAGCTGTTCCGCTTCTATGCGAAGAGACTTCTCGCGATGGCGGAAAAGAATAACATCCGGGTTCGCATGATCGGCGAGAGAAACCGGTTTGCACCGGATATCGTCGAGGCGATCAACGGTCTGGAAGAAAAGACGAAAGAGAATACAGGAATGACCTTCGTGATCGCCGTAAACTATGGAAGCCGTGACGAGATCACGAGAGCCGTGAGAAAGATCATGGCGGACTGTAAGGACGGAAAGATCGCGCCGGAGGAGATGACGGAGCAGGTCTTCGCCTCCTATCTCGACACCGCGGGGATCCCGGATCCGGATCTCATGATCCGCACGAGCGGGGAACTCCGCCTTTCCAACTATCTGTTATGGCAGCTCGCGTACTCAGAACTCTACGTGACCGAATGCCTGTGGCCGGACTTCAATAAGGAAGAATTATTGAATGCGATCCGCCAGTATAATAAGAGAGAACGCCGGTTCGGAGGAGTTACGGCGGTAAAAACAGAGTAAGAGGTGATCTTATGTTTACGACCAGACTGATCAGCGGAATCGTCCTTGTGATCATCGCGGCGTTTCTGCTTGTTGAGGGCAGCACGGTCCTCTATTTTGGCTCCCTGGCGATCTCTTTGATCGGACTTTATGAGCTTTACCGGGTCATGAAGATCGAAAAGTCAGCGCCGGGCTATGTGGGCTATGCGGCTGTCGTGGCCTATTACTGGATCATGGGAAGCAGAGAGCAGTATGTGACGTTCCTCGCGATCGTTTCCCTCATGATCTTAATGACGATCTACGTGGTGACGTTCCCGAAATACGGGACGGAGCAGATCACGGTCGCATTTTTCGGGATCTTTTATGTCGGGATCATGTTTTCCTATCTCTATCAGGTGCGGGAGATGCCGGACGGAAAATACCTTGTCTGGCTGATCCTTTTAAGTTCCTGGGGCTGTGATACCTTTGCCTACTGTGCGGGAAAGCTTTTCGGAAAACATAAAATGACGCCGAAACTGAGCCCGAAAAAGACGGTGGAAGGCGCGGTCGGCGGTATCGTCGGCGCAGCAGTGCTGGGTTTCCTCTACGGAACCTTCTTTAAGAACAATATGATCCAGGTGACGAACCCGGGTGTGATCTCAGCGGCTGCCTGTGCGATCGCAGCAGTGATCTCCATGGTGGGAGATCTGGCGGCATCCGCTATCAAGAGAAACCATGATATCAAGGATTACGGAAATCTGATCCCGGGTCATGGAGGGATCCTGGACCGGTTTGACAGTATGATCTTTACGGCCCCGGCGATCTATTTTGCGATCACATTCATGGGGATCCGCTAGGAAAAGGATGAGACCGGCAGTCCGGCGCGAGAGACAGAAGACCGCCGCCTGCGGAAAACGAAAGGGTTTTAATTATGAAAAGAATTGCTATTCTGGGTTCTACGGGATCGATCGGGACCCAGACGCTTGATGTAGTCCGTGCGAATGGCGATATTGAAGTTGTCGGGATCGCGGCGGGCAGAAATATTCAGGCGCTGGAGAGCCAGATCCGGGAATTTTCCCCGAAGATCTGCGGCGTCTGGGATGAGGAGAAGGCGAAAGAACTGGCTGTCCGTGTGGCAGATACAGATACGAAGATCGTCTCCGGCATGGAAGGACTTTTAGAGATCGCAGTCATGGAGGGCTATGAGATCCTCGTGACAGCGGTGGTAGGCATGATCGGTATCCGACCGACAATGGCGGCCATCGAAGCCGGAAAGGATATTGCACTGGCAAACAAGGAGACGCTCGTGACGGCGGGACATCTGATCATCCCGCTCGTAAAGGAGAAGAAAGTCCGTCTTCTCCCGGTGGACAGCGAACACAGCGCGATCTTCCAGTGCTTAAACGGGGAACACGGGAATAAGATTGAAAAGATCCTCCTGACAGCATCCGGCGGTCCATTCCGCGGCTGGACGAGAGAACAGATGAAAGATGTACAGGTTGAGGACGCCTTAAAGCATCCGAACTGGTCCATGGGTGCGAAGATCACGATCGACAGCTCCACGATGGTCAACAAAGGACTCGAGGTCATGGAGGCAAAATGGCTCTTTGACGTCGGAATGGACGATGTCCAGGTTGTTGTGCAGCCGAAGAGCGTGATCCATTCGATGGTGCAGTTTGAGGACGGCGCGGTGATGGCGCAGCTCGGCACGCCGGACATGAAGCTTCCGATCCAGTATGCACTCTATTACCCGGAGCGCAGACCGATGAAGGGAGACCGTCTGGATTTCTGGACAATGAAGGAGATCGTCTTCGACAAGCCGGATTATGAGAATTTCCGCGGCCTGGCGCTCGCGAGAGATGCAGGAAAAGCGGGCGGATCCGTTCCGGTCGTCTTCAACGCGGCGAATGAGTTCGCGGTCGCAAAATTCCTCGCGAAGAAGATCGGATACCTTGAGATCACGGATATGATCGAGGCGGCGATGGAGCATCATAAAAAGATCGCTCACCCGTCCCTGGACGAAGTGCTCGAGGCGGAAGCGGAGACGTATGAATTCCTGAAAAAACAGTGGGGATTCGTAACTATTCAGTAGGTCTGCGCATTTACTGCGCTGACCGTAAGAAAACATTGGTTTGAAGGCAAAAATCCTATCGGCGTAGCCGATTTGGAATGGAATTTTGCGCGTAACTGTGAAGGTACTGAACAGTTACGGGGATTCTAACGAATAATAGAAAGCAGGTGAACAATAAAGTTGAACCTTGGTTATCTGGCAGCGGTGGTGGTCCTTGGCGGTATCATCCTGTTCCATGAGTTTGGACATTATCTCCTGGCGAGGTTAAACGGGGTCGCTGTTGTGGAGTTTTCGGTGGGTTTTGGGCCGAGACTTCTCTCCTGGGTGAGCAAAAAGACCGGGATCCGGTACTCATTAAAACTTTTGCCGCTCGGCGGATCCTGCGCCATGCTGGGAGAATTCGGGGAAGATGAGGATGAAAAGGAAGAAATTCCGGATGTGAAGGGAGTTTCCTTTTTCGATAAAGGACCGCTTGCGAAAATGGCGGTGATCGCGGCCGGACCGATTTTTAATTTTATTCTGGCTTTTGTGTTCTCGTTTGTGATCTTATCCTGGGCGGGGATCGATCTTCCGGTCCTTGCGGGAACTTCCGAGGGAATGCCTGCACAGACAGCAGGACTTCAGGAAGGCGATGTGATCACGAAGCTTGACGGCAGAAAGATCCATCTGTCAAGAGAGATCTCCATGTACCTCATGTATTCGGGACAGGATTCGGTGCAGGTGGAATATCAACGGTACGATGAGAGCTCTGCCTCCTGGACGACGGGACATACGGTGATCCAGCCGGAGCTTAAAGATGGGAGATATTATCTCGGCGTGATCCTGCGCGGATACCGGAGTGCGGCGGAATCCCCGCTTCAGCTTCTCCAGTACAGCGCCTACGAGGTGCGCTACTGGATCCTCACGGTGATCGACAGCTTAAAGATGATCGCCGGCGGAAAGGTTTCGACCAACGATATCGCCGGTCCTGTGCGGATCGTCACGATCATCGACCAGACGGTGGAGGAGAATACGCAGTACGGCTTTGTGACGGTTGTGATGAACCTCTTAAATCTCATGGTCATGTTCTCGGCAAACCTCGGAGTCATGAACCTGCTCCCGTTTCCGGCGCTTGACGGCGGGCGGCTGGTGTTCCTGCTTTGGGAGCTCGTGACGAGACATCCGGTGAGCCAGAGAGTCGAGGGCGCAGTCAATATGGCCGGGATGGCGCTTCTCATGACATTTATGGTATTTGTCATCTTTAATGATCTGAGGATCATTTTATAGTTTTTGAAATTGGGAGAGAAATGTATGTTTAGAGATCATACAAGAGTAATTCAGATAGGGGACAGAAAGATCGGAGGGGGAAATCCTGTCCTGATCCAGTCCATGTGCAACACGAAGACAGAGAACGTCTCGGCAACGGTGGAGCAGATTCACCGCCTCGAGGAAGCCGGATGCGATATCATCCGCGTGGCAGTCCCGACGATGGAGGCTGCGGCTGCGATCCGCGAGATCAAGAAACAGATCCATATCCCGCTCGTCGCAGATATCCACTTTGATTACCGCCTTGCCATCGCTGCGATCGAGAGCGGAGCGGATAAGATCCGGATCAACCCGGGCAATATCGGGGCGCGGGAGCGCGTAAAAGCTGTCGTGGATAAGGCGAAGGAGTACGGGATCCCGATCCGTGTGGGCGTGAACAGCGGTTCCCTGGAAAAAGATCTTCTGGAGAAATACGGCGGCGTGACCGCGGAGGCGCTCGTTGAGAGCGCGTTGAAGGAGGTTGCCGTTGTCGAGGAGCTCGGCTACGATAATATCGTGATCAGCATCAAGTCCTCCGACGTTTTGATGTGCGTGGCAGCGCATGAACTCATTGCGAAAAAGACGGATTATCCGCTCCATGTCGGGATCACGGAGTCCGGAACGTTGCTTTCCGGCAATATCAAGTCCTCCGTAGGACTTGGAATTATTCTCCATGAGGGGATCGGCGATACGATCCGTGTCTCCCTGACCGGTGATCCGGTGGAGGAAGTAAAGAGTGCAAAGCTGATCCTGAGGACTCTGGGACTCAGAAAAGGCGGCGTGGAAGTTGTTTCCTGTCCGACCTGCGGAAGAACCCAGATCGATCTGATCCACCTCGCAAACCAGGTCGAAAATATGGTATCCGGCATGGATCTTGACGTGAAAGTTGCCGTTATGGGCTGCGTGGTCAATGGTCCGGGCGAGGCGAGAAGCGCGGATATCGGGATCGCCGGAGGGATCGGCGAAGGTCTCCTGATCAAAAAGGGAGAGATCATCAAGAAGGTACCGGAAAATGAGCTTCTTTCCGTTCTGCGGGAAGAACTTTTGAAGATGCAGGAGATGCAGAAATAAGTATGGAAAAACCATTCCTTGAAGTTTTCCCGGGGCTTCATATTGCGGATGAACTGAAAGAGCTTTTGAAACTTGTCGTGGTGGAAAAGGTCACCATGACAAAGGACAGAAGCTCTATTCGTGTTTATATCAGAAGTCCCAGACTCATTCATAAAAAGAACATTTATGCCCTGGAAGACGGGATCGCGAAGCAGCTGTTTCCGGGAAGACCGATCACGATCAAGATCCTTGAGAAGTATCGTCTGTCGGCACAGTATACCCCGGAGAAGCTCTACGATGTCTACCGGGACAGCATCCTCATGGAGCTTAAGAATTACGGCATGATCGAGTACAACATTCTCCGCCGGGCGGACACAAAATTTGTGACCGACGACAAGATGGTTATGACGATCGAGGACAACCTGATCTACAGGGAGCGGTCGAAGGAAGTCGGGCGTGTCCTCGAGAAGATCTTTACGGAGCGCTGCGGACTTGCGGCGGAAGTGGAGTTTTTATATAAAGAAGCGGAGAAGAAGGACCCGATGGACCAGCCGGTGTTCATGAAGCCGGGCGGAGAGCTCATCATGGGAACCCGGAATGAGGAGAATTACCTGGAAGGCACCGTGGAAAGTGCGCCGTGGGACGAAGGTCCGGCGAACGGCGGATTCAGCGGAACGTTCGGAGACGGCAATGGAGACGCGGGGGCCGGGATCACAGCACAGAGCGCTGGAAATTCCGGATTCGCAGGACGGTCCGGCGCGGCGGACGGCGGTAAAAAAGCCCCCGGAGAAAAAACGGCGTCTGGTTCCGGAGCATCGAAGCAGAAGACGGATGCGGCAGGAAAGCCCGGCGGAAACCAGAACGGAAAGTCTGCCGGTGGTGGACAGAACGGCGGCGGTTTTACAAAGAAGACTTTCGGCGAGAAGGGAAAAGGCGGTTTTTCCGGCGGCTTCCGGAAAGGTTCCGACGGAAGGATCCCGTACCGGAAATCGGAGAATCCGGATGTTCTGTTTGGGCGCGATTTTGAAGGCGATGCGGTAGATATTCACGATATTGACGGTGAGATCGGCGAGGTTGTAATCCGCGGCAAGGTGATCCGCGCGGAGAAGAGGGAGCTCCGGAGCGGAAACAAGCTCATGATCTTCGATATCACGGACTTTACGGACAGCATCACGGTCAAAATGTTCCTCAGGGAAGGCCAGGAGGAAGATGCGACAGCGGCGATCAAGGAAGGAAACTTCATCAAGATCAAGGGCATCACGACGATCGACAAGTTCGACGGTGAGCTCACGATCGGTTCCATCGTCGGCATCAAAAAGAGCGAGGACTTCACGTCCAAGCGTGTGGATAATGCCCCGGTGAAGCGTGTGGAGCTCCACTGTCACACGAAGATGAGCGACATGGACGGTGTCTCCGAGGTGAAAGACCTCGTAAAGCGTGCCAAGAAGTGGGGGATGCCGGCACTCGCGGTCACGGACCACGGCTGCGTCCAGGCGTTCCCGGACGCGAACCATGCGCTCGACAAGGGGGATACCTTCAAAGTCCTCTATGGAGTTGAGGGGTACCTCGTCGACGACATGAAGGAGATGGTTGTCAATTCCAGGAACCAGAGTCTTGACGGCGAGTATGTCGTATTCGATATCGAGACCACAGGATTTTCCCCGACAAAGAATAAGATCATCGAGATCGGCGCCGTGAAGGTGAGAAACGGGGAGATCATTGACCGGATGGATGAGTTTGTAAATCCGGAGGTCCCGATCCCGTTTGACATCGAGCGCCTGACCGGGATCAACGACGCGATGGTCATGGGCGCGGACACGGTGGACAAGGTCCTGCCGAGATTCCTGGAGTTTGTCGGGGATGCGGCGTTAGTGGCGCACAACGCGTCCTTCGATGTGAGCTTTATCTCCCACAATGCGGGACTTCTGGGACTGCCGTTTGATCCGACGGTCCTCGATACGGTGACGCTTGCAAGAGCGCTCCTCCCGAACCTGAATCGATTTAAGCTTGACACGGTGGCGAAGGCGCTCGGCGTCTCTCTGGAAAATCATCATCGCGCGGTCGATGATGCGGAGGCAACTGCCGGAATTTTCCTGAAATTCGTGGAAATGCTGAAAAAACAGCACGATATGACGACGCTCGACCAGCTCGAGGAGTTCAGTCATGTGAGTGACGAGACGATCATGAAGATGCCGACGTACCATGTCATCATCATCGCAAAGAATGATCTGGGACGCGTGAATTTGTACCGCCTCGTGTCATGGTCGCACCTGAAGTATTTCTCGAGAAGACCGAGGATCCCGAAGAGTGTGCTGAATGAGTACCGGGAAGGTCTGATCATCGGCTCGGCCTGTGAGGCGGGAGAGCTTTACCAGGCGATCCTCCGCGGGGTTCCGGATGCGGAGCTTGCGAAGATCGTAAAATTCTACGACTATCTGGAGATCCAGCCGCTCGGAAACGACATGTTCATGCTGCGGGACGAGAAGAGCACGGTGAAGACGGTGGATGACCTCATGGACATCAACCGGAAGATCGTCTCCCTCGGCGAGCAGTTCAACAAGCCGGTCTGCGCGACCTGTGATGTGCATTTCATGGACCCGGACGACGCGATCTACCGGAAGATCCTGATGGCCGGAATGGGCTTTAAGGATGCGGACGAGCAGGCGCCGCTGTTCCTGCGGACGACGGAGGAGATGCTCTCAGAGTTCGAATATCTGGGCAGCGACAAGTGCTACGAGGTCGTTGTCACGAACACCAGGATGATCGCCGATATGTGTGAGCCGATCGCGCCGGTGCGCCCGGATAAGTGTCCGCCTGTCATCGAAAAGTCGGATGAGACGCTGCGAAATATCTGTTACAACCGTGCACACGAGATGTATGGCGAGAATCTTCCGAAGATCGTTGTGGACCGTCTGGAAAGAGAGCTGCACTCCATCATTTCCAACGGATTCGCGGTTATGTATATCATCGCGCAGAAGCTCGTGTGGAAGTCGAATGAGGACGGATATCTGGTCGGTTCCCGAGGATCGGTCGGTTCATCCTTTGTCGCGACGATGTCCGGTATCACGGAGGTAAATCCGTTAAGTCCGCATTATTCGTGCCCGAACTGTCATTATTATGATTTTGACTCGGACGAGGTGAAGAAGTATGCCGGAATGGCGGGATGTGATATGCCTGATAAGGTGTGCCCGGTCTGCGGACATCCGATGGTGAAGGACGGGTTTGACATCCCGTTCGAGACATTCCTGGGATTCAAGGGAGATAAGGAGCCGGATATCGACTTAAACTTCTCCGGTGAGTACCAGAGCCGTGCGCATGACTACACGGAGGTTATTTTCGGTAAAGGCCAGACGTTCCGCGCGGGGACGATCGGTACGCTGGCGGACAAGACGGCGTACGGTTATGTGAAGAACTATTTTGAGGAGCATGGAGAGCGGAAGAGAAACTGTGAGATCAACCGGATCGTTCAGGGCTGTGTCGGCGTCCGACGGACAACGGGACAGCATCCGGGCGGTATCGTTGTTCTTCCACTCGGCGAGATGATCTATTCGTTCACACCGGTCCAGCATCCGGCGAACGATATGACGACGAAGACGATCACGACGCATTTCGATTACCACTCGATCGACCACAACCTGTTAAAGCTTGATATTCTCGGGCACGATGATCCGACGATGATCCGTATGCTGCAGGACCTCACGGGACTTGATCCTGTTAAGGATATCCCTCTGGATTCGCGGGAGGTCATGAGTCTGTTCCAGAGTACGGATGCGCTGGGGATCAAGCCGGAGGATATCGGCGGTTGTAAGCTTGGCGCGCTCGGGGTTCCGGAGTTCGGTACGGATTTCGCGATGCAGATGTTGATTGACACGAAGCCGAAGTATTTTTCGGACCTTGTGCGTATCGCGGGTCTGGCCCATGGTACGGATGTATGGCTGGGGAATGCCCAGACGCTCATCCAGGAGGGCAAGGCGACGATTCAGACTGCGATCTGTACGCGTGATGATATCATGATCTATCTGATCCAGCAGGGACTTGAGGAAGGTCTTGCGTTTACGATCATGGAGGCGGTCCGTAAGGGTAAGGGACTGAAACCTGAGTGGGAAGAGGAGATGACGAAGCATGGGGTGCCGGACTGGTATATCTGGTCCTGTAAGAAGATCAAGTACATGTTCCCGAAGGCGCATGCGGCGGCGTATGTTATGATGGCATGGCGTATCGCGTACTGCAAGGTGTTTTATCCGCTGGCTTATTATGCGGCGTTTTTCAGCATTCGCGCGAGTGCGTTTTCTTACGAGATCATGTGTCTCGGGCGTGAGAAGCTGGAGTATCATCTGGCGGATTATAAGAAGCGAGCGGATACGCTCTCGAAGAAGGAGCAGGATACGCTCAGGGATATGAGAATCGTGCAGGAGATGTATGCGCGTGGGTTTGATTTTTTGCCGCTCGATATTTATAGGGCGAAGGCAAGGCATTTCCAGGTGATCGGGGATAAGCTGATGCCTTCGATCAATAGTATTGACGGGCTTGGTGAGAAGGCGGCGGATTCGATCGAGGAGGCTGCGAAGGATGGGAAGTTCCTTTCGAAGGAGGATTTCAGGAACAGGACGAAGGTTAGTAAGACGATCTGTGATCTGATGGAGGAGCTGGGGATCCTGAAGGGGTTGCCGGAGTCGAATCAGTTGTCGTTGTTTGACTTTTAAATTGAAAGATACGCGCCGGGCGGGTTCCGGGCGCGGACGCTTCGGGGATCCCGGGAGGGTTCCTCTAGGCTTGCGAAAGAATGCTAAGGGCGGAGTACATGGGACACAACTCGCTTCGCTCAGACAAGTGTCCCATGTACTCCAACGCATTCTTCCGCGAGCCAAGAGGAAGCCAGCTCCCGTGATCAAGGCGGTCCGTGCCCGGAACCCGCCCGGCGCTGTGTATTGGAGGGAGTGAGGGAGGAAGGGATTAAGGGATTAAGGGAAGGTTGAGACGGGAGAGAGGGTGTTGGCGAGGGCGGGACGATGCGCGGGGGCCCGGTGGGCGCCCGCGGCATCGCTAGGTTGTTTGTGGCTATTTGAGGATTGTTGCGGGAGTGAAAAATACACTTTGGTATCATGAAGTATTGTGATAATATAGATGATATGAGGTTTTTGAAAGGAGATTTTGACGAATGAAGGTTTTGATGATCAATGGAAGTCCGAGAGTGAATGGAAATACGTCGATCGCGCTGGATGAGATGAGGAAGGTGTTTGAGAAGGAAGGCGTGGACGTGGAGATCGTGCGGGTCGGGAATCAGGCGGTGAGAGGGTGTGTGGCCTGTAACCGGTGTGCGGAGATCGGGAAGTGTGTGTTTGATGATGTGGTGAATGAGCTGGCGCCGAAGTTTGAGGAGGCGGATGGGCTTGTGGTCGCGAGTCCGGTGTATTATGCGTCTGCGAATGCGACGTTGATCGCGGTCCTGGACCGGTTATTTTACAGTACGTCGTTTGATAAGACGATGAAGGTGGGAGCGAGTGTTGTCTGTGCGAGACGCGGCGGATGTTCGGCGACTTTTGATGAGCTGAACAAGTTTTTTACGATCAGTAATATGCCGATCGCATCCAGCCAGTACTGGAATTCGATCCACGGACGTGCAGTGGGAGAGGCGGAGCAGGACGAGGAAGGAAAGCAGACGATGCGTGTTCTTGCGAGAAATATGACATTTCTTATGAGGAGTATTGAGCTCGGAAAAGAGAAATATGGTCTTCCGGAGAAGGAGCCGGTCGTGCGGACGCATTTTATCAGATAATTGAGTGATGGTTACTGTACACGGCGGGAATTTCCTGAACTGAAAATTCCGTGTAATACAGTTGCGGCAGCAGGTTTTACCGATTTGGAATGCGAAGTATCGGCAAAATCCGTTGCTGTTTGTGCAGCGCGTGAACAGTAATGATTGCTGAAAACTGATCGGAAGTGGAAAATAGGTGAGATCTCAAGAACTATTGACAGGAAAAGATTGACTGTATAACGGTCTTTATGCCATTCAATTTATTTTTTAAGAAAGCGGGAGGATTTAGCAATGAGAGATTTAAGATCAGTCTGCAAAGTCGCACTGGTACAGGCCGAGCCGGTGATGTTTGATAAAAAGGCTTCACTTGCAAAAGTGAAGGAATATATAAAAGAAAGCATGGCTCAAAAGCCGGATCTGATCATCTTTCCGGAACTTTTTATTCCGGGATACCCGATCGGTATGAATTTCGGATTCAGTGTAGGAAAGCGGACAGAAGAGGGACGGGCCGACTGGAAACGCTATTACGATGCTTCCATGGTTGTAGGAGATCCGGAATTTCAGGCGATTTCTGATGCGGCAAAGGAAGCGGGAGTGTATATCAGTCTTGGCTTTTCAGAGCGGGATGCGGTCAACGGAACGCTGTATAACAGCAATGTGATCTTTGAGCCGGACGGGACATACCAGGTTCATCGGAAACTGAAACCGACCGGTTCCGAGCGGATGATATGGGGAGATGCAAATAAAGGGTATTTTCCTGTTACGCAGACACCATGGGGCCCGATCGGCAGCCTGATCTGCTGGGAAAGTTATATGCCGCTGGCGCGGGTCGCACTTTATCAGAAAGGGATTACGATCTATATTTCACCGAATACCAATGACAATCCGGAATGGCAGTCGACGATCCGGCATATTGCGATCGAAGGAAAATGTTATTTTATCAATGCAGATATGATCGTCAGAAAATCGTCCTATCCTTCTGATCTGCATGAACCAGAAGAAATTTCACGTCTGCCGGAGATGGTTTGCCGCGGCGGAAGCTGCGTTGTAGATCCGTATGGTCACTATGTCACAGAACCTGTCTGGGATAAGGAGACGATCATTTACGCAGAGCTGGATATGGAGCTTCCGGCAGCCTGCAAAATGGAACATGATGCAGTCGGGCATTACGCAAGACCGGATGTGCTGGAACTGAAGGTTTATGAATGATATTTTGAGAGAGGTTATACGATGAACCGACAGGAACTTGAGGAACAGATAAGAAGATATCTTCCTTACAATGAGCAGGAAGAGGCAGATAAGGTTTTGATCTTAGACTGGATCAGGAATCATGATGATGCATTTCTCAGGGAGAATGTGGTGGCGCATATGACAGCGTCGGCCTGGGTGGTAAATGAGGACAGGAGCAAGGTCCTTATGGTGTACCATAATATTTATCATTCGTGGTCATGGCTTGGCGGACATGCAGACGGGGAGCCGGATCTTTTAGCAGTCGCGATCCGCGAGGTGAAGGAGGAGGCCGGGATCAAAGAGGTGCGTCCGGTGTCGGAGGAGATCTTTTCGCTGGAATCGCTGACGGTGGATGGGCATGTAAAGAGGGGGAAATATGTGTCCAGCCATCTGCATCTGAACGTGACGTATCTATTGGAAGCGGATTCGGATGAGGCTGTGTCGGTAAAGGCGGATGAGAACAGCGGAGTCGCGTGGTTTACACCGGAGGAAGCACTGAAGAAGTCCACGGAACCGTGGTTTGTGGAGCGTGTGTACGCGAAGCTGATCGAAAAGACAAAAAGAGGATATGGTAAAAAGTACCAATAGTGCGGCTGGGAAAAATTGTAAAAAATGCCTTTTGAATCAAGAATTGTTATAATGAATATAGCACAGGATATGTCCCGGGGTGAAATATCCGGGGGATGTGAATGAGAGATGAGAGGTAATTACAATGAAAAGAATCAAGGCGGCCTGCCTGATCCAGACGGTATGTTTTTCCAGTCATGACGGCGATGCGGGTGAATACGCGAAGAAAATGATCCGGCAGGAATATGAGAAGTATAAGATCCAGCTGGAGAGAAGCGGGGCAATATATAAAATCTTGTCGGAAAAGACGAATGAGGACGGATCGATCGTGATCGAGATCAAAAAACAGTATCATACATCTCCAGTCGGAAGCTATCTTGATTGATCGTTTTCTCCTGCTGGGACGAGTTTGTGGTTGCTTGCCACTTGAAAGGCGCGAAGTCTGAGCAGGGGAGATAAAACTGAGGACCGCGTTCAATGAGGAGAGAGTATCATGATGTTTGAGATTGGAGATTTTGTCAGCAAACCGGTCACCGGAGTGTGTAAGATCGAGGATATTTTATACCTGGATCCGCAGGGTAAAAAAGAGAATAAATTATATTATCTGATGCGTCCGGTCGGAGATGAGAGGGAGAAGATCTATGTCTCTGTCACGAATGCAGGCTCGGGACTGAGACCGTGCATGACAAAGGAGAGTGCGTGGGAATTGATCGAAAAGATCCCGGAGATCCCGACGGCCTGGGTGGAGAATGAAAAAATGCGGGAGCAGAAGTATAAAGAGGCGGTCAAGTATGGGTTGCGCTGACCGATACGGAGTGTAGAGCACAGCCGCGCATTGAGTGATGGCAGAGATATTGCTATAGTTTTTCCTTATATCGAACCATAAAATAGAAAGATTATACAGAATGGTCCTCCTGTGGTAGATTGTTAGCAAATATCCTATTAATGTAGTAGGAATATGGACATTTGATTGAAAACATAATAGAAGCTGCAGTTCAAAGATCTGTGAACTGTGCTGGAACAGGAGTTGAATGATATGGAGAGAGGAATTAACACTCGATGTTTACACTTGGAGGAAACAGAAGGGAAAACGGAACATTATGGTTCGCTGAGTTACCCGATCTATCAGACGGCCACATACGCCCATGTCGGAGTCGGAAAGAGTACCGGTTATGATTACAGCAGACTTCAGAACCCGACGAGAGAGCACCTGGAAAAGGTCGTTGCCAGCCTGGAGGGTGGTATCGATGCGTTTGCGCTTTCCAGTGGAATGGCGGCGATCACGCTGCTGATGGAGATCTTTGAGCCGGGTGATCATATCATCGCGGAGGAGGACCTCTACGGCGGAAGCATCCGTCTGTTTGACAATGTATCGAAAAAGAATCATTATGAGTTTACCAGTCTGAACTGCTCGAAGGACGATATCGAGGGCGCGATCCGGGAAAATACGAAAGCAATCTACATTGAGACACCGACAAATCCGATGATGAATGTATCCGATATTTCCAGGATCTCTGAGATTGCCAGAAAACACGGCCTCCTCCTGATCGTTGACAACACATTCCTGTCCCCATATTTTCAGAATCCGTTAAAACTCGGCGCAGACATCGTGATCCACAGCGGGACAAAATTTCTTGGTGGACATAACGATACATTAGCCGGATTTATTGTGACAAACAACGAAGAAGTCCAGGAGAAACTGCGGTTTATCATCAAGACCACAGGAGCCGGACTTGCTCCGTTCGACAGCTGGCTGATCTTAAGAGGGATTAAAACCCTGGGGATCCGTATGGAGCGGTCCCAGAAAAATGCCATGGAGATCGCTAACTGGCTGAAAGAGCAGCCGGTCGTGAAACATGTCTATTATCCGGGACTGCCGGAGCACCCGGGCTATGAGATCATGAAGAAACAGGCGAGAGGCTTCGGTTCGATGCTCACCTTCGATGTGGACAGCAAAGAACATGCGCTGCAGATCCTCGAGAGCGTCAGGATGATCAAGTTTGCGGAGAGCCTTGGCGGCGTGGAGACCTTGATCACATACCCGACGACCCAGACTCATGCGGATGTGCCGGAGGAAGTGCGCCTGAAAAACGGGATCACGCCGTGTACACTCCGGTTATCGGTGGGGATCGAAGATGTCGAAGACCTTCTTGCAGAATTATCGGGTGTATTTCAGTCACTGAAATAATATCCCGTAACAGGATAAGCTGATGTGCATACAAAGGAAGCCTGGAGATGACGGGGTTGATGTCAGTCATGAAGCCGTAAAAGTTGCCGGCAGCAGGTCACGGATGTGTGGTCAATAAGACTGTTTCGAGAGATAAATAGAGAAAAGAGGGCATGAGCATGGCAGAGAGAAATTTGAATTTTGATGAGATCGTGGAGCGGCGCGGAACGGACTGCCTGAAATACGATTTCGCTAAGAGAAGAGGAAAGCCGGAGGATGTGCTTCCTCTCTGGGTGGCCGACATGGATTTCAAGACCTCCTCTTATGTGGTGGATGCCCTGATCGAGAGGACGGAGCATGGGATCTTTGGTTACAGTGATACCCAGGAGGAGTATTTTAATGCGGTGGCCGGATGGATGGAGCGCCATCACCACTGGAAAATCCGGGAGGAGTGGCTGATCAAGACGCCCGGTGTGGTATTTGCTCTCGCGATGGCAGTGAAAGCATTTACGGAACCTGGGGACAGTGTCCTGATCCAGCAGCCGGTCTACTATCCGTTTTCGGAGGTGATCCGGGACAATGACCGTGTGATCGTAAGCAGCGACCTGATACTGGGTGAGGACAACCGGTATCACATTGATCTGGAAGACTTCGAAAAGCAGATCGTGGATCATGATGTGAAGTTGTTCCTTCTCTGCAACCCGCACAATCCGTCCGGAAGAGTGTTCACGAAGGAGGAGCTGACCGGGATGGGAGATCTCTGCGTGAAATACGGCGTCAAGGTAGTCAGCGATGAGATCCACAACGACTTCGTATTCCAGGGAGAGCATACGGTGTTCGCCTCTGTAAAGAAGGAATATGAGGATCTCTGCGTGGTCTGCACGTCTCCGAGCAAGACGTTCAATCTGGCCAGCATGCTGATTTCCAATATTTTCATCCCAGGTGAGGAGATGAGAAAGAAGTTCCAGCATGAAGTGGATGCCGCGGGGATCAGCCAGTTGAGCGCACTGGGGATCGTGGCGGCCCAGACGGCGTATAAAAAAGGCGATGAGTGGTATCATGCGATGCTTTCCTATGTGCGGGAGAACATCACTTATCTGAAAACATATGTCGCAGATCATATGCCGGGCGTAAACGTCATCGACGGGGAAGGAACGTATCTTTTGTGGCTTGACTTCCGTAAGACAGGAATTGATCCGGCCGAGCTTGACCGCAGGATCATCTATGATGCAAAGCTGTGGCTTGACAGCGGAAAGATCTTTGGAAAGACGGGAGCCGGATTCCAGCGGATCAACGTGGCAGCGCCTCGGAAGACGGTGGAGGAGTGTCTGGAGAGGATCAGGAGGATCCTGTAGACAGTAAGTGTACCGCCCGAAAAAACGGTTGACATTCATTTTGAACGCAGATAAGCATTCCCCCGCTTCAAGTGTGTGGAGCACTAAGCGGGGGGTGAGTGGGATGCTTATGTCAGTGGGAGTTGAAAGCTCCCACTGACAGATCGCGAAGCGACTGCGTTCATGAGCAAGTAGCGAAGCGGATTGCGAATGTCCGCTTTACTAGAGTTTTATATTGTCGGTTCAGGATTTGAACTGGTCAGACGCCCGTCCGGTGAATGAACACTGGGCGGGCGTCTTGTGATCAGCTTAATCGGTGGATAAATAATCCGCTTCGGAGCTTCGGCTCAAACCAGGTAGACTTCGGCGGCATCAGGAGTCCTGCGTCCGCCACGGAAAGAAGTTCTTCGATGGACGTCGGATACATGGAAAATGCGACTTCCATATCTTCGCCAACGCGGCGTTCCAGCTCCTTTAATCCGCGGATTCCGCCGATAAAGTCGATCCGTTTATCGGTTCTCGGATCACCGATCCCAAGAACCGGTGCAAGAAGATGATCCTGAAGGATCGAAACATCCAGTCCCTTTACCGTATCAGCGTTTCTGTACTGCGGAAGGATCTTTAACGCGTACCATGTCCCGCCAAGATACATGCCGAAGGTTCCTTTTTGAACCGGAGCATAAGGTTCTTTCCCGATTCCTTCCAGTTCGAATTTTTCTTTTAATTTCTCAAAAAACTGTTTCGTGCTCATCCCGTTCAGATCCCTGACCACGCGGTTATATGGGAGGATCATAAGTTCCTCATCCGGGAATAATACAGAGAGAAAATAGTTGAACGGTTCTTCACCCGTATAACCGGGATGCTTTGTACGGCGCTTCAGACCGACTTTTACGGCGGAGGCGGCTCTGTGATGCCCGTCTGCGATGTAGGTGGACGGAATCGCAGCAAATGCAGCTTCAATGGCGTCTGTCCGGTCTGCTCCGTCGATCCGCCATACCCGGTGGCGGATCCCGTCGTCGGACACAAAATCATAGAGAGCCGGTTTCGTTTTTTCTTCTGCAACGATCTCCTTTAAGACTGTATTTTGCCGGTAGGCCAGAAAAATAGGACCTGTCTGCGCATTGACGGTATCCACATGGCGGATGCGGTCCAGTTCTTTTTCCTCCCTGGTGTTTTCATGCTTTTTGATCACACCGTTCACATAATCATCAATGGAACAGCAGGCGACGATCCCTGTCTGGCTGCGTCCGTCCATCGTCAGCTCGTAAAGATAGTAGTGATCCCCTGCGTCTGTCACGTAGATCCCGTCCGCGATCTGCGAATCGAGCAGCTCTCTTGCCTTTTCGTATACACAGTCCGCATAGGTATCGACATCATCGGAAAACTGGGTCTCCGCCCGGTCGATATTTAAAAAAGAAAGAGGATTTCCTTTTACCGCCGCACATGCCTCTTTCCGGTTATACACATCATAGGGGAGAGCAGCTACTTCCGCTGCATGTTCCTTTGCTGGTCTGATGCATATAAATGGTTTTACAACTGCCATTTTAGTTCCTCCTGTTTGTTCTGATTCTGGTGTTCTTTAAGAGAAGAGTGTTCCTGAATAATATTTTACGATCATTATAGAATAAAAGAATGGAATGTGCAAGAAGAGTACCGATGATACAGGACTTTGGCGGATTGCATGTATACGGATCAGTGACAAAAAATCTCAATAACAGCCCTTGACATTTCCGTATTCTATGTTATTATTTACATATACCCGGTATGGGTATACAGCAACAGAAAGGAACGACGATATGGAACAGTATACAGTTACAGGAATGAGCTGCGCTGCCTGCCAGACCCGCGTGGAAAAGGCGGTTTCCAAAGTGCCTGGCGTCACCTCGTGTTCTGTGAGTCTGCTCACGAACTCGATGGGAGTCGAAGGGACAGCTTCTTCCTCGGAAATTATTGCGGCGGTCCAGGCTGCCGGATACGGGGCGTCCGTAAAAGATGCAGAAAAATCAGATGGAGACGGAGACAGCGCGCTCTACGATGAATCGGCCCTGGAAGACCATGAGACTCCGGTCCTGAAAAAAAGACTTGTCTCCTCCATCGGTTTTCTCCTGGTCCTCATGTATTTCTCCATGGGGCATATGATGTGGAACTGGCCACTTCCGAAATTTTTCGACGGAAACCATGTGGCGATGGGGCTTACACAGCTTCTTCTCACCGTGATCGTCATGGTGATCAACCAGAAATTCTTCATCAGCGGCTTTAAGAGTCTGCTTCACGGCGCCCCGAATATGGACACTCTGGTCGCCCTTGGATCGAGTGCGTCCTTCGCGTGGAGCACATACGCGCTGTTCATGATGACGGATGCCCAGGTAAAGGGAAACATGGACGCGGTCATGGAATATATGCACGAGTTCTATTTTGAATCTGCGGCAATGATCCTGACGCTGATCACGGTCGGAAAAATGCTGGAAGCGAGATCAAAGGGCCGCACCACAGATGCTTTAAAGGGCTTAATGAAGCTGGCACCGAAGACTGCGGTGATCGAAAAGGACGGCGTGGAGACCACAGTCCCGATCGCACAGGTCAAGAAAGGCGATGTCTTTGTTGTCCGCCCGGGTGAAAATATACCCGTGGATGGTATCGTGCTGGAAGGAAACAGCGCGGTGAACGAGTCCGCCCTCACGGGTGAGAGCATTCCGGTCGATAAGGCAGCAGGCGATCTTGTTTCGGCAGCAACCTTAAACCAGTCCGGATTTATCCGCTGCGAGGCGTCCAGAGTTGGAGAGGACACGACGCTCTCCCAGATTATCAAAATGGTCAGCAATGCGGCAGCCACAAAAGCTCCGATCGCGAAGATCGCAGATAAAGTCTCCGGCGTGTTCGTGCCGGCAGTCATCACGATCGCAGTGATCACGACGATCGGCTGGCTCCTTGCGGGTGAGACGATGGCATTCGCTCTGGCGAGAGGAATTTCCGTTCTTGTGATCAGCTGCCCGTGTGCGTTAGGCCTTGCGACTCCGGTTGCCATTATGGTCGGCAACGGAATGGGAGCGAAGAACGGAATTCTCTTTAAGACAGCGGTTTCCCTTGAGGAGACGGGCAAAGTGGAGATCGTTGCCCTGGATAAGACGGGAACGATCACAAGCGGCGAACCCCGCGTGACAGACATTGTCCCGGCGGAGGGGATCACAGAGACAGAACTTTTATCGATGGCGTATGCGCTCGAGAAGAAGAGTGAACATCCGCTCGCAAAGGCGGTTCTTTTAAAAGGTGAGGAAATGGGACTTTCCGCAGCCGATGTGGCAGATTTTGCGGCACTTCCGGGAAACGGACTTTCCGCGAAATTAAACGGAAATACGATCTACGGCGGAAACATGAACTTTATCGGAAGTCATGTGAATGTGCCGGAAGAGATGAAACAGAAATCGGAAACTCTCGCGGAGAGTGGAAAGACTCCGCTGTTCTTTGCAGAGAATGAGAGACTTATCGGCATCATCGCCGTTGCGGATATGATCAAGGAAGACAGCCCGCAGGCAATCAGGGAGCTTCAGAACATGGGAATCCATGTGGTCATGCTGACCGGAGACAATGAGCGCACCGCGAAGGCGGTCGGAAAAGAGGCCGGCGTCGACGAGGTCATCGCCGGAGTCTTTCCGGACGGCAAAGAGAGCGTGATCCGGAAGCTGAAAGAAAAAGGCAAGGTTGCCATGGTCGGTGACGGGATCAACGATGCCCCGGCGCTCACGAGAGCCGATATGGGAATTGCGATCGGAGCGGGAACGGATGTCGCAATCGATGCGGCGGATGTGGTCCTCATGAAGAACCGCCTGTCAGATGTTCCGGCAGCGATCCGCCTGAGCCGTGCGACGCTCACAAATATTCACGAGAATCTGTTTTGGGCATTTTTCTACAATGTGATCGGAATTCCGCTCGCGATGGGACTCTGGATCCCGGTATTCGGGTGGAAATTAAATCCGATGTTCGGCGCTGCGGCGATGAGCTTATCGAGCTTCTGCGTCGTATCCAACGCCCTGCGTTTAAATTTCTTTGATATCCGGCGTTCCGACAGGGACAAAAAGATAAAAACAAAATCTCATAAGAAAGAGAAGGAGAGTAAAACTATGGAAAAGACACTGAAAGTAGAAGGTATGATGTGCGGTCACTGTGAGGCGACTGTAAAGAAGGCGCTCGAGGCGATCGACGGTGTATCTGCAGCAGAGGCAGATCACGTAAAAGGAACTGCGACTGTGACACTTACAAAGGATGTTCCGACAGAAGTGTTAAAGAAAGCGATCGAGGATAAGGATTATAAGGTGATCGGCTGATCAGTTTTTCAGACGGATCATGGCATTTTCTCAGATGCCGAAGATGTGCTGTCCCGGGATGAAATACTTCCGGGGCGGCTTTTCCTGCTATCATGGACATATAAAAATTTGGGAGGTCGCACATGGAAAAACGATCATGTTGTTCCGGGGAAGACGGGGCAATGAACATAAATATGGAAACAGGTGCAGAAGCGGCAGAAAACGCGGCGGCTGCGGATGCAGGGACCGATGATGCAGTCTGTCACTGCCGCCACAAACACAGGACAGAAAAAGAAGAGAAGGACCTTTTAAACCGTTTGAGCCGGATCGAAGGACAGGTCCGCGGCATCAAAGCCATGGTCCAGGACGAGCGCTACTGCCCGGATATCCTGGTCCAGGTATCGGCGGTGCAGTCTGCACTGAATGGCTTCTGCAAGGTCCTGCTGTCAAATCATATCAAAACCTGTGTGGTGGAAGATATCCGGAATGGGAATGAGGAGACTGCAGTGGCGGAGCTCTGCGAGACGATCAAGAAGATGATGTAAAAGAAAAGCCTGGCATCATATATGCGATGCCAGGCTTTTGCGATTTATGAACATTTATCCGATCGTGCGGTAAGTAAAAAACGCGAATCCTAGAATACAGAGGGATGCGATGATCTCGCTGATAATGCGGACGACTGTGTGCGGGGTGTCATTGCTGATGATCCTGCGGGTGATGCGGATACAGACCGTAACGGCAACGAGAATGATCAGTGTGAAATATGCGGTCCGAAGCGGGATCACATTGAATGCGCCGAGACCGGCAGTGACCAGCATTGCGATAGAAAGAATGATTCTGATTGCCTTCATAAGAACGCCCCCTCTGATGAATATATTTGTGTACAGATATTATACCACAATTTTGATAAAATGGAAAACTTTTCTGTTAATTTCTTTGCGGAAATTCAGGATAATGAAAAGGTGATCCGCAAGAAGAGTGAAAATAGTATACAAAACCTTTGACAGCAGCTTGTGGGAGAGGGTGCGGAGTCCAGAGACTCCCTGGCAGGAGACTGTTTTACAGTGAAGAAACGCCAAAAGTGTAGCTAATGTAGAAAAAATGCAAAAAATAGAAAAAAATCAAAAAAAGCTGTTGACATTTCCGCAAATCTGTATTATACTTACGTACGTAATCGAGGCGTGGCTCAGTTTGGTAGAGCGCTGCGTTCGGGACGCAGAGGTCGCAAGTTCGAATCTTGTCGCCTCGACTTATACAAACCAAGGCCTGTTGGTCAAGCGGTCAAGACGACGCCCTCTCACGGCGTAAACCCGGGTTCGATTCCCGGACAGGTCACTTGCTGTTGCGTAAGCAGCAGCATTTTTTAAAGGTGCTTCCGTGGCTCAGTTGGTAGAGCAACGCATTCGTAATGCGTAGGTCGCCGGTTCGAGTCCGGCCGGGAGCTGATTACAAAACCCCTTGAGAAATCAAGGGGTTTTCGTGTTTTTACAGGTTTGAAAAGTAGGTCCGAAAGAGGGCAAAAAAGGTGATTTGTCTACTGTTGAATTTTTATCTGTGATTGACAACTACAGGATCATTCAGAAGCGTGTCTGACATGATGTTTGCCACCTCTTCCGTGCTTTGACGTATGCTTTTTGTACCGGATTGCAATGGGATGATCAAGGATCCATAAAAAATGTCGGCCCTGCTTGGATTTGTATTCTTGCTTGGTCTTGCCGTGATGATACTTTTTTACTGTTTAATGTTATACATTGACAAAGATCAAACATAATATTATTATACAAATAAGATAACTTGTGAAGGATTAACACTGGGTCCCAAAATGGGGTAGGTACTTAGTACTGAGCATTCCTATGTGCCTGGGGTTATCTTTTTTCTTTGCCTTTTTTTAGACTTTCCACAAAATACGCATGAAGTCTCACGTGTGTTCGATCCGTATAAAAAGGACATGGACCATCAGTTATTGGATGGTTCCATGTCCTTTTTTATACGAATCTTTGCTCTTATTCTGTCAGTCTCTCCAGTTCCTCGTAAAACGCCGGATAGGAGATATTCACGCAGTCTGCGTCATGGATTTCCGTCTCCCCCTCAGCGGCCAGCGCGGCAACTGCGAAGGTCATTGCGATCCGGTGATCTTTATGGCTGTCAACGACAGCGCCGTGGAGCGGCTTTCCGCCGTGGATGATCATGCCGTCATCGGTCTCTTCGACATCAGCGCCCATCGCACGCAGGTTTTCGACCATGATGGCGATCCGGTTGGATTCCTTTACTTTCAATTCGGCGGCGTCGCGGATCACGGTGGTACCTTCTGCAAAACATGCCATCATGGCGATCGTCGGAAGTTCGTCGATGAGCGTCGGGATGATATCCCCTTCGATGGTGCAGGCTTTTAAGCTGCTGGTACGGACGAGGAGATCGGCCGTTGGCTCCGCGTTCCCGTGGTTCTCATTTAAGAGCGTCAGATCAGCGCCCATCGCCTCACAGACTTTGATGAGTCCGGCTCTTGTCGGATTGATCCCGACATTTTTTATCAGGACTTCGGAATTTGGCAGGATGAGGCCGGCTGCGACAAAATAGACGGATGAGGAGATGTCACCCGGGACATCGATCCGGTTGCCGAAAAGCTCCGTTGCCGGCCAGATCGTCACGGAAGTTTCTTTGGACTCCAGTTCAGCGCCGAAAAATTTCAGCATGAGTTCCGTGTGGTTTCTCGATACCTGCGGCTCAGTGACAGTCGTGAGACCGTCTGCATAGAGACCTGCGAGAAGAATGGCGGATTTCACCTGGGCGGAGGCAACTTTTGATGTGTAGTGGATGCCTGCGAGCGGCATTCCACAGATTTTAAGCGGCGCACAGTCATTGCCGCGGATGCTCTTGATGTCAGCGCCCATCATGGACAGCGGTTCGATGATCCGCTTCATGGGGCGCTTCTGGATCGATTCGTCACCGGTCAGCGTTACATCAAAATTCTGAGGAGCGAGAATGCCGGAGATGAGTCTCGTTGTCGTTCCGGAATTTCCGCAGTCAAGCGTCCCGGACGGGGCGGTCAGCCCGTGCATGCCCTTTCCGTGGACGATGACGGTACCGTTTTTATTTTCAATCTCGATCCCCATGCGGCGGAAACAGCCGATGGTCGAAAGGCAGTCAGCGCCCTCTAAGAAATTGTGGATCTCCGTGGTCCCCTTCGCAATGGAGCCGAACATGACACTGCGGTGGGAGATTGATTTATCGCCCGGGACGGTGATCTCGCCCCGGATATGAGCTGCTTTATGGAGTTTCATAGTAAATACCTCGATGTTTTTATTTGCGTGAACAACGAGCCAAAGTCCGCGCTTGCGCGAGGCCTTGGCGACTGTCGCGATAACAAGGGGAAACTTGCGAAGCGTGTTTTCACTTGTTATTTTGTCAGGACATAGTTGTGACTCTTCAGGAGACTTGCTGCCTCATTTTTCTGTTCTTCTTTATAGAAGGAAATGCGGAGCGCGCCTTCCCCTTCCTCACGGCTGTGATTGATACCCATGTTTTTGACACTGATGCCCTTTGCGGCAAGGATCGCGGAGAGGACGGAGATGGATCCCGGTTCATCGAGAACATCGACACTGAAGGAATAATCGCGCTCGATCGGCCCGCAGCCGCGGTTCGGGAAGGAAGAACGGTATTTTCCGGATTCCTCGAACATCCGGTAGATCGCACTTCCGTCATGGTGCTCGAGCGTGTCGCAGATGGACTCCAGGGACGCGATGTAGCGCTTCAGGAGAGTCAGGATATTTTCAGTATTTGTCATGCAGATCTGCTCCCACATGACAGGGGAGGAGGAGGCGATCCTCGTGATATCTTTAAAACCGCCGGCCGCCAGCCGCTTCATGATCTCGTCCTTCGAATCATTGTCATGGACAAGATTGACGAGACTGGACGCAACAAGGTGCGGGAGATGACTGATCGCGGCGACAGAAAAATCGTGCTCATGGTAATCCAGAACAAGCGGCAGGGCACCGATCGCCAGGGCGACTTCGCGGATCCGGTCGATCTGTTCCGGAGTCGATCTTGCGGTCGGAGTAATAATATAGTAGGCATTTTCGAGAAGATGGTCAGTTGAACTCTCATAACCGGTCTTTTCAGAGCCTGCCATCGGATGACCGCCAATGAAGACATCCTCATATCCGAGGCGTTCCACAGCCTTGTGGATGTCGGTCTTTGTGCTGCCGATATCCGTGATAATGGCGCCCGGTTTTAAGAACGGACGGACCTTTTCCAGATACATGGCATTGTACTCCACCGGGGTACAGAGAAAGATGATGTCACATGCGGAGAGCGTCTCATCGATCCCGTCAAGGATGATATCGATCGTCCCCTCTTTCTTTGCCTGCTCAAGCTTCGAGCGGGTCCGCATGTATGCCATAATGGTAATATCTTTATTTGCGCGGCGCAGGCCTCTGGCGATCGAACCGCCGATGAGACCAAGACCGATAAAACCAAAAGTAGAATCAGACATTTTGTAAGCCCTCCTTTATCTCTTCGATTTTATAACATGGGTGTGGGAATGTCAACAAGAAAAATCAACACTTTAAAGTGGCAAAATCAAGACCCGGATCATCGATGCATTTCTCATCTTTTTTCTGACTTAGAAAACTGCACGGCACTGTAACGACTGCGGAGGAGGGATCCTATTCACATTCTATAAAACTTTATAAATTAAAAACCCCGCGCTGCCATTCCATTCGCAGGCGGTGAGTTTCCGGGTGGGAGTGCTTGGTCCGGGGAGCTGGCTTCCTCTTGGCGCGCAGGTGACTGCGTTGGAGAATAGGGGACACTTGTCTGAGCGCAGCGAGTCGTGTCCCTTGTTCTCCGCCTTTAGCAGTCTCCTGCACGCTTAGAGGAACCCTCCCCGCATCCCGGCACTCCCACCCGGAAACTCACCGCAGAGACAACCTGCAAAAACAAATCCTTCCTCACTCCTGAAAATATTGCAGAAAATAAAAATCCCACCCCAATTTTTAAAAGCTTTTCCACCAAAACGCCCATGTTTTCCGCAATATCCCAAAAATAATCGAAAATATTTTGTGCAATTTCGATATTTAGCTTGAAAAATTCGAAAAGTTTTGGTAAAATATGACCATAGGCAATAAGCAGTATCGCCAGAACATCTGAACTCCGTAATTTGCGGAAGTCTTTTGAAAAAATGGCAAAAAAACATATACGGGAGGGATTCATATGGATATTTATGGAACAAAACAGATCCGAAATGTTGTACTTTTAGGGCACGGCGGCGCCGGTAAGACGACGGTAGCCGAGGCACTGGCTTATCTGACCGGCGTTACAAAGAGAATGGGCAAGGTTGCTGACGGAAATACGATCAGTGACTATGACAAAGAAGAGATCAAGAGACAGTTCTCGATCTCCACTACAATGGTTCCGATCGAGTACGAGGGAGCAGAAGGAAAGATCAAGATCAACCTTCTTGATACCCCGGGTTACTTCGATTTCGTTGGTGAAGTGGAAGAGGCTGTCAGCGCCGCTGACGCAGCGATCATTGTTGTAAACTGCAAGGCAGGGATCGAAGTTGGTACAGAAAAAGCATGGGATCTGTGTGAAGAATATAAACTCCCGAGAATCATATTTGTCACAAACATGGATGATGATCACGCATCCTTCCGTGAACTGATCTTAAAACTTGAGAAGAAGTTCGGAAGAAAGATCGCTCCGTTCCAGGTGCCGATCCGCGAAAACGAGAAATTCGTCGGTTTCGTAAACGCAGTCAAGATGCAGGGCCGCCGCTTTACGAACCTGTCCGATTATGAGGACTGCGAGATCCCGGAGTACACAAAGAAAAACCTCGGAATTATCCGTGACGCCCTGATCGAGGCGGTTGCCGAGACGAGTGAAGAGTACATGGAACGTTACTTCTCCGGCGAAGAATTCACGCAGGATGAGATTTATACCGCAGTACAGACTCATGTGTGCGACGGTTCGATCGTTCCGGTCATGATGGGTTCCGGAACCAACTGCCAGGGCTTCAATGCGCTGTTAAATGCGATCGACCGCTACTTCCCGTCACCGGATAAGGGCGAGTGCGTCGGCGTTGACGTATCAAACGGCGAGCATTTCACCGCAAAATACAATGACGAGGTTTCCCTCTCTGCGAGAGTATTCAAGACCATCGTTGACCCGTTTATCGGAAAATATTCCTTAATGAAGGTATGCACCGGAACATTAAAACCGGACAGCACCCTTTACAATGTAAATAAAGACGCAGAAGAAAAGATCGCAAAAGTCTACGTGCTGAGAGGCAAGGATGTGATCGAGGTTCCGGAGTTAAGGGCCGGTGATATCGGTGCTGTAGCGAAACTCTCCGTGACACAGACCGGCGATACGATCGCCCTCAGATCTGCTCCGATCGTATACCACAAACCGAAGATCTCCACACCGTACACTTATATGCGCTTTGCAGCCAAGACAAAGGGAGACGAGGACAAGATCTCCAGCGCACTCGCAAGAATGATGGAGGAGGATCTGACACTCCGCGTTGTGAACGATACGGAGAATCGTCAGAGCTTACTCTACGGAATCGGTGACCAGCAGCTCGAAGTTACAGTCAGCAAGCTTCTCGGCCGCTACAAAGTCGATGTGGAACTCTCCAAACCGAAATTTGCGTTCCGCGAAACGATCCGCAAGAAAGTGGAAGCTCCTGGCCGCTATAAGAAACAGTCCGGCGGACACGGACAGTTCGGTGATGTCAAGATGTCCTTTGAACCGTCCGGCGACCTTGAGACCTCGTATATTTTTGAAGAGAAAGTATTCGGCGGAGCGGTTCCGAAGAACTACTTCCCGGCAGTTGAAAAAGGCGTGCAGGAATGCTGCTTAAAGGGACCTCTGGCAGGATACCCGGTAGTCGGCATCAAGGCAACTCTTCTCGATGGCTCCTACCATCCGGTAGACTCCTCCGAGATGGCGTTCAAGATGGCATCAACAATGGCCTTCAAGAAAGGATTTATGGAAGCAAATCCTGTTCTCTTAGAGCCGATCGCCTCTGTGAAAGTCGTTGTTCCGGATAAGTTCACCGGCGATGTTATGGGTGATTTGAACAGAAGAAGAGGACGCGTTCTCGGAATGAACTCTCTCCATGGCGGAAAACAGGAGATCGTGGCGGATGTCCCGATGTCCGAGATGTTCGGCTACAATACGGATCTCCGCTCCATGACCGGCGGTATCGGAGAATTCTCCTATGAATTCAGCCGTTACGAGCAGGCTCCTGGCGATGTACAGAAGAAAGAAGTGGAAGCGAGAACCGCAGGCGGAGAAGTGGACGCTTAAAGTTTTTGAAAGATAAGAATAGAGGTAACTATTCAGTAGGTCTGCTCACTTGCTGCGCTGACCGTAATAAAACATGGGACGGAAGGCAAAAATTCCATCGGCGAAGCTGATTTGGAATGGATTTTTGCACGTAACTGTGAGGACACTGAACAGTTACGAACAGACTACGAATTCAGGGATCAGCCGCAAGGCTGGTCCCCTTTTTTACGCGAACAACGAGCCAAAGTCCGCTCTTGCGCGAGACCTTGGCGACTGTCGCGATAACAAGGGGAAACTCGCGAAGCGTGTTTTCACTTGTTGAGGTCAAAAGATATTTACGTTCCGCCTGATACAGGCAAATTCCATTCCCTGCCTATTACCTTGCAGAAGAGGTAAGAGACTTCCGTGGTCTTGTTAAAATACAGACTTCCTGACCGGAGTGAGGAGATTTCCCGGAACGTTCACAGTTTTGCCGAACTTATGCCATAGTTTTCCATTGACTTCCATCTGGACAGAAAGAGAGAAAAATGGTATAGTTATTAACTGATAAGCTATAAATGCAGACGAATGAACGGAAAAATCGTTACAGTTTATGGATGATCGTTTTATGAACAAAGACTGGAACGTGACAGCCTGCTGATCGGATAAAAGATTTCCGGGATGCAGAATGCTCCGACAGAAAATGAGGAATTAGAATGAGAAAATGGTTTTTGATCATGGCCGCGGCGCTTGTACTCTGCTCCGCGTGCGGAAAGAAAGACACTTCGGTGAACGGTGTGACCCAGGAAGCGCAGGCAAGTTCAACAGAAGCGGAGAGCCTTTATAAGGAAGGAGCCGGGTATGTTGGAGAAGAAGATTATGAGAGTGCGATCGAATCACTGTTAAAATGTATTGAACTCGATCCGAATTACAGCAAAGCTTATATCCAGCTTTCCAAGGCATATATCGGAAATGAGGAATATGACGAGGCGGAGGCAATCTTAAAACAGGGATATGAAAAGACGAAAGATCCGTCCCTGGAGAAAGAGCAGGAGAACTGCATCCGCTCGATCTGCCAGGCCCTGACAGACAATGAAGACTATGAGACTGCGATCCCGTGGCTCTTAAAGCTTCAGGAGATCGACGGGGTTACCGTGGAGAACTCCTTACAGCTCTCAGAAGCGTACTCCATGATGGATGACTACGAAAACGCAGTGGCAGTCCTCCAGAAAGCGGATCAGAACGATGAGAGTATTAAAAGTGCTCTGCTGGAGGCGAGAATTTCCTACGGGCAGTATTGTTATGACGAAGGGAAAAATGACCAGGCGATCGAGACTTTAAAGGCCGTGATCGATGAGGCTCCGGACCGGATCGATGCGTATTCCATGCTGATCACCGTGTATGTTGATACCGGAAAGGCAAAAGAGGCGGAGAGCATCGTCCAGAGCGGACTGGAGCGCTTTGTCAACCAGAATTCCACGGTGACGGATGAGCAGCTGGATGAATTTTTAAATTCAGCATCCTCCTATTATATGGAACTTGAGGATATGGATGCATGCCTGAAATTCTGGGAGAAGGCAGCTTCCATGAGACCTGGAAATAAGAGCTATAAAGAGGAACTGGACAGTTATCGTTCTTCCGCAGCGGATGAGGCATATGCGAAAGCAGATGAACTCCTGGAGGCCGGAGATGTGGAAGGCGCTTCCAAATATTACAAACGTGCGTTCGCACTGGCTCCGTCCAACTATGACGCGGGCGTGATCAGCGGTGGAGATTATACATATTGCCTTAACAAGGACGGTTCCTGGAGACTTGGATGGTATACGGATGAGACCGGCGGCTCTTATTACTTCAGCTCGGCGGCCGGACGCCTCTATGCGAGTGCAGTGACAGGATACCAGCAGCTTGACGGCGCGGTATATTACTTCGAGGATGACGGAAGAATGCTGGTGGACGACACGACTCCGGACGGACGTTTCGCGGATGTGGACGGAAAATTGTTGGATCACAATCCATATGAGGATGATGAGACAGCCGGCGATGAGACGGATGCTGCAGATGAAACGGAAGAAGAAACGGCAGCAGAGACCGAAGAGGAAACTTCCGCTGCGGCAAAGGAGACGACAGCGGCGGTAAAAGAAACCGTGAAGGAGACCACAAAGGCAAATCCGCAGCCGACACAGGCAGCAACCGTAAATTCCGGAAATCTGAAACTGAATGCCGATACGCTCCAGGAGGCAAGCGACAAGGGCGGAACAAACACTTACGAGAAGACGGAACTCTTTGACGGATCGACTGGAAAACTTACGATGGGCGATGTATATAACTGTCTGTCCAAATACGGAAAGACCGAGTGGGTATCCCAGAAGCTTCCGTATGAGCTGAAAGTTGCAAACGTAAAGGTATGGATCCTTCCGGGCGACAACTGGAATACAACAGGACTTGTCATCAAGGATGCATCCCAGTACTTCGAGGTCCTGAAGAAGAAAGCACTTCCTGACAATGTACAGTTTGCGGTCGAGTTTGACTCCTCCGCAGCCGATAAGCTGGATATCAGCAAGGTGAGACGTACGAACGGAAACTAAAAATTGCAATAATATAAGAAGGGGCGGGAATCCCGGCAGAAGTGTCAGGGTTCCCGCCCTTTTTCCAGTTTACGCGAACAGCGAGCCAAAGTCCGCACTTTCTTATGAAACTAAAAACGCCGCCTGGGATCCATAATAGAAACCGGGCGGCGTAAAAGATTTTCTGAAATTCAGGATTACAGAAGTCCCTCGTTGTACTTTCTGATGAGCTTCTGGATCTTGTCTGTCGGGGACAGGGAGTTTCCGATGGAAACGTCGTGGTTTAAGGAGTTGATGATGGCAGCAATGTACTTGCTCATATCAGCTTCCACATACCATTCCTTTGTGAAGAGGTCCGGGGAACGGTAGTTTAAGTTTGTTGTGACAACGCTGTCGATATAACCCTTCTGGTAGAACTCATCGAACTTGTCGAAGCCTGCAGTGAAGAGACCGAAGGTACAGCATACAACAACCTTCTCAGCCTTGCGCTCCTTTAACTCTTTTGCGGTGTCGAGCATGCTCTCGCCGGATGCGATCATATCGTCGACAACGATCACAGTCTTTCCTTCTACAGAGCTTCCGAGGAACTCATGGGCAACGATCGGGTTTCTTCCGTTGATGACTTTGGAGTAGTCTCTTCTCTTGTAGAACATACCCATATCAACGCCGAGGTTGTTGGCAAGGTATACGGCACGGCTCATAGCGCCCTCGTCCGGGCTGATGACCATTAAGTGGTCTTTATCGATCTTTAAGGTATTGTCATGTTTAAACAGTGCTTTCACGAACTGGTAAGTCGGCATGAAGTTGTCAAGGCCGGATAACGGGATCGCGTTCTGGACACGCGGGTCATGCGCATCGAAGGTGATGATGTTGGAAACACCCATGTTTACCAGCTCTTCCAGTGCCATTGCGCAGTCTAAAGACTCTCTGTGAGTACGTTTGTGCTGACGGCTCTCATAAAGGAACGGCATGATCACGTTGATGCGGTGTGCAGTTGATGCGGTCGCACCGATGATCCTCTTTAAGTCCTGGTAGTGGTCATCCGGGGACATGTGGTTTACATATCCGGACATCTTGTAGGTGAGAGAGTGGTTTGTCACATCGACCATGCAGAAAATATCGGTTCCGCGAACAGACTCATTTACGATTCCCTTTGCTTCACCGCTTCCGAAACGCGGGCATGCGCAGTCGAGAAGGTAGGAGTCAACATCGTAGCCGCGGTACTGTAAATTGCCCTGACGGCGAATTAATTCTTCCGTATCGTTGCGGCGGAAGTTTACGATGTGGTCATTGACTTTCTGCGCAAGATCACGGCAGCTCTCAAGAGCAGCGATCTTAAGCGGTGCGAGCGGCAGACGGTCGTTGAAAACGTACTGATTAGACATGTCAGATAATCCTCCGATTTTTAGTGGTGCGGTCTGATCTCTTGTCAGGTCAGACTGTCCGATCATATTTTTGACCTGCATTTCCTTATTTATACGGGATGAGCAGGCATTCCACGCCGAGTATACCATTTTCGGACATTTTTCGTCAATAGTTTCGCATGAAAATTCGTCAGAACATTCCTTTACAAATTGGAGGAAGATTGGTATGATTGTGTTTAGAACCATGCAGGAAGGGAAAATAAAGTGAAATATCAGGGACATAAAATTACGGCAGTCGCTCCCGGTTCCATCGCAGAAGAACTGGAACTGGAGCCGGGCGATGTGCTTCTTACCATAGATGGGGAAGAACTGGAAGATATCTTCGACTATGATTATATGACGGACGCTGAGAGCTTCGTGATGGTCGTCCGGAAAGCAGACGGCGAAGAGTGGGAACTTGAGATCGAGAGCGGCGGGGAGGACTTAGGACTCACCTTCGAGAACGGACTCATGAGTGACTACAAGTCATGTTCCAACAAGTGCATCTTCTGCTTTATCGACCAGATGCCGCCGGGAATGCGTGAAACTCTCTACTTTAAGGACGATGACTCGAGACTTTCGTTCCTCCAGGGAAACTACATCACCCTGACAAATATGAAGGACAAGGATATCGAGCGTATCATCCGTTTCCATCTGGCTCCGATCAATATCTCGGTCCAGACGATGAACCCGGAGCTGCGCTGCAAAATGCTCCACAACCGGTTTGCGGGGGAGGCGTTAAAGAAGATCGACCGGCTTTACGAGGCGGAGACGGAGATGAACGGGCAGATCGTTCTCTGCAAAGGCGTCAATGACGGAAAGGAACTGGCGTACACGATCGAGCAGCTCTCAAAGTATGCGCCGGTAATGCAGAGTGTGTCGGTTGTTCCGGTCGGACTCTCCAAATACCGTGACGGCCTTTATCCGCTGGAACCGTTTACAAAGGAAGATGCCTGTGAGGTCATCGACCTGATCGAAAAATGGCAGAAGATCAATTATGAGCGCCACGGGATCCATTTTATCCATGCAAGCGACGAGTGGTATATTCTGGCGGAACGGGAGATGCCGGAGGAAGGACGCTATGACGGATACATCCAGCTGGAAAATGGCGTCGGCATGCTGCGTCTCCTTCAGGAAGAGGTGATGGACGCCCTGGACGGGAAGAAGGACGACGGGGTGAAGGAAGAACTCTCGATCGCGACAGGATACCTGCCGTACCCGTATCTGGAAAGGCTTGTGAGGGAGATCGAAAAGGTCTATCCGGGACGAAACGTCCATGTATATCGGATCCGGAATGACTTCTTCGGGGAGAAGATCACGGTGGCCGGCCTCATCACGGGGCAGGATCTGATCGCACAGCTGAAAGAAAGACCGCTGGGAGAGAGACTGCTTCTTCCGGCCGTCATGTTCAAAAGCGGAGAAGAAGTTTTCCTGGATGACATCACAAAGACCCAGGCGGAAGATGCTTTACAGATTCCGATAAATATAGTAAAATCAAGCGGATATGACCTTGTCGATGCGATCCTCGATCCGGAAGCGGCGAGAGAGCAGACTGCGGAACACGGGGCATATGAGCTTACAATGAAAGATGCCGGACTCACGGAAGACGGAGAAGTCATTCCGGACTGGGACGGCGAAGTATAGAAATGAGGAAAGAATATGAGTAAACCAGTAGTGGCGATCGTCGGCAGACCGAATGTGGGAAAATCCACACTCTTTAATGTACTTGCCGGCAGCACGATCTCGATCGTAAAAGATACTCCGGGTGTGACAAGAGACCGTATCTATGCGGACTGCACCTGGTTAAACAACAACTTTACCCTGATCGATACAGGCGGAATCGAGCCGGATTCCAAGGACATCATCCTTGCCCAGATGCGGGAGCAGGCTCAGATCGCGATCGATACCGCGGACGTGATCATTTTCATCGTCGATGTCCGTCAGGGACTTGTTGACGCGGATTCCAAGGTTGCGGACATGCTCAGAAAGTCCAAGAAACCGGTCGTTCTTGCGGTCAACAAAGTGGACAGTATGGCAAAATTCGGAAATGATGTATACGAATTCTACAACCTCGGAATCGGCGATCCGGTTCCGGTATCCGCAGCGTCGAGACTCGGTCTCGGTGAGCTCCTTGACGAGGTAGTAAAATACTTCCGTGAGGACCAGTATGACGACAGCGAGGACGACCGTCCGAGGATCGCGATCGTCGGAAAACCGAATGTCGGAAAATCTTCCATTATCAATAAGCTTCTCGGCGAGAACCGTGTGATCGTGTCCAACATCGCCGGAACAACGAGAGACGCCGTTGATACGGAGATCGTGAGAAACGGCACGGAATATATCTTTATCGATACGGCCGGTCTCAGAAGAAAGAGCAAGATCAAAGAGGATATCGAGCGCTACAGCATCATCCGCACGGTAACAGCCGTTGAGCGCGCTGACGTGGTCCTCATGGTCATCGACGCCGTTGAGGGGATCACCGAGCAGGATGCGAAGATCGCCGGGATCGCCCATGACCGCGGAAAAGGCGTGATCGTCGTTGTCAACAAGTGGGATGCGATCGAGAAGAATGATAAGACGATCTATGAGTACACAAGAAAATTAAAAGAGACCCTGTCCTATATGCCGTATGCGGAGTATATCTTCGTGTCCGCCCTGACCGGACAGAGAATGGAAAAACTCTTTGAGCTGATCGATATGGTCCGCGAGAACCAGACGCTCCGTGTGGCGACCGGCGTCTTAAACGAGATCGTGACAGAAGCTGTCGCGATGCAGCAGCCGCCGTCCGATAAGGGCAAACGCTTAAAGATCTACTATGTGACCCAGGTTGCGGTAAAACCGCCGACCTTCGTAATTTTCGTGAACGATAAGGAGTTAATGCATTTCTCCTACACGAGATACCTGGAAAACAAGATCCGTGAGGCCTTTGGCTTCCGCGGAACATCCCTGAAATTCATCATCCGTGAGAGGAAGGAGAAGGATTAAGCGATGGGCAGAGTGCTTTGTCTTGTTATGGGTTATGTGTTTGGATTATTCCAGACAGGATATCTTTACGGGAAGATGAACCATATCGATATCAGAAATTACGGCAGCGGAAACTCCGGAACGACAAACGCGCTCCGGGTTCTCGGAAAGAAGGCGGGACTCATCGTCTTTGCGGGCGACTTTTTAAAGACTGTTTTCGCATGTCTTGCAGCCCGGATCATCTTTAAAGCAAGCCCGGATACAGACCTCTACGTGCTCTATGCGGGTCTCGGAGTTGTCCTTGGACATAATTTCCCGTGCTATCTGCACTTTAAAGGCGGAAAAGGGATCGCATCCATGGCGGGGATCCTCGTGTCCATGGACTGGCGCGTGACACTCGTCTGTGCGGCTCTGTTCCTCGGCGCTGTGATCATCACAAGATATGTGTCCCTGGGATCGATCCTGGTCGTGATCTCATTCTTCATCCAGATGCTGATCTATGGATCACGGGGGGATTACCGTGTGTCCGAAGGAAGTCTCATGGAGTTTTTTGCCATCTCCTTTATTCTGATGGCGATGGCGATCTGGAGACACAGGGCAAATATTAAACGACTGTTATCCGGTACGGAGAATAAGCTCTGGGGCGGAAAGAAATAAACCGGCATCAGGTGCGTACATAAGAAAATCAACCTTAGGGCGTAGAAAAAGGAGTTCCTGAACATGGAAAAGATTGGTATTATCGGTTCCGGTACATGGGGAACCGCAATTGCGGTACTGCTGGTAAATAACGGACATGAGGTGACACTCTGGTCCGCGATCCCGGCAGAGATCGAGGAGATGGCAAAGACAAGGACCCACAGGAATCTTCCGGGTGTGACACTTCCGGAAGGACTCATCTATACTGCGGATCTTGAAAAGGCGATGGCGGATAAAGACCTTCTTGTGATGGCAGTCCCGTCTGTTTTCGTGCGCAGTACGGCGCAGAAGATGAAACCGTTCTGTAAGGATGGCCAGCTCATTGTCGATGTCGCAAAGGGGATCGAGGAGAATACTCTCGATACAATGACGCAGATCATCAAAGAGGAGCTCCCGATGGCAGAGACAGCCGTTCTCTCCGGACCGAGCCACGCGGAAGAGGTAAGCCGCGGACTCCCGACGCTCTGTGTTGCGGGATCCCACAAAAAGAAGATCGCAGAGTATATCCAGTCCACCTTCATCAGCCCGGTATTCCGTGTATACACGAGTCCGGATGTCCTGGGGATCGAGACGGGAGCTGCGTTGAAGAACGTTGTTGCCCTGGCGGCCGGGATCGCTGACGGTCTTGGTTACGGGGACAATGCAAAAGCGGCCCTCATCACCCGCGGAATGGCGGAGATCGCGAGACTTGGCGTTGCCATGGGCGGAAAATATCAGACTTACACAGGACTCTCCGGGATCGGAGACCTGATCGTGACATGTGCAAGCATGCACAGCAGAAACCGCCGTGCCGGGATCCTCATCGGAAAAGGATACACGATGGAGGAAGCCATGAAGGAAGTCCAGATGGTGGTGGAAGGCGTTTATTCCGCAAAGGCTGCGAGAGCGCTTGCAAAGAAATATAACGTCTCCATGCCGATCGTTGAACAGGTCAACGAGGTCCTGTTTGAAGGAAAACCGGCGAAAGAGGCCGTTGCTGACCTGATGCTCCGCGACAAGCGCATCGAGCACAGCGACCTTCCGTGGGAATAAAGATCCGGACAGACCTGCCGCATGAGTGAATAAAAACATCCCCCTCGCGCATACACTGAAACAGTATATGCGAGGGGGTATTTTTATGGATGATTTCCATGTATACAAGGATATCGAGGCGAGGACGGGCGGCGAGATCTATGTGGGCGTCGTGGGACCCGTGCGCACCGGGAAATCTACGTTTATCAAGCGGTTTATGGAACTTCTCGTTCTCCCGAACCTTCCGGACGGGCAGAAAAAGTCGCAGACCAGGGATGAACTTCCGCAGAGCGCCGCTGGGAAGACGATCATGACCACGGAGCCGAAGTTTATCCCGAAGGAGGCGGCGGAGCTGGAACTCGCGGAGGGGATCCGGGCGAAGGTGCGGCTCATCGACTGCGTGGGATTTATGGTGGAAGGCGCCGCGGGACACACGGAAAACGGGGAGGAACGGCTTGTGAAGACTCCCTGGTACGACTACGAGATCCCCTTTACCCAGGCGGCGGAGATCGGGACAAGAAAGGTGATCCGGGACCATTCCACCATCGGTATTGTCGTGGCCTGCGACGGGAGCTTCGGGGAGCTTACCAGGGAGGACTTCCGGGAAGCGGAAGAGCAGACAATCTCAGAGCTAAAGGAGATCGGAAAGCCGTTCCTGATCGTGCTCAATTCCACGAGACCGTATGCGGCGGATACGAAAGCGCTGGCGCTTAAGATGGAAAACCAGTACGGAGTTCCGGTCCGGGCGGCAAACTGTGAGCAGTTAAAGAAGGAGGACATTGAGGAGATTCTGGGGACAGTCCTTCTGGAGTTCCCCGTGACGGAACTCGACCTCGAGATCCCGAAGTGGGCGGAGATCCTGCCGGATACCCATGCGATCAAGGCGGACATGATCGCGGAGGCGGAAACGCTTTTAAAACGTTCTGTTCAGATGAAAGATGTGCCGAAGGAGACGGTCCCGGAAGAAGACCGGGCGGTGAAAAAGCTGATCGCGGATGAACTCGATCTTGCGAGCGGGCGCGTGACGATCCGGATCGTCGTCGACGAGAATGCGTACTTTGAGGTCCTGAGCGACATCTCCGGACTGCCGGTGCGCGATGAATACAGCCTGTTTAAGATCCTAAAAGATTCAGCGGAGATGCAGGGCGAGTATGAGAAGGTGAAAAATGCCTTGGCGGAGGTCCGGCAGAAAGGATACGGCATCGTCCTGCCGGATAAGACGGAGATTTCCCTGGATGAGCCGGAGTTGATCCGCCACGGCAGCAAATACGGGGTGAAGATCCATGCTCAGGCTCCGTCCATCAATCTTATCAAAGCGCGGATCGAGACGGAGATCGCCCCGATCGTCGGAAACGAGCAGCAGGCGAAGGATCTGATCGCGTACATAAAGGACGGGGAAGCGACGGAGGACGGCGTCTGGGATACGAATATCTTTGGAAAATCTGTGGAACAGATCGTGGAGGACGGCATGCAGGCGAAGATCTCCCAGATGACAGAGGATTGCCAGATGAAACTCCAGGATACGCTACAGAAAATTATCAATGACAGTAATGGAGGAATGATTTGCATAATTATCTGAAATTTGCTATAATAGATGCAAATAATACAGCTGATTTGCAGCGCGAGGAGGGGTTCCATGAAACTGACATTTATCGGCGCGGATCATGAAGTGACTGGCAGTTGCCATTATCTCAATGCGGCTGGAAAAAACATCCTGATCGATTATGGTATGGAACAGGGCGGAAACGTCTATGAGAATGCGGATCTTCCAATCCCGTTCTCCGATGTGGATTACATCTTTATCACCCACGCCCATATCGACCACACGGGCCTTTTGCCGTTGATCTACGCGAAGGGCTTCAAGGGTCAGATCTTTGCGACCCAGGCGACCTGTGATCTCTGCAACATTATGTTAAAGGACAGTGCCCACATCCAGGAGATGGAGGCAGAGTGGAAGAACAGAAAGGCGAGACGTGCCGGAAATCCGGAAGTTCAGGCACTCTACACGGTCAATGATGCTGAGGGCGTCTTAAAGCACTTTGTCCCGTGCCACTACGGCGATATCCTGACGATCTGTGAAGGGATCGAGGTACGCTTTACTGATGTCGGCCATCTGCTCGGCTCCGCGTCCATCGAGATCTGGATCGACGAGGACGGCGTAAAGAAAAAGATCGTGTTCTCCGGCGATATCGGAAACAAGAATAAGCCGCTGATCAAGGATCCGCAGTATACGGATGAGGCGGATTATGTGGTGATGGAGTGCACTTACGGCGACCGCTCCCATGACAGGACCCACGAGCACATCGAAGAGTTCGCGAAGATCATCCAGAGAACACTGGATCGTCACGGAAACGTTGTGATCCCGGCGTTTGCGGTCGGCAGAACGCAGGAGATCCTCTATTTTATCCGTAAGATCAAGGAAGGGGGACTTGTCACCGGACATGACGGCTTCCCGGTCTATGTCGACAGTCCGCTCGCCGTCGAGGCGACTCATGTGTTCAATAAGAACATTTCCGAGTGCTTTGATGAGGAGGCGATGGATCTCGTGAACCGCGGGATCAACCCGATCGCGTTCCCGGGACTGAATCTTTCCGTCAGCACCGATGATTCCCGGGCGATCAACTTTGATTCCGAGCCGAAAGTCATCATCTCCGCAGCGGGCATGTGTGATGCCGGACGAATCCGCCATCACTTAAAACATAACCTCTGGAGACCGGAGTGTACGATCGTGTTTGCAGGCTACCAGGCGGTCGGCACCCTGGGGCGGAGCCTGATCGACGGCGCTGAGGTCGTGAAGCTCTTCGGCGAGACGATCGATGTCGAGGCGGAGATCGTTCGTCTGGACGGACTTTCCGGTCATGCCGACAGGGAAGGACTTCTCGCCTGGATCAACGCGTTCAAGAAAAAACCGGACCGTGTGTTCATGGTACACGGTGATGACCTTGTATGTACAAAGTTTGCAAACCTTCTGAGGACGGATTACGATCTTGTGGCGGACGCCCCGTTCTCGGGATCGGAGTTCGATCTGGCAGCGGGTGTATGGCTCAAACAGACCGTCGGCGTTCCGATCCAGAAGGAGACTGCAAGACAGAAGGAGAACAAGTCGATCTTCGCTCTTCTCGTGGCTGCAGGAGAACGTCTGGTGCGGATCATTCAGAAGAACCGCGACTGTGCAAATAAGGATATCAAGAAGTTTACGGCGGAGGTCAATGCACTCTGCGAAAAATGGGATCTCTAACAGCAGCTTAAGACTGCGCGAGCCCGGAATATCATGAAATAAGACATCCTGAGAGGAAACAATACGACATGAAAGTGACACTTTATACGGACGGAGCGGCCCGCGGAAACCCGGACGGGCCGGGCGGATACGGAGCAGTGCTCCAGTTTATCGATAAAAACGGGGTTCTCCACGAGAAGGAGCTGTCCGCGGGATATGTGCGGACCACCAATAACCGGATGGAGCTGATGGCCGCGATCGCGGGACTTGAGGCGTTAAACAGGTCTTGTGAGGTGGACCTCTATTCGGATTCGAAATATCTGGTGGATGCCTTCAACCAGAAATGGATCGATGGCTGGGTGAGAAACAACTGGGTCCGCCCGAAGACAGGACCGGTGAAGAACTCGGACCTCTGGAAACGGCTGCTTGCCGCGATGAACCCGCATAAAGTGACGTTCCACTGGGTCAAAGGCCACGACGGACATCCCGGAAACGAGCGCTGTGACCGGCTGGCCACCGGCGCCGCGGACGGAGGGAATCTGCTGGTGGATGAAGGAGTAGGAAACTAGGACTGTCAAATGCCCGAGTATTCCAGCATGAAAGTCCGCTGGTCTGCACGGTCGCTTGATGACACTTTTTACAAAAGTCTTACAATCTATTACTAATTTGCGTTTTTTGTTCACAAAGATCTTCCGATATGGTATCTTTTTAGTAGAATGACAGCAGCTGTAAAAGGGGCTGTAACTGTGAGAGTACCGAACAGTTACAAGAGACTGAAAAGAGCGGGAGAGAGCATATATGGGCAGACGCAGAATATGGTTGATCATTATCGGGATCCTGATAGCCGGGGTATCCATCACGTGGGCAGTGGAACGGTTTGTTTCCTCACGGGGAGTGGATACCGCGGCTGTCGTTGGTTTTGAGGCGGATGCCCTGCCGCAGGGGCCTGTGGACGCGGGAAATCCCTATGCGGTAGAAAACAGGATGAAGGCGGCGGGAACGCCGGATCCACAGACTCCGGAAGATGCGGAAGTCAGTGCCCTTGCAATGGCAGAGAATGAGATGGCAGTGGAGGAGAGCGAAAAAGGGGCAGCGGCGGAGAACGCAGCAAAAGATCTGCAGGCTTCTGAGGAGACCGTGAAATCCCCGCTGGAAACAGGCAGTGCCGTTTCGGAGGCACAGAAGAACGAGAAATCTGCGGCGGAATATACGCTCTCAGACTTTAAAGAACGTCTTGAGACGGCGCGGACCGAGGCAGAAAAATACCAGGATGATCCGTCGATGAGCCAGACTTCCCGGTATGCTGCGGCGGAGTATGTGCGGAATCTCTGGGACCGGGAGCTGAATATAATCTACGCAGAGATCCACAAAGCGATGGACGAGAATGCGGCGGAATCGCTCCGGCACGAGGAGGTGGAGTGGATCAAAAAGAGGGATCTTGCGGCAGATAAGGCCAGCGCAAAAAGATCCGGCACACCTGCCCAGAGCGTCGAGTATGTCCGGACATCGGCTAATATGACAATGGACCGGTGCTATGAACTCTTAAAGAGCTATGGGGACTATCTGGAACCTGGGGAAGATCCGGGGGAAAAGTAAAAAACATCTTGCCAACCGAACAAGAAACGATTATAGTATAAGTTATGAGAATCTGCGCCAAAGACCGGACCACCGGCTTTACGGGCAGATCCCGAAAAAATAATATTATAGAAACTGTACAAATGTGTCATTTTAAACACAGGCGTCTGAATTTTGGACAGCCGGAAAAGGAGGCGTTTTTATGTCCGCATTTTTCGCATCATTTGTTTCAACAGCCGTCAAAGCTGTGATTCTGGCCGCAGTTGCCCTGGCGGGAATCGTTCTGGGTAAGAAATTCAGAGATAAAAAAAGTACACAACAGTAACCAGGAGGCAGTACCATGCAGAAATATGGTGTAAACGAACTGAGGAGAATGTTCCTTAAATTCTTCGAGAGCAAGGGACATCTTGCGATGAAGAGTTTCTCCCTCGTTCCGCACAACGATAACAGCTTACTTTTGATCAACTCCGGTATGGCACCGTTAAAGCCGTACTTCACAGGACAGGAGATCCCGCCGAGACGCAGAGTCACCACATGTCAGAAATGTATCCGTACCGGCGATATCGAGAATATCGGTAAGACAGCCCGCCACGGCACATTCTTTGAGATGCTGGGCAACTTCTCCTTCGGCGATTACTTCAAGACAGAAGCGATCCACTGGGCATGGGAGTTCCTGACAGAGTGCGTGGGAATCCCGGCTGACCGTCTCTACCCGTCTGTTTATCTTGATGACGATGAGGCATTCCGTATCTGGAATGAGGAGATCGGTATCCCGAAAGAGCGGATCTATCGTTTCGGCAAGGAAGACAACTTCTGGGAACATGGCGCAGGTCCGTGCGGTCCGTGCTCTGAGATCTACTATGACCGCGGAGAGAAGTATGGAACAGGTCCGGAGGACGTTATGGGCGGCGAAGGAGACCGTTTCATGGAAGTATGGAATGTTGTATTCTCCCAGTTCAACAATGACGGACACGGAAATTACACCGATCTGATCCAGAAGAACATCGATACTGGTATGGGACTTGAGAGACTGGCTGTTGTCTGCCAGGATGTTGCATCCCTTTTCGACGTAGATACAAACCGCGCTCTGATGGACGAGGTGGGCACTCTGGCTCACTGCAGATACGAGGAGGACGACAAGAAAGACGTTTCCCTCCGTATCATCGCTGACCACGTAAAGAGCTGCACATTTATGGCATCTGACGGGATCATGCCGTCCAACGAGGGCAGAGGCTATGTATTCCGCAGACTTTTAAGAAGAGCTGCACGTCACGGACGTATCCTCGGGATCGAAGGAAACTTCATGACAAAGCTCGCCCAGGTTGTGATCGACCTCTCCAAGGACGGTTATCCGGAACTGGAAGAGAAGAAAGATATGATCCTCCGCGTCATCGACCAGGAGGAGGAGCGCTTCGCAAACACGATCGACAAAGGACTTGAGATCCTTGCTGACCTTGAAAAAGACATGGAAGCAAAGGGAACAAAAGTCCTTGCAGGTGAGGATGCGTTCAAACTTTACGATACTTACGGATTCCCGATCGATCTGACAAAGGAGATCCTTGACGATAAGGGACTCACTGTCGATGAGGAAGGTTTCCACAAGGCAATGCAGGTTCAGAGAGAGACTGCGAGAAGCGCCAGAAAGACTACAAACTACATGGGACGCGACGATATCTACCAGAAACTCGACGCATCCTTAACATCCGCTTTTGTCGGATATGATAAGCTCGAAGCTGAGTCCAGACTGACAGCTCTTGTAAGACTTGCTTCCGATGAAGAGGGCGAGGATGAGATCACAGACGCAGTGACAGACGGCGAGAAGGCATGTGTCATCACATCCGAGACTCCGTTCTACGGAACCATGGGTGGTCAGGTCGGCGACCGCGGCGTGATCGAGAGCGCAAACGGCAAGTTCGAGGTAGAAGATACGATCCACCTTCAGGGCGGAAAGATCGGACACATCGGACACATGGTAAGCGGTATGTTCCAGACAGGCGAGGCGGTAACTCTGAAGGTAGATGAGGAGAACCGTGCCCTGATCGGAAGAAACCACAGTGCGACCCACATCCTCCATAAGGCTCTGAGAACCGTTCTCGGAACTCATGTTGAGCAGGCTGGCTCCCTTGTGACAAGAGACAGACTTCGTTTCGACTTCACTCATTTCTCCGCGATGACTCCGGCTGAGATCAAGGAAGTAGAAGCGATCGTAAATAAAGAAATCCGTGCGGCACTTCCGGTGGTTACAGACGTTATGGGTCTGGAGGACGCGAAGAAGACAGGCGCGATGGCGCTCTTCGGCGAGAAGTACGGCGATAAGGTCCGTGTCGTAAGAATGGGAGACTTCTCCACAGAGCTCTGCGGCGGAACCCATGTAAAGAATACTTCTGAGATCAGCTGTTTCAAGATCCTCTCTGAGGCTGGCGTTGCAGCAGGTGTGAGACGTATCGAGGCACTGACCTCCGACGGTCTGATCCATCATTATGAGAATGTGGAGCAGGAGCTTCATGCGGCAGCGGCTGCAGCAAAATCCACTCCGGCAGACTTACAGACAAAGATCGAGTCCATGATGGAGGAGATCAAGGCGCTTCACTCTGAGAATGAGAAGTTAAAGAGCAAACTTGCCAAAGAGGCAATGGGCGATGTTATGGATCAGGTTCAGGATGTGAAGGGCGTAAAAGTTCTCGCAGTCCGCGCAGACGGCGTTGATATGAATGGTCTGAGAAACTTGGGCGACCAGTTAAAGGAGAAGCTTGGCGAGGGCGTTGTTGTGATCGCATCTGTTCTCGACGGCAAGGTAAACTTGATGGCTGCTGTGACCGATGAGGCCCAGAAGAAGGGCGCTCATGCAGGAAACCTCATCAAGGCGATCGCAGGCCTTGTAGGCGGCGGCGGCGGTGGACGTCCGAACATGGCGCAGGCCGGCGGAAAGAAACCGGAGGGCGTTGCGGACGCACTCGCAAAGGTTGCAGAAGTCGTTTCTGAGCAGGTAAAATAGTTAAAATCGTAATATAATCAAAAAAATTTAAAAAAATGTATTTTTCCGGTAAAAACGGGTTGACGAATGTGTAATTTATGATATAATCATACCAGTGCTAAAAAATACCCAAACAGTTGTATTATGCACAATTACACAACTGGAGGGAGGTTAGGTGTGAGCTATGTCAAACGTAATCGTTAAAGATAACGAAAGCCTGGACAGCGCTTTACGCAGATTCAAAAGAAACTGCGCAAAGGCAGGTATTCAGCAGGAGATTCGTAAAAGAGAGCATTATGAGAAGCCGAGCGTAAGACGTAAAAAGAAGTCTGAAGCGGCAAGAAAGCGCAAGTACAACTAATAAGCGTACAGGGGCTGTTCCTTTGGGGACGGCTCCTTTTCTTTTTGCGCGAAATACAGGATTAGAAAAAGCTGTTGCGGGATAAAGACGGGCGTATTATACTAAAAAAAGAGCGGACAGGGCGGCTCCCGGAACCGGAGACGACAGGCCTGCGAAAATAAATGTCGTCTGTGAGCCAAAGATTCGGCCCACAGACAAGGTGACGTAAAATACATTGCATCAGAGGAAGGAAACAAACATGGAAAAGAAAATTGAAAGTCTGATCAGAGAACATAAGATCATCGCGATCTTAAGAGGAGTACCATCCGATAAGGTTGTCGATGTTGCGAAAGCATTATATGACGGCGGTGTCCGGCTTCTGGAGATCACATTCAACCAGAAATCCGAGACAAAGCTCATCGATACACCGAATGCGATCCGCGCGGTCCGTGAGGCGCTCGGCGACAAGATGGTGATCGGAGCGGGTACTGTGATGTCTGTGGAGGAAGTTCACGCTGCAAAAGAGGCTGGTGCGTCATTTACCCTTGCTCCGAACGTGGATGAGTCTGTGATCAGGGAGACAGTAGCCTGCGGGCTGGAGTCGATCCCGGGTGCGATGACTCCGTCGGAGATCGCCGATGCTTACCGTTACGGCGCATCTGTCGTAAAACTTTTCCCGGCCGGAAACCTTGGCCTTTCCTACTGCAAAGCTGTCATGGCGCCGATCAACCATATTCCGATGATCGCGGTTGGAGGTGTGGATGACAAGAACCTTCCGGATTTCTTAAAAGCAGGTTTCATCGGTCTTGGGATCGGCTCCAGCCTGACAAATAAGAAGATGATCGAAGAGGGCAGATATGACGAGCTGAAGGCCCTTGCCGAGACTTATGTGAAGGCAGCTGTAACTATTCAGTAGGTCTGCGCATTTACTGCGCTGACCGTAAGAAAACATCGGCTTGAAGGCAAAAATCCCATCGGCGAAGCCGATTTGGAATGGATTTTTGCGCGTAACTGTGAAGGTACTGAACAGTTACAGGCTGCTGAAAAATAAGAAACGGGGAGAACCAGTCAAAAATGAAAAATTATACGATCACGATCGATACAGGTACGACCAACACTCGCGTATTCCTGTTTAATGGAAAAAATGAGGTGGCGGCATCCGCGAAGTCTGAGATCGGTGTCCGCATCACCGCGATCGATGGAAATAATAACCGGTTAAAAACGGCGATCAGGGGCTGCCTTGAAGAAGTCCTGAAACAGGCGGGGATCACTTATGATGAGGTGAAGAAAGTCGTTGCTTCCGGAATGATCACCTCCAATGTGGGTCTTGTGGAGATCCCGCATGTGGTTGCTCCGGCATCTGCCGAAGACCTTGCAGAGGCTGCAAAGTGCGTGCTGATCGAGGACGTATGCCCGCTTCCGATCCTCTTTATCCCGGGGGTAAAGAACCGTGACGGAAAGCTGGATCTTGTGACTTTTGAGTCCATGGATATGATGCGCGGTGAGGAAGTGGAGACGGTTGCGGTCGTTGAGAGCCTTCCGAAAGGACAGGCGTACCTTCTCGTCCTTCCGGGTTCCCACACAAAGTTTGTCTCTGTGGACTGCGCCGGAAAGATCACGGGCTGCCTTACGACGATCAGCGGAGAGCTCCTCTCTGTGATCACAAACGACACCTTGATCGCGGATGCAGTGGGTCATTCCTTCGCCTCTGAGGAGACTTATGCGAAAGAGTATGTTCTCGCCGGATATGAGACTGCAAAAAAGACCGGGATCGGCCGCGCATGCTTTTCCGCGAGGATCTTAAATACGTTCGCAGAGCCGGATAAGACGAAGATCGCAAGCTATGTATTGGGCGCTGTTTTGCAGAACGATATGGAGGCAGTCAAGAACAGCGGCGCATTGAAATGCGACGCGGATACGACGGTTGTGATCTATGGAAAGAATCCGTTGAGAGAAGCACTCATGGATCTCTTCACAGAGGAACATTTCTTCCACCATGTGACGGAATTCGTCCCGGAGGATTCTGTTCCGACATCCGCAAAGGGAGCACTGCATATTGCGTCCCTGGCGGAAAAATTTATATAAAATTTAGAAAACTTAGACATAATTTACATCTGTTTTATCAATCTATCACACGAATTAACGCGTTCTAAGCGCCGGACAGGTTGACGGTGAGGGCCAGTTTTTCTTCCTTGGAATGTTCGTTGCCAACACGATTATGGTACTCCTTGGATTCTCCTGCATCCGCCTTTTCACAAAGGTATTGAGCGTTCCGAAGACGATCCTTACTCCGATCATCTTCATCCTCTGCGTAGTCGGAAGTTATGCGATGAGAAGCAACTTCTACGATGTAGGAACGATGCTGATCGCAGGTGTCATCGGCTGGCTCATGGGTAAAGTAAAGATCTCGACAAGCCCGGCGATCCTTGGCCTGATCCTTGGACCGATGGCGGAGAAGAACTTCCGTACCGCACTCTTAAAGTCCAGCGGCAATGTCGGCGTATTCTTTAATACCCCGATCTGCTGGTTCTTCCTGGCACTGATCGCATTTACTCTCATCGGTGCAGTGCGCAGCCAGATAAAGCTAAAGAAGAAAGCAGAATGACAGCTGAAAAAAATATTGCATAAAAATTGACCATGTTCTGCCCGGATCCGGAATTCATTTCCAGCGGGCAGAACATTTTTTTGTCTAAAACTTACAAAAATCATGAAAAACAAAGGAAAAACGAAACTATCTTTTGTAAATAGCGCCAGAAAGGCATTGACAATTTGTTCACAAACGGCTAAAATATCTTTTGTAAAAATTTCATAAAGAATCCTAAAAAATCGTTAAGAAAGTATTAGGAAAGAAAAGGAGTAGTTTTATGAGAAAAAGAGTAGTATCGCTCGCAATGGCAGCAGCTATGGCTCTCTCCCTGACAGCTTGCGGAAGCAGCTCCAGCAAAACAGAGACAACTGCAGCAGCGACAGAGGCAGCAAAAACAGAGACAACTGCAGCAGCTGAGGGGGCATCAACAGAGGCAGCAGCTTCTGGCGTTGACACATCCGCATGGAAGGATAAAACAGTTACATGTATCGTTCCTTACGATGCAGGCGGCGGTACCGATACAGTTATGCGTGCTTTAGCAGACGCAGCGAAGGGTTCCTTCAAAAACATCTCCGTAGAGAACCGTTCCGGCGGCGGCGGAGCAACCGGTATGCTCGCTGGCGCAAACGCTAAGGCTGATGGCACAACCGTTACCATGATCACAGTAGAGCTTGCAACTCTTGAGGCTATGGGAACAAACGCTGGTCTTACATATTCCATGTTCAAACCGATCATGATGGTAAACAGCGCATGCGCAGCTATCACAGTAAACGCGAAGGATGACCGTTTCAACACGATCGAAGACTTCATCAACTACGCAAAAGAGAACGAGGTTTCCATGGGTAACTCCGGTAACGGCGCTATCTGGCACCTTGCAGCAGCAGGTCTTGCAAAAGAGACAGGCGCTCAGTTCAAACACGTTGCTTACGATGGAGCAGCAGGTGCGATCACAGACCTTCTCGGCGAGCACATCGATGCAGTAGCAGTTTCCTACGCTGAGGTTGCTAACTACGTTGAGTCCGGCGATTTAAAGGTTCTTGCAGTTATGAACGACAAACGTCTTGATTCCATCCCGGACGTTCCGACATGCCAGGAAGCTGGTTACGATGTAGTTCTTGGTACATGGAGAGGTCTTGGCGTTCCGAAGGATACTCCGGACGAGGTTGTTGACCAGCTCTATGAGATCTTCTCTCAGGCAGCAGAGTCTGACGCATTCGTTGATTTCATGAACAAGTCCAACAACGTGATCGACGTTCTTGACGGCGCTACATTTGAGGAGCGTATCAAATCTGACCTTGAGACTTACACAGCTCTGGTTACAGATCTTGGTCTGAAAGTACAGTAATGTAAACTGACTTAACGGGGAGTGGGAAACCCACTCCCCGGTTTTGTCTGCGAGGGCTTTCCCCAGGGAGACCTCTGCGAGACAGTTGTTTTAGAATGGAGTTTCAATATGAGAAAAGGAAATATTATCGCAGGTCTGATCTGCGCAGCTTTAGCTGTTTATGTGATCGTTACCTGTCTTGGCTATCCGAGAGCAGAAGCTTACGGTACAGGCGTTCCGGGTCCGGGACTCTGGCCGGGCATCATCGCAGCACTTCTTCTGATCTGCTCCGTAGGCCTTATCGTCGTTACCCTGATGATGAAGAAAGACCAGTTCCCGGAGCTTCCGATGTGGACACCGGGTACAAAACGTGTATACATTTCCATGGCGATCCTGCTTGTATACATGCTGGTATTATCCACACTTGGATTTATCATTCCGTCCGTTATCATGTTATTCGGCTTTATCCAGTGGTTCCATAAGGGAGCGATCTGGAAAAATGCACTGATCTCCGTGATCGTGATCCTGGCAATCTACTTTGTTTTCAAGAGCTTCCTGAATGTGCCGATCGACTTCGGTATGTTCAGCATTTAAAGAAAGGGGTAGCAGAATGAGTTTCTTTTTAGAAGTATTTCAGAGCGCGTTCAGCCCCATGGTACTGTTCTACATGATCGCAGGCGTAGCAGCCGGAATCTGTATCGGAGCACTGCCGGGACTTACCGCAACTATGGGTGTAGCCCTTCTTCTGCCGCTTACATTCGGTATGGATGCCACAGCAGGTATCCTCATGTTACTTGGAATTTACGTGGGAGCAATCTACGGCGGATCTATTTCCGCGATCCTTTTACATACACCTGGTACACCGGCCTCCGCTGCAACCGCTATTGATGGATATCAGTTTTCCAAACGCGGTGAGGCAGGACGTGCCCTCGGTATCGCAACACTTTCCAGCTATGTCGGCGGTGTTGTCAGCGTTCTCTGCTTATGGCTCATCAGCCCGCAGCTCGCAAAACTTGCATTAAAGTTCAGCTCTGCTGAGTTCTTCTTACTTGCAGTATTCGGTCTCTGTATCATTGCCAACATCTCCGGTGAGAACATGGCAAAAGGCCTGATCTGCGGATTCTTAGGAATCTTAACAGCTACTGTCGGTATCGACAGCGTAACAAGCTACATCCGTTTCACGGACAACGCAAACCTTCTCTCCGGTATCCAGTACATCCCGGTCATGATCGGACTCTTCGCAATGAGCCAGGCGTTCGAGACGATCGAGGATATCTACAGCACGGATGAGATTGATGCGAGTGTAACGAGACTTCTTCCGACAAAGGACGATGTAAAGACGATCCTTCGTGTTGCTCCGGTAACAGGACTGATCGGAACCATGATCGGTATCATCCCTGGTGCAGGTGCTGATATCGGATCCTTCGTTGGATATAACACAGCCCGCGGAATGTCCAAACATCCGGAGTTATTCGGTAAAGGAAGCCCGGAGGCCGTTGCTGCTTCCGAGGGCGGAAACAACGGTGTTACCGGTGGTGCAATGATCCCGATGCTGACACTCGGTGTTCCTGGTGATGCCGTAGCAGCCATCATGATCGGTGCGTTGACGATCCAGGGTCTTACCCCGGGACCGATGCTCTTTAAGACAAACAAGGTTCTTGTATACACGATCTTCCTTGGAATGTTTGTGGCAAACACCATCATGGTACTCCTTGGATTCTCCTGCATCCGCCTTTTCACAAAGGTACTTAGCGTTCCGAAGACGATCCTTACACCGGTCATCTTCATCCTCTGCGTCGTAGGAAGCTATGCGATGAGAAGCAACTTCTACGATGTGGGAACGATGTTAATTGCAGGCGTGATCGGCTGGCTCATGGGTAAAGTAAAGATCCCGACAAGCCCGGCGATCCTCGGTCTGATCCTTGGACCGATGGCGGAGAAGAACTTCCGTACCGCACTCTTAAAGTCCAGCGGTAATCCGGTCGTATTCTTCAACACCCCGATCTGCTGGTTCTTCCTGGCGCTGATCGCATTCACACTTCTTGGTGCAGTGCGCGGACAGCTCAAGAAGAAAAACTAACGGAAAAACCGCATTTTACGGTTGAAAATGAACATTATAACCGCATCTGCTTTTCGGCTATGTGCCGGAGGGTGGGTGCGGTTTTTTATTTAACAGGAAATTCCGCTGGAACTTCCTGTTAAACAAAAAGGCACTGCGTGCCTAAGATGCGCACTCGCGCGAAGATGAAGGTTGTCGCAAGCGACCGCGCTCGGCGCGAGAATGCGCCAAGGCACATTCTTATTTAGGAACATTCTTTGTTCTCCTGGAATAATAAAAAGGAACTGTACATAAACTTCTGTAAGGCATGATCCGGCGGAGCATGGTATGAGAGAGCAGAAAAAGGGCGGCTTTCCCCGGCTGGACTCCGCGGGTGTGTTCGCGGATGCGGTGGGCGGGGAGACAGTCCTGACGTTCATCGGGACACGGGCAGTACATATTGAAAATTACAGGAGTATTCTCGTCTATACCGATACGGAGATCCGGATCCGGTGCAGACATGATATCCTTTCTGTTTCGGGAAAAAAATTAAAGATCTGCTATTATGATAAAGATGAGATGAAGATATCCGGCCGCCTGGAGGTGATCCGGTTTGAATAAGATCAGAGATATGCGGGAGGGAAGCGTGAAAGTCCGGATCGATGGGAGAGGGATGGAGCGCTTTTTTAATATCGCGGCACAGAGAGAAATTGAGATCTGGGACATCGAGACCGAAGAAAGAGAGAAGAAGTGCGGAGGGAAACGGTCCGTGTACTTTAAGATCATGCCTCGGGATTTTAAACACTTAAAATCTATTGCCGAAAAGACCGGGGTCCGCCTGAGGATCACAGAGAAACACGGACTTCCCTTCTGGATAATCACCGGACGCCGCCGGAGCCTCTGGGTCGGAGGACTTGCTGCTTTTTTTCTGCTGATCTTCGTCTCATCTTTTTATGTGTGGGACATCTCCTTTGACGGAAACTGCCGGTTTACGGATGAGACACTGCTGCACTTCATAGACGCGGTCCCGGTCCGGTGCGGGATGAGAAAGAGCGAAATCTCCTGTGCGGACCTGGAAAACAGGATCAGAAACGCTTTTCCGGAGATCAGCTGGGTGTCCGCGGAACTCACCGGCACAAGACTTACCGTCCATATCCGGGAAAATGACGGGATCCTGAAAGCAGAAAAAGAGCCGGAGACGCCCTGTAATCTTGCGGCGAAAGCGGACGGTACCGTGATAAAAATGATCGTGCGAAACGGGATCGCGTGCGTGAAAGCCGGTGACACGGTGGCGGCTGGTGATATCCTGGTATCGGGGAAACTTCCGATCTACGACGACTCGGAGACGCTCGTAAAGACAAATAAGGTGCATGCGGATGCGGAAATATATGCTGAGACGACAAAGACTGCCGGGTGGACGATCCCGGAGACGGAGGAGATCCGTGCAGCGACGGGAAAGAAACGCCGGGGACTCTTTTTGAAATTTGCCGGCGCAGAATTTTATTTTCTGATGCCGGACTTAAAAAAAGAAAGCACCTGGGAACTTTTTATGGAGGAGACCCAGCTCAGACTTTCGGAAAATTTTCACCTTCCGGTCTACGTCGGGATCCTCACCGCCAGGGAATATGTCCCCTATGAAAAAGTCCTCACAAAAACGGAAGTATCAGACGCTGCGGACCGTTATTTGAACGAATATATGCAAAATCTTACGGAAAAAGGTATACAAATCCTTGGTAGTGATGTTAAAATAGAGAGAAGTGGATCCCACTGGAAGATCCATGGAACACTGACGGTGGTGGAGGACATCACGAAAAGCTCCCCCATCCCGGAAGATCAGGAGGAGATTCAGACATTAGATGAGCATCATTGAGACAATCATAGACATTCCGGCAGAACATGAACGGAAAGTCTGCGGACAGTTTGACAGTTATCTGAAAAAAATCGAGCGGACACTTCACGTATCCATGGTGGCGCGTGACGGAGAGATCAAGGTCATCGGACCGGATCACGCAGTAAAGCGCGCAAAGAGCGTGTTTTCGACACTGCTGGAGCTCTCGAAGCGCGGCGAGGAGATCGGGGAACAGAACGTGGACTACGCTCTGGCGCTATCCTTTGACGATAAGGATACGGAAATGCTTTCCCTGGACCGCGATATCATCTGCCATACCATAAACGGAAAACCGGTAAAACCGAAGACATTGGGACAGAAACAGTATATCGACCTGATCAGGAAAAAGATGATCGTGTTCGGCGTCGGCCCTGCGGGAACCGGAAAGACATATCTCGGTATGTCCATGGCGATCCAGGCCTTCAAAAACGGGGAGGTTGGCAGGATCATCCTGACGCGCCCGGCCATCGAGGCGGGAGAGAAGCTTGGCTTTCTTCCGGGCGACCTGCAGAGTAAGATCGACCCGTATCTGCGCCCACTCTACGACGCTCTTTACCAGATCATGGGCGCGGACAGCTACCTCCACAATTCGGAGAAAGGCCTGATCGAAGTGGCGCCTCTCGCGTACATGCGCGGACGAACCCTGGACAACGCGTTCATCATCCTGGATGAGGCCCAGAACACGACCCAGGCCCAGATGAAGATGTTCCTGACGAGGATCGGTTTCGGTTCCAAGGTCATCATCACCGGCGACCAGTCCCAGAAAGACCTGCCTGCCGGTCAGGTGTCGGGGCTTGATGTGGCGCTTAAAGTATTAAAGAATATCGACGATATCGGGATCTGCCGTTTCTCAAACGAGGACGTGGTCAGACATCCGCTTGTTCAGAAGATCGTAAAAGCATATGATGAATATGAAGGCCGTGAGAAACCGGAGAGAAGATCTCGCGGGGAACATCAGAAGGACGGCCGGGAAGGACGGGAACAGAGATGACAGTGACAGTGGAGTACGAAGCAGAAGAAAAGCTGGATCTCCCGTACGAGGAGATCATAAAAAATGTGATCGAGGAATCCCTGGATTACGTGGAATGCCCGTATGACGCGGAGGTGAATGTCCTCCTGACGGACAACGCCGGGATCCACCAGATCAATCTTGACATGCGCGGGATCGACAACCCGACCGATGTGCTGTCGTTCCCGATGTGTGATTTTGAGACGCCGGGGGACTTTTCCCACCTGGAAGAGACGCCGGAGGAATACTTCGACCCGGATACAGGGGAATTACTTATGGGGGATATTGTAATTTCCGTGGATAAGGTGAAAGAGCAGGCTGAGAAGTATGGCCACTCTCAGACGAGAGAACTGGCATTCTTAGTAGCGCACAGTATGCTTCATTTATCCGGCTACGACCATATGGAGGATGAGGAGCGGATCCAGATGGAGGACATGCAGAGAGAAATTCTGGAACGGAGGGGTTACAGGAGATGAGAAAACGGGGCAGAGCATTTATTATTGGTATTGGAATCATGATGGCAGCGGCAGCGCTCTCCGGATGCGGGAAGAAAGCGGAGGAAACAGTCGTGACGACGGAGGCGGAGACAGAGACGCCAAAGGAGACAAAAACGATCGTCCTCGAGACAGAGCCGACGACGGAGGCGGAGACGGAACCGGAAGGTCCGGAGGAACGCAAAGAAGTCGACGGAAAGATCCAGAGTTACCTGACCGGTGAGATGGTGGATGTGGCGAAAGCTAACAGACGCCCGGTCGCGGTCATGATGAGCAATGATAAGGCATCTCTGCCCCAGTACGGGATTAACCGGGCGGATGTAGTCTATGAGGCGCCGGTGGAAGGCGATATGAACCGGTTTATGTCGATCTTTGAGGATTACGACGATCTTGAGAGGATCGGCTCCGTCAGAAGCTGCCGTACTTACTATACATACTTCGCAAGAGAGTATGACGCGATCTATGCCCACTATGGGCAGAGTACCTTCGCGGTTCCGTACCTCAAAAATGTGGACAATATCAACGGTGTCGATGGCACAGGCGGAAATGCGTTCTACCGCACAAAGGACAAGAAGGCACCGCATAACGCCTACACAAGCGGCGCGAAATTAAACAAGACCATCGGTCAGCTGGGCTACCGCACTTCCTACAGCGATACCTACAGCGGACATTTCCAGTTCTCAAAAAACGCTTATGTCCCGGCAGAATCAGACGCAAAGGACGCGTATAAGTTCTATCCGTCCTATGCGATGAACAATCCGTGGTTTGAGTACAATGAGGGAGACGGAAAATATTACCGCTTCCAGTACGGCGGAAAACACAACGGCGACAGCGGACAGATCGCTGTCAGAAATGTCATCTTCCAGTACGTGGAGTGGGGACATTATGCCAGCACCGATTACCTCAACATCAACGTCCACAAAGGCGGAGCGGGTTATGTCTTTACAGGAGGAAAGTGCGTTCCGGTCTCCTGGAAAAAGGATGGGGACTTCGGACCGACCCGCTACTATGACTCTGAAGGAAAGGAAGTTATGCTTAACAAAGGAAAGACCTGGATCTGCATTGTAGGAGCAGACAGGTTCGATAAAGCTGAAATTTATGGAAAGTAACAGACAGAAAAAGAAGAAGGAATCCAATTTCGTCGTCCAGGGAAGTATCCTGGCGGTGGCGTCCATCGTGGTGAGGATCATCGGTATCGCATACCGCATCCCGATGATCAACATCATCGGTGATGAGGGAATGGGGTATTACGGAACTGCGTTTAATGTATACAATATTGCGCTGCTCCTGTCCTCCTACAGCCTGCCGCTCGCCGTGTCGAAGATGGTTTCCGCGAGACTTGCAGGAAAACAATACCGGAACGCCGCGAGGATCCTGCGCGCGGCACTCTGCTATGCAACGATCGTTGGTGCATTTGCGGCCGCAGTGATCTGGTTCGGCGCTGATTTCTTTGCGAAAGACGTATTCTTTATGCCTTATGCGGCATTTGCATTAAAGACATTAGCCCCGACGGTCTGGATCATGGCGTATCTCGGTGTGTTCCGCGGATATTTCCAGGGACAGGGAACCATGGTGCCAACGGCCTTTTCCCAGGTCTTTGAACAGATCGTAAATGCCATCATCAGCGTGGCTGCAGGAAGCTTTCTCTTTAACGAGGCGTTAAAGACAGAAGTATTAAAGAACCAGACAGGAACCGGCTATTCCAACGCCTGGGGAGCTGCCGGAGGAACGATCGGTACAGGTGCGGGCGCCTTCACAGCGCTGATCTTTCTGCTTTTCCTCTTTGCGATCAGCAGAAACGTCCGCAGACGTCAGATCCGCAGGGATCAGACGGAATTTGTGGAGAGCTATAAGGAGATCACGAGAGTCCTGTTCTTCACGGTCGTTCCGGTTATCCTTAGTTCCGCGATCTACAACTTAAACAGCGTGCTGGATAACGGGATCCTCGCATACAACTTTAAGACTCTCGGACAGGGAGATGAATTTGCCTCCATCTGGGGAGTGTATACAGGAAAATACCATCTGCTGATCAATGTGCCGATGGCGATTTCCAATGCCCTTTCGTCCTCCCTGATCCCGTCCGTATCCAGGGCAGTGGCGATGGGAGACAAAAAGCTTGTGAGAGAGCGCGTGGCATCTGCGATCCGTTTCTCCTGCTTTGTGGCGATCCCGTCCACTGTGGGACTTACGGTACTTGCGGGACCGGTGAATAACCTGCTGTTCTCCGGAGATAATACCCTGGCGATCCGGATGACGATCTACGGTTCTCTTGCGGTCGTATTTTACTCCGTCTCTACGGTGACGAACGCGATCCTTCAGGGAATCGACAAAATGCGTCTTCCGATCTTTCACGCGGTGATCTCCCTTGTCCTCCATCTGATCGCACTTGAGATCATGGCGCTGGGATTCCATATGGGAATCTACAGCATGGTATTTGCGAATATCCTGTTCGCGGTGTTCATGTGCCTGATGAATGCGAGATCCATCCGGAATCTTCTCGGTTACCGGCAGGAGATGAAAAAGACCGTTGTGATCCCGGTGATCGCTTCTGCAGTGATGGGACTCTTCACGTTTGGCTCCTATCAGCTTGTGCATCTCGCGGTAAAGAGCAATGCGCTTTCTACGATGTTTGCGATGATGGTCGCAGTGATCGTTTACGGTGTGCTCCTGATCAAGCTTGGCGCCCTGTCTGCGGCGGAACTTAAGACCATGCCGGGCGGAACGAAACTTCTCAGGGGGTTCAGAAAGCTTCATTTAATGTAAAAAATATATGTTTAAAATAGAAAAAGAAAGCAGATACTTTCATAAAAGGAGGAATATTCCTATGAAAAAGTATGTATCCTGCTTTCTTTTCTTTTTCTTTCTGACATCCGCCAGCCTGATCACGCTGTTCCTTATGACTGCGGGGGAGGAAGCCCGGGGAACAGAGGAGGTACAGATGCAGCAGTCTGTGGAAGAGCCGGTCTTCGCGAAGGAGACGGAGGAGATCCATGTGGTCTTAAACCAGGAACAGGTGGAACATGAGACGATGGCGGAGGACGAAGAACGATATTTTCTTGTTGCCGAGGAAGGATATCTGATCGTATACGATAAGGGAAAGGAGACCACGGATCTCTTTACCCACATGCCGCTCGCAGAATTTCCGGAGGAAGAACAGGAACGGCTGATGACCGGGATCTGGTTTCCGACAATGGCAGAAATATTCAGTTATCTGGAATCTTACAGCAGTTGATACTTGAAATTTTGCGTTCAGGTCGATATACTAATATAAATTGTAACCGTTCGGCGGGATGATCCCCGGATGATCTGTGATTGGGTTCCATGCGCGGATCATCGCACAGATGAACGGTTGCCGTAAATCAGGTACAGGGGAGAGATAGAATGGCGGAAAGTTTCAGAGGACGGAAAGGGATCATCATCGGCGGCGGTGCATCAGGACTTATGGCCGCGATCACTGCGGCAAAACAGGGTGCGGATGTGACGGTCCTGGAGCACACGGCCCGACCGGGAAAAAAGATCCTGTCAACGGGAAACGGCAAGTGCAACCTGACAAACCTCTATATGGATCCGTCCTGCTACAGGAGTGATCAGAGCGGATTTGAAACAGCTGCCATCCGGAATTTTCCACCGTCCGCCGCGACAGCGTTCTTCCGGGAACTTGGTGTCCTGACGATGGACCGCGGCGGCTATATATATCCGATGTCCGGCCAGGCGCAGACGGTCCTCGATGCACTGCTCCGGGGAGCGGACCGTGCGGGAGTCCGGATCATTACGGAATGTGAAGTCCGAAACGCGAAAAGACAGAAAGACCGTTTTTCGGTCGAGACAGACCGTGGGATCTATACAGGTGATTTCCTGATCTTAGCGTGCGGTTCCATGGCGGCAAAAGGAACAGGATCCGACGGAAGCGGCTATGAGCTCGCGAGACAGTTTGGACACCGGATCATCAAGCCGCTCCCGGCGCTTGTCCAGCTGAAATGCGAAGGAAATCTCCTCCCGAAAGCCTCCGGAGTCCGGACGGACTGCCTTGTGGAGATCCGGACCGGGGACGGAAAGACAGCGGCAAAAGACCGGGGAGAACTCCAGATCACGGACTACGGGATCTCGGGCATCCCGGTATTCCAGGTGAGCAGGTATGCGGCGAAGCTTTTGGATCGGAAGCAGAAGGTGTCTGCGGTCCTGAACTTTCTGCCGGATCTGGATGAAGAAGAAGTCCGGGATCTTTTGAAGGAGCAGAGATCCTGCCTTTCGGGGGAAACTGCCGAGACATTTTTAAACGGTATTTTTAATAAGAAACTCGCGTCGGTGCTCTTAAAAGCGGCAAAGATCCGGCCCGAAAGACAGACGGGACTCTTGACGAAAGAGGAGCTGGACAGTCTGGCTTCTGTGATCCGGGAGTTTGTGATCCCGGTGAAGGAGACAAATCCTTTTGAACAGGCCCAGATCTGTGCAGGCGGTGTCGATACAACAGAGATAGAAGCGGAAACTATGCAGTCAAAACGCGTTCCCGGACTTTACATGGTCGGGGAGCTTCTGGATGTCGATGGGATCTGCGGCGGATACAACCTGCAGTGGGCATGGTCATCCGGATATGCAGCCGGATCGCATGCAGCCGCAGGGGTCGTCCCAGGATACAGAAAAACTGTCCGGGGACAGGAAAAACAGGTGAAATTCTCCGGATCGGAAGGAAACAGAGCCCGGGGAAGACAGGAAAGGAAAAAACATACATATGATCCGGATCAATCAGCTCACACTTCCCGTGGATCACGCGGAAGAGGCGATAAAGAAAAAGGCGGCAAAGCTCTTAAAAATCGATGAATCGGCGATCGGGGAGATCCGGATCGTCCACAGGTCCATCGACGCGAGAAAGAAGCCGAATCTGCTGTTCAGTTATATTGTGGATGTGACACTTGCAGGCGGAAAAAAAGAGGCAGCAGTCATCAAAAAGGCGGCAAACCAGAATGTCCGGGCAGAAGACTCGAAACTATATGCGTACCCGGAACATGGAACGCAGGAGATGAGAAAGCGCCCGGTGATCATCGGGGCAGGTCCTGCCGGGATGTTCGCGGCGCTGGCACTCGCCGAAAACGGCTATGCCCCGATCCTTTTTGAACAGGGAGATGCCGTTGAGGAGAGAACGAAAAAAGTGGAAGATTTCTGGAAAAACGGGGATCCGGCGCTCGATATCCGCTCGAACGTCCAGTTCGGTGAGGGCGGAGCCGGAACATTTTCCGACGGAAAGTTAAATACACTTGTAAAAGATACTTCGGGAAGGAACGGAAAAGTCCTCTCCACCTTTGTGGAGATGGGGGCGGATCCGTCGATCCTTTATGACCATGCACCTCACATCGGGACCGATGTGCTGAGAGATGTGGTCAGAAATTTGAGAAACAGGATCATCGCCGGAGGCGGGGAGGTCCATTTCCGCTCGGAAGTCACGGAGATCCTGGAGGAAAACGGCAGAGTTTCCGGAGTAAAGCTCGCGGATGGGACTGTGGTCGAGACAGAGAAGGTCATTCTCTCTGTGGGACACAGTGCCAGAGATCTTTTTGAGAAACTTGACAGGATGAAGGTCTTTATGGAGCCGAAGCCGTTTGCGGTGGGACTCAGGATCCAGCATCCGCAGGCGCAGATCAACCGGAACCAGTACGGGCTGGAGGACGCCGGAAAACTCGGCGCCGCGCCGTATAAAGTGACCGCGAAGACAACCAGCGGCCGCGGCGTCTACTCGTTCTGCATGTGTCCGGGAGGAATGGTGGTGAATGCCTCATCGGAAAAAGGGCGACTGGCGGTCAACGGAATGAGCAATTTTAAGCGGGACAGCGGCATCGCAAACAGTGCCCTGATCGTGGCGGTCACTCCGGCCGATTTCCCGACAGCCGGTCCTTTGGGCGGCATCGCATTCCAGAGAACCCTGGAAGAGCGTGCATTCGCGCTCGGCGGAGGAAAGATCCCCGTCCAGCTTTACGGCGATTTCGCCGCAAACCGACCGACGGTGGCCCTGGGAGATGTGGAACCTGTGTTTTGCGGGGGATATTCCTTCGCGAACCTGCGGGAACTGATGCCAGAGGCCTTAAACGGAGCGTTTCTTGAAGGGATGGAGCAGTTCGGAAGGCGGATCAGAGGATTCGACCGTGCGGACGCTGTCCTTGCAGGAATCGAGAGCCGTACGTCATCACCGCTCAGGATCTGCCGCGATGAGAGCCTTCAGAGCAGTTTAAAGGGGCTTTATCCATGCGGCGAGGGAGCCGGGTACGCCGGAGGGATCACATCGGCGGCCATGGACGGCCTGAAGGTTGCGGAAGAGATCATCAAGCGGTATGCAGCGGTAGGTTAAACTGTAAAAGCGGCAGTGCGCCGGAGAAAAAGGCGGTACTGCCTGATTCCGTTGGAAAGGGGACTTTCATATGACAGAGAGAGAATTATTAAAAGATAAAAAGAGGATCGTGATCAAAATCGGATCTTCCTCATTGACACATGCGGAGACCGGAGACCTGAACCTTGCAAAGATCGAGAAACTGGTCCGCGTCATCAGCGATATGAGAGGAATGGGAAAAGAAGTGATCCTTGTCTCCTCCGGTGCGATCGCGACGGGGCGCCAGACGCTCGGCGGAAAGAAGCCGGAGACGGTTGCCGAGAAACAGGCTTACGCGGCGGTCGGTCAGGCACGCCTCATGATGGTATATCAGAAACTCTTTTCCGAGTACAACCAGACGGCGGCACAGATCCTGATCACAAAGGCGACGATCCTGGACGATACTTCCCGCGCAAACGCGAAAAATACGTTCAATGAACTTCTAAAACTCGGAACGGTGCCGATCGTAAACGAGAACGATACCGTATCTACATATGAGATCAAATTCGGTGATAATGACCGCCTTTCCGCCATCGTTGCGGCTCTTGTCGAGGGAGATCTGTTATTCCTTCTCTCCGACATCGACGGGCTCTACACGGATGACCCGAAGAAAAATCCGGATGCAAAGTTTATCAGCCAGGTGGATGACCTGACTGATGAGTTTATGGCGATGGGCAAAGGGACCACAGGAAGCGACGTCGGAACCGGAGGAATGGCGACAAAACTTCACGCGGCAAAGATCGCGACAGAGAGCGGTGCCGACATGGTGATCGCGAACGCAGACGATGTGGAAGTCATGTGGCGCATCTTAAAGGGTGAGGAGATCGGAACACTCTTTAAAGCAAATAAGAGCAGCGAATTTGCGCTGCTGGATTATATCCAGAGTATTCACGCGTAAAAAAGGTATCCCGGCATATTCGGGTGCCTTGCGCAGTCGCTTGCGTCGATCATCATCTTCGCGTGAGTGTGCATCAGATGGCAGGAACCTGCCTTCCGGAAGCGGGGAAAACCGCAGATCCCGGAAACAAACAGAGAGGACAGAAAATTACATGAAACAGGAACAGATCGACAGAATCAATGAACTTTACCATAAATCCCAGTCCGTAGGACTTACGGATACGGAGAAAGAGGAGCAGGCGGCGCTCAGAAAGCAGTATGTCGCTGACATCAAGGCAAGTCTCAGAGGCCATCTGAACAACATTTCGATCGTTGAGAAGGACGGCTCCGTGACAGACCTCGGAAAGAAATACGGAAATGTGGGAAACACAGAAAGCTGAGCTCAGAAAAGACATACGGAGCCGTCTGAAAGCGATGCCGGAAGAAGAAAAGAGGATACTTGACAGGGAGATCGCGGAACGCGTCCTGGGTCTTCCGGAGATTGCAGAAACGAAAGCCGTGTATGGATATGCGTCCCTGAGCTGGGAGGCGGGAACCGGGGAGATTCTGGAGGAACTCCGGGCACAAAAATACATCATCTGTCTTCCGAAAGTTACCGGGGAGACGATAGAGTTTTTTGTGACGGAGTCGGAGCAGGATCTCTCGGAAGGTTCATTTCATATCATGGAACCAAAGAACGGATGCCGAAAAGCGGATGAGACCAGATCAGAAATCCTCCGGACGGCGCCGATCCTGGTCCCGGGAATGGGATTTGTGGAAACCGGTGCCCGTCTGGGAAAAGGCGGCGGATTCTATGACCGGTATCTGGAACAGCATGACGGTCATATGACGATCGCGCTGGCCTATGAGTTCCAGATCCTCGGGGAGATCCCGGTGGGACCGTATGATAAGAATGTAGATTTGATCGTGACAGAAAAGCGTGTGATCCGGTGCAAAGACCGGGATGCCGGAACACGGATCAGGGAGGAACAGCCATGTTAACAGAAATCGGACAGAAAGCAAAGGAAACTTCCTATGTTCTCGGAAAAATGGGGACAAATTTAAAGAATGCAGGACTTCTGGCAGCTGCTCAGGAGATCCTGGATGAGGAGAACGAGATCTTAAAGGCAAATGCGGCGGACGTTGCGAGAGCGAAGGAGAGAGGAATGGCTCCGGGACTTGTGGATCGCCTGGAATTGAACCATAAACGCATCGAAGGCATCGTGGAAGGCATGCGCCAGGTTGTCGGACTGGACGATCCGGTGGGTGAGGTCATCTCCATGAAAAAACGCCCGAACGGACTGCTGATCGGACAGAAACGCGTCCCGTTAGGCGTCATCGGGATCATCTATGAGGCGAGACCGAATGTGACGGCGGATGCGTTCGCTCTCTGCTTTAAAGCAGGAAATGCTGTGATCCTCCGCGGCGGGAGCGATGCACTGGAATCCAACAAGGCGATCGTCGCAGCGATCCGGAATGGACTGAAGAAGGAAAATATCCCGGAGGATGCGATCGCCCTGATCGAAGATACGAGCCATGAGACGGCGCGCGAGTTCATGCGGATGAACGGATATCTCGATGTCCTGATCCCGCGGGGCGGGGCCGGACTGATCCGCACGGTCGTGGAGAACAGCACAGTGCCGGTGATCGAGACCGGAACCGGAAACTGCCATATCTATGTGGATGAGAGTGCAGATCTCGATATGGCGCTCGACATCATCTTCAACGCGAAGACCCAGAGGATCGGCGTCTGCAATGCCTGCGAATCCACACTGGTGCACCGGAAGATCGCAAAGGAATTCCTGCCGCTCATGAAAAAGCGTCTGGATGAGAAGAACGTGGAGATCCGCGCAGATGAGGACGCCTGCTCGATCGTACCGGAATTTACGGCGGCGACGGAGGAAGACTGGGGGAAAGAGTACCTGGACTATATCCTTTCCTGCAAGATCGTGGATTCCGTGGACGAGGCGATCGCCCACATCAACCACTACAATACCGGTCACTCCGAGGCGATCATCACGAAGGATTACGAGAATGCCCAGAAATTCCTGAATGAGGTGGATGCGGCAGCTGTCTACGTCAATGCGTCCACAAGATTCACCGACGGCTTCGAATTCGGATTCGGAGCTGAGATCGGGATCAGTACCCAGAAACTCCACGCGAGAGGTCCGATGGGACTTCCTGCGCTGACGTCCACGAAGTACATCATCTACGGAGACGGGCAGATCCGGAAGTAAGGTGAAACAACAAGGTTGCATTTTCGGAGAATCTTGGTTATAATCATTCAGGATTGAATTTAGAAATTTGGAGAAACATAAGAATGACAGATAAAAATATCATCGCAGGGGCTCCGACGGAGGAACCGGCGAGACAGCAGTACTTTATGGAACAGGTGAAAAAGCTCGTGGAGGCGGAGAGCGCGAAAAAAGGACGCCCGCTCACCTGTTTTATCAATACATTCGGGTGCCAGATGAATGCCAGAGACTCCGAAAAGCTCCTTGGGATCTTAAAAGAAGCGGGATATGTGGAGGGAACCGATGAGAACTCGGATTTCGTTCTCTACAATACATGTACCGTGCGTGAGAACGCGAACTTAAAGGTGTATGGCCGTCTTGGATATCTGAGCGGCGTGAAGAGAAAAAATCCGGATATGATGATCGCGCTCTGCGGCTGCATGATGCAGGAGCCGGAGGTTGTCGCAAAGATCAAAAAGAGTTACCGCCATGTTGACCTGATCTTCGGAACCCACAACATTTTCAAACTTGCGGAGCTGCTCTACGAGCGCTTCATGGAAAAGAAGATGGTGGTGGATGTCTGGGAAGGAACGAATGAGATCGTGGAGGAACTCCCGGTCGAGAGAAAATATCCGTTCAAGTCCGGCGTCAATATCATGTTCGGCTGCAATAACTTCTGCAGTTACTGCATCGTGCCGTATGTGCGCGGACGCGAGAGGAGCAGAGAGCCGGAGGACATTATCAAAGAGATCGAAGAGCTTGTGGCTGACGGTGTTGTGGAAGTGATGCTTCTCGGACAGAACGTCAACTCCTACGGAAAGAATCTGGAACATCCGATCACCTTTGCGGAGCTCTTAAGAAGAGTCGAGAAGATCGAAGGACTGGAGCGCATCCGCTTCATGACTTCCCACCCGAAGGATCTCTCCGACGAGCTGATCGAGACGATGCGGGATTCGAAGAAGATCTGCAGCCATTTACATCTGCCGCTCCAGTCCGGCAGCAGTGAGATCTTAAAGCGCATGAACCGGAAATATTCGAAGGAACAGTACCTTGCACTGGTGGAGAAACTGCGCGCGGCGATCCCGGATATCTCCCTGACTACGGATATCATCGTGGGATTCCCAGGGGAGACTGAGGAAGACTTCGAGGAGACGATGGACGTGGTGCGCAAGGTCCGCTACGACAGCGCCTTCACCTTCATCTACTCCAAGCGCACCGGAACTCCGGCGGCGGCCATGCCGAACCAGGTTCCGGAGGATATCGTAAAGAACCGTTTTGACCGCCTGTTAAAGGAAGTCCAGGATATTGCGGCTGAGGTTGTAAAGCGCCATGAGGGAACGGTACAAAAAGTCCTTGTGGAGGAGATCGATACCCACGAGGCCGGCTTTGTGACAGGAAGGCTTTCCAACAACACAGTCGTACATTTCGCCGGGGACGCGTCCCTGATCGGAAAGAGCGTGGATGTCTCTTTAGACGAGGCAAAGGGATTCTACTATATGGGTTCCCTTGTTAAATAATAAGGATGAAAAACATGTGACGCCCGGAGCCGAGTGCTTCGGGCGCTGTGGGCATGTTATGGAATAGGAGAAAAGACGTGGGACAGATTTCACCAATGATGACACATTATCTCGAGACAAAAAAGCAGTATCCGGACTGTATCCTTTTTTACCGGCTGGGTGATTTCTACGAGATGTTTTTTGAGGATGCGAAGACGGTTTCGAGGGAGCTGGAGCTGACACTGACGGGAAAGGACTGCGGTCTGGAAGAACGGGCTCCGATGTGCGGAGTCCCGTTCCATGCGGTGGAAGGCTATCTCACAAGACTCGTCCAGAAAGGTTATAAGGTTGCGATCGCGGAGCAGATGGAGGATCCGAAGCTCGCGAAAGGTCTTGTAAAGCGTGAAGTCATCCGCGTTGTGACGCCGGGAACGATTACGAGCTCCCAGGCTCTGGACGAGACAAAGAACAACTACCTGATGGCAGTTGTGTATACCGGAAACAATTACGGGATTGCGACGGTCGACATCACGACCGGCGATTTTTTTGTCACGGAGGTGACGAGTGAGCGGGCGCTTCTCGATGAGATCAACAAGTTCACGCCGTCGGAGCTTGTGTGCAATGAGGCACTCTTCATGTCCGGACTTGATATGGATGAGTTAAAAGAGCGGTATCATTTTGCCGTGACGGCACTGGAGAACCGGTTTTTCTCGGATGATGACTGCAGGAAGATCTTAAAAGAGCATTTCCATGTGATGAGTCTCGAGGGACTTGGACTCGGAGATTATGAGAACGGAATGATCGCATCCGGTGCGGTCCTTCAGTATCTCTATGAGACGCAGAAGAATGACCTGTCCCATCTGACGAAGATCACACCGTACACAACGGGGCAGTTCATGATGATCGATACCTCCACAAGACGAAATCTGGAGCTTGTGGAGACACTGCGTGAAAAACAGAAGAGAGGCTCCCTTCTCTGGGTCCTCGATAAGACAAAGACGGCCATGGGGGCGAGACTTCTCCGCTCCTTTATCGAACAGCCGCTGATCGACAAGATGGAGATCGAGCGCCGGCAGCAGGCGATCGAAGAGCTGAACATGAACTATATCTCCAGGGAGGAGATCCGGGAGTACCTGAATTCCGTCTATGACCTGGAGCGCCTGATGGGGCGGATCAGCTATAAGACGGCAAATCCGAGGGACCTTCTTTCCTTTAAGAATTCCCTGGAGATGCTGCCGTATATTAAAGATATTCTCGGGGAGTTCTCCTGTGAGCTTTTAAAGAAAATGAACGAGGATCTGGATCCGCTGAGGGATCTCTATGAGCTGATCGACCGCTCCATCGTCGATGAGCCGCCGATCTCGCTCCGTGAGGGAAACATCATCAAGGACGGATACAGCGAGGAAGCCGACAAGTACCGGAAGGCGAAGACGGAAGGAAAGGCATGGCTGGCGGATCTTGAGACCGAGGAGAAGGAAAAGACCGGCATCAAGAACTTAAAGATCAAATACAACAAGGTGTTCGGATACTACTTTGAGGTAACAAACTCTTTCAAGGACCTGGTCCCGGATTATTTTATCCGCAAACAGACTCTGACAAATGCAGAGCGCTACACGACAGACCGGTTAAAAGAGCTGGAAGACATCATCATGGGCGCGGAGGACCGCCTGTACACTCTGGAGTACGATCTGTTCTGCGATGTGCGCGATAAGATCGCTGCGGAGGTCCTGCGGATCCAGAGCACTGCGAAAGCGATCGCGGGCATTGATGTCTTTACCTCCCTGTCCACAGTGTCCATGCGGAATAACTACGTGAAGCCGAAAATCAATGAAAAAGGACTGATCAACATCAAAAACGGCCGTCATCCGGTTGTCGAGAAGATGATCAAAGACAGCCTGTTTGTCGCGAACGACACATATCTGGATAACGGAAAGAACCGGATCGCCGTCATCACGGGACCGAACATGGCGGGTAAATCCACTTACATGAGACAGACGGCACTGATCGTCCTCATGGCGCAGATCGGAAGCTTTGTTCCGGCTGACGAGGCGAACATCGGGATCTGTGACAGGATCTTCACGAGAGTCGGCGCCTCCGATGACCTGGCATCCGGACAGAGTACCTTTATGGTCGAGATGACGGAGGTTGCAAATATTTTAAGAAATGCCACGAAGAACAGTCTCCTCGTCCTCGATGAGATTGGCCGCGGCACGAGTACCTTTGACGGTCTCTCGATCGCCTGGGCAGTCATCGAACACATCAGCAACCCGAAGATCCTCGGCGCTAAGACGCTGTTTGCGACCCATTATCATGAGCTCACGGAGCTTGAGGGGACCATCAGCGGTGTCAACAACTACTGCATCGCCGTCAAGGAGCAGGGGGATGATATCGTATTCCTCAGAAAGATCGTAAAGGGCGGGGCAGATAAGAGCTACGGAATCCAGGTCGCGAAACTCGCGGGTGTTCCGGAGCCGGTGATCGCCCGCGCGAAGGAGCTTGTTGAGGAGCTCGCGAGCGCCGATATCACAGCCCAGGCAAAAGAGATTGCCCAGATGAGCGCGTCCCCGCAGCATAAGGCGGTGGCGAAGCCGGACGAGGTGGATCTCAACCAGATGTCGATCTTTGATACCGTGAAGGACGATGACATTATAAAAGAACTCGGGGATCTGGAGCTTTCCAGCATGACCCCGATCGATGCGTTAAATACCCTGTACCGGCTGCAGACGAAGCTGAAAAACCGCTGGCAGTAGCAGGGATTGAAAAAGAAAGAGAGGGAGAGAGACTATGCCGATTCAGGTTCTGGATCAGAGTACGATCAACCAGATCGCCGCGGGCGAGGTCGTGGAGCGGCCGGCCTCCGTGGTGAAGGAGTTAATGGAAAACGCCATCGACGCCGGTTCCACGGCGATCACTGTGGAGATCCGCCAGGGCGGCATCGGGTTTATCAGGATCACGGATAACGGCTGCGGGATCAAAAAGGAAGAACTGCCGTTGGCTTTTCTGCGCCACTCGACAAGCAAGATCCGGACGGCAGAAGATCTTCTTACCGTGTCTTCCCTGGGATTCCGCGGTGAGGCGCTTTCCAGTATCGCGGCAGTCTCCCAGGTGGAACTGATCACAAAAACCTCCGGAAGTCTCACCGGATCGAGATACCGGATCGAAGGCGGTGAGGAGAAAGGTCTCGAGGAGATCGGCGCACCGGAGGGGACCACGTTTATCTCCAGAAACCTCTTTTTCAATACGCCGGCAAGGCGGAAATTTTTAAAGACGGAGGCCACGGAGGGCGCTCATGTGGCGGATCTCGTGGAAAAGATCGCCCTGTCCCACCCGGAGATCTCGATCCGGCTCATCGTGAACAACCAGAGCCGTCTCCACACCTCGGGAAACCACAACCTGAAGGACATCATCTACACGGTCTACGGGCGGGAGATCGCGGCAAACCTTCTTCCGATCGAGGTGTCGACCGGGATCGTGAAGATCTCGGGCTTTATCGGAAAGCCGGTGATCGCCCGGGGAAACCGGAATTTTGAGAATTATTTTATCAACGGGCGCTATATCAGGAGCGGACTCGTCTCCAAAGCGATCGAGGATGGGTACAAGAGCTATATGATGCAGCATAAATACCCGTTCACGCTGCTGCACCTCACGGTGGAGCCGGAGTATATCGATGTGAACGTTCATCCTTCGAAGATGGAGCTTCGATTCAAAGACGGCGAGAATATGTACCGAGTGATCTCGCAGGCGGTTCTCGACGCGCTTTCCGGGAAAGAGCTGATCCCGAATGTGAGTCTTATGTCGGAAAAGGAAGAGCGCGAGCTTGCAAAGGAAGAAGCTGCCGTGGCACGGAATCCGGTGCCGGGGAGTGGAATGAATCCGGCGGCGAAAAACGCCCATGGACCGGAGCCGTTTGAACACCGCCGCATGGAGGCGATGGGCATCCGCGAAGAACGCCCGACCTACGGGGAGAAGAAGCAGGAGAGCAAATGGATCCTGCCTCCGAAGCCGCTCACGAGGGAACTGAAACCGGAGCCGGCGGCCGGACAATCGACCGGACAGACGGCAGAGTATATCATGGAAGGTCTTTCGGGAACGGATCAGGCAGAAAGAAAAATGAGTGCGGTTCCTCCGGCAGCCGGAATTTCCGGTGCCGTGACAAAGAGTGCTGACTCTGCGGACAGAAAAGATAGTCAGGAAGTACGGTCTGAACAGGACCAGCCGGGAATCACACCCCGGGCGGAAAAAACAAAAGACCTCCAGCCGACCCAGATGGAGATGTTCGACAACCGTCTCCTCTCGGAATCTGCGAGAAAGCGCCACCGCCTGATCGGGCAGGTCTTTGAGACTTACTGGCTCGTGGAATATGACGGCAGCCTCTATATCATCGATCAGCATGCCGCCCATGAGAAAGTTCTCTTTGAGAAGAATTTTGCGTCATTAAAGACGAGAGAGTACACTTCCCAGCTCATAAGCCCGCCGATCATCCTGACACTTTCCCTTCAGGAGGCAGACCTCTTAAAGCGCCACATGAAGGTGTTCACGGACATCGGGTTCGAGATCGAACCGTTCGGCGGAAATGAGTACGCGGTGCGCGCAGTGCCGGACAACCTGTTCTCCCTGGCAAAGAAAGATCTCCTGATGGAGCTCATCGACGGTCTTTCCGACGACAGCATGGGGAAGAATGTGGAGTCCGTCTACGACCGGATCGCCACCATGTCCTGCAAAGCCGCAGTCAAGGGAAACAACGAGCTGTCCTTCGCGGAGGCGGATCAGCTCATCGATGAACTGTTAAAACTGGAGAATCCATATAACTGCCCGCACGGGAGACCGACGATCGTTGCGATCAGCAAATATGAGATGGAAAAGAAATTCAAGAGGATCGTATGATGAAAAAGCCTTTGATCATAATCACCGGGCCGACAGCGTCCGGAAAGACCGCCCTCTCCGTGGAACTCGCGAAAAAGATCGGCGGGGAGATCATCAGCGCCGACTCCATGCAGGTGTACCGCCACATGGATATCGGATCTGCGAAGGTGACGAAGGAGGAGATGGACGGTGTCCGCCACCACCTGATTGACGTTCTGGACCCGTGGGACGAATTTAACGTTGTCGTATTCCAGAAACTCGCGAAAGAGGCTATGGAGGAGATCTACGCGGCCGGACATATCCCGATCATCGCCGGAGGGACTGGATTTTATATCCAGGCGCTGGTGAATGACATCGACTTCACGGAAAACGACGGGGATACGGGATACCGGGAGGAGCTGGAGCGCCTGGCGGCAGAGAAAGGAGCTTCCGCTCTCCACGACATGTTAAAGGAAGTGGATCCGGAATCAGCGGAGGCGATCCATGAGAACAATGTAAAGCGTGTGATCCGCGCCCTGGAGTTTTATAAAAAGACCGGGACAAAGATTTCCTCCCACAACGAGGCGGAGCGCAAAAAGGAATCGCCCTACAATTTTGCCTACTATGTGCTCAACATGGACCGCGGCCGCCTGTATAAGAGGATCGACCTGCGGGTGGACCTCATGATGAAGAACGGGCTGCTGGCGGAAGTGGAAAAACTGAAAGAGATGGGCTGCACGAGGGAGATGGTATCCATGCAGGGGCTGGGATACAAGGAGATTCTGGATGCCCTGGAAGGGACAATTTCCCTGGATGAGGCCGTCTACATCATCAAGCGCGACACGAGACATTTCGCGAAGCGCCAGCTTACCTGGTTTAAGAGGGAAAAAGAAGTGACCTGGGTGGACCAGGGGAACTTTGATTTTGACAGAGAAAAGATCCTCGCGTGGATGTTAAAAGATCTGCAGGACAGAGGAATTGTGATAAAGTAAAAGGAGAAGACATGGAACTTACAAAGATGTACGGAGAGCTTGGAATCTCTGAGAAAGTTTTAAATTACGGAAGGGAGATCGAAAAGAGTCTGCATGACCGCTTTGAGGCGATCGATAAAACAGCGGAGTACAATCAGCTGAAGGTCATCAAAGCCATGCAGGAGGCGAGAGTCAGCGATATTCATTTTGCCGGAACGACCGGTTACGGTTACAATGACCTTGGCCGTGACACGCTGGAAGAGGTTTATGCGAAGGCATTCCACGGGGAGGACGCTCTTGTTCGCCCGCAGCTGATCTCCGGAACCCACGCGCTTACCATCGCCCTTTCCGGAAATCTCCGCCCGGGCGATGAGATCCTCTCCCCGGTCGGAAAGCCGTATGATACGCTGGAGGAAGTCATCGGGATCCGTGATTCCGTCGGCTCCTTAAAGGAATTCGGCATCACCTACAGCCAGGTGGATCTTCTTCCGAATGGAGATTTCGACTTCGAGAACATCAGAAAAGCGATCAACGAGCGCACAAAGCTCATCGAGATCCAGCGCTCCAAGGGATATGCGACGAGACCGACCTTATCCGTAAAGCGCATCGGCGAACTGATCTCCTTTATCAAGTCCATCAAGCCGGATGTGATCTGCATGGTCGATAACTGCTACGGGGAGTTTGTCGAGGAGCTGGAGCCGACGGATGTAGGAGCTGACATGATCGTCGGTTCCTTAATTAAGAACCCGGGCGGCGGACTTGCCCCGATCGGCGGCTATATCGTCGGACGGAAGGACTGTGTGGAGAGAGCGGCATACCGCCTGACAGCTCCGGGACTCGGAAAAGAGGTCGGCGCCAGCCTTGGCGTCAGCCAGTCTCTCTATCAGGGACTGTTCCTCTCCCCGACCGTTGTTGCGGGAGCACTGAAAGGTGCGATCTTTGCTGCAAATGTGTATGAGAAGCTTGGATTCGGCGTCGTTCCGAACGGAACGGAGAGCCGTCACGACATCATCCAGGCGATCACCTTCGGCACACCGGAAGGCGTGATCAAATTCTGTGAGGGCATCCAGGCGGCAGCGCCGGTGGACAGCTTTGTGACTCCGGAACCGTGGGCGATGCCGGGATACGATTCCGACGTCATCATGGCAGCAGGCGCCTTCGTTCAGGGATCCTCCATCGAGCTTTCCGCCGATGGTCCGATCAAGCCGCCGTATGCGGTATACTTCCAGGGAGGACTTACCTGGTTCCACGCAAAACTCGGTATTTTGATGTCCCTGCAGAAATTAGTCGATGCTGGTATCGTGACATTGTAAATGTGAACTTTTTCTTAACTCATTGTTTTTGAGCCGGAAATATGCTAAACTTCTGTGCATAAAGTGCCGGGACTGCTATGCGGTCCCGGCGATCGGGAGGAATCAACAGTATGAAAAGTAAAAGCTCCTGGGTCCTGCTTCTCCTTCTGCTTTCCGGGATCGTTCTTGGAGGCTTTATCGGAGAGATGACAGCGAGAGTGCCGGGACTTTCCTGGTTAAATTTCGGGGAATCGTTCGGACTGAACGATCCGCTCGTCTTAAACCTCGGGATCCTTGTGATCACGTTCGGACTCAGCATCCGGATCACGATGGCGAGCATCATCGGCGTGATCGTTGCGATCCTGATCTACCGTTTCCTGTAGGAAGATCTGTTTTCCGGGAAACTTCTGTCAGCCGGGGAATGTACGGATAACAAAAAGGGGATATCTGCCGCACCGTGTACCTGGAGAGACCGGAAAGGCGGGATGTCAGTATGGAAAAGAAATGTGGAAAGACGATGAAGGGGCTGCCGGTCTCGGAGCGCCCTTATGAGAAGGTGCTGGAGAAAGGCCCGGCGTCGCTTTCTGATGCGGAACTCCTCTCCGTGATCCTGCGATCCGGGACAAAGAATATCCCGGTGCGGGAGATGGCGGAGGAGATTCTGAATTCCGGAAATCCACCGGGGCTGGCGGGACTCCTCCATGGCGCCGTGGAGGATTATAAAGAGATCCGCGGGGTCGGGGAAGTGAAAGCGATCCAGCTCGCGTGCGTCGGAGAACTTTCGGCGAGGATCTGGAAAACGGCGGCATCAGAAAAGACGGTCGTTTTTGATGCGCCGTCAAAGGTGGCTGCATTCTATATGGAGGAAATGCGCCATCTGGAACAGGAGAATCTGAAACTTCTGCTTTTGAATACAAAGAACATTCTGTTAAAGGATACAACAGTCTCGATCGGAACGGTGAATGCCTCCTGCGCGACGCCGCGGGAGATCTTTATCGAGGCGCTGCGGTCCAGGGCCTGCGGGATCATTCTGCTCCACAACCATCCAAGCGGGGATCCGACGCCGAGCAGGGAGGACTGCCTCTTTACAGAACGTGTCATGGAAGCAGGAAAGCTCATGGGAGTCCCGCTTCTGGACCATATCATTATCGGAGATAATTCCTATGTGAGCCTGAGAGAACGGGGAATTTTTGAAACATGAAAAACAATACGAAATATTTTCTATTTGGACTGTCGCTTCTCTGTATCTGTATGATCGGTATTACGACGATCAGGGGAAGCATCTTAAATCCGCTGCGGACCGCGGTGGGATATGTGCTGGTGCCGATCCAGTCCGGTGTGAACAGGGTCGGCGGCGGACTCTACAATGAACTGAGCAGCGTCGGAAAACTGAAGACGGCTCTGGCAGAGAATGAGACCTTAAAGACGAGAGTGGATGAGCTGACGGAGGAAAATACGAGACTCCGCTCGGAACAGTTCGAGCTGGAGCGCCTCAGAAGTCTCTATGAACTGGATCAGGAATATATGCAGTACCATAAGATCGGTGCCCGTATCATTGCAAAAGACTCGAGTTCCTGGTTTTCCGTATTCCGGATCGACAAAGGATCCGATGACGGGATCAAAGAGGATATGAACGTCATCGCCGGAGGCGGTCTTGTCGGTATCGTCACAGATGTGGGAGCGAACTACGCGACAGTCCGCTCGATCATCGATGACTCCAGCCGTGTGAGCGCCATGGCGCAGCAGTCCGGGGATTCCTGTATCGTCGCGGGAGATCTTCAGCTGTTTAAAGACGGCCGGTTAAAGCTTTCCTATATGGAAAAGGACGATGATATCAAGGACGGTGACATGATCGTCACCTCCAATATCAGCGGAAAATTCCTGCCAGGAATCCTCGTGGGATATGCGACGGATATCACGGTAGATTACAATGACAACCTGACAAAATCAGGATACCTGATCCCTGCCGCGAGATTCGACAGACTTCAGGAGGTCCTGGTGATCACAGACTTAAAGGATGCGGGGCCGGAGATCAATGAATAGCAATATGAAGCGGATCATCGCGAGTTTTCTGCTGGTGATCCTGGCATTTATCGTGCAGACCTGTATTTTCCCGCTGCTGCCGTTCCTGGCGGTATATCCGAATCTCATGGTGATCCTTGTCTTTTCCTTCGGGTTTATCCGGGGAAGTGCCTGGGGGATGGGATACGGACTGATCGCGGGACTTCTGATGGACCTCTCGTCCGGAGGTCCGCTCGGATTTCACACGCTGATCTTTATCTGGATGGGCTATGTAAACGGAATCTGCACGAAGTATTATTATGAGGACTATATTACGCTGCCGCTGGTGCTTTCAGCGCTGAACGAAGTGTTTTATAATTTCTATCTTTATGTATTCGGCTTCCTGGTGCGGGGAAGATTACATTTCGGCTATTATTTCATCAACATTATCCTGCCGGAGATGATCTTCACCGTGGTGACAACACTGATCCTGTACCGGCTGTTCCTCTATATCAGCCGCAGACTGGAAGAGATGGAAAAAAGGAGAGACACAACGATTGTTTAACGATTTTTCTGAAATTCTGAAAGAGTTTATGAAAAAGCTGCTGTCGTCAAGACTTGTGATCCTGGCGGTGGTATTTGTGGGGCTGTACGCGATCCTTGGCATGCGCCTGTTCAATCTTCAGATCATGGAAGGAGAGCAGTACCAGGAAAACTATATGGCAAAGACGGAAAAAAAGATCAGTCTTGCCGGTACCCGCGGAAATATTTATGACAGAAACGGGAATCTTCTTGCATATAATAAACTGTCGTACAATGTGACGCTTCAGGATAACGGAGATTACAAAAGATCCAACGACAGAAACCGGATGCTCCTGGATCTTGTCCGGATCTTAAACCGTCACGGCGAGAACGTGGAAGGAGATTTTTCCGTGGGTTATGACTCCTCCGGGAATATGATCTTCACGACCACCAGCGAGGCGGCGAGAAAACGCTTTTTGAGTGACTATTACGGATTAAAAAAGACGGATGAACTGGATGACGCGGATGGAAAATATCCGTCCGATGTGACGGCCAGGGAAGTCTTTGACGCCAGGGTAAAATATTACGGTCTGGACCAGCTGAAGGATGACAATGACAACCCGATCAAACTTACCGATGAGGAAGCTCTCGGGATCATCAATATCCGCTATACGATGGGACTCACCGCGTACCGGAAATATGAGTCCACGACCATCGCCTCCGATGTCAGCAAAGAGACCATGACGGATGTTCTGGAAAACTCCGCGAACTTAAAAGGCGTCGGCATCGAGGAATCAACGATCCGTGTATACAATGACAGCGTTTATTTTGCACCGATCATCGGATACATCGGAAAAGTCTGGGATGATGAGCTCGAAAAACTCCGGGAGACGAATCCGGACTATGAGCTGACGGACCTTGTCGGAAAGACCGGTATCGAGGCGTCCATGGAGACGGAGCTTCAGGGAAAGAAAGGTTCCCAGACTATGTATGTGGACAGTATGGGACGGATCCTTGAGGTCGTTGAGAGAACAGAGCCGGAGGCAGGACATGACATCTACCTGACCTTGGACCGCGATCTCCAGATCGGTGTGTATCACATTCTGGAGCAGCAGCTTGCCGGTATCATCACGGACAAGCTCGTGAACCGTGATCTTGATGACAACGATTACAAGAAGGCGGCAAATATCCCGATCCCTGTGAAGGATGTCTACTACCAGCTGATCAACAACAATGTCCTGGACCTTGCAGCGTTTTCCGCGCCGGAGGCGTCCCAGACAGAGAAAAACATCTATGCGAAGTACAGCCAGTCGAGAGAACAGATCCTCGCACAGATCCGGAGCGAGCTCACGGATGGATCCGCGAGAAAGATGGCAGACCTGCCGGAAGACATGTTTGCCTACATGCAGTATATCTATACGTTGCTTTCCGACCGTGGGATCATACAGACAGACAAGATCGACCAGGAGTCTGACACATACAACGCATGGAAGAACGATTCCATCAGCCTCAGGGATTACCTGTACGACGGGATCGCGGAGAGCTGGATCGATACGACAAAGCTGAAGATCGAGTCCAGATACTCTGATGCGGACAGTATTTACCAGACGATCGTGGAATATGTGATGGATGACCTGCAGAACGATGCGGCGTTCACGAAGAAGATCTTCCGCTACCTTGTCAATAACGGCACCGTGTCCGGAAAGGAACTCTGCCTCGCCCTCTATGACCAGAATATTCTGGCTTACGACGAGAATGAAGTCCGGATGCTGGAGGCGGGCGGAGATGAGTACGCATTCCAGTTTATCAGAAACAAGATCTCCGATATCGAGATCACACCTGCCCAGCTTGCCCTGGACCCGTGTTCTGCCAGTGCCGTGATCACGGACGTCAACACCGGTGAGGTGCGGGCACTCGTGACCTACCCGAGCTACGACAACAACAAGTTCTCCGGAACCGTGGATGCGGAGTACTACAACAAGTTAAATAACGATCAGTCCCTGCCGCTCTTTAACAATGCCACACAGGCACAGAAGGCGCCTGGATCGACCTTCAAGCCGATCATCGCGGTGGCGGCTCTTGAGGAAGGCGTGATCGGGCTGAATGATACGGTGAACTGTACCGGTATCTACAAGGAGATCACACCGGCGCTGCGCTGCTGGATCTACCCGGGACAGCATGGACCTCTCGATGTGGTCCACGGCATCCAGAACTCCTGCAACGTGTTCTTCTCTGAGATGGGACACCGCCTCTCCATGGATGAAAACGGAAACTATTCACCGGAACTCGGTATCGAGAAGATCCAAAAGTATGCGTCCATGTTCGGACTCGATGAGACATCCGGAATCGAGATTGCTGAGAGAGAGCCGCAGATGACGACGGAGAAAACGGAGGCATCTTCGATCGGACAGGGTAAAAACTCTTACTCCAATATCCAGCTTTCCAGATATATCACGGCAGTTGCCAATAAGGGAACGGTATTCAAACTGAGTCTGCTCGACAAGATGACGGATTCCCAGGGAAATCTCTTAAAAGATTTCACACCGGAAGTACGTTCGACCATCGACGTCAAAGATTCCACATGGAACGCTGTCCACACCGGAATGCGCCGTGTAATCTCTGACGGCTCTGCGAGAAAGATCTTCAGTGACCTGGAAGTCGATATCGCCGGTAAGACAGGTACCGCTGAGGAGATTAAAAACGGACACCGCATTAACCACGCGTTCTTCGTTTCCTTTGCTCCATACCAGAATCCGGAGATCGCGGTGACGGTGAATATCCTATACGGATATTCTTCCTCCAACGCGGCGACGGCGGCGAAAAATATTTACCGGTTCTACTACGGATATACAGACCTGAATTACATTCTGAATAACAGTGCGCTGAACTCTTCGAACGTAGAGATCGGAGACTAGTCCACGCACTGCACAGACAAAAAGCTGCAGCCCGGCGAATCTGCCGGGCTGTAAGGCGTTGACGGACCGGCGGTCTGGTTTACCTGCCGAAGTTACATAAAGGGGGATTTCAAGATGAAAGATGCTGTCGTAATCAAGGGAAATAAAGCGGGAATGACGGTCTATCTGGAGAAAGACCTGGATTTTGAGGAGGTTCTTCAGGCGATTGCAAAGAAGTTCAAGGCGACGGCGAAATTCTGGGGAGCTGCCCAGATGACGCTGACCCTGGAGGGACGGGACCTGACTCCGGAGGAAGAGTACCGTGTTGTGCAGACGATCACGGAAAATTCCGATATCGAGGTGCTGTGTCTTCTCGACACGGACGGAAACCGGACGAGAAAATGTGAGAAAGCACTCAATGAGAGACTAATGGAGCTGTCTTCCCTCACAGGTCAGTTTTATAAAGGGAATCTCCGGGACGGGGACGAGCTGGAATCAGAGACCAGCATCGTGGTGATCGGTGATGTGGAAAAAGGAGCAAAAGTCAGCGCAAAAGGGAACATCATCATTTTAGGAGCGCTCCGTGGGGCGGCCCATGCGGGGATCTGCGGAAATGAGGATGCGGTGATCGTTGCTTTTGAGATGGCACCGATATCGGTCCGGATCGCGGGACTTTCCCTGAAAAAAGCGGAGAAAGGACGCCATCTTGGGCGCGGTCCGATGATGATCCTCTCTGAGAACGGAAAAGTTGTCGAAGAACCGATCAAAAAGAGCTTTCTGAGTGCGCTGAATTTTATATAAAAGAGGTCCGTATCAGTTTCCTTTTATAAAGCTTTTATAAAATCTATTTTTTACTGGAATTTTTTGCTTTTTTCATGTAAAATATATCTTGTGGTACCAGGGGCAAAGATCAGAAAACGGGTGCAGGTCTGCCCGCAGGAAAATTTTTGAGCTTTTGCCAATCCGGTATCAATCTCTGAAAACAGAGGAGATGCGAGTACATTCATAACTTAATACAGGAGGATATTCTTATGAGTGAAGTCATTGTTGTTACATCCGGAAAAGGGGGTGTTGGCAAGACGACGACCTCAGCGAATGTCGGTACAGGACTTGCCATGCTCGGGGAGAAAGTGATCCTGATCGATACAGATATCGGTCTCAGGAATCTCGACGTGGTGATGGGACTGGAGAACCGCATCGTCTACAACCTTGTGGACGTCGTGGAGGGGAATTGCCGTCTGAAGCAGGCACTGATAAAGGACAAAAGATATCCGAACCTGTTTTTACTTCCGTCCGCCCAGACCAGGGACAAGTCCTCCGTGACTCCCGGTCAGATGCGAAAGCTGGTGGATGATCTGAGAGAAGAGTGTGATTATGTACTGTTAGACTGTCCTGCGGGGATCGAGCAGGGATTTAAAAACGCCATTGCCGGAGCGGACCGTGCTTTTGTCGTCACGACTCCCGAGGTATCGGCGATCCGTGACGCAGACCGGATCATCGGCCTGCTGGAGGCGGAAGAAATCTCAAAGATGGATCTCATCGTGAACCGGATCCGGATGGATATGGTCCGGAGGGGGGATATGATGTCGATGGAAGATGTGACGGATATCCTTGGAATCCCGATCCTCGGCGCGATCCCGGACGATGAGGAGATCGTGATCTCCACGAACCAGGGGGAACCTCTGGTGGGAATGAATTCCTTTGCCGGACAGGCTTATCTTAACATCTGTAAGCGGATACTTGGTCAGGAGGTGCCGCTTATGGGGCTTGAGAAAAACAAAGGATTCTTCCATATGTTTAGCGGCCTCTTAAAGAGGGCATAAATGAAAAAGAGACTGTTCCATATCCTGACAGGGAGAAATTCCGGAAGTATCGCGAAAAAACGGCTTGAATTTCTGCTGATCGCGGACCGGGCCGGATGTACGCCGGAAATCCTGGAGATGTTAAAAAACGACATGATAAAAGTCATATCAAGATATATGATGATCGATCCGGAACAACTGGAGGTCAAGGTGATCCACATGGATCAGAGAAAGGCGGGAGAAAAGCTCCCGGTCCTGTATGCCAGTGTTCCGGTTCGGGAACTGCTGGTTAAGGGGACATTTTAATACATGCTTTCAGAATACAATTTTAAAAACTTCAATTTCCGTCTGTTGTTCTACGCCCTGGCGTTAAATGTGATCGGGCTTCTTGTGATCAACAGTGCGGTAAACGGAGACAGAAGCTATATCAACCGCCAGTTGATCGGCCTTTTTGGCGGACTGGTGATCATGATCTTCCTGGCTCTGATGGATTACCACAAACTGATGCGCTGTACCGGCGTGATCTATCTTGCCTGTGTGGCGATCCTGCTGGCGATCATTGTCGCAGGACAGTTTGGAGGAGCCGGAACGGGTGCGAGACGCTGGATCACACTTCCTGTGATCGGACGCTTCCAGCCGTCGGAATTTGTTAAGATCGGTCTGATCATTTTCTTCTCCTGGTTTCTGCAGCGAAATCAGGAGAAGATCAACGATCCCCGCACATTGATCATCGTCGGGGCTTTTGCTGCGGTTCCGCTGCTTCTCATTATGAAACAGCCGGACCTGTCCACGAGTATCGTTATCGTGTTCATTATTGTATGCCTGATCTTTGTCGCAGGACTCAGCTATAAGTGGATCATCGGCGCGGCTGCTGTCGGGATCCCGGGGCTGGCACTCACGGTATTTCTTGCTGAGCGGGGCGCTGTTCCGTTCCTGACAGGATATCAGGTAAACCGAATCCTCGCCTTCATCAATCCGGGAAAATTCTCAGACTTAAATGTCCAGCAGGATAACTCAAAGATGGCGATCGGATCGGGAATGCTGTATGGAAAAGGTCTGCTCAACGAGACGGCCATTTCCGTAAAAAACGGAAATTTCTTATCTGAGGAACACACCGATTTTATTTTTGCCGTGATCGGTGAGGAGATGGGGTTTGTGGGCTGCATGCTTGTGCTGGTCCTCTACATTCTCTTCGTATTTGAATGCCTGCGAATGGCAGGGAGAACGAGAGATCTGACCGGAAAGCTCCTCTGTACGGGGATGGCTGCTCTCGTTGGATTCCAGGCATTTACAAACATTGCGGTTGCCACCGGGATTTTCCCGAATACCGGACTTCCGCTTCCATTTATCAGTTATGGTGTAAGTTCTCTGGTAAGTCTTTATATCGGCATCGGCGTTCTTTTAAACGTCGGACTGCAGCAAAATAAACTGGAATTCTAGGAGGTATTCTTATGAATGTTGGACTGATCGCGCATGATTCCAAAAAGAAACTGATGCAGAACTTCTGTATCGCGTATAAAGGGATCTTAAGTAAACATAACCTCTATGCGACCGGAACGACCGGAAAACTCATTGAGGAAGTCACAAATTTAAATATCCATAAATTCCTTCCTGGCCACCTTGGCGGGGAGCAGCAGATGGGAGCACAGATCGAGAACAATGATATCGATCTTGTGATCTTCCTGAGAGACCCGCTGTCACCGAAGTCCCACGAGCCGGATGTCAACAAGGCTGTGAGACTCTGCGATATCCACAACGTCCCGCTTGCGACAAACCTTGCGACAGCAGAGCTTCTGATCAAGGCTCTGGATCGCGGAGATCTTGAGTGGCGTGAGATGTATAAGTAATGAGTAAGAAGAAAAGATGGATCCCGGGGATCGTGGGGTTCTGCCTGATCCTTGGCGCGACTGGCTGCGCCGGACTTGCAGATATGGGAAATACCTACGCCCTGGATCAGAGGATCGAGACGTTCGCATCTTCAGGCAGCGGAAGAACGGCGGACGGCTTTGCGGCAGACCTGGCGGTGGTAACGGATGGGACCGACGGAGACGGAACACTCACAGCGCAGTCTGCCGGGGTATTTCCGCTCGATGGGGGAAATGCCGTATTTGCGCAGGATGTTTTTGAACGCAGAAATCCTGCCAGCACGACGAAGGTCATGACGGCGCTTGTCGCCCTGAAATATGGAAATCTTGAAGATATGGTGACGGTTCCTCAGGAGTCGGTAATCACGGAGAGCGGTTCCTCCATGGCGGGGGTTGTTCCCGGAGATAAGCTGACACTGGAGCAGCTTCTTTATGGTCTTTTGATCCCGTCGGGAAACGACGCGGCAAACGCAATCGCAGTTCATATGGGCGGATCGATCGAAGGATTTGTTGAAATGATGAACGAGGAAGCAGCCCGGATCGGTGCCACAGGGACGCATTTTGCAAATGCCAACGGCTTGACGAACGAGGACCACTATATGACCGCCTACGACCTTTATTTGATGTTCCATGAGGCGTTAAAGTATGAGAAGTTCCGGGATATTATCGGAACGAAGACATACACGGCGTCCTATAAAGGGGCGGACGGATCGGATAAAACCGCATCCTGGAGTGTCAGCAACTACTACATGCTCGGAAAGAAGGAGACGCCGGAGGGACTCTCCGTATTCGGAGGAAAGACCGGAACCACCCAGGCGGCGGGCTACTGCCTGATCATGGGGGAGAAGGACGCGGACGGGAAAGAGTACGCATCTGTCGTGATGCATGCGGACAGCCGCGATGCCCTCTATTCGGATATGTCGACGATCATGGAGAAGATCGACCGGTAGCAGAAAACAGGAGGAAGAATACGTGAATGAACAGGACATGAAAGTTTTCGGGGGATCCGAAGGTTTTCATGTCCTGTTTTTACTCCCGGGCAACCGTAAAGAACTGTCGACAGCAGATTCTACCGGTGTTGGAAGTACATTCTGCTTTTGTATGAAATTATTTCGAAATTTAGAAATAATGGTTGCAAATTTTCAGCAAATAGTCTATAATAAATTTACAAACAAGAGATTTTTTATACAAAATATATAAAATCCAAGGAGGAGTGCATTATGGTTCAGATCATCGCAGGACGGAAGGGAAAAGGAAAAACTAAATATTTACTTGACATGGCTAACACAGCTGTAAAAGAGGCAAAAGGTTCAATCGTTTACCTTGATAAAAGTTCGAAACATATGTACGAGCTTAACAACAAGATCCGTTTAATCAACGTGGCTGAGTTCTCCGTAAGTACGGCTGAAGGCTTTATCGGTTTCATCTGCGGAATTATTTCCCAGGATCACGATCTCGAGGCTATGTATCTTGACAGTTTCTTAAAGCTCGCCGGTCTTGAGGGAGAAGATATCACTGCAACTCTCGCAGAGCTGGATCAGATCAGTACAAAGTACCATGTAAACTTTGTATTAAGCGTATCCATGGATGGTGAAGAACTTCCGGAATCTGCAAAAGATATGGTGCTGGTAGCTTTATAAAATAATCGCTCCTTCCTATATAAGAGTACATAAACACCTGCCTGACGGCGGGTGTTTATGTTTTACAGAAAAAAATGAAAAGCCCGGTTTAATGGGATATTTCCAGACTAGCAGAAATATATATCAGGTATCTGAAAAGAAAAAATTTAAAATAAATAAAATGTCAAGCAAAAACACTTGACAACCATCTCCGTTTATAGTATGATATCGCAGGTGACCTGATATGGAAAAAATTGTAGCACAGGGTCTTCTGTATGATTTCTATGGAGAGCTCTTAACGGAGCACCAGCGGCGTGTATATGAAGATGTGGTATTTAATGACATGTCCCTCAGCGAGATCGCCGAAGAACAGGGAATCAGCAGACAGGGCGTGCATGACCTGGTGAAGCGCTGTGACAAGATTCTTTCCGGATACGAGGAAAAACTGAAGCTTGTCGAGAAATTCAACCAGACAAAGAAAATGGTAGAAGAGATTAAGGAACTGGCTGGCCAATACAAAAAGGACGGCGACCGATCCCTGATCGACAGGATCGAAGCGATTTCCGAAGAGATCGGGAAGCTGTAAGCCAGAGGGAGAGTTTTCATGGCATTTGAAAGTTTAGCCGATAAATTACAGAATGTCTTTAAAAACTTAAGAGGCAAAGGAAGACTGTCAGAGGCGGATGTAAAAGCTGCCCTGAAGGAAGTCAAGATGGCTCTCCTGGAAGCCGACGTAAGTTTTAAAGTTGTTAAACAGTTTATCAGTTCTGTACAGGAGAGAGCGATCGGACAGGATGTCTTAGAGAGCCTGACTCCGGGACAGATGGTAATAAAAATTGTAAACGAAGAACTCGTAAAACTGATGGGTTCCGAGACCACAGAGATTGCCTTAAAGCCCCAGAATGAGATCACGGTCATCATGATGATCGGTCTTCAGGGCGCAGGTAAAACAACGACTACGGCAAAACTTGCCGGAAAGTTCAAGGCAAAAGGCAGAAAGCCGCTTCTTGCGGCCTGCGACGTCTACCGACCAGCTGCGATCAAGCAGTTACAGGTAAACGGTGAGAAAGTCGGAGTTCCGGTTTTCACAATGGGAGATAACCAGAATCCGGTGAATATCGCAAAAGCCGCTGTGGAACATGCCAGAAAAGAAGGCATGAATCTTGTATTCCTCGATACGGCAGGACGTCTTCAGATTGATGAGTCCATGATGGATGAGCTCGTCAACATCAAAGAAGCAGTCGATGTCGACCAGACGATCCTCGTTGTCGACGCGATGACCGGTCAGGATGCAGTCAATGTTGCCGGAAGCTTCAATGACAAGATCGGCGTCGATGGCGTGATCTTAACAAAGCTTGACGGTGATACACGAGGCGGTGCGGCGTTATCGATCCGTGCCGTGACGGGAAAACCGATCCTCTACGTCGGTATGGGCGAGAAGCTCTCTGACCTGGAACAGTTTTATCCGGACCGTATGGCTTCGAGAATCCTTGGAATGGGTGATATCCTTTCCCTGATTGAGAAAGCCGAGTTTGAGGTGAGCGAAGAGAAGGCAAAAGAAATGAGCCAGAAACTTCGCAAAGCAGAATTTGATTTTAACGATTTCCTGGATCAGATGCGCCAGATCAAAAAGATGGGCGGCATGAACAGCATCTTAAACATGATGCCGGGAATGTCTCAGATGAAGGGAAATGTTGAAATAGACGAGAAATCCATGGATAAAGTGGAGGCGATCATTCTCTCTATGACAAAGGAGGAGCGGGCGAATCCGTCACTCCTGAATCCGTCGAGAAAACAGAGGATCGCGAAGGGAGCCGGCGTAGATATTGCCGAGGTGAACCGGATCGTCAAACAGTTTGAACAGTCGAAAAAGCTCATGAAGCAGCTTCCTGGAATGATGGGAGGCGGAAAGCGGAAAGGGCTTGGCGGGCTGGGCGGTATGCTTGGAAAGATGAAATTACCATTCTAAGTACCGCATTATGATAAGAAGGCAAATGCGATTCCCGCATGGCTGATACACAAAGAAACCAAGGAGGTGAAATTGTCATGGCAGTTAAGATGAGATTAAGAAGAATGGGTCAGAAGAAGGCTCCTTTCTATAGAATTATCGTTGCAGATTCCCGCTCCCCGAGAGACGGTCGCTTCATCGAAGAGGTTGGATACTACGATCCGAACACAGAGCCGAGCACCATCAAATTCGACGAGGAAGCAGCTAAGAAGTGGTTAGGAACAGGCGCTCAGCCGACTGAGACTGTTGCTAAACTCTTAAAGGCAGCCGGTATCCAGTAATCGAGGTGGATTCAATGAAGGAATTGGTAGAAGTTATCGCCAAAGCGCTGGTTGATAATCCAGATGAAGTCGTTGTTACGGAATCTGAAAAAGAAGAAGAGATCGTCATCGAGCTCAAGGTTGCCCCGACCGATATGGGAAAGGTGATCGGAAAGCAGGGAAGGATCGCGAAAGCCATCCGCTCCGTTGTGAAGGCGGCTTCTTCCAAGATGGATAAGAAAGTGATTGTTGAAATTCAGTAATCGTGAGGGACTGTGGACAGGATTTTTCCCGGCTGCAGTCCCCTTTCTGTTATCAGAGACGGTTTCTGCGGGCAGGTATCAGCCGTGCCGTGCTTGATAGAATGACAGGAGCTGACTGCCCGGGTTCCCTCACAGTTACGATAGGAGACAAATATGGAAAAATATCTTCGTGTAGGCGTCATTACCTCCCCGCACGGCGTGCGCGGCGAGGTGAAGGTCTATCCGACCACCGATGACGCGATGCGCTTTAAAAAATTAGATCATGTGATCCTGGACCTCGGAAGAGGAGAAAGCCGGGAGTTAAAGATCCGTCAGGTAAAATTCTTCAAAAACATGGTCATCCTGAAATTCGACGGGGTTGACACTATGAACGAGGTGGAAGGATGGCGCCAGAAGGACCTTCTGATCACAAGAGACCAGGCAGTGCCTCTTCAGGAGGACGAATTCTTTATCACCGACCTCATCGGACTTACTGTTGTCACGGACGAAGGGGATACGCTCGGAACGCTGACGGATGTGATGGAGACCGGAGCAAACGATGTCTACTGTGTAAAGACACCGGAGGGAAAGGAACTTCTTCTCCCGGCGATCCACGACTGCATTCTCGATGTGGATCTTGATAAGGAAGAGATGCTTGTCCATGTTCTTCCGGGACTTCTGGATCTGTAAGGGGAGGCCGCGATGAATTTTCATGTACTTACCCTGTTCCCGGAGATGATCATGAACGGTCTGGAGACCAGCATTCTCGGCCGCGCGGCAGCGAAGGGGATCGTATCGTTTGAGGCGGTGAATATCCGCGATTATACGCTGGAGCGCCACGGAAAGGTGGACGACTATCCTTACGGCGGCGGCGCCGGGATGGTCATGCAGGCGGAGCCGATCTACCGCGCTTATGAGGCACTTGTCGAGAAGATCGGAAAGAAACCGCGTGTGATCTACATGACTCCCCAGGGAAAGACTTTCAATCAGAATATTGCGGAAGATCTCGCGAAGGAGGAGGATCTGGTGTTCCTCTGCGGTCATTATGAGGGGGTCGATGAGCGCGTTCTGGAGATGATCGCGACGGATTACCTCTCCGCAGGAGATTATGTCCTCACAGGAGGAGAGCTTCCGGCGATGATGATGATCGACTGTATTTCAAGACTTGTCCCGGGAGTGCTGAACAACAATGTGTCTGCGGAGTTCGAGACATTCCACGATAACCTTCTGGAGTATCCGCAGTACACGCGCCCGGAAGTGTTCATGGGCAAAAAAGTGCCGGATATCCTTCTTTCCGGGCATCATGCAAATGTCGAGAAATGGCGCAGGGAGCAGTCGATCATCCGCACACTGAAGAACCGCCCGGAACTTTTGGAGGACGCTGTCCTTTCGAAAAAGGAGCAGAAATTCCTGGATGAATTGCTGAGACAGCAGGAGACCGAAAAACCGTGACCAAAAAATTGCACGATATATGAGAAAACCGCTTGCATTTTGGCTTGCGGTATGATAAAATACAAAACTGTGGTATCCGAAAGACGGGAGAACCCTGTCAATACGGAGACTTAAATCATAAGAGATGTTCCGCTGCCGCAGGAAAAGAAGATGCGGGTAAGAACATCGAATACTTTAAGGAGGTTCATATCAATGAACGACATTATCAAGAATATCGAAGCTGCACAGTTAAAAGAGTCTGTACCGAGCTTCAACGTAGGTGACACTGTAAGAGTATCCGCTAAGATCAAAGAGGGAAACCGTGAGAGAATCCAGATCTTCGAGGGAACTGTTATCAAGAGACAGAACGGCGGCGTTAGAGAGACTTTCACAGTAAGAAAGAACTCCAACGGTATCGGCGTTGAGAAGACATGGCCGCTTCATTCTCCGTCTGTTGAGAACGTTGAGGTTGTAAGAAGAGGTAAAGTTCGCCGCGCGAAACTTTACTACTTAAGAACAAGAGTAGGTAAAGCTGCAAAGGTTAAAGAATTAGTAAAATAATTCATAACAACTGTACAGAGAGTCAGTAGATCAAAGGGGCAATGAAAATTGTCCCTTTGTTTTTAATAAAACAGCAGGAATTCCCCTTGCATTAAAGTACAGATGTTCTGTCATGGATTCAGGAGGTCCCTTCATGGAATTTTTTGAGAAAAAGGAACCGAACAGACTTCACCGGATCACGGAATGGGCGGTCGACTGCGCAGTCATGATCGCTCTTGCGTGCTATCTCGTGTTTTGTTTTGGGAGCAGGGTTGAGATGAATGGAAGTTCCATGAAACCCGTGCTGGAGTCCGGAGATGTGGTGCTGATAAACCGACTCGCATATGATGTCGGGAAACCGGTCCGGTTTGATGTTGTCGTCTTTGAACGGGAAGGACAGCAGCCGGGGATCAAGAGGATCATCGGACTTCCCGGTGAGACGGTCCAGATCAAAAATGGATCCGTCTATATCAATGGGGAACTCTTAAAAGCGGAAAATGGACTTGCCGAGGCGACGATCGCCGGGGCAGCCGAGTATCCGGTCGAGCTCGGGGATGATGAATATTTTCTCCTGGGTGACAACCGGGAATCAAGTGAAGACAGCCGGTTTTCCGGCATTGGAAATATAAAACGGGAAAATCTCATCGGACGCGTCTGGCTGCGGTTTCAGCCATTTTCCAGACTTGGTTTCGTCCGGTAGCAGGAAAGGACGGAGACGATTACTATGAATATACAGTGGTATCCAGGCCATATGACAAAGGCGAAACGCGCTATGAAAGAGGACGTGAAACTTGTAGACCTCGTGATCGAGCTTGTGGATGCGAGAGCGCCGCTTGCCAGCCGGAATCCGGATATTGACAGCCTCGCAGCCGGAAAAGGCCGTGTGATCCTTTTAAATAAGGCAGATCTTGCTTCTGAGAAGGCAAATGCAGCATGGATCTCCTATTTTGAGGGACAGGGCTTCCAGGTCATGAAGATCGATGCAAGAGCGAAAGCGACGTTAAAACAGCTGAATGCCCTGATCCAGGAGGCGTGTAAGGAGAAGATCGAGCGCGACAGAAGGCGCGGCATCTTAAACCGCCCGGTGCGTGCGATGGTGGTCGGGATCCCGAACGTCGGAAAATCCACGTTCATCAACAGCTTTGCCGGAAAAGCAGCTGCGAAGACGGGAAACAAACCTGGCGTCACAAAGGGAAATCAGTGGATCCGTTTAAATAAGCAGGTGGAGCTTCTCGACACTCCGGGTATCTTATGGCCGAAATTTGAGGACCAGAAAGTTGGTCTTTTACTGGCGTTTTTAGGCTCCATCAACGATGAGATCCTGGAGAAAGATGAACTGGCTTCCGAACTTGCGGGATATCTTAAGGAGATCACTCCTGGTCTCTTAAAAGAGCGTTACGGGATCGAGGAGGAAGGAAAGAAGCCGTATGAGCTCCTCGATGAGATTGCAACGGCGCGTGCATGCCTGACAAAGGGAGGCGTGAATGACCTGACAAAGGCGGCGAGACTTCTTCTTGATGAGTTCCGCGGCGGAAAGCTCGGAAGGATCACGCTGGAGATGCCGGCGGAATAAAGTGTGGAACATGAATACGCAGGGATAAGGAGTAAAGAGATATGGCAAGACGTGTGCTGACCGGAGAAAAACTGGAAAAGGAGCTGGAACGCCTCTCCCTCATGCGGGAGTTCGAGAGACAGTATGAGGACTGTGCGTTTATCTGCGGGATCGATGAGGCGGGCCGCGGACCTCTTGCAGGGCCGGTTGCGGCCGGTGCGGCGATCCTGCCGAAGGACTGCCAGATCCTTTATTTAAACGACTCGAAAAAGCTCTCTGAGAGCCGGAGAGAGGAACTGTTCCTGGAGATCAAGGAGAAAGCGATCGCCTGGTCGGTGGGGATCGTGGGTCCTGAGCGGATCGATGAGATCAACATCCTGCAGGCGACTTATGAGGCGATGCGCCAGGCGATCGCGAAACTTGACCCGGCGCCCCAGATCCTTTTAAACGATGCGGTGACGATCCCGCAGGTTGCGATCCCGCAGGTGCCGATCATCAAGGGCGATGCGAAGAGCGTTTCCATTGCGGCGGCAAGCATCCTCGCAAAGGTCACCAGGGACCACATGATGGAAGAGTATGATAAGGAGTACCCGGAGTATGGGTTCGCAAAGCATAAGGGATACGGAACTGCCGCACATATCGCGGCGCTGAAAGAGTTCGGACCGACCCCGATCCACAGACGGACATTTATTACGAAGTTTGTGTGATAAGCAGCCATTTTTCGAAGAAAAATGAGCGGATTATGAATGTTTTTGAGCATTGCGGGAGCACGAAGTGCGGAGCAATGCGGTATCAGAGAAACAAAGATGAGCGAGTCATCGATGGGGGATTTTTGTGACAAGAAATAATCGGGCAGTGGGCAGCATCTACGAGGAAAAGATTGCTGCCTTTTTAAAACAGAACGGATTTGTGATCCTGGAGCGGAATTACCGCTGTAAACAGGGCGAGATCGATATTATTGCGAAAGATGGAAGATATTTCGTGTTTATCGAGGTGAAATACCGTGCCAGTGGTTCAGCTGGGTTTTCGCTGGAAGCGATCGACCACAGAAAGGCTCTTCGGATCCGGAATGCGGCAGTCTATTATCTGTATTCCCACCAGCTTCCGGAGGAGACACCGTGCCGGTTTGATGCGGCGGGGATCGATGGGGATGAGATCACATATATCAGGGATGCATTTTAAGGTTCAGGCCAAATGTACGTGGGACTCGCAAAAATCCATTATGCTTTTGATCGTGTATCCGGAACAAGCATGCGTACTTTCCGCATGGCTGAGAACGGCGCATATCGGTGAATGAAAAAATTCTGCATGAGATATCTCGGAAAGGGGAAAATTATGGATCAGTGGATCAGAAAAACAGATGCGGCGGATCATATGAAGGAAGTGACAAATAACGGTGTCACCTACCTGACATTCCCGGCACTTGATGCAACCGGGATCGTCACTCACGCGTTTTCCACGCGGATGGGAGGTGTCAGCGAAGGCTGGTATTCGACCATGAATTTCTCTTTCACACGCGGTGACAACCGGGAACATGTGCTGGAAAATTACAGCAGGATGGCGGCGGCGCTCGGCGTAAAGCGGGAAAAGATGGTCTTAACCTGGCAGACGCACACGACAAATATCCGCGTTGTATCGGAAGATGATCTTGGAAAGGGAGTTGTGAAGGAACGGGATTACCGGGATATTGACGGTCTCCTGACCAATATGCCGGGTGTGACGCTCGTGACGTTTTTTGCAGACTGTGTGCCGTTATACTTTGTGGATCCGAAGCATCGTGCGATCGGACTCGCCCATTCGGGCTGGAGAGGAACCGTGAACCGTATGGGAGAAAAGATGGTGGCGGCTATGAAGCGGGAATACGGAAGCCGGCCGGAGGACCTTGTCTGCTGTGTGGGACCGAGTATCTGCAGTGACTGCTACGAGGTTGGAGAGGATGTTGCGGACAAGTTTTATGACGCGTTTTCTAAGGAAGACTGCAGGGCGATCGTTCTGCCGTCGAAGATGGGCATGATCGGAAAGAGGCAGCTGGATCTCTGGGAGGCGAACCGGCGGATCCTTCTGGAGGCCGGAGTCCCGGAAAAAAATATTTCCGTCACCGATATCTGCACAAGATGCAATCCGGATAAGTTGTTTTCCCACCGGGCGATGGGAGAGAAGCGAGGGAATCTCTGCGCGTTTCTTGCGCTTAAGGAGAATTAGGCGTGTGAGAATGCGGGTGTTCGCAAAAAATGACATTTGACGAAAAACCTTCCAGTGTATTATTTTTCAGGACGCTCATACTAGGAACGTACCATCAAACATGCCCGATGCGAGAGCAGGAAAGGCATTACACTAAAAGGAGGCGTATCTTATGTCTAACACAAGCAGTTCTTCTTCTAACCGTGTAGTAGTTCCGGAAGCAAAGGAAGCGATGGACAAATTCAAAATGGAGATCGCGGATGAGCTCGGAGTGCCGCTTACAAACGGCTACAACGGCAATCTGACTTCTTACCAGAACGGCAGCGTCGGCGGCTATATGGTTAAGAAGATGATCGAGGAACAGGAGAAGAAGATGGCGGGCAAATAAGGGTTAGAGCCTGAGCGTCTGAGGGAGAGGCCTTCGCGATGGGATGGGATTTCAGAGATTCTATCTGATCGCGGGGGCTTTTTTCTGTACGTGGTGATTAACGTATTGGCGAGGGGTACGCGGTGAGTTTCCGCCTGGGAGCGCCCGGGGATGCGGGGATGGTTCCTCTAAGCTTGCGGGAGACTGCTAAAGGCGGAAAAAAGATGATACAACTCGCTGCGCTCAAACAAGTAGCATCTTTTTTCCAACGCAGTCACCCGCGAGCTAAGAGGAAGCCAGATCCCCGGATCAAGACGCTCCCAGGCGGAAGCTCACCGCTGTGGGATGGCGGATTGAAAAGTGAGGTTATGACAGCGGGGAGGAGTTTATCGTTGGTTTATGCAATGTCTGAAAAAGGCTCAGAAAACACTTGTATAATAGAAAAAATACGATTATAATGGGGCGGAGAATAAAAATTGCAGTGGTATTTTATGAGTTAGAGGTTGAGATATGAGAGTAATCGCAGGCAGCGCGAGACGGCTGCTTTTAAAGACGGTCGAGGGAATGGAGACGAGGCCGACTACGGACAGGATCAAGGAGACTCTGTTTAATATGCTTCAGAATGATCTTTACGGGGCGAGATTTCTGGATCTTTTTGCGGGAAGCGGGGCGATCGGGATCGAGGCGCTGAGCCGCGGGGCGAAGGAAGCGGTCTTTGTGGACAAGGGAGACGGACAGATTTCCTGTATCCGGGATAATCTGAAGACGACCCATCTGGAAGAGAGGGCTCGTGTGATGTCCGCGGATGTGACAGAGGCGATCCGGAAGCTTGACCGGGAAGGAAGGGCGTTTGATTTTATCTTTATGGATCCGCCGTACCGGATGGATCTTCCGAAGAAGGTGCTGGAAGCGCTGAGGGACACTTCTCTTGCGGATGAGGAGACGCTGATCATCGTCGAGGAAGCTCTCGATACTGATTTTTCCTGGGCCGGAGCGCTCGGGTATGAGATTGAGAAGAGTAAGGAATATAAGACGAATAAGCATGTATTCCTGAGAAAAAATTAAGAATCATCTGTTCAGGGGACTGAAAAAGGGAAGACAGATCCGGCGGTCAGAGACTGAAGGCTGAAGCCGGGTCAAAATACAAAAACGGAACGATATAAAACGAGGAGAAAAACCGCGGGTTTTCGCGGTGTGAGACAGAAATTATGAAAAAAGCAATTTATCCGGGAAGTTTTGACCCGGTTACACTGGGACATATCGACGTGATCAGACGTGCGTCAAAGCTGTTTGATCATCTGATCATCGGCGTTCTTAATAATCGTGCGAAAACGCCATTGTTTTCCGTGGAAGAACGTGTTAAGATGTTAAAAGAGGTCACAAAAGACATTCCGAACGTGGAGGTAAAAAGTTTTGCGGGTCTTACCGTTGACTTCGCGAAAGAATGCGGCGCGAACGCCGTTGTCCGCGGACTCCGCGCGATCACTGACTTTGAATATGAGCTCCAGATCGCCCAGTTAAACCGCGTGATGGATACGAGTATCGATACAGTATTCCTGACGACAAGTCTCGAGTACGCGTATTTAAGTTCCAGTACCGTGAAAGAGGTAGCGGCTTACGGCGGCGATATTTCAAATTTTGTAACGCCTTATGTGGCGGATGAAGTACATAAGAGACTGCGTGAGAGACAGGGCAGTCAGGCGTAAGGGAAAGGAAAAGGAAACAACATGAGCAGAATTGAACAGTTAATCAATGAAATTGAGGAATACATCGACAGCTGTAAATTTCAGCCGTTATCTACATCAAAGATCATCGTAAATAAAGAGGAACTGGACGAGCTTTTAGTCGAGCTCCGTTTAAGAATCCCGGATGAGATCAAGCAGTATCAGAAGATCATCAGCAATCAGGACGCGATCCTTTCCGATGCTCACAGCAAAGCGGATGCGATGCTCGCAGAGGCAACTGCTCAGACAAACGAGCTTGTAAATGAACACGAGATCATGCAGAGAGCCTATGCCCAGGCAAATGAGATCATCGAGCAGGCGCAGGCGCAGGCTCAGACGATCGTTGACAATGCGGTCGCTGATGCGAACAGTGTCCGTCAGGGTTCGATCCAGTATACCGATGATATGTTAAAGAGTCTCCAGACGATCATGAACCACACGATGGAGGGCGCTCAGGGCCGCTTCGACGCATTCATGAATTCCATGAAGTCCAGCTACGATATCGTCTCCTCCAACAGAAAGGAGCTTTCCTCCGGGATCATCACTGAGAAAGAGGAGAGCGCTGAGCCGGAAAAACAGGATTCCACTGAGGCTTGATTGCGGAAACGCTGTCGACGGCGTACCGGCCTGACCGGACCGGATCTGCGAGAGGATGCGGGAGTGGTATTTTATGAGAACCGATATTTAAAAAAAGTGAAATCCCAGAATGCCGGTGAGAACTGCCATAAATGCAGCAGTCAGGGCGGAATGGGCAATTTTCCAGAGAAGATACTGCCGGATGGAGAGTCCGGCAGTTTTTTTTATTCGCTTATTGTTTAACGGGAAATTTCCATGCACCGGAAAACCTTCTTCTTTATCTGCCGGAAAGTTCTGATGGGACTTCCCACTTTGGATCACCGCGTCTGTCTGCGACAGGGCGGAAAAGCCTCCGAAGGAAAAGATGGCAGCTGCGGCGACGGCGGAAACCGGATACGGAAGGGAGCCATGAACCGTACGGATCCCTGTGGTGATCTCCAGACTGCCGCAGAGAAACAGCCGGACCGGGGCAGGGATCCGGGAAATGTTCCGGACAACGAGGATCAGGATGGAGTAAAAGATAAGATATCCGCCGATTTTTACGAGAATCTCCGCGGAATTCATGATCGCGGCGTCGAGTGTGATCGCGGGTCTGGTCAGCCTGCTGACAGATGGGGCGTCAGGATTCATGATCGCGGCGTTGAGAGCGATCGCGGAATGCTTCGTCTGTGCCTTTGCGGTGATGCTGGCCGGAAAGGAGGCCCGGACGTGTTCTCTCCGGTAGATCAGGCTGGCCGGGACCGCGAGAAGGAGCAGAGGTGCGTAGATAGAAAAGACAAAATATGACAACGGGACCTGGGAAGCAAACATGGGACAGACGAAACCTGCGAGAAACATGGGACTTGGATGATTGCAGAGTGCAAAGAGAAATTTCGCCTCCCCGGAGCTGATCCGCCCTTCCGCGTAAAGATCGGCACATGTCTTTGCTCCCATGGGGCAGCCGCAGAGAAGACCGGTGAGGAGAACATACCAGCCGTCCGCCGACAGTCCGGCAAAGCGGAAGATTACCGGGAACGGACGCATGAGTGCCTGGACCCCGCCGGAGGCGGAGAGAACGGAAGACAGTACCATAAACGGAAAAAGCGCCGGGACGACGGAGGAATACCACAAAAGAAGTCCGGACGCAGCCCCTTTTGTTACGAGATCCGCGTGAAAGATCATAAAGATCAGGCAGAGCAAGATCAGAAAAGCTCGTTTTATCATAAACACTCCTTTTTGCAGAATTTTTTCAGGATTCATGGCCGCATCAGGATCTTACGAAAAAAAAGCACTGCCCGCGTACTGTAACCTGCCCGCCGATGCTGCAGAACTCTTTCTATTATTTTCATTGTACTTTCCCCGGAATTTTGATATGATAAATATAGTGCGCTTTCCTGTTTAAAATGCATTTCCGGGATAAAGTCTGAAACCTGGAAAGTCTGCGGGTGCGGCTGTGGAAATGTCGGAGAGTGCGTGATCGGAAGGAGAGAAATATTTGGAAAAAGCAATCCGGCTGGACAAATATCTGGCTGATATGGGAAAAGGTACGAGAACGGAGCTCAAGGAGATGATCCGGAAAGGACGGATCAAGGTGAACGGCGAGGTCGTGAAAAAACCGGAGACAAAGATCCGGAAGGGCGAAGATACGATCCTGCTCGACAATGCGCCGGTGGAGTACGTGGAACTGGAATATTATCTTTTGAATAAACCGCAGGGCGTGATCTCGGCGACGGAGGACCGCCGCAGGGAGACGGTCGTGGACCTGATCGATGAAAAGCAGAGGAAAGATCTCTTCCCGGTGGGACGTCTTGATATCGATACGGAAGGACTGCTCCTCATCACAAACGATGGGGCGCTTGCCCACCGCCTTCTTGCCCCGGGTCACCATGTAGATAAGGTCTACGAGGCGAGATGTGAGGGACTTGTCCCGGATGAAGCGGTACAGAAGTTCCGTGACGGGATGGAACTCTCGGACGGACTTTCCTGCATGCCGGCGGAACTCGAGATCCTGGAGAGGAAGGCAGGGGATCCGGAGACAGGGACGGAGGCGGAGAGTCTGGTGAGTCTGACTCTTCACGAGGGAAAATTCCATCAGGTAAAGCGTATGATGGAGGAAGTCGGCTGTCCGGTTGTCCACCTGAAACGCCTGTCCATGGGACCATTGAAGCTGGATGCGACATTAAAACCCGGTGAGTACCGGAAACTGACGGATAAAGAACGGGAGTTGTTGGAAAACTTATGATAAAAAATTTTTTGGATCATAAAAAAGCGATGCTTTTTGACCTCGACGGGACCCTGGTGGATTCCATGTGGATGTGGGAAGCCATCGATATCGAATTCCTTGGAGCGTATGGTTACGAGTGCCCGGAGGATCTTCAGAGAGCCATTGAAGGAATGAGCTTTTCGGAGACGGCCATGTATTTTAAGGAACGGTTTAAGCTTCCGTTAAGCCTGGACGAGATCAAGGCAATCTGGGTTCAGATGTCGATCGACAAGTACCGCTATGAGGTCCCGCTGAAGCCGGGTGTGCCGGAGTTTTTAAAATACTGCAGAGAGAACGGGATCCGCACGGGGATCGGGACCAGCAACGGAAGCGAGATTGTGGACGCGGTCCTGACTTCCTTAAACGTGAAGGAATATTTCGACGTGGTGGTGACGGCCTGCGAGGTGGCTCACGGAAAACCGGAGCCGGATATTTACCTGGAAGTGGCGAAGCGCCTTGGCGTAAAGCCGGAGGAGTGCCTCGTATTTGAGGATATCCCGGCCGGGATTATGGCGGGCAAAGCGGCAGGAATGCCGGTGATCGCCGTGGAGGATGATTTCTCAAAAGACCTGATGGACGAGAAACGAGCACTCGCGGACGCGGTGATCGCGGATTACAGAGAACTTTTATAAAGCTGCAAATATTTCAGTGAAAACAGTGACTTTCCTAAGCTGGAAATTCGCTGGAGATGCAGAAAGAAATACAAAAACATAATAACGGCGGGGGATGAAAGTTTGGGTTCTCCGCCTACGGCAGACCACGGTAAGTTCGGAACAAATATGTCAGACTGGCGGTGGCTGGAAACAATATATGAAGGACATAGAATATGATACATGATTTTCTCCCGGTATGCCGGGCAGATATGGAAAAAAGAGGCTGGGATCAGTGCGATTTCGTCTATGTGTGCGGGGACGCCTATGTGGATCATCCGTCGTTCGGATCGGCGATCATCAGCCGTGTGCTGGAATCCTACGGATATAAAGTCGGGATCATCGCCCAGCCGGACTGGAAGGATAAGGAAAGCATCCAGATCCTCGGAAGACCGAGACTTGGCTTCCTCGTGAGCGCCGGAAACATGGACTCGATGGTAAACCATTATTCCGTCTCGAAAAGAAGGCGCGATAAAGATTCCTACACGCCGGGCGGTGTGATGGGAAAACGGCCGGATTACGCGGCGGTTGTCTACTGCAACCTGATCCGCTCGGTCTACAAAGACATCCCGATCGTGATCGGTGGGATCGAGGCGAGCTTACGTCGTCTCGCACACTACGATTACTGGTCAAACAAAGTAAAACACTCGATCCTCGTGGACTCTCAGGCGGATCTGATCTCCTACGGAATGGGGGAAAAGTCGATCGTTGAGATCGCGGACGCCTTAAATTCCGGGCTTGATGTGAAGGACATCACATTCATCGACGGAACCGTCTATAAAACGGACAGTCTGGATTCCGTCTACGATGCGGTGATCCTGCCGTCCTATGATGAGATCAAAACGGATAAAAGACGGTATGCGGAGAGCTTCGGGATCCAGTATAAGAATACGGATGCGTTCTCCGGAAAACGCCTGGTGGAGCCGTACCGCGACAATTTATATGTGGTCCAGAACCCACCGGCAAAACCGCTCTCCGTCCAGGATATGGATGATGTCTACGCGCTCCCGTATATGAGAAAATGGCATCCGTCCTACGACGCGGCGGGCGGGATCCCGGCGTTCTCTGAGGTGAAATTCAGCCTCATCAGCAACCGCGGCTGTTTCGGCGGCTGCAGCTTCTGTGCGCTGACCTTCCACCAGGGCAGGATCATCCAGGTTCGGAGCCATGAGTCTATTATCGAGGAGGCCAAATATCTGACAAACGAGCCGGATTTCAAAGGCTATATCCATGATGTCGGCGGTCCGACGGCGAACTTCCGCTTCCCGGCCTGCAAGAAACAGCTGAAATACGGAGCCTGTCCGGGAAAACAGTGTCTGTTCCCGAAGCCATGCGAGAACCTGATCGCGGATCACACGGATTATATTGCACTCCTCAGGAAACTCCGGGCGCTTCCGAAGGTCAAGAAGGTCTTCATCCGTTCCGGAATCCGATTCGACTATGTGCTCGCGGATAAAAAGAAGGATTTCCTCCGGGAACTCTGCATGTACCATGTCAGCGGACAGCTGAAGGTCGCGCCGGAGCATGTCTCCGACCAGGTCCTCCGCCTTCTCGGAAAGCCGGAAAATGCGGTCTACGAGAAGTTCGCGCAGGAATATAAAAAGATGAATGAGAAGCTCGGGTTAAAGCAGTACCTTGTCCCGTATCTCATGTCCTCCCACCCGGGTTCCACGTTGAAAGAGGCGGTGGAGCTTGCGGAACACCTGAGAGACCTCGGCTACATGCCGGAGCAGGTACAGGACTTCTACCCGACACCTTCGACGATATCGACCTGTATGTACTACACGGGACTCGATCCGCGGACGATGGAGCCGGTCTATGTGCCGACGAACCCGCATGAAAAGGCGATGCAGCGCGCCCTGATCCAGTACCGGAATCCGGACAACTACGATCTTGTGAAAGAGGCGTTGATCAAAGCCGGACGAGAGGATCTGATCGGATTCGACCAGAAATGCCTGATCAAGCCGCGGAAGATGGCGAAAGACATGGCGGGCGGAGACCATTCCGGTCATTCGGGAAAGGCAGCTTCCGGCAGAGGCGGTTCCGTCCGGAGAGATGGCGAAAGACATGGCGGAAATAACGGCCGCGCTGCGTCACGGTCCGAGAAGAGCAGAAATGACAGCCGCTTCGCATCGCAGACCGGAAAAACCAGAACTGACAGCCGTCAGGGCGGCTCAGCAGGAAACAGCCGTCAGGCTGTATCCGGCAGGGCGAAAGGGATGGCAGGCCAGACCGGCGGCAGGAAGCCGAAACCAAGACCGCAGCAGGGAAGAAACAGGAAATAAAGAACGGTCCGGGATCATATCAGAACAGATACCGGTCAACATTTCATTCAGAAAGGCAGATCACATGAGCGGAAAGAAAATTGCGATCGTGACCGGCGCGTCATCGGGAATGGGACGGGAGATGGTGTATCTTCTCGCGGATCATTTCGCAGCGCTGGAGGAGATCTGGGTAGTCGCGAGGAGAAAAGAGAGACTCGAGGAGCTTGTCGGAAAGGTTCCGGTCCATCTTCGGATCCTGCCGCTTGATCTCACGAGTGAGGAGGATATCGGCGCGCTCTCCGTCCTTTTAAAGAGAGAGCAGCCGAACGTCAAGATCCTGGTAAACGGCGCAGGATACGGAAAGACCGGGGCGGTCGGAACGATCCGGCGGGACCTCTCGGTCGGCATGGTGCAGTTAAACGACGAGGCGCTGGTTGCCGTGACGGAGATGGTGCTTCCGTATATCTCAAAGAACAGCAGGATCATCCAGTTTGCCTCCGCGGCGGCGTTTATGCCCCAGCCGGGCTTTGCTGTCTACGCGGCATCAAAATCCTTTGTGTTAAGCTACAGCCGGGCGCTGGCCGTGGAGCTGAAGAAGAAAAATATCTATGTGACGGCAGTATGTCCGGGGCCGGTGGAGACGGAATTCTTCGGGATCGCCCTGGATGGGGGAAAACTCGCTCCGATCAAGAAGCTCACGATGGCGGAGCCGAAAAAGGTAGTAAAAAAGGCACTCATGGACAGCATGAAAGGCAAACGGATCTCAGTGTACGGACCGTGGATGAAGGCGCTTTACGTTCTCTGCCGTATCGTTCCCCACGAGATCTTAATGGGGTTTATCAACTGGTAACTGCCGGACCGCACACCGCATGCGGGCTGGTTTTACGCATCACATACAGCAATAGAAAAAGGGACTGCGGACATCTGAGCAGTTCCCGGAAAAGAGGAAAAAAATTTGAAATTACGACTGGAAAAAGGAACCTATGGATACAGGACTGCCTACAAAAAGCGTCAGCTTTTCTTCGTTGTCCTGTTCATCCTGGCGATCGTGGCACAGCTTATCTTAAGAAATTTTGTCACGGAGCAGATCTATAAGAATCTCGTCACGATCAGTGCGATCCTCACGGTACTCCCAATGGCGAACCTGGCATCCCCGCTTGTCGTCGCATCGAGGATCCCGGAGGTCCCGGAGGAGCTCCACAAGGCGTGTCTCCCGTACGAGGACAAATTCCCGATCTTATATGATCTGGTCATCACCTCCAACGATCTGATCATGCCGGTCGATGCGGCGGTCGTTCATCCGACCGGAGTGTATCTCTACTGCACGAACCCGAAAGTGGACCGGAAGAAAGCGGAGAAATTTTTAAACGAGATGTTAGTCGGCTGGAAGCTGGACGGAAATGCGAAGGTCATGAACGAGGAGAAAAAGTTCCTACGGAGGCTTTCTGAGCTTAAGACCGTCACAGAGGAAGAGGATGACGGAAGCGCTCCGCATGTTTTAAAGTTATTAAAGAGTCTTTCCATGTAGGGGAATAAAAAAATGAGAGAGATCGTGATTGAGAAGAACGAGGCGGGACAGCGCCTGGATAAGTTCCTTGCGAAGTACATGAATGAGGCGTCGAAGAGCTTTTTCTATAAGATGATGCGCAAGAAGAACATCACGCTGAACGGGAAAAAGTGTGAGGGAAATGAAAAACTCGCCGAAGGCGATGTCGTGAAGCTGTTTCTTGCGGAGGAGACGATCGGGAAATTTTCGAGCGTCCAGGTGCAGGCGGTAAAAAAGGTGGATCTCGATATCCTATACGAAGACAGTGAGATCATCCTGATCAATAAACCTGCGGGAATGCTGTCCCAGAAGGCGAAGGAGACGGATGAATCCCTCGTGGAATACCTGATCGACTATCTTTTGGGGAGCGGAAAGCTCACGGAGAGCGGTCTCAGGGCCTTCCGTCCGTCGGTCAGCAACCGTCTGGACAGAAATACGAGCGGAATCGTGGCAGCAGGAAAGTCCCTTGCGGGTCTTCAGATGCTCTCCGGCGTATTCAAAGACAGGTCGATCCACAAATATTACAAGTGTCTCGTCTCCGGCGTGATCCGGGATGTAAAGACCGTGGACGGCTGGCTTTTGAAGGACGAGAGAAAGAATCAGGTGCGGATCCTCACGGAATCCGAGGCGAAACGGTATGCGGGAAAAGGCGATCCCGAGAACGCGCCGAAGCGGATCCAGACGAAATATGAGCCGATCTCGTCGGATGGAAAATTCACGCTGTTAAAAGTAACGCTTCTGACGGGACGTTCCCACCAGATCCGAGCCCATCTGGCGTCCTTAGGCCATCCGATCGTCGGGGATTCCAAATACGGCGGAGTTTCAAAGGTTTCCCCATCCGGCCGGACGGTAAAGTATCAGCTTTTACATTCTTACCGGCTGGAGTTCCCGAAGCTTGAGGAACCGTTTGCCTACCTTTCCGGCAAGGCATTTGAGGCGCCGCTTCCGGGAAATTTTGTCTCTGTTTTAAAGGAGACAGAGATCAGGACGGAATAGAAAGAAGTCCGGAGACAGAACCTTTATGAACCCGGGGTGGACCTCTATGGGATGATCCCTGGGACCGGAAAAAGGATCCGCATCCGGAAGATAAGGAACATTTATGGGAACATGGAAGACCAGGGGCCTCAGGGGTTCCACACTGGAAGATCTGATCAACCGGACCAACGACAGCTACCGGGAAAAGAAGCTGGCGCTGATCCAGAAGATCCCGACCCCGATCACGCCCATCGAGATCGACAAAAAGAGCCGCCATATCACACTGGCGTATTTCGACATGAAAAGTACCGTGGACTACATCGGGGCAGTCCAGGGACTCCCGGTCTGTTTTGACGCGAAGGAATGTGCGGTGCGGACCTTTCCGCTCCAGAACATCCATCCGCACCAGATCGCCTTCATGAAGGAATTTGAGGCGCAGGGCGGGATCTCCTTCATTATCCTCTCCTTTACGTCGGAAGACGAGATCTACTACGTTCCGTTTGACACGATGTACCGCTTCTGGAGGCGGATGGAAGAGGGAGGAAGGAAAAGCTTTACCTACGAAGAGGTGGTGCCGGAATCTTTCCGGATCCGGAGCCACCGGGATATGTTTGTCCATTACCTGGAAGGGATCCAGAAGGATCTTGACCGGAAAGATGAAAAAGGAGGAGACAGCGAATCATGGAACTGATCATCTGGCTCGTTGTGATCGCGGTATTCGTGTTCCGCGCGTTAAAGCAGAACGGAACACTCGACGGTCTCTTTGCCGGGGCAAAGAAGCGAAAAGAAAACCAGGCTGAACGCGTGGTATATGAACAGACAGAAGAAAACGGGAACAAGGAAAAGAAGAGCGGCGGAAAGATCCGGATACCGAAGCATACAGGCTTTGCGGTGACGGTCGCCGTGGTGGTATTTGCGGCCGCCATTCTTTCCTTCGACAGCTTCTACACACTCTCCGAGGAGGAGATGGCGGTGGTGACGACCTTCGGAAAACCGTCTGTGGAGGAGGCATCGGGTCTTCATTTTAAGCTCCCGGTGATCCAGCGCGTGACAAAGGTCTCCAAGGCGATCACGGGCATGCAGATCGGATATACGACGGATCCGTCCCGGGCGGACGGCGCGTCCATCGACAATCCGGTATCCATTGAGAACGAGAGTCTCATGATCACAAAGGACTTCAACCTGACGAATGTTGATTTCTATGTGGAATACATGGTTACGGATCCGATCCAGGCGGTACGCCACAGAAGCGTGTACGAATCGATCATCAAAAACCTCGCACAGAGCTATATCCGTGACACGGTCGGCGTCTACAACGTGGATGACGTCATCACGACCGGAAAGACCCAGATCCAGGAGCGGATCAAGGAGCAGCTCACGAACCGTCTCGTCGATGAGAACATCGGATACGGCATCTACAACGTGTCGATCCAGGATACGGAGATGCCGAGAGATGATGTGGCAAATGCCTTCAAAGCTGTTGAGGACGCGAAACAGGGCATGGAGACCGCGATCAACTCCGCGAAGAAATATCAGTCCGAGAACATCCCGGAGGCGAAGGCGAAAGCCGATAAGCTTTTGCAGGATGCCGAGGCCTATAAGGAACAGCGCATCAACGAGGCGAACGGTCAGGTGGCACGTTTCGAGGACACATACGCGGAGTATGTGAAGTACCCGCTGATCACGAAAAAAAGGATGTTCTATGAGACCATGGAGGAAGTCCTTCCGGATCTCAAAGTCATCATCACAGGTGGAAACGGCACACAGACATTACTTCCGCTGGAACCGTTTTCCGGCACATCCGCGGCAGCGGCAGCACAGACAGGAGGGGAGAACTGATGAAAAAAACAGGCAGAAAGATCATTGGAGTTATCGTTCTTCTCCTCGCGCTGATCGTCCTTCAGGGCAGTATGGTGAGCACCTACAATGACGAGTACAAGCTGGTCCTCCAGTTTGGGCGGGTGGTCCGTGTCATCGACACGCCGGGACTGAGCTTTAAGATCCCGTTTTTACAGACGACCCAGTCGATCCCGAATTATGAGATGATCTATGACCTGATCCCGAGTGAGGTCAACACCAGGGATAAAAAGGTCATGGTGACGGATTCCTTCGCGCTCTGGAGCGTGACAGACCCACTCGCATATCTCTCCAGACTCGGCGCCAACAAGGCGAATGCGGAGAGCAGGATCTCCGTTGTTGTATACAACGCGGTAAAAAACGTGATCTCATCGACGGATCAGGCGGATGTGATCTCCGGACGCGACGGAAAGCTCGCGGAGATGATCACGGAAAAGATCGGTACATCCTTAGACAGTTACGGGATCAAGGTAAAGAAGGTGGAGACAAAGCTTCTTGATCTCCCGGATTCCAACAAGGAGGCTGTTTACCAGCGCATGATCTCCGAGCGCCAGAACATTGCCGCCGGATATATCGCGGACGGTGAGTACCAGTCCAATGTCATCAAGAACAGTACGGATAAAGAAGTCTCTATCATCATTTCCGAGGCCCAGGCCCAGGCGGAGAAGATCCGCGCGGAAGGCGAGGCGGAGTACATGCGGATCCTCTCCGGCGCATACAATGACGAGGGCAAGGCCGATTACTATAATTATATCCGCAGTCTGGACGCGTTAAAGGCAAGTCTCAAGGGAGACAATAAGACGATCATTCTGGATGAAAATTCAGAGCTTGCGAAGATTCTCCGGGGGAACTATTAAGGAACGGACAGGATAAAACCGCAACAGCGGAAAATTCCTGTGAAGCAGTGATGCCGTGGACCCGGAACGATCCGGACAAAGCAGGCCGCTGCGGGACATAACCGCGGCCAGTAAAAAGGACCGGGGATGTCTGATAAATAATGATACGGTAAAGGAGAAGGGTTATGTCAAAAGTAGTTGATTATTTCCTCAAGTATGTAGCATTCGATACGCAGTCCGCAGAGGATGCGGGGACAGTTCCGAGTACGGAAAAACAGTTCGCTCTGGCGAAGCTTCTGTCTGAACAGTTAAAGAATATCGGGGTGAAGGACGTCTCCATGAGTGAGCACGGTTACGTATACGGAACGATTCCGGCAAACGGGGATTATAACTGCCAGACCGTCGGCTTCCTCGCGCATATGGACACTTCACCGGATTGTCCGGATGAGAATGTCCGCCCACAGCTTGTCAAGCACTACGACGGAAAGGATATCACTTTAAATAAGGCACTCGGTGTAAAGATGACAACAAAGATGTTCCCATTCTTAAAAAATTATGTGGGACAGGATCTGATCACCACCGACGGAACGACACTGTTAGGTGCAGATGACAAGGCGGGAATTGCCGAGATCATGACCATGGCGGAGACACTCCTGACACATCCGGAGATCCCGCACGGAACCATCAAGATTGCTTTCACACCGGACGAAGAAGTCGGACACGGGGTTGACTTCTTTGATGTTCCCGGCTGGGGCGCAGATGTGGCTTACACCGTTGACGGCGGCGCGTGGGGAGAGATGGAGTATGAGACCTTCAACGCGGCATCTATGAAAGTTACGATTCATGGAAGCAACATTCATCCGGGCAGCGCGAAGAACAAGATGAAAAACTCGATCCTGATCGGTCTGGAATTCCAGTCGATGCTGCCGGAGAACGAGAAGCCGCAGTATACTGAGAAGTACGAGGGATTTTTCCACTTAAACCACATCGGCGGAAACGTGGAGAATACGACTCTCCACTACATCGTCCGCGACCATGATATGACGCGGTTTGAGGAGAGAAAAGCGCTCGGAAAGAAGATCGGCGAGTTCCTGAACGCGAAGTACGGTGAGGGAACAGTCGAGGTGGAGATTGCAGATACCTACTACAATATGGCTGAGAAGATCCGTCCGCATATGTACCTGATGGATGTGGCTGCTGAGGCATTTAAGGAGCTTGGGGTCGAGACTCCGGTGATCAATCCGGTCCGCGGAGGCACGGATGGATCAAGGCTTTCCTACATGGGACTTCCATGTCCGAACCTCTGTACCGGAGGACATAACTATCATGGAAAGTATGAGTTCATCTGCATCCAGTCTATGGAGAAGACCGTGGAGCTGCTTCTTAAGATCGCAGAGAAATTTACAAAGGTTGAGAAGCGGGCATAAAATCTGGATCAGAATATGGCTGTTTAGAAAATGCGGGAGACGCTGGATATCGCTTCCCGCTTTTCTTTTTGGATGTATGAATGCAATTTAGAACATGGCTTCATGTTGAAGGGGCAGATTATTCATGATATAATGAGCGAAAGTGAGTCAGAAGCGTGCTTGCACGGTTATGGCGAACGGCGAAATTAGTGAGTGACGAAGTCACGATATAATCATGCGCAGAAAGGCGGTACAGATTATGATAAAAACGATTCAAAGACGTCTGGACGCGATCCTGCATTGGAATATTTCCTTTGTGGGCGGTTTCCTCGGCGGTTATGCAATCCTTTCCCATGCCGGAGTCTTCGGCTCCGCGCAGACGGGGAACCTGATGGAGATGGCTTCGAACGTCCGATTTATGGAATGGGAGGAATTGGGACTCCGTCTGTTGGCGATGGTGATCTTCGCCTGCGGTGTGATCGCCTCCTATTTGCTGACAAACTATACAAACTTACATATGCGGAAGCTGGCGATCTGGGTGGATGCGGCCGGTCTCGGACTTACGGCCCTGCTGCCGGATTGGTTCGCGCCGATTGCGGGTGTTTACCCGATCTTTTTCTGCTCAGCATTCCAGTGGGGTGTATATTCCGGCGCAGATGGTTTCAACAGCGCGACGGTCTTCATCACAAACAACTTCAAACAATCCGTCCTCGGCTGGACGCAGTATGCGTTGACAAAAGATAAAGAATTTAAGAGAAAAGCGGTGCTCTACAGCAACACGGTACTTATGTTCTTCCTCGGCGCTCTCCTCGGTGTCACCGGTGTAGCGGCCTTCGGCAACGCTCTCGGTGCCTGTGTAGGTTTTATTCCCCTTGCTGTCGCCAGGATCTTTATCAGCATCGGTGAACTTCCGGTAGAAGATGAGACTCCGGAGGAGACAGAGGAAGAGGCAGAAGAGATGCTGGAAGAGGCGAAGATTTTGGAGAAGGAAGAAAAGAAGAAAATTTAAAAATTGGATATTTGATGAACGGGAATGGGCAGTTGATTCAGGGATGGGTCGGCTGCCTGTTTTGTGTAACAGAGGAAATACTATGGAATTTTGAATATATTATATGGCTTATGGTTTACAAAAATACCAGTAGTGTTAGAATATCTTATATGATTCAAAATATAAATTGTCATGGAGGGTATAAATGATTCCTGAGATTCGCTTGCTTGCAGCAAAGACCAGCAGGGAGAATGATAATTTGTGGCTTCCACTGTTAGATCACTTAAAAGATACAGCTGGAGTTATAGAGTACCTATCGAGCAGATGGCTGCCGGGCTCTGTATATGATGAGCTGGAGATTTCAAGAAAAGAGGGAATACGATTAGCAAAACTGCTCGCATTGCTGCATGATATAGGGAAAGGTATCCCGGCATTCCAGACAAGAATAATGGAACAGCTTCCGGACATCAGGTGTTTTCAAGAATCGGCCGGAATTGAAACAAACTTGAATAGAACACAGATGGATATTAAACATGCACATGCAGGGGCTGTCCTTCTTCGAGCAATGGGATATCCGGAATCAGTGGCAGCAATTGTAGGCGCACACCATGGTTCTCCCGAACCCAATAACATGGATGATGATGCATTCGATGAATTAACATTGGAACGAAAAAAATATGGAGATAAAAATTCTATATGGCGGAAAATGCAAGAGGAACTTTTGAAATGGGCATTAGAAGAGGCGGGTTATTCGGAAAAGGGAGAGATTCCAGATATTTCAGAAGCGGCTCAGATGATTTTTTGCGGCCTTTTGATTATGGCAGATTGGATTGCAAGCAACAGCTACTATTTTCCTTTGCTTTCTGTAACAGATGATACAGAACCATATGATAACAATCGGTCAAGGGACGCAATGAGGCATCTTAATCTGCCCGACGGATGTTTGATGGGTTCTGCGTGGAAACAGGAGGATTTTTTTGAAGAGAGGTTCCATTTTACTGCAAATCGAGTACAAAAGGAAATGTATGGTGTTGCAGCCAGAATGGAAAAACCAGGATTGATCATTCTGGAGGCACCAATGGGAGAAGGAAAAACGGAGGCGGCTCTTGCAGCAGCTGAGATTCTTATGAATCGTTTCGATTTAAAAGGAATTGCATTTTTTCTCCCATCACAGGCAACAACGAATGCCATGTTTACCAGAATCATTTCCTGGCTAACAGGTCAGTCAGATATTAATCAGGTTTCGATCCAGCTTTATCATTCCAATGCGGAATTAAATGAAGATTTTAGAAAACTGGAATATGGGGATGTCTGCATAGAAGACGATGATCAGGATGCTTTGATGGTTCACAGCTTTTTTAGAGGAAAGAAAACAAGAATGTTATCCGATATTGTGGTTGGCACAATCGATCAGCTTCTGATGGCAGCATTGATGCAGAAACATGTGATGCTTCGTCATCTGGGGCTTGCAGGAAAAGTTGCAGTGATTGATGAGTGCCATTCATTTGATCCTTATATGAATACATATTTGGAACGTATTTTGCAGTGGCTGGGGATTTATCATATTCCAGTAATTCTTTTGTCAGCTACGCTCCCGGGGGATAAACGATTGGCTTTGATGCAGGCATATGCCGGAAAGAAAAAATGTAAAAATGTCTTGCTCAAGGAAACAACTTCATACCCGTTGATTACATGGTCAGATCATGAACGGGTACAATTAATGCCAATTCCTTATGATAAAAAAGACAGGGTTGTTCAGATTGTTAGAGAGAATGAAGAACAACTGGAAGAAGAAGTCCGCAATGTATTGAAACATGGCGGTTGTATGGGAATTATATTAAATACTGTTTCAAGAGTGCAGAAAATTGCAAAATTCATACAGGATAAATTTCCGGAAGCAAAAGTATTGATTGATCATTCGCAGTTTATACTTCCGGATCGACTTGAACATGAGAAAAAAATTTTGAACTGTGTTGGAAAACATTCGGCGAATGAGCAGAGAAGAGATGTGGTTGTAGTTGGAAGCCAGGTGCTGGAGCAATCATTGGATCTTGATTTTGATGTACTGATAACAGATCTATGCCCAATGGATCTTTTGCTGCAAAGAATCGGTCGTCTTCATCGCCATGAGAGAAAAAGACCGGAAATGCTTAAAAGTGCCAGATGTATAGTATGGAATTCAGAGTTAGATAATCTGGAAAAGGGAGCGACAGCAGTTTATGGAGAGTATCTGCTGTTGCAAACATCAGCGCTCCTGCCGGAAAAGATTATGATACCATCCGACATCTGCTCACTGGTACAGAAAACCTATTGCGAAATAGATGAGAATCAACGCTTTCAGACTGCATATGAAGAGTATAAGAAGGAGTGTATGCTTAGGAAGCAGAATGCGAAACCATATTGTCTGGAGAAACCAGAGATAGGAAAATATGGAGGGACTTTGGTTGGGCTCTTGGACAAGTCTGTCGGGCTTGATGATGTAAAGGCACAGGCTGCAGTGCGAGACGGAAATCCATCAATAGAAGTGATTGTTGTAAAAGAAGCAGAATCTGGTTTTGCATCTATAATTGCCGGAAAATTAAAAGGGAAAAAATATAATCTCATGGCAGAAATATCAATTGACGAAGCCAGAGAAATATCAGAGCAAAAACTTCGCCTTCCTCAAAGATTAGCACAGCCATGGTGTGCAGAGCGTGTAGTCAAACAATTGCGGATAGATATGGAACAGCATACAAAAGAGTGGCAAAACAACCCTATGCTTGAAGGTGAGCTGATATTATTTTTAGATGCGACAAATCACGCGAGTTTGGATGAGATTCGGCTGTTTTATGATGAAAAGAAGGGCTTAGAATGGGAGGTTGAGAAATGTGGATGATAAAAAATATAATTTATTAGACGAACCATGGATTTGCGTCATGAAAGAAAATGGAGAAGTGAAGGAACTTTCACTGATGGACGTGTTGCTCCATGCACATCAGTACCGAAGATTGGCCGGAGAGTTGCCGACGCAGGATGTTGCGGTGTTAAGATTGCTTCTGGCTGTGTTGCAAACGGTTGTTTACCGATATGATACAGATGGCAATGAGGATGAACTTGTTGAAACAGAAGATGCATATGAGCGGTGGAAAGAAATTTGGAATGATGGAAAACTGCCGGATAAACCAATTCAGGAATATTTAACAAAGTGGAAGGCACGTTTCTATTTATATGATAGCGACAGGCCCTTTTATCAGGTGCCGAAAGCTGCAATTGGAACAGAATGTAAAGCAGCAAAGTTAAATGGTGAAATCTCAGAGAGTAGTAATAAGCTGCGCTTGTTTTCAAATCGTGCGGGAAAAGAAAAAGAATTTTTAAGTAATTCAGAAGCAGCCAGATGGTTGTTGTATCTGAATGGATATGATGATACATCTGCAAAGCCAAAGGAAAAGGGACTCCCATCACCCGGAACAGGATGGCTTGGTAAACTGGGATTAATTTATGCAGATGGAAATAATTTATTTGAAACCCTGATGTTGAATCTTGTATTGGTTAATATTTCAGATAAAGAATGTTGGGACAGTCCAAAACCTGTGTGGGAAGCAGAAACAGTTAAAGGTGCGGAGAGAACTGAGATCGCGGTCCCATCAAATCAGGCAGAACTACTGACAGTACAATCCAGAAGAATTCTTCTAAAAAAAGAGGAGCAAGGGGTCAGTGGTTATTATGTGTTGGGAGGTGATTTTTTTCCAAAAGAAGCAGCATATATGGAACAAATGACTGTATGGAAAAGATATGAGCCGAAAGGAAATGCCGCTCCGTATTATCAGCCAAGAAGACATTTGCCAGAAAAACAGATGTGGCGCGATTTTTCAAACCTTGTTATTTCAGATCAGGAAAACAGAACACCGGGAGTACTTGAATGGGTCGCTTGGTTGAAAGATAAGAAAATGATTGATAAAAAGAAAATCATTTGTTTTAAGACAGCCTCTGTACAGTATGGGGACAAAGACTTTTTTGTAAAAGATGTTCTTGGCGATTACCTGGAATTTCATACAGACCTATTAACTGCAAATGGAAAAAAAATGGTAAGAATCATACGCGAAGAAATTGAAAAATGTGAAAAGGCGGCAAATATAGTTAAGCATTTAATAGAAGACTTAAAGAAGGCAGCAGGAGACTGTTCAGGTGAAAAAACTCAATATGGAAAAGAAGAGTACTTTTACCAGATAGATATACCATTCCGCAGCTGGTTAAAGGAACTGGATCCGATAGGTGAGAGTGATTCTGATTATTATGAGAATGTTCGAAGTGAGTGGAGAATCCAGGCATATCGGATAGCGGAAAAGCTTGGTATGAACTATGTTGAACAAGCAGGAGATAAGGCTTTCGTTGGACGGGAAATACAAGAAAAAAAGGATGGAGTTGAAAGAAAAGTTTATTATTCATCTTCAAGTGCTTTTAATATATTTAAGTGGTCATTAAAAAAGTGTTTTGAGCTGTAGCAAGGAGGGATTATTGTATGGGAAACCAGGGACAGATGGTCAGAAAATATATGGCCATGCGTCTGAAACAATGGGAGAATGAGCCAAATGATGCACGCGTCAAAGGGGAGCTGGCTCAGCTTCGTCATGGAATTGGAAAAAAGCCAGGAGAAGTTCCTGAAATGTGGGAACTTTTATTTAACGGATTTCCGGAAGAATTGATGAGCAGAAATGGAGAACCCAGTTGGGCTGAGTGGGCGGTATCTCTTTCGTTATGCATGTATGCTCTGCATCAGCAGGGAAGTGATATTCATCAAAATAACATGCATAGTGAACAGCAATCATTAGGAAAAGCAGTTAGAAAACTGGCAGCCTTACAGGATGAATCAGAACTGGCACGAATTCGAAAACGATTTACTGTTTTTGCAACATCGGCAGATATGGAAGAATGTGCGTATTATCTTCGAGGATTAGTACAGCTTCTGCGGGCAAAGGGCGTGCCGATGGACTACATTCAGCTGGCATATGATCTATATCAATTTCAAACGGAGAATGGTGCCCAGAAGGTTAAGCTTCGCTGGGGACAGGATTTTTATCGAGTAGTAAAACAGGAAGAGGAGAAAAAAGAAAATGAGTAAAAATTTGTATATTGATCTTCATGTAATTCAAACACTTCCGCCGAGTTGCGTAAATCGTGATGATACAGGCAGCCCAAAGACAGCAATTTATGGTGGTGTAACCAGAGCGAGGGTTTCAAGTCAGTCTTGGAAACGTGCAATGCGCCTTATGTTTGCTGATATGTATACAGAAGAAGAAAAGGGAATTCGAACAAAGAAAATTGTAGATCTGCTTGCAAAGAAAATATCTGAGCTGGATTCGGAAATTCAGAGTACTGAAAAATTGGCAAAAAAGGTATTAGAAGCAGCCGGAATTAAATTAACAGAGAAAAATGGAAAAGTAGAAACAGGAGCTCTGTTTTTTATTAGTGCAAAACAAATTGAAAAACTGGCAGAAAAGGCCATTGCCCATCCGGATGGAAAATTTGAAAAAGAGGATAAAAAAGAATTGCAGGAGGCATTAAAAAACTCCCCCTCAGTTGATCTCGCATTGTTTGGCCGCATGGTGGCAGATGAACCTTCCTTGAATTATGATGCGGCGGCACAAGTGGCTCATGCTATATCAACACATGCTGTACATAATGAATATGATTACTTTACGGCTGTCGATGATTGTACATCGGAAGACAATTCCGGGGCAGGACATCTTGGTACGGTAGAATATAATTCATCTACCTTATATCGTTATGCGACTGTGAATGCAGCAGAACTTGTAAGATACTTGGGAGAAGATACTCCGAAAGCAGTTAGAAATTTTGCAGAGGCATTTATCACTAGCATGCCGACAGGAAAACAAAACACATTTGCAAACAGAACACGTCCGGATGCTGTTTATGTGACGGTTCGCAGAGATCAGCCGGTTAATATGGCAGGCGCTTTTGAGAAACCTGTTATCACAAAGGGTGGATATGTGGAGCAATCAATAAAGGCGTTGATTGATTATGCAAAGGAATCTTATGAAGATTATGTAAATGAACCGGAAATGGCATTTGCAGTGGGAAGAGAGTTGGAGCCGCTTGCGGCAACAATGAATCTGACAAAATTATTAGATGAACTGGAAAAACAGGTTTTGAATGATCTGGAAGAGGTGAAGGAATAATGAGTACATTGCTGCTTCGGTTGGCAGCACCACTTCAGTCATGGGGAATTGATTCGAAGTTTGATATTCGTCGGACAGGACGGGAACCCAGCAAAAGCGGGGTGATTGGACTTATCTGTGCAGCACTTGGAATTAAGAGAGATGATGATGATATGGTGAGCCAGTTAGCAACACTGCGATTTGGTGTGCGTGTGGATAAAGAGGGGCATTTTGTGCGTGATTTTCACATGGTAAAACCAAAAAAGGGAGAACCATATGTCACAAATCGCTATTATCTTGCGGATGCAGAATTTCTGGTAGGTTTTGAAAGTGTGGATGAAGAACTTTTGAAAAAGATCGAATATGCATTATTGAATCCAGTGTTTCCGTTATATCTGGGACGAAGATCGTGTCCGCCGACTGGAAGATTATGCCTTGGTATCAGAAAATTGGAATTGGACGAAGCTTTGCTTGAAGAAGCATTGCGGAATGAATCAATTGAAACAGTACGCATAGTGATGGATGCAAAAGAAGGAGAAGACGGAAATATTGTTAAGGATCTTCCGTTATCCTACAATCCAGAGCACAGAAAACATACGTTTCGAAAAGTGACAGAGAAATATCGAGTGGTGCGAGAACCGCTTCAATGCCATGATCCAATGGCAGAATTGGGGTGATTGGTTTGTATTTAAGCAGAATGACATTGGATGTGACTAAAAGGAAAACATTGCGGGCATTAAGCTCACCAAACTTGTTCCATGGAGCAGTTGAGGCCTCGTTTGATATGACGGAAGCGGTTCGTCAGAGAAATCTATGGAGAATCGATCGACTTAATGGAAATTATTATTTGCTTATTCTTAGCCGGGAAAAACCGGATCTCTCTGAAGCGATAACTCAATTTGCACCGGAAGGTGAAGGATGGGCAACGAAAGAGTATGATCCTTTTCTGGAGAAAATCAAAGCTGATTCACGGTGGCATTTTCGCTTGACGGCAAATCCAACATACCAGAAAGCTGCGGGAAAAAATCAAAGAGGCAGAATTTGTGCACATACTACGGCAGATAATCAGCGAAAATGGCTTATAAAACAGGGTGAACTGCATGGCTTTGCAGTGAGTGAAGATTCTTTTGAGATCAGGGAATCTAAATGGTACCACTTTAATAAGACTGCTGGAAAGAATCAGGTTAGTATGCTGTCTGTAACATATGAAGGCATTTTAAAAGTAGTGGATGAAGAGAAAGTACGAAAGGTGCTGACAGATGGTATTGGACGTGAAAAGGCATATGGAGTAGGTCTTATGACACTGGTACATGTAGAGAAGGGAACAGTATGACAAATATTCCTGGAATGATACGGCCGGAAATCCAGATGCTGCCGCAGGTTGCAGATCGCCTGACATTTCTTTACTTAGAGAGATGTGTACTAAATCGACAAGATAGTGCAATTACAGTTGCGGATGATAGAGGAACAGTTTTTGTGCCGGCAGCAGCGATCAGTGTGATTATGTTGGGACCTGGAACGAAGATCACTCATCGAGCGATGGAATTAATTGGAGATGCCGGGGTCACAGTGATATGGGTGGGAGAACATGGGGTGCGTTATTATGCATCAGGGCGTCCACTCACCCACCGTGCAGCTTTATTGCAGAGACAGGCAGAATTAGTCAGCAATATGAGAATGCATTTAAATGTTGTCAGGCAGATGTATTGCATGCGATTTCCAAATGAAGATGTTTCCCGTCTCACACTTCAGCAGTTGAGAGGACGAGAGGGAGCAAGAATTCGTGCAGTATATAAAAAAGCATCAAAAGAGTGGAATGTACCTTGGAATGGGCGCGAATACGATCCAGAGGATTTTACAAGTGGAGATCCTGTTAATCAGGCATTATCCGCCGGTCATGCATGTCTTTATGGTCTGGCACATGCGGTAATTGCTGCGTTAGGGTGTTCACCGGGTTTGGGATTTGTACATGTCGGACATGAAAATTCATTTGTATATGATATTGCAGATTTATATAAGGCAGATATCACGATTCCGTTAGCGTTTGAGGTGGCTGCAACGATTTCCAAGGAAGAAATTCCATCTGTGATGCGGAGAAAAACCAGAGATAAAATGGTAAAAATGAATATTCTGAAACAAATGGTGCATGATATCAAATCTTTGCTTGCCCAAGAAGGAGAAGCTGAGGATTCGGATGCGGTATATTTGTGGGATAACAGAGTTGGGGAAGTTGAGAACGGACATTCATATGGAGAAGATCTTGAAGAAGGTGAATAATGGTAGTTGTAACACTGACTGATTGCCCACCTAAACTGCGCGGAGATCTTACAAAGTGGCTTATGGAGATCAATACAGGAGTATACGTTGGAAAGGTGAGCGCAAGAATTCGGGAAATGCTTTGGATGCGAATCTGTGAGAATCTGTCGCAGGGACGGGCAACAATGGTGTATAGCACTAATAATGAACAGGGAATGGAATTCTGTGTTCACAACTCAGCCTGGAAACCTATGGATTTTGATGGAATACAATTGGTTATGCGGCCAGAACATGCACAATGCGAAACAAAAGCGCGAGCAAACCGGGCAGAAGTTCAACAGATGTTGATTAAGAAAAAGCAATCTCAAACATATAAAGCACGACAGGAAGGTTATGTGGTAATAGATTTAGAGACAACAGGATTAAATAGTTCATCAGATGAGATTATTGAGTTGGCGGCGATCAGAATTATTAACCACAAAATTGCAGACAAATTGGAAGTTCTAGTAAAAACAGAAAAAGAAGTTCCAAAAGTAATTACTGAACTTACGGGGATTACAGAGGAGATTCTTGAGGAAAAGGGGGTGGTTCTTTCTTCGGCGATGGAGATGTTCTGTAAATTTATTGGAGAAAGCACAATAGTGGGACATAATATCGCATTTGATCGCAGTTTTTTAAAGGAAGCTTGTCGAAAGACCAATCGAATGAATCTGAAAAATCCAGCAAAAGATACATTAGATCTTGCGAGAAGGCGAATCGACGATATTGATGATTATAAGCTGCATACACTGGCAGACTATTTTCAGATAAAAGTTGAAGAGGAACATAGGGCATTAAGTGATTGCATTACGACATTTCAGGTGTTTGAGAAACTAAATGAAATTTAGATGTGGAGATTGGGAAAAGGCTGTAAATATGGGATTTTTTTAGTGTATTCCCCGCGCAAGCGGGGGTGATCCCAAGCAGGATATCCGCAAGCTCACGGCAAGCGGGTATTCCCCGCGCAAGCGGGGGTGATCCCCATCTTGTAATGTGTTTCTGGAGGACCTTATTGTATTCCCCGCGCAAGCGGGGGTGATCCCTGCTGATTTGGTCGCTTATTCCATAAAAATACGTATTCCCCGCGCAAGCGGGGGTGATCCTAATAGAAGGAATGCCCCACCAGCGAACAGTAGGTATTCCCCGCGCAAGCGGGGGTGATCCCTAGGACGTTTACACAGTGCGGATTCACGAAGAGTATTCCCCGCGCAAGCGGGGGTGATCCTATGTTGGAATATCCGTTTGCCATTAGAATAGTGTATTCCCCGCGCAAGCGGGGGTGATCCCGCCAGACGTTGCAAGTTTTCCAGCTCCAACCGGTATTCCCCGCGCAAGCGGGGGTGATCCCGTACTCACAGAAGAAACGACCGTCTGTGCACGGTATTCCCCGCGCAAGCGGGGGTGATCCTGATACCGTACTGGACAATTATACGCTGACGATGTATTCCCCGCGCAAGCGGGGGTGATCCCTAGCGGTATGTCCATTAAACCAGAAAAACGCCGTATTCCCCGCGCAAGCGGGGGTGATCCTATCTCGCAGGTTCCGCAGATCTCCACGGCGGAGTATTCCCCGCGCAAGCGGGGGTGATCCCAGCGCAGTGATACCGCAATGTGTCAAGCTGGAGTATTCCCCGCGCAAGCGGGGGGTGATCCTGTAAACGATCTTCGATTAAAATGCAAAAATCTGTATTCCCCGCGCAAGCGGGGGTGATCCCGCTGTGATAACTGCTTATATGAGTACGCCTGCGTATTCCCCGCGCAAGCGGGGGTGATCCCATAAATCCGGACAGTACGAAACCGGGGATCGCGTATTCCCCGCGCAAGCGGGGGTGATCCTCATCCGCCCCACGGGTGGCTTGGTTCCGCATTGTATTCCCCGCGCAAGCGGGGGTGATCCCATAAATCCGGACAGTACGAAACCGGGGATCGCGTATTCCCCGCGCAAGCGGGGGTGATCCTCATCCGCCCCACGGGTGGCTTGGTTCCGCATTGTATTCCCCGCGCAAGCGGGGGTGATCCTTGATTCGGAGAAGCCGAAAGCAATCGCCGAGAGTATTCCCCGCGCAAGCGGGGGTGATCCTGGATTCTGATCCGATCTGGTATCCAGATACTTGTATTCCCCGCGCAAGCGGGAGTGATCCCATCGGGTACTTCAAGACCAGCCAGCCGGTGACGTATTCCCCGCGCAAGCAGGGGTGATCCCGTATTAAAGCATGGGCCTCTAAAAAGAAAAAATCCATCCCCCCATTGCAATTCTCCGCTATTTTGCGTATACTTATAATATGAGTGGATAGATGCAGCCGCTATGTGTTGGGCATTTTGCCTGCCGTAGTAGAACGGGGCACTATCCACTCTTTTATGCTTATGAACAATCAATAGCCCTCACGCGGACTCCCGCAGCAGCCGGATCAGCTCCTCCATCGCCGGAAGTGTCTGTTTTCCTTTCAGCGTAACGATGGAGTAGCTGGTGGTGTCATCTGGATTTCCGATCCGGAAGCAACGGACCGGCTTGGGATAGTGGAAATGTTTCATATACTGGTAGAAATTGAAAGCGATCCCATAGCCTTCTGCTGCGAGCTGACAGGCAGATTCAAGATTCTCGAGGAGAAAGACCTGTCCCGGTTCGGCGTGATCGTAAGCGATGGCAAGGTCTGTGTAGTGTCTGGAGGACTGATCCGGCTTTTGCAGGATAAAACGTTCCCCGTTAAATTGTTTGAGGTCAATCCTCGGACATGGTTCTTTCCGGCTTTTCTTTGCCGCTCCGGCGCATAACGGATGGTCGGCGGAGACAACAGCGACCATATAGTCCTCATAGAGAGGGCAGTATTCCAGCAGCGGATGGCTGGAGGATTCGTTGACAATGGCAAAATCAAGCTCTCCAGCAAGCAGGTGCCGGATCATCTGCTCAGTGGATTCCTCATATGGGATCAGCTTCACGTCCGGGTAGCGGGCGGAAAAGACAGGCAGTGCCTTCGCAAGAAGATAAAGTGTCCTTCTGGGATGGATTCCGAAACGGATCGTTCCGGAAGAACCGCCCAGGTATTTTTGAAGCTCATTTTCATAATGGGCTTCTATTTTTATCATTTCTTTTGCATGTTCCAAATAGATCTTTCCGGCCTCGGTTGGGACAAACTGTTTCCCGATCCGGTCAAAAAATTTTGTCCCGGTGCGTTCTTCGAGATTCCCTAAAAAGATGCTGAGTGCAGGCGGAGAGATGTGCAGGGCCTGAGCCGCATCCTTAATTCCCCTGTGTTTTTCAATTTCAAGCATATAGAGCTGTTCCCGCATATCCATGGCGTTTCGCTGGTCCTTTCCCTGAATAAATATTTGCAATTTCGCATAAAAATAAACAATATTAAATAAAACAATAAAAATATTAAACTTGCTTTAATTTTATATCTTGATTATAGTCTAAGAAAGAAAACAAATCAAGGAAGGATTGGAAGTATGAAACCATTAAAAGAAAAAAAGCCTTTTCAGGCGCCGCACACATTTGTGATCCTTGTAGCGCTGATTCTTCTGGCAGTCGCAGCCACCTATGTTGTGCCTGCCGGAGAGTATACCCGGTACACGGATGAGGCGACAAACAGAACGCTGGTGGAAGCGGGGAGCTTCCATTATGTCGAATCTCATCCGGTAAGCTTTTTAACCGTTCCGGCACTGATCTACAGGGCGATCGTAAAGGCGGCAAGCACAGTTACGTTTATCCTTATCATCGGCGGATCCTTTGAGATCATCACGTCCACAGGGATCCTCACAGTTCTCTGTAAGAAGATGGCGAAAGCCTTCCGCGGCCGTGAGTATTTTGTGATCCCAGCATTTCTGCTGTTGTTTTCTGTTTTTGGAACAACGATGGGAATGTCCGCTGAGGTCATGATCTTTGTGCCGATCGGAATTGCCCTCGCGGCATCTCTGGGACTTGACAAGGTGACAGGTACCGCAATGATCGCTATGGGTGCTGCATCCGGATTTACAGCTGGAATCCTGAATCCCTTCAATGTCGGTGTTGCTCAGGATATTGCGGAGATCCCGATGTTTTCCGGTATGGGTTACCGTATTTTTATTCTCGGGGTTCTTCTGGTGATCGATACGGTCTACATTACCTGGTACGCAAAGCGCGTGAAAGCGGACCCGACAAAGAGTATCATTTACGGAGAGCCGGATGATCAGGAATTTGTTTTCGATGATACGGAAGAAGCGATGACCCTGACCCATGGACTGACTCTGGCAGTGATCGTAGCAGGCTTTGCAGTCCTGATCTATGGACTCAGTAAACTCGGCTGGTATTTTGAGGAGATGTCTGCGATCTTCATCGCGATGGGTGTGCTCTGCGGTATCGTGAACCGCTATAGCCCAAACAAGATCGCCGCTACGTTCGGAAACGGAGCGAAGGGAATCGTTGTGGGAGCTTTGATCGTCGGTATTGCCCGCGGTGTTGAGCTTGCTTTATCTGACGCGATGATCCTTGACACCATCGTCCATGCGATCGCAAGCATCGTAAACATTCTTCCGCAGTCCTTAAAAGCCATCGGAATGTTCCTTGCACAGTCACTTGTCAACTGTGTGATCACCTCCGGTACCGGACAGGCTGCGGTTACCATGCCGCTTATGGTACCGGTTGCGGATCTGATCGGTATCACAAGACAGACAGCCGTTCTTGCGTTCCAGCTCGGAGACGGATTTTCAAACTCTGTTCTTCCGACATCCTCCGCGCTGATGGGTTATCTCGTCGTTTCGAAGATCCCGTATGTAAAATGGTTAAAATTCATGATGCCGTTATTCCTGATCTGGACATTCTTCGGATGTCTGTTCATGCTTGGGGCACTCATGATCGGCTATTAAAGCGGAGGAAAAGAGAACATGCAGGATTTTGAAGTGAAGGAGCACTTAAGAGAACATCTGGAATACCTTTGTTCGTTCGACAAGCTTTCCGGTGAACCTGAGGCGTATCGCGCAGTCGAGTATATACTTGATGTATTGGAGAAATCCGGGATCTCCTGCCATGAGGAGGATTTTCCGGCTTATCTGAGCAATCCGGTGAGCAGTGTCCTTATCGCAGATGGTGAGGAGTTCGCATGCCGTCCAAGGTCTTTCTCGGAGAGCACAAAAGAAATGATGGAGGTCCCACTGATCTACGATCCCGGAACAAAAACGGAGGTCTCCCTTTCAGAGCAGAAGCGTTTTATGGAAACAGTTGCCGGAAAGCTTGTCCTCGGGTATGGATTTGATGAGCGTTACGCAAAATTGCTGGAGCAGCATGGAGCGGCCGGGTGGATCCAGATCTGGACCTCCGACGAGGACGCGGTTCATGAGGACACGGTAAGTCCTGTTTGGGGAACTCCGGATATGGACTCATCTCTGTTCCAGTTACGAATGCCGGTGGTCGCCGTCTCGAAGCCCTGCGGGGAGAAACTGATTCGGAAGCTGAAAACATATGAGGCAGAAGGAAAACAGCTTTTTGCGCAGCTTTCCAGCGAGGTGGACACATGCGTAAAAAACGTCGCACTGCCGATCGCCGAGATCCCCGGAAAGAGCAGGGATTTTGTCCTGCTCTCCGGTCACTATGATACCTGGTACCGTGGCGCTTTTGACAATTGCACGGCAAATGCACTGGCTCTGGATCTTGCGCGTTATATGAAGGAACATCAGGATGAGCTGTTCTATTCCCTGCGGATCGCCTGGTGGCCGGGACATTCCAACGGACGCTATATGGGATCCACCTGGTATTGTGATCATCACTGGGATGAGCTTGAGGAGCACTGTATCGCTCACCTGAATCTTGACCTTCTGGGATCAAAAGGAGCAGACCATACGCTTGCGATCCGGACAGCGGGGCTTGAGGGCGAGGAATGGCTGAAAGAGCAGGTACGGAAGGTGGATCCGGCGGCTGAAATGATGTTTGGCCGCATCGGGCGAGGAGCGGACCAGTCGCTCTGGGGTGCGGAGATTCCATATCACATCAATCCCCGTTATGAGGCGAAAAAAGAACGAAAACACTCGGATGCTCCCGGACCCGGCGTGTACTGGTGGCATACGATCGACGATACCTTTGACAAGATCGATTTTGACGGGCTTTTGCGGGACGGAAGAGTCGTGGGCGTTCTGCTGTATGAACTCCTCTCGAAGGAGAAGCTTCCTGCCGATTATCGCGGCTATGCAAGGACCTGGCTTCCATACTTTGAAACGTTGAAAAATTCAGAGGAGCATGAACAGGCGGCTGATGAGATCGAAACGCTTCTAAAAGAGGTTCTTGATCGTTGTGAAACGCTTGAACATATATGGGGAACGGAGAAGATCGAAGAACACAACCGCCTTTGCCGTCTTGTCGGAGGAGTTTTTAGCCGTCTTATGCACTCCACAGGCTCCGCGTACGAACAGGATACTTCTTTTGCGTATGGTCCGCTGCAGCTCCTTAAAGCTTCCGCGAAGGCGCTTCCGGAAAATAGCCCCGCGGATTGGAACCTGTTCTATCAGACGACGTTCGTGAGACAGAGAAACCGGATGGTGACGGAGCTTAGAAAGCTGCTGAAAGAGATCGATCTGGAATTCAGGAATGGATCGGACCGCTTTGGATCTTCACGAAATTGTGACAGGAGAATGGAGATATGAATAAAGAAACAATAAAACAGGCCGTTGCGCCTTACATGGCAGAGCTTGCCAAAATGGCAGACAGGATTTATGATCTGGCGGAGCCGGGGCTTGAGGAAGTCCGCTCCAGTGCGATCCTTACAGATTATCTGGAAAAAAAAGGATTTCAGATCGAGCGTGGGATCGCAGATCTTCCTACCGCCTTCCGTGCTGTCTATGAACAGGGAAAGGGAGGACCCTCCTTTGGATTTCTGGCAGAGTACGACGCGCTGAAAGGGATCGGTCATGCCTGCGGTCATCACATGCAGGGACCGTCTGTGATCGGAGCTGCCCTGGCACTTCGGGATCTCTGTAAGGATCAGCCCTATAAGATCGTGATCTACGGGACACCGGCGGAGGAGACGGTCGGCGGAAAGATCATTATGAAGGAGAAAGGGTGCTTTCAGGATATCGATCTTGCGCTTATGATGCATGCAGCTCCCAATACCTGCGTCGATGTCCGCTGTATGGCCCTTGAGTGTTTTTACGTTACCTTCCATGGGGTAGAATCCCATGCCGCCATGAGCCCGCATAAGGGGAAGAGCGCCTTTGATGCCGCGCTTCTTTCCTTTCAGGGGATCGAGTTTATGAGGGAACATGTCCTTGAGGATTCCAGAATGCATTACACGATCCTTGACGCCGGCGGTCCATCAAACATCGTTCCGGGAACGGCAAAGGCAGAGTATACACTTCGCTCTTATAGTACAGATTACTTGGAGAAGGTCATCGTTCCGAGATTTCAGGACATCATAAAGGGTGCGTGCCTGATGACGGGAACGACCTGTGAGACAGAGAGAAGCTATCCGTTTCAGGCAAAGATTCCGTGTCTCACCCTGAATGACCTGATCATGGAAAATGCCAGAAAATTTGAGGCACCACAGCTCGCCGGACCGCGCGAAAAGACAGGCTCCACGGACTTTGGAAATGTCATGTATGATGTGCCCGGATGCTGCATCCGCACAGCGTTTGTGCCGGAGGGTACCGCGGCGCATTCGCAGGAATATCTCGATGCGGGAAAGACGGAGCGGGCCCATGAAGCGATCCGGTCCGGTTCGGAGATCCTTGCGGGAACATGCATCGACATAATTGAAAGACCGGAGCTTTTGGAACAGATCAAAGAGGAGTTTTGGAAGCGGAAACAGGAAGAAAACGCAAAAATATGACAAAATTGTCATTTTCCAGTCATGAACAATTAAACTGCTGTCTGTAAAATATGAATCTGTAAGGAATTTAACAAATATCCAGAAAGGAAGATGATTATGACAGCAGCTATTGGTTTTCTGATGATCATCGCGATCGTAGCACTGCTCTTAAAGGGCAAAATGTCTCCGATCGTGGTACTTGCGGTGATTCCGGTCATTGCAGCTCTGATTCTCGGCTTCTCCCCGGTAGAGGTCATGGACTTCATTGCGGATGGAATCAAAACCACCACAAGCAATGGTATTTTATTTATCTTTTCAGTAATTTATTTTGGTGTTCTGGCAGACACCGGACTCTTTGATGTTATCGTAGGATGGCTGGTTAAAAAAGCCGGCAACAATGTGATCGCGGTCACTGTAGTTACAGCGCTGATCGCAACGATCGCTCATCTGGACGGTACTACGGCTGTCACCGTTCTCATTACGATTCCGGCAATGTACCCGGTATATAAGAAGATGAACATTGACTCCCGTATCCTTCTCTGCCTGACAGGTGCCTGCATGGGCGTTATGAACCTGCTTCCGTGGGGTGGTCCGACAGCGAGAGCGGCTACTGTACTCGCTATGGATGCCACTGAGTTATGGCACATGCTGATCCCGCTTCAGGTTGTCGGCCTGATGATGAACATCGTTCTTGCTGTACTTCTCGGCATGTTAGCGATCAAGCATGGTGCCGGCGCCGGAAAGGGCGTAGAGGTAGACTCCGATGAGAAAGCGAAGAAAGAGGCGGCTGATTTAAGAAAATCCAACGCTTACCTGATCTTCAACTTCTTACTTACAGTAGGTGTGATTGCCCTGTTATCCACAGGTATCGGTAAATCCTATGTAATCTTCATGCTTGGTCTCTGCATCCTTCTGGCTGTCAACTACCCGAACCAGAAGACTCAGGACAAGCTGATCAAGAAGCACGCTCCGGCAGCCCTGATCATTTCCGCAACACTGTTTGCCGCAGGTGCTATGGTAGGTGTCTTCGACGGAACCGGTATGCTGGAAGCAATGGCAAATGCGATCATGGCGATCATTCCGGCAGCTCTCGGAAAGTACGTTCACATCATCTTTGGTATTCTGGCGCTTCCGCTTGGTCTCTGCGTTGGAACAGACGCATACTTCTATGGCATTATGCCGTTAGTCATGCAGGTAGGCGAGACCTATGGCGTGGCTTCCCTGAATACTGCCCTGACCATGCTGATCGGTAAGAACCTTGCGTTAATGGTAAGCCCGTTAGTACCGGCAACTTACCTTGCGATCGGTCTGACCGGAACAGAGCTGAAAGATCATATGAAATTCAGCATTCCGCCGTACTACATTATCAGCCTTATCATGCTGGTATTCGGTGTGATCCTTGGCATTGTTGCCATCTAAACGATACATGACGAATGAAAATCCTGTTCTGCAGTACGGATCTTGTACCGCAGAACGGGATTTTTTGCTATAATGAAAGAAAAATGACGCAGGAGAAAGTTTATGAATACAGAAAAAATCCTACTGGTGGACGATGAGCGGGCGATCCGGCTGGCTGTGCGGACCGCCCTGACCCGTGAAGGAATGCAGGTGACGGAGGCAGCCGATGGAAGCGAGGCTCTGGAACTTTTAAAGAAACAACAGTTCCACCTGGTGATTCTGGACGTAATGATGGAACATGTGGGTGGTTATGATGTGCTGCAGGCAATGCGCGCCGCGGGAGACCACACGCCGGTCATGATGCTGTCGGGAAAATCCGATGAGATGGATCAGGTGTTGGGGCTGGGCTTTGGCGCGGACAGTTATCTGACAAAGCCGTTTCATACTGCGATCCTGATCCAGACAGCAAAGGCACTGATCCGCAGAAGTCAGATCTACAGCCAGGGAGCATCCGGAGACGCCGGGATCCGTAAGGGTCCGTTTACGGTAGATACCTTAAAGATGGAGTGCCTGAAAAACGGTGAGCCGTTAAATTTTACTGCCAGAGAGATGACCCTGTTCCGATTCCTGATGGAGCATCCGGGACAGGTGTTTACGAAGGAACAGCTTTATACCCAGGTGTGGAATGAGGCGGTGGTGGATGACAATACCATCACCGTCTATGTGAAACGGATCCGGAACAAGATCGAGGATGACCCGAAGCAGCCCCAGTATCTGAAGACGGTACGTGGAATCGGATATATGCTGAATGTGTAGAGAAAAAATGGAAGAATTTTTAAATAAAAGAAAATTAAGACTGGTGATGGTCAGTCTGTTGATCATTTTATCAGTGGTTGTGATATTTGCAGGTTCCCGGCTTTACAGTCAGTACCGGGAGCAGGTGATCCGGACGGAGGAAAGCCAGCTTTTAACCATGGCGGGAATCGTCGGAAATAACCTCAATTCCTACATGGAACAGCAGCTTGAGGAGATTGACCTGTTTTATTCCCGGGAAGGAATGCCGGAAAATGTCTGGGCGGAGTCTGGCGGAATCAATGCGAGGACAGCTTACTTTTTAAAGGAAAATGCAGGGGTCTATAACTGGATTACTGTGACGGAACCAGATGGAACAAAATTCCGGTATGAACCGGGGAAAAAGACGTTTCGGGAATCTGCGGACGGAGAAGTGAAAGCAGTGGATCCGAAGGACGGAAATCACCCTGCAGAGATCACAGGAAAAGAAATATCGGATCAGACGGGATGGTATGAGCTTTATATTGAGAAGAATGTCTCTGTCGGATCTGAGGTCTATATGCTCACATTTGCCATGGATCTTGGAGCGCTGTATGAGAAGATCGTCGCGCCGGTAAAGATCGGAGAAGCCGGATATTCCAGCGTCAAAGACCAGAATATGAACATCATCATGCATCATGTAAAAAACCAGATCGGTCTTGAAGCGGTGGATGGACGTATTGAGAGGTATCCATATCTTGACATGAGCAGCCTGAATGCCTGGATCATGAGGCAGGAAAATGAGGACTCCGGAACCGGTGTGATCGATACATATGTCTGGGATGATCCTGAATTAAAGAGAGTCCGCCGCGTCGTTGCGTTTCAGGCAATCTCGATTCAGGGAGAACGCTGGATCGTCAATTCCACACTGCCGATCCATGAACTTTCGGGACCGCTTGAGAGCATGATGACCATGCTGATCGGCGTGATGATCCTGTACATGATGATCCTTGTGGTGATCATGGTATTTTTCCTGAGAAACCGTTTTCTGGCGGAATCCCAGCAAAAGGAGATCACGTACTTAAAAGAGATCAATCACGGAATGGAGATGCTGGTCCAGAAAAACAACGAGATCCGGCATTACCAGCGAATCCAGTCACTGGGAATGATGGCGAGCCACATTGCGCATGAATTCAACAATTATCTGACACCGGTGCTGATCTATGCGGAGCTTCTTGAGAATGATGAATCCATCTCTTCCGAGAATCAGGAGATGATCCATGAGATCACGAAGTCGGTGGATCAGGCATCGAATCTGTCAAAAGAACTGCTTGCCTTTTCCAGACAGGATACCGGCGTGCGTCTGGAACCGCTAAACTTTACAGAAGAAGTCGGGAATGCGGTATCCATCGTGCGGCAGCTTGCCCCGGCGGCGATCACGTTGAAAACAGAGATCACGGAGGAACCGCTATATGTTTTAGGACGCAGACGGATGGCGGAACACATCCTGCTGAATCTGAGTAAAAATGCCTTTCAGGCCATGGAAAAGACGGAGAGAAAGGAACTGCTGATACGGCTGGAGGCAAAAGGGAACGATATGATCTGTCTGCAGGTGTCCGATACCGGCTGTGGAATCGGGGACGATGCCATGCAGAAGATCTTTGAACCGTTTTACACGACAAAAGGATCCAGACAGGGTACCGGACTTGGTCTTTCGGTGGTTCAAAATATGGTAACATCCGTGGGTGGAACGATCCGTGTGGAGAGTAAGTCGGGAGAGGGAACCACATTTATCCTGGAGATCCCGCAGAACAGCACAGAGGTAGAAGATGACGGCCGGAAACGGCTGAAGCATGTACAAAAGATTGCGATTGTCTCCAGTGAAGAGTCCGCGAAGACCTGGAAAGCGGCCGCATCTCACAGCCGGAAGACGGTAGATCTGTACGCACACCCGGCGGCCCTTATCGACCGGGTCCAGAAAGATCCGTCAACCTATGATCTTCTGATCGCGGAGTACACACTGCCGACCATGAACGGAATCGAGCTGTGTGAGGTGGTCCGGCGCATCAATCCGGAGATCCGCCTGATTCTCATCGCGGAACAGAGAGGAGCCGATTTCGAATGGTATCTGAACAACGGCATGATCGACCGGTTTATGCTGAAAGATGAGTTTGCGGAGGAATTTGCGGAGATGTTTGAGGGGTAAACCGAGAATAATCCCTTGCGGAAAACAGGAAAATAACGTATAATGATGCGGATTGACTACGTTTCTGCGGGTTCGTGTGTCCGCAACAGGATAGATAGAAACAGCAAACTTTAAATAAGACAGGAAAAACAGGTAATTATGAGAAAATTAGCATTGCCAGAAGAGATACTCTTGAGTATCCAGCAGCCCGCCCGCTACATCGGCGGTGAGGTGAATATGGTGAAGAAGGATCCGTCCGCTGTGGACGTCCGATTCGCCATGTGTTTCCCGGATGTATACGATATCGGAATGTCCCATCTGGGAATCCAGATTCTTTATGATATGTTTAACAAGTACGAGGACGTGTACTGTGAGCGCGTATACTCCCCGTGGACGGATCTTGATAAGATCATGAGGGAGAAACATATCCCATTATTTGCCCTTGAGTCCCAGGACCCAGTGAAGGAATTCGATTTCCTTGGAATCACGCTTCAGTACGAGATGTGCTACACGAATATTTTACAGGTGCTGGAGCTTTCCGGCATTCCGCTTCATGCGGAGGATCGTACCTGGGATGATCCGGTCGTCATCGGTGGAGGTCCGTGTTCCTACAACCCGGAGCCGATCGCGGTGTTCTTTGATATGTTTTATATCGGAGAGGGAGAAGTCTCCTACCGGAAGCTTCTTGATATCTACAAGGAGTCCAGAAAGAACGGGGATTCCAGACAGGAGTTCTTAAGAAAGGCAGCGGGAATTCCTGGAATCTATGTTCCATCCTTATACGAAGTGACATATGAGGAAGACGGCACGATCAGGAGCTTTCTGCCGACAGCGCCGGGGGTGCCGGAGAAGGTAGAAAAGCAGCTTGTTATGGAAATGACAGAGTCCGTCTACCCGGAGAAACCGCTGGTTCCGTTTATCAAGGCGACCCAGGACCGCGTGGTTCTTGAGATCATGCGCGGCTGCATCCGCGGCTGCCGTTTCTGTCAGGCGGGGATGATCTACCGTCCGGTCCGCGAGAAGAACGTAGAACGCTTAAAAGAGCTGGCTTATAGGATGTTAAAGAATACGGGACATGAGGAGATTTCATTAAGCTCCTTAAGTTCCAGTGACTACAGAAGTCTGGAAGAACTTGTGACATTCTTAATTGATACCTTCCATGGAAAGGGCGTGAACGTTTCCCTTCCGTCCCTGCGTATCGACGCCTTCTCCCTCGACGTTATGAGCAAGGTTCAGGATGTCAAGAAGAGCAGCCTGACCTTCGCGCCGGAGGCGGGTTCCCAGAGATTGAGAAATGTTATCAATAAAGGACTGACAGAGGAAGATATCTTAAACGGATCCGCACTGGCCTTCCAGGGCGGCTGGAACCGTGTAAAGCTCTATTTCATGCTCGGACTTCCGACGGAGACGGTCGAAGATATGGAAGGAATCGCCCTGCTCTCCGAGAAGATCGCGGAGAAGTACTACGAGATCCCGAAGGACCAGAGAAACGGAAAGGTGCAGGTCGTTGCAAGTACCTCCTTCTTTGTTCCGAAGCCATTTACCCCGTTCCAGTGGGCGCAGATGAGCACGAAGGAAGAATTCCTCGGAAAAGCGCGCGTCGTAAACCACAAGATGCATGAGATGTTAAACCACAAGAGCTTAAAGTACAACTGGCATGAGGCGGATGTGACCGTCCTTGAGGGCGTTCTGGCCCGAGGAGACAGGAAGGTTGCCGCTGTCATCGAGGAGGCTTACCGACAGGGTGCACTCTATGATGCGTGGTCTGAGACTTTTAAGAATGATGTCTGGATGAACGCATTTGAGACATGCGGCGTGGACATCGATTTCTATACGACGAGAGCACGCTCTCTTGATGAGATATTCCCGTGGGATTTCATCGACACAGGTGTGACGAAGGAATTCTTAAAGAGAGAGTGGATCAACGCGACAAAAGAGACTGTCACCCCGAACTGCAGAATGCGCTGTTCCGGCTGCGGTGTGAGAAGATTTGGAGGAGGTGTCTGTTATGAAGATCAGAATTAAGTTTTCCAAGCAGGGAGCCATGAAGTTCATCGGACATCTCGACACGATGCGCTATTTCCAGAAGGCCATGCGCCGCGCGGATGTGGATATCCGCTATTCGGAAGGTTTCTCCCCGCACCAGATCATGTCCTTTGCGGCTCCGCTCGGTGTCGGCCTCACGGGAAGCGGAGAGTACCTCGATATCGAAGTGTTGTCCACGGATTCCTCTGTGGAGATGGTAAAACGCTTAAATGAGACGATGGTCGAGGGCGTGGAGGTCTTAAGCTACCGTCTGCTCCCGGACAATGCGGAGAATGCGATGAGTATCGTCGCAGCCTGTGACTACACGATCGTCCTGAGGGATGATTACGAGAACGGACTCTCCATGACGGCGGAGGAGTTCTATACAGGAATCCTTGATTTCATCGAAAACGGGAACCTGAACATCGTGAAAAAGACGAAAAAAGGCGAGAAGGAAATGGACTTAAAGCCTCTGATCTACAAGGCACACCGCGCGGAGAACGGAGACGGACTGTTCCTTCAGTTATCCTCCGGAAGTGCCGCCAACGTAAAGCCGGAGCTCGTTCTTGAGGCGTACTGCAAGTCCATCGGAAAAGAGTATCCGCAGTTTGCATTCCGCATCAACCGTGAGGAAGTTTACGCGGATGCAGGAGACCATGATTTTGTGACTCTGGAATCCTTCGGGGAAGAAATTGGAGAAAAGATTGGATAAGCTGATCATTACGGCACTGCGCGGGAAGACCGCCGCAGTGCTTTTTGAAAATGGACGTGCCGTCCGGATCGATTTTGAGCCGGAGGCGGCGGAGGAAGAGACGGGGGTCATCTTCGTCGGAAAAGTAAAGAATATCGCAAAGAACATCAACGCGGCCTTCGTGGAGTACCGGCCGGGAGTCAACGGGTTTTACAGCTTGAAGGAGAACAGTTGCCCGCTGTATGCGGACGGGAAGCCGGATCATGGCCCGTTAAAAGCGGGGGATGAGATCCTTGTCCAGGTGGAGCGGTCCGCCGTGAAGACGAAGGACGCAGTCCTCAACTCGAATCTCACACTGTCCGGGCAGACGGCGGTGCTCACTGCGGGGAAGAGTTCCCTCGGGATCTCCGCAAAGATCCGCGACAAGGAATGGCGGGAGGCGGCAAAACGCCGCTGGGAAGAGACTTCCCACGGAAACTGCGGTCTCGTCATCCGCACAAATGGGGAGACAGCCGGGCTCGACGCGGTGTTTGCGGAGTTTGAATCGCTGTTTGAGCGTTACCGGGAGATCTGCAGGATAGCGGCGAGCCGGACATGCTGCAGCGTGCTGTACCGGCCGGAGAGCTTTGCAGTCCGCACGGTTCGGGATCTGAAGATTTCGGAAGGTCTTGAGGTTGTTACGGACCTGCCGGAAGTTTATAAGGAACTTCAGGATGCACTGGGAACGGCGGTTCTTCCGGATGCGATTTCCGGTGCATCTCCCAATGCGGCTGGCTCCGGAGAGCACGCCGCAGGCATGGGCGCAGGGAGACCGGTGATCCGGTTTTATGAGGATGAATTTCCACTCACCGCGCTCTATCACCTGGAGACGATCCTGTCGCAGGCGCTCGCGAAGACGATCTGGCTGAAATCCGGCGGAAATCTTGTGATCGAGCCGACGGAGGCGCTCACGGTGATCGACGTCAATACGGCAAAGAGTGTCTCAAAGAAAACTTCGGAGGAGACGTATCTGAAGACGAATTTGGAGGCGGCGGAGGCGATCGCTGTCCAGCTGAGACTCCGGAATCTCTCCGGGATCATCATCGTTGATTTTATCGACATGAAAGAGGAGGAGAGCCGGAAAGCGCTCCTGGCGGCGATGCGGCGGGCGGTTGCTGCCGATCCCGTAAAGACAGTCCTCGTGGACATGACGCCGTTAGGCCTTGTAGAGCTCACGAGAAAGAAGATCCGGCGGCCACTGCATGAGCAGGTGCGGGTGTAGACAGAAAGAAGATAACAGTTGGTGAACGGAAAAAATCTTCACTCTGAATGAAAATATTCACTGGGAGAGCTGGATTTCAGATATGAAGAGAGAAGCACCGGAGACAGAAAATAAAAATGTAAAAAAATTGCAGAAAAAGTGATTGACAACAAGAAAAGTATTTGATATAGTTATCTAGTGTGCCGCACAGTGAGGTTTCCAAGGACTCCATAACGGAGGACACCATAACTGGCGAGTAATGATAATAGGAGGTGCAATATGTACGCGATTATTGCAACTGGCGGTAAGCAGTATAGAGTAGCCGAGGGCGACAGCATCAAGATCGAGAGAATTGACGCAGAGGTTGGTTCTGCAGTAACTTTTGATCAGGTTCTTGCTGTTAACAACGGAGAGCTTACAATCGGATGCCCGACCGTTGAGGGTGCAACAGTATCTGCAACAGTAGAGAAAGTTGGCAAGGGCAAAAAAGTTATCGTTTACAAGTATAAGCGCAAATCTGGCTACCATAAGAAAAATGGTCACAGACAGCTTTATACTCAGGTTAAGATTGAAAAGATCAATGCTTAATTAAGATTATGATTCAGGTAAATATCCTGCGTGACAGGAACGAAGTAGTAAAGGGAATCGATATCAATGGTCATGCTGGCTATGCAGAATACGGACAGGACGTGATTTGTGCTGCTGTTTCCGCACTGGTTCTCAACATGGCAAACTCCGTTGAAACATTTACGGACGATCACTTTGAAGGAAGTGTGGGGGAAGATGGTGGAAGCTTTTCTTTTTCCTTCCCGGACAAAATAAGTTCTGAGTCGCAGCTCCTCATGAAATCCCTGATTCTCGGACTCGAAAATATCCGGGATGAATATGGAGCAGAATATATCAAATTTCGATTCAGGGAGGTGTAACGATATGTTTAAGATGAACCTTCAGTTATTTGCTCATAAGAAAGGTGTTGGTTCCACAAAGAACGGACGTGATTCTGAGTCCAAACGCCTTGGAGCTAAGAGAGCAGACGGACAGTTCGTATTAGCTGGCAACATCCTTTACAGACAGCGCGGAACAAAGATCCATCCGGGTCTTAACGTAGGCATCGGCGGCGATGATACATTATTCGCAAAAGTTGACGGTGTTGTTAAGTTTGAGAGAAAGGGCAGAGACAAAAAACAGGTTTCTGTATATCCTCAGGCAATCAACGAATAATAACGAAGAGCTCCATACTGGATGGTATGGAGCTTTTTTAAGATTAGATGGCAGTGTAACAGTGAGACTCGGGATTCATGGAAACAGGAAAGAAAGGTTTTGCTGTTACATTTTTTATAGGTAAAAGATTGTAACAATCCAGTAGGTCTGCGCACTTGCTGCGCTGACCGCAATAAGACACAGGCTTGAGGATACTGAGTAGTTACAAAAGATTTATTGAGAGGACGGTTTTCCATGTTTACAGACAGTGCAAAAGTATTTATCAGATCAGGAAACGGCGGAAACGGACATGTGAGCTTCCGGCGTGAACTGTATGTTCCGAATGGAGGACCTGACGGCGGTGACGGCGGAAGAGGCGGAGACATCATCTTCGAAGTGGATGATGGATTAAATACGCTCGTAGATTTCCGTCATGTAAGAAAATATGCGGCCGGAAATGGCGAGGAAGGCGGAAAACGCCGCTGCCACGGCGCTGACGGAAAGGACCTGATCGTCAAGGTCCCGGAAGGTACTGTCGTTAAGGACCTGGAAACCGGAAAAGTGATCACGGATATGTCCGGCGAAAATCGCCGTGAAGTGATCTTAAAGGGCGGAAAGGGCGGCCTCGGAAATATGCACTTCGCAACAGCGACGATGCAGGTTCCGAAATATGCCCAGCCGGGACAGCCGGGACAGGAACTCTGGGTACAGCTGGAGTTAAAGGTGATCGCGGATGTGGGACTTGTCGGATTCCCGAACGTCGGAAAATCCACCCTGTTATCCCGCGTTTCCAATGCGAGACCGAAGATCGCAAACTACCATTTCACGACCCTGAATCCGCACCTTGGCGTTGTAAATCTCGGTGACGGGAACAGCTTTGTAATGGCGGATATCCCGGGACTGATCGAGGGCGCATCCGAGGGAGCCGGTCTTGGACATGAGTTCCTTCGTCATATCGAGCGCACGAAAGTCCTGCTCCATGTGGTTGACGCGGCTTCCGTAGAGGGACGTGATCCGATCGCGGATGTTCATGCGATCATGGATGAGCTTTCCGCCTACAATCCGGAGCTTTTAAAGCTTCCGCAGGCGATCGCAGCCAACAAGCTGGATGCAGTTTATGATGAGGGCGCAGATCCGCTTGCAGATTTAAAGAAAGAGTTCGAGCCGATGGGGATCCCGGTATTCGGAATCTCCGCAGTCAGCGGCGAGGGCGTGAACGATCTTCTGTATTATCTCTATGACGTGATCAAAAATACAGACCGCACACCGAAGATCTTCGAGAAAGAGTTCGAGATCGAGTATGTCGGCGATCGTTCCCTTCCGTACACGGTCGAGAAGGATGAGGACGGCATTTACGTGGTCGAGGGACCGAGGATCGAGAAGATGCTCGGATACACGAATCTTGATTCCGAGAAAGGCTTTGACTTCTTCCAGAAATTCTTAAAGCAGTCCGGAATCCTTGCAGATCTTGAAAAAGCGGGGATCCAGGAGGGCGATACCGTCCGCATGTACGGACTCGTATTTGATTACTATAAATAATGCGCCGGAGCTTCCCGGGCGTTTCGTGGGAACATCCAGGGAGCCGCGCTTTTCCATATATGAAAAGGAGTTATTATGACAAGCAAACAGCGTTCCTATTTAAAGGGACTTGCAATGACGATGGATGCCGTTTTACAGATCGGTAAATTCAGCCTCACACCGGAGATCACAAAATCCGTTGAGGAAGCATTAAACGCGAGAGAGCTGATCAAGATCCACGTTCTGAAGAACTGCGCGGATGACGGAAAAGACCTTGCACAGATCCTTGCAGAGCGTACTCATTCTGAGGTTGTACAGGTGATCGGAAAGATGATCGTTCTGTACAAACCGGCGAAGGAAGAGAAAGACCGGAAGATCGTTCTTCCGTAATTGCCGCGGAAATACCTGTATTCCTGAATGTCCGCCTTGTGCCGGAAATTTGCGAAAGTGATCTCCGCACGGACTGCGGAACGGGAAGAACAGGAAAAACGATAATCCTGTCGGTAATGGAGGATCCTATGAGACGCGTTGGTATTCTTGGGGGAACATTTGACCCGGTCCATAACGGACACCTGCTCCTTGGAGAACAGGCTTACCGGGAGTATGGGCTGGATGAGATCTGGTTCATGCCGTCTCATGTTCCGCCGCACAAAAAAGATCATCATATCACAGACGGAGCGGCGCGCATCCGGATGCTGGAGCTTGCCACGGAATCCGTTCCGTATTTTTCGGTCTCCGATTTTGAGATGGGACGCGAAGGAAATACCTACACGGCGCAGACACTGGCGCTTTTGAAGGAAGCGTACCCGGATATCGAGGTCTATTTTATCATCGGGGCAGATTCCCTGTATCAGCTGGAATCCTGGTATCATCCCGAACAGGTGATGGCACAGGCGGTACTCCTGGTCTCCGGAAGGACATACGAGGACGGCGGTGTTTCCCTTGAAGATGAGGTTTCTTACCTCAATAAAAAATATGGGGCTGATATCCGGATCCTCCACAACCCGAAGATCGAGGAAGCGTCCGCGGATATCCGGAAACGGGCGGCGCTGGGGGAGGACCTCTCGAAAGACACGCCCGAAGCCGTTGCAAATTACATCAGGGAAACGGGATTGTACAGGAAATAGAGGCAGGTAAACTGCAAGGAGACAGTCCGGCTCCTGACTGTAATAAAACAGGTGAAAACGAAGGACCCGTGCGGGAGATATCCCGGCGGGGCAGATTCAGAAAGAAGATTCATTATGGATAGTCGGGTACCTGAAATCAGAAAACATTTAAAGAAAAAACTCGATGCGTACCGGTACGAGCACACGCTCGGCGTAGAATTTACCTGTCAGGCGCTTGCAATGCGGTATGGGTACGATCTTGATAAAGCCGATCTTGCGGGACTTCTGCATGATTCGGCAAAACGCTTTGAAAATCCGGTCATGCTTCAGAAATGTCTGGACCGCGGGATCCCGGTGACAGCCGAGGAAGAGCGCGACCCGTCCCTGCTCCATGCGAAACTCGGGGCGTGGATGGCTGAGAACAAATATGGAGTGGATGATCCGGAGATCTTAAGCGCGATCACCTGCCATACGACGGGAAAGCCGGGCATGAGTCTGCTCGACAAGATCCTCTATGTGGCGGATTATATTGAACCGAGACGGTCCAAGGCGGCAAATCTTCCTGAAATGCGGAAGCTTGCCTTTATTGACCTGGATCAGGCATGCTTTGAGATCATGGAGAGCATTCTCGAGTATCTGAAGAGCACCGGGTGCCAGATCGATCCGATGACGGAGGCGGCCTGCCAGGATATGCGCTGTGTCGTTTCAGAAAAACAGAAAGAGACAGCCGGCGCGGCCGGAGAGACCGATCAAGACAAGGAGGAACAATCAGTTGAATCAGTCAAAAGAAATGGTAAAGCTTGCAGTCGAGGCTTTGGAAGAGAAAAAAGGCGAAGATGTAAAAATTATCGACATTGAAGGCGTTTCCGTGATCGCGGATTACTTCGTTCTCGCGAGCGCTTCCAACGCAAACCAGACACAGGCATTAGTTGATAACGTGGAGGAGAAGCTCTTCAAGGCAGGTTACGAGTGCCACCAGAAAGAAGGCAGCATGAGCTCTACATGGGTACTCATGGACTACGGCGATGTGATCGTACACGTATTCTCCAAGGAAGACCGTCTGTTCTATGATCTTGAGAGGATCTGGAGAGACGGAAGGATCGTGGAGTCGGTGGACGAGCTGTAGGAGAGATGTAGTTTTCCCTTGATTTCGCGAACATGCTTTTTATATCGCGAACAAGAGGTTCGGAAAGTGTAAATTTTTCCTTTCATTTTGCGAACAAGCAGTCAAAAACATGATCTTATGTTTTACAAACTATCGCGAACAAGCGTATTAAACTGAATATCTGTAATTTACGCGAGATCGCGAACAAGACAGTCGGAAACCACAACAGTGTTTTCCTTTTATATCCTGAACATAGGATTGGAAAACGCTGTTTTTTATTCCTTTTATATCGCGAACACGAACGAAAAATATCTGCTGGATGCAACACTCTGAATTTTACAGAAGCACTTGTATTTTCCAATCTGTAATGTTATATTCATTCCCAACAGCAATAACAATCATCCAAACACCATCAGTGTCTGGTTTGGTCCTTGGGGCAAAGGAGGAGACAACATGCACCTGATCGAACATAAGAAAGGATACCTGTGTGGAGCAGCCAACAGGGAAGGAGAGACATATATGGATTGGCGGGCGCCGTATATTGATCGTTCCGGCCTGCTCATGATTTATGAATCCAATTCACGCCCCGGAAAGCATGCCTTTGTTTTCTTCACAGCTCCGGCAAGCGGCTTTCCAGGACAGTATTTGAAAACGTCACCTGGAGATTTGGAGACGGAAGATGGCGGCATCATCAAACTCACTACCAGAAACAGCATTTACCGTTTCAGACAGGATGATTCCTGTATTCCAAATGAAGATATGAAACTGCTGTTGGCGGATATGTATGAGGAGTTTGGACCATCGAATTCCATCCGACAGGTTATGGAAAAAGAATTGTCTCTGAATACCGGACATGAACCGGAATCATAATTTCATGGGAGATTTGCCGGGATTAAAGCCTAAGATATCATGGAATCATATATACGAAAACAGGGATGACGGATTTAGATTGATCCGTACATCCCTGTTGTTTCTTATTCTGCATCATCCGGAAAACCGAAGATAAGAGAAAAATCCACCCGGTCGGAATCGGTCTGTTTATTGATGCTGATATGATCGGCGGCCGAGATGACCATATGCATTCTCTTTTCACGCGGCGTAATATCAATGCCGCACTGACTGCTGAAAGTTGCCGTGATGTCATGCCACGGGTCTTGCTGGATTTTCAGTCTGGAACCGGTGATCTCCGCAAAGTCTTTCAGAATCGGCAGGAAAGCGGCATCAAACACTGGGACATTACAAATGTATCCGATTTTGAAAATATGTTTGTAGGATACTGGTCTCATCCTAAATTCACAAAACGAGCAGGTACCTGGAACAACGGCACCTTCATTCCAACAATCTAAACTCAACACTTTACCCAAAGAAGAAGCACGAACCCAGCGTCCGTGATTTTTCTTTACCTGAAAAATCGATGATTAGCAAAACTTCGTCTTGTATTACATACGCGATTCAAGATTTTCAATCATATCCATCATTTCTTTCCTAAAATCTTCTTCTGTGCCTTTTTTCGCCTTTTCCAGTATGGATTTCAGAATCCGAGTTGTTTCCTGATACATGTGGTTGATTGCTTTGGTTTCTATCTTTTTCTCATAACTGAGATCACCGGTCAAAGAAAGAGAAAAACGTATTTCCGCAGGCTGGAGCGGGATCTGAAATACCAGCAAATTGGAAAGCAGCAGCTCCGGTTCAACGCCAAAGAGTTCCGCCATTCTTTTCACGTTATCCGAAATCAGTTCAGCATTGTCTTTTTGAAACTCTGTCCGTAAAGATTCCTCGATGCACGGGTTCTCCGTGATTTCATAGGGAGTACCGCCGATCTTTCTCATAAGCAAAATGCTTGGAAAGTTATCCGGGTATACCTTGCTGTGGAGTTTCTTCACATGATATTCATTCTTACAGATTTCCAGTAACCGAACCAAAGCGGCATATCCAATCCCCTGATGACGGAATCTTTCAAAAAGTTCCAGCCCAAATTCTTGAACTTCTTCGCCCAGTTTCAGAATGGAAGCAAATCCGCAGATCTGATCGCCCATAAGAACGGCATAATGAGCCTCGGTATCGGCAAACATGGCTTTCCACGATCGGTCGTTCGCTTCTTCGTCCTGCAGCATGCGCTTGTTTACCCATGTTTCATTTTCCAATTCGAAGTATGTCTCCTTATCCGAATCCAGAAGTTTTCTTAATTCAATGTTCATACCCATCATTTCCTTTGCGTGTTCGATCATTATGGGTCCATTCTATCATAATGCAGGTAAAAAGGACAGCAGGCGGAGTGCCGTAATTACACTCAACCTGCGTCTCCGAAGTGCCGCGTGGGATTCTATGTTTCTCTTATACACAAGTGTGTGATTGACGCAGTCCGTGCGGCGGCTTATACTGGAGACAGAATAAATTGAACGTACTGGGAGAATCATTTTATGGCAAAAACTATCATATACATTCACGGCAAAGGCGGTAATGCCGAAGAAGCCATTCATTATAAGCCGCTTTTTGGCAACTGTGATGTCATTGGTTTTGATTATGAATCGCAGACACCATGGGAGGCCAGGGAAGAATTTCCGAAATTCTTTGACACGGTCTGCCGGAATGCTCAGCCTGTGGAAATCATTGCCAACAGCATAGGAGCTTTCTTTTCCATGAACGCTTTAACGGACAAAAAAATCAGCAAAGCTTATTTTATTTCACCAGTCGTAGACATGAAAAAGCTGATTTCTGATATGATGCTGTGGGCCAATGTTACGGAAGAAGAGCTTAAGTGCAGGAAGAATATCCCGACAGCGTTCGGTGAAACACTTTCATGGGAATATCTTTGTTATGTAAAAGAACATCCTGTTGCGTGGAATGTTCCGACACACATTTTGTACGGGGATCGGGATAGCCTGACATCTTATGAAACCATTTCCTGTTTTGCAGACCAGATTGGTGCCACACTGACCGTCATGAAAGGCGGGGAACATTGGTTTCACACGGACAATCAGATGGCATTCCTTGATCAATGGATCAAAAAATATATCTGATCAGATTCAATAAAAACTTCGGCAAATGCGATTGAACTGGAAAACGAAGAATACGGAAGAAAATCTATTGTTCTGGAAGAAAAGGAGAAATTCATATGATGGAAAACTATGTTTATCCCGGACACTCATGAGATGTTTGATTTGTACGACACACAGGAAGAACTGATCTCCAAAGAAAGCCATGATATCGGGTTGGGGCTTGGTTCAAGAGTGGACGCGGATCCCGATTTGGAGTATCTGCTGGAGGTGCTGTTCACTCCGGTAGAAGCCCGCTGCTCATATCTGGATATCTGGGGAACCAAAAAGTATCCGGATATCATCACGGACATTAAGGATGGCAAATTTATGGATATGTCCATGGAAGAATTTGAGGAAAAGCGGAAGAAATGGGTAAAAGAGATCCGCGAGACCGCTCATCCGATGCTTCGTATTGTGAAAGCAATTAAGTATGGTCGTGAGGTCAATGATTGGGAAATCAAACTGCATCTGCAAAATCTGGTTTCCAGACAGAAAAATGTACTGGTTTATATGCAGGTGTGCCAGAATATGATCACTCACGGCTTCTCCCTTACTCAGAACGGCTGCATCTCATTTCAGGCAGAAGAAATTTCGCTCGGTATTCCCAAAATATAAAGCATTTGTACTTACGACAGGAGGCACGGATCATCACGGTCCATGCTTCTTTTTTGCCAAAACAAATCGTTTTCTTTCCATAATTCTTTCACAAAAAATAATGATGAAAGAGGGAAGATTACATGAATGCAATAACCATGCCGACATGTTTCCGGCCGTATCCTCGAGAACTGCTATACAGCTGGATTATACGGCTCTACAATTCAAACGGATACCCTACCGTTTATAAAATGTATTTAATGGTATGCCGTCATGTGTTTGGCACCATGAAAGGAGAGCGTAAAAATGATTTCATTAGGAGAACGATATCTTTTCCATGTGCATACGTTCCGCTGCGGACATGCAGAGATGGTATCCGATGAAGAATATATCAAAAAAGCGATTGGTCTTAGAGCAACTGATATCTGCTTTACGGATCACGCTCCGTTCCCCGGTAATCCGTTTGGTGGACGGATGAAGTATGAGGAACTGCCGGAATACATATCCACTCTTAAAAATCTGAAGGAACAGTATCAGAGAAAAATCAAAATTCATATCGGACTGGAGATTGAGTATTTTTCCAGATATGATCAGAGTGGATATTATCAAGAACTTTCCAATAATCCGGATTTGGAAATTCTTTTGCTTGGACAGCATATGGCAGAAGACCCGGAAGACAGAGAGCATTATACGTTCGAATGGCCGAAAGAACGATTACAGGTTGACGAATACACAGTTCTTGGCGGTGCGATGATCGCGGGAATGAAAACAGGCTGTTTCAAGATCGTTGCTCATCCGGATCGGATTTTCAGAAGACAGAAAATCTGGACTCCGGAAATGGAAGCAGTTGCTGTACGGGTGATTGATGCAGCTGTGAAATATGGATTGCCTCTGGAAAAGAATTGTTCCTCCATGCGACACAAACATCATTATTGGAAGGAGTTCTGGGAGATAGCCGAAGTGAACGGTGTGGAGACGGTTATCGGATTGGATGCTCACAAATTAAAAAGGCTGGAACTGCCAGATTTCCAATAACGAGGTAATAGGGAGTTTACAGATTCCAAAAAGATATTTCAAACAAAGTAATAAATATGAATAGTCCGTTTTATTGGACAGCATTTGTGTTATGATAAGGGTACAAAGAAAAACAAATCAGCAATCTTTAAGGAGGGCGCCGGTATGAAGTGGAAGGATTTTAACGGTGATGGAAAAATTGATGCAACTGAAAGATTCTTATGGGATGAATTAATGTGTACCAGCAAAGAGGAACACGAGGCTCTTTTTGGAGATGCCGGAGATTTCGATGAAGATGATGACGACGAGGATGACATTGACTTCGATGATTGTGATATGGATGATGACTTCTAAATAGCAATATTATAGGAAACAATGGAAGAGGATGAATGCTCAGATCAGCTGACATTCATCCTTCTTTGAAATAGGGCTACCGCAATCCCACTGGCTTTAGACGGTGGGTTAAGGTAGCCGGAAGCGGAGGGTTGTGCTATACTTGCGTTATGGAAACGTGGAAATCAAAAAACAGACACAAATATTTGTTACAGTATCATATTATTTTCGTATGCAAGTATAGAAAGAAATTGCTGATGTCAAAACAAATATCAGATGATATAAAGCAGTTTTCTTATGAGATATGTCAAAAGCATAAAGTCATTATCAGACATATGGAGACAGATAAAGATCATATTCATTACATGATAGAAACAGAACCAACAATGTCTATCAGTAAAATAGTAAATCTGATGAAGAGTTATACAACATATCATATTTGGAAAAGATATCCGGATTATCTACGAAAACATTTCTGGAAAGAACATACTTTTTGGACGGACGGATATTTTGTCTGCAGTGTAGGAAATGTATCAGAAGAGATGATGAGAAAATATATAGAAAATCAAGGGTAGGAAGGTGGCGACAGTGGGTGTTAAAAGCATATAAATACAGGATATATCCTAATAGCGAACAAAGAATTCAGATTGCAAAAACATTTAGCTGTTGCCGTTTTGTTTACAACCAGACATTGGCATATCGGAAAGAAATATACGAGAAAGAGAAAAAGTCAGTTAGTAAAACGGATTGTAATAATTACTGTAACAGAGAATTAAAGAAAGACTATGAATGGTTAAAAGAAATAGATAAATTTGCTCTGACCAACGCAATCTATCACATGGACGCTGCATATCAAAAATTCTTTAAGGAACATGCAGGATATCCGAAATTCAAGAGCAAACACGATAACCATAAAGCATACACAACAAACTTCACAAATGGAAATATTGCGGTAGATTTTGAGACAGGAAAGATAAAATTGCCAAAATTAAAAGCGGTAAAAGCAAGGTTACACAGGGAATATCGTGGGCAGATTAAGTCAGCGACCGTTTCGCAGGTTTCCAGTGGAAAATACTATGTGTCCATACTTGTAGAAACGGAGCATAAGGAACTGGCACATACAAATCATAACATAGGAATCGATTTAGGAATTAAAGATTTATGTATTACTTCCGATGGGAAGGTATATGAGAATCAAAAAATCATAAAAAAATACGAGAAACAGCTTGTAAAGCTGCAAAGGCAACTGTCACATAAAGGAAAGAGAAGTAAGAACTATTATAAAACAAAGAAAAAGATAGCATTATGCCATGAGAAAATAAGGAATATGAGAAAAGATTATCTACATAAAGTTTCACATGAGATTATCAGCGAAAACCAAGTGATCGTTTCAGAGAATTTACAGATAAAAAACATGGTAAAAAATCATCATCTGGCAAAAGCCATAAGTGATGTATCATGGTATGAGCTGACAAGACAGTTAGAGTATAAGGCAAGATGGAATGGCAGGAAATACATCAAAATAGATACATTTTATGCCAGTAGTCAATTATGTTCTGTTTGTGGGTATCAGAATCCAGATACAAAAGATTTGTCAGTGAGGACATGGATATGCCCGAAATGCGGAGCAGAACATGACAGGGATATCAATGCCGCAAAAAATATACTGACAGAAGGATTAAGACAAATAGCATAAAGAAATATATAGGGCAGGGACTGCCCAAATTAACGCCTGTGGAGATAGTAGGTTACGAGGTCGATGAAGCAGGAAGCCCATTGGCTTAAGACAATGGGTAGTCCACATTGAGAACCAAATTCCGTAGTTATGAAAAATTGTTCTCTGTCGAGAGATACTGTACGGGGACTTCTTTTGTCAGCCACACTCCGTTTGTCGATAAATAAAACAGGTAGCCATCCGCAGACATCGATTTAGCATCAATCCGATAGATAACCGGTTTCCCGTGTCGCCTTCCGACGGTTCTCGCGGTGTCAATGTCTTTGGACAGGTGGACGTACAGTCTGGACTTAGGGGTCAGCCCGATTTGGTTAATGGATTCCACATATTTTTCTCCGGTGCCGTGCCACAGGATGTTCGGCGGGATTTTTTGTTCCAATTCCACATCGACATGAATGGAGTGCCCCTGGTTTGCCCGTATCAGGGTTTTGTTCTCATTAAAGGAGTATCGCTGCTTGGAGTCCGTCCGAACAATCTCCTCCAGCATCTCCATATCAAATTTTCGCGTTTTTGCAATCCCGGCAATCAGTTCATCCACACGAGCCCAGCCGTGTTCATCCAGCTGGATCCCAATGGATTCCGGATGGTGACGCAGGATACGGGAAATGAATTTGCTTGTTCCTGTATTATCTTGTGGCTTCATATTTGTATTTCCTTTCCGTAAAATTTTATGAGAGAAGAACGGTATCATCAAACAGCATTCCAAGTTCTTTCATATGTTCGTTGAACTGATTGACGATCCGTTCCGCCGGCGAGTAAAAGCCGAGCCCTTCAGAAAGCAGAACTGCACATCCTGCGACATTGTGTTCAGCCAGAAACATTGCAAGAGAACTCACGACAAGGTTGGTATCGTCCAGTGATTCCAGCCAGACATGCAGATTTCTTGGAAAGTCTGGATCGTCAAAATAAAGGTCACCCCATTCCCCGTTGTTCATGCTCATCTTCATTTAGAAATCCCCTTCAATATTAGTGATAGTTCTATCATAACGGAAGACAAGTGTTTTGCCAATAATGCAAATTTATCTTCCATAATTCTACCAGAAAAGAGCAAACAATATTTTCAGAATGCAAAATTTCATTGCCACCTTCAAAACTAATTGTCGTTTATGTAAACGCATTGTATAATGGACTTGATTAACATAACGCACAAAACTGCAAAATATGGCAGATGATCACAAATTATGCGGAGAGGGTGAAAACGTGGCAATCAGTTACAACAAGTTATGGAAACTGCTTATTGATAAAAACATGAAAAAGATGGACTTGCGTAATGCCGCCGGAATATACCAAGCAGCCAGAAGAAACAACGCAGCAGTCTTGCGAACGATTTTCTGGAATAGAGAGTATTCGGCTTAAAGAAATTGTTGTTACTGAGAACTATAAGCAGTGGAAGCAGGATCCGGATGAACTGGAAAAGCTTATGAGGTATTATGAAGAGCATAAGAAACTGGATAAGCCGGTACTAGTAAAAATAAAAAATGGACGATACAAACTAAAGGATAATTTTCTCCAATACTATGTTGCGAAAAAGCTACACAAAACATGGGTTAAAGCAACTATGGATGCGAAATATCTGAATGGAAAATCCAAATGACACAGTTAACAGAAGGAGAGCATGTATGTATGACAGTCATATCTATTGCAGGGAACACAAAGAACTGAAAGACCAGATTGTTGATATTGTGAATGGAGAAATGGAAGAGTATGATATTGACGAACTGTCTGCTCATATACAGGAATTATACGATGACGGTGAAATGTCATCTTCGCAGTATGATGATCTGATGTCTTATATTCAGGATTTACAGGAATGAGAAACCAAGAAAGTTTGGGGCTGTTGATTTATCAGAATGGTAGAAGAAAAATAGGAAAGTGCAGGCACGCAGCTTGCACTTTTTCTTTTCCTGCAGGAATTGAACCAGAGGTTCAATGCAGTCTTTCCGGTGCAGTGATATAACTGTCGTATCAGGGATATTACGGGAAAGGAGAAAGCACAATGGATGAAACCGCAAAGAGAATTACAAAGCGAATGAGTCCGAAGGAAAACGGAAAGAGACGGAAGGAAGAATGTTCCGTTTTTCTGTCGCACCGTAAGAGAGAATCGCTATGGGAAAGGATTTCCATATGGAGAGAGGACATTGTCTGCATTTATCAGAGACTGAGGTACGGATACTGTTACCGTGACACCTGGTCGATCGACCAATGGTTTCTTACGGTTGTTTCGAACATGATCCATGACCTTCGTGTTAACAGTCATGGCTACCCCGGCTCCTTTAAAGGAGCGGAAGAAGAAAACATCCGGAAATGGGACCGTATTCTGGGAAGAATGGAATTTCTGTTCCGGGAAGCAAATGAGGGCACGTGCAGAAAGAAAAATCCGTATGAGAAAGAACATGACCTGGCACGGGAAGAATTCACGGCAAAATACGGCATGTTCGGAGAGAAACTGAAAACGGAAGAGGAGATTGCAAGGGAAAAGCGGGAGCATACGCATCGTCTGTATACGATGAGCGATGTTCCGAAATATGCGGAGATATCGGAAAAGTGGCTGGCGGCCGAGGGAGAACTGCGTGAGTACCGGGACCGGTACCTGAAGCAGGGCATGGAGCTTATGACGAAATATTTTTGGAACCTGTGGGATTGATCAGCAGGAACGGGCAAAAAGGAAGCGGCGGGGAGTCGAAGGAGGATCCCCTGCCGCTTCTGTCGTTGGCTTTCTGTTTCTTCCGGTTGTATGCCTTGCCGTTCGGCATGGTCCGCGTTGCCGGGTTCAGAATTCCCCAGGTGGAACGCTGTGCGGAATGGTATGCTTTTTGTGCTTTTTTACTCTGTTTGCTGATTGGGACAAATGATTTCTTCATGCAGCATCTCGATTCTGTTCCAGTGTTTCCATGATGCCGTTGCAGAATTCCATGTAATCGTTGTGCCCGAAAAGAAGCATCTTGTTGCGTAAGGACTCCATGGATTTCTCAAATTCCGCCGTATCTTTCTTTCTGACTTTGCAGAGAATGATACGGTACGGGGAATCGTCCCGTGAGAATTCGTTTCCTAACCGCACGGAAACATGGTTCTGTGCGAGCAGGGAATCCGCAAGATAGTCCTTGTGGTCGATGTACATATATGGGACGGACAGGATGGACAGGCCGTCCAGTCTCAGAAAATTTTTCATAGGCTCCTCCTTTGTGATAGCTGTCTGTAAGGAAAAGGCTGCGAAATTCACATTCCGCAGCCGTGGTGCCTGAAACCGTACCCCGGCACCAGCGTGATCGCTCACGGGTTTTCTACAGGGGGATTATTTACCATTGATATTTGCTGAATTAGCGTACCATGAACCGAAAGATACAACGGATAAAAAATAACAAAACAATCCATGTCACTGAACGTTAACAATCCCATCTGCATTTTTAAAGACCCTGTACGGAAAATTCTTTAAATGTCCGCTTCAAACAGGAACGTCTGATTGTACTGGTCAAGGGCAATCTGCATTTCCATGATTTCGCCGGAGATATGTTCGTAATCCTGTTTTACCAGTTCCGGATCGTAATTGGTATAGCGATACTCAGGAACGGCATTCCTGGAGCTGAATGCATGGGAAGATTCCCTCATTTTCGGAAGGCATTTCCGCATGGTGTCCAGGGTCGCTTTGCGGGAGTTGAGCTGTGCCATCCTTACCAGAATGCTGTCGACGCTCATTTCCGTATCGCCTACCATGATCTTTGCTGTTGCGTTGGCCAGGTTCAGGGCGTGCTTGATAATAACGGTTTTTCGATCAATTTCTTTCAACGTCTCGGAAACGGCGGAGTAGTCATACTCCGGGATGACCGGTTCCTCGCCGACGGCGGCAACGTATGTACGGGATGTCGCTTCCTTGGCTTCCCAGTAGGACTTTTCGTCCGCCAGGCTTTTGAGCAGTTTATTGGCATAAGCCGAAGTCATTTTCATGATGTATTCGCCTCCTTCGCATCAATTCCTTATGACACGATTATAAGGCGAGAGAGGGAAGATGTCATTGAACCCTTGGTTTAAAGAAACCCATAAAAGAGGAATATCCCCGTCAATGACGAGGATATTTTCAATGCTGGTATGTAACAGTCTGCTGAGAATGATAAAGTTGTCCAGGCTTGGAAGTGATTTCCCGGCGATCCACTTATAGATTGCCTGCGGGCTCTCAAAGCCGAACGCACCCTGGATCTCGCGATTGGATGCTGCGGATTGCAACCATATCGTAAGAATGAATATGAGATCGGGTTTCATCTGCTTCCGCAATTCTGGAGAAAAGGCTACGCAGTGGAAGCTGCATCGGCTGTCATCAACTACGCGTTTTCCATTTAGAAAGCAGACGCACTGTTTGCAGGACAGAATCCTCATAATACTGAATCTGCAAAGGTTTTGCGTAAGCTGGGTTTTCACTATATTGGTGACGAATTTTACGAACCAACCGGCTTATATCATCCGTCCTATGAATTAAAGCAAAAACATTAGAATCGCAGATTCTGGTTTGCCGAGCTCTATAGGAGTAAATGATACATTGGAAGATCATGAAATAATATTTAACCCGACAAACGGCTGCATCTCATTTCGGGCATAAGACATTTCGACTGGTATTCTCGAAATAGGGAAAGGGACAACAGCGCAAGAGCACAGCCTGGAAGATATGAAAAAATCTCCGACAGTTCCACTGCAAAAACACAGCGGACTGCCGGGGATTTTTCTTTTGTTATAAACAAATCAGCTCATCATGCGGAAAAGACCGATGACTTTACCGAGGATCTCTACGTGATCCAGGATGATCGGGTCCATCGTGGAGTTTTCTGGCTGGAGACGGAAGTGACCGTTCTCTTTGTAGAACGTTTTTACGGTCGCGGAGTCATCAACGAGCGCAACGACTTTATCGCCGTTCTCGGCGTCCGGCTGCTTTGCAACGATGACTTTATCACCGCTGTAGATCCCGGCTTCGATCATACTGTTTCCTTTTACTTTTAACATAAATACTTCTTTGTTCGGGAGCATTTCGGCAGGGATCGGAAGATAATCTTCGATATTCTGCTCCGCGAGGATCGGAGTTCCGGCGGCGACCGTACCGATCACCGGCACATTTACAACTTCACGTCTTGTAAGAGCGAAATCATCATCGAGAATTTCGATAGTTCTCGGCTTCGTCGGATCCCGGCGGATATATCCGTTCTTCTCCAGGGATTCCAGGTGGGAGTGGACCGAGGAGGTGGATTTCAAGTGAACCGCCTCACAGATCTCGCGCACAGCCGGCGGATATCCTTTCTTTAAGATCATTTCTTTTATATATTCAAGTATTTCTTTCTGCTTATCAGTAATTTTTCCCTGACTCATGAGACCCCTCCTTTTATTCGTCACGGCGATTAGGAAAATGGCAACCGCGCATACACGGGGAGACATTTGACGACCGCTGTAATAATCTGCAAAAGAATATTTCTTCTCTGCATACATAGTATCATAAACTGCGAAAAAAAGCAAACCTTTGTTCGAAAAAATGGAGAAAAAGAATTGACAAACATATGTTCGCATGATAGAATCTAAACCAGAACAGATGTTCCCAAACATGAGTTTGCACTTACTGAATACAGAGGAGGAACCAATATGAAGAAATATTTGATCGCTCTTGTGATGATCGTGATGATCATGTCCTGCTTTTTTGGAAAGACCCTGGTTATGGCGAATGAAGACGAGGATGATGCCGTCTATAACCGCTATTATACGACGATCGAGGTGGAAAAAGGTGATACCCTCTGGTCTGTTGCAAAAACTTATTATCATCATTCCGGTATGTCCGTGCGGGAATATGTATATGAGCTGAAACTGATCAACGGAATGGTTTCTGACGAACTCCGTGCCGGTGATATGATCTCCGTGGAGTATTATGCGGAGACGCCGGGAAACCCGTATATAAAGTGATGATATAAGACAGAAAGATACAGAAGAGAGGATGCGGAGAGAAAGACTCTCCGGGCTGCAAAAGAGATCCTTTGGGCAGAATGATGTCCGGGGATCTTGTTCTTTCTCCAGGATACTTGCATTCCAGCTGACCGGCGGCCAAAAGTTCCTTGCTTGCTATTGCCGGGATAAAACGGTACAATAGGAGGAGCAGAAGAGAGAGCAATAGGAGGAACCAATGAAATTATTCCATTTATCGGACCTTCATATCGGAAAGAGAGTCAATGAGTTTTCGATGATCGAAGACCAGAAATATATTCTTAAAAGAATTCTTGATCTGGCGGAAGAAGAAAAGCCGGACGGGATCATCCTGGCCGGTGATATTTATGACAAGCAGATCCCGTCCGCGGAGGCGGTCCAGGTGTTCGACGAATTTATCACAAGGCTTGCCGGGAGAGCGATTCCTGTTTTTATTATCAGCGGGAACCATGATTCGGCGGAACGGCTGGCTTTCGGCGGAAGACTGTTGAACAGCCGGGGGATCTACCTTTCGCCTGTATATGATGGGAGTGTCACGAAGATTCCGCTGAAGGATCAATACGGAACAGTCTGGATCCACCTGCTCCCGTTTATCCGCCCTTCGACTGTGCGGCATGTATTTGAGAATGAGGCGGATCTGGTAACGGATGTCCAGACTGCGGCGGAGACGGTGATCCGCCATATGGAGATCGATCTGAAGGATAGAAACATCCTTGTCGCACACCAGTTTGTCACGGGAGCTTCCAGGTGCGAGTCGGAGGATGTTCAGGTCGGTGGTCTCGACAACATTGACGCAGCGGTCTTTACACCGTTTGATTATACAGCACTTGGACATATCCACAGTCCCCAAAACGTAGGAACTGACCGGGTTCGCTATTGCGGGACTCCCTTAAAATATTCATTTTCGGAGGTGGACCAGGAGAAATCAATTACAGTCGTGGAGTTGGAGAAAAAAGGAACAGTAAGGACCAGCCTGCTGCCGTTAAAACCTCTCCGGGATATGAGGAAGCTCCGGGGCACTTATCTGGAACTTACCGACCGTTCTTTTTACAGAGATATGAACCGTGAAGATTATATCCAGGTGACCTTGACGGACGAGGATGATGTGCCGGACGGTCTTCAGAAACTGCGTGTGATCTACCCGAATATCATGCAGCTTTTGTATGACAATCAGAGGACAAAAACCACCCAGGAGGTCGATGCAGCACAGGCCGTAGAAAAAAAGACAGAGATCGAACTGTTTTATGAGTTCTATGAACTTCAGAATAATCAGCCTATGACGAAACAACAGAAGGATTTTGCAGAACAATTGATCCGGGAGATAAAAGAATGAAACCTGAAAAACTGGTGATCAGTGCCTTCGGCCCATACGCGGGGGAGAACACGATCGATTTTGAACAACTTGGAGAACACGGTCTTTACCTGATCACGGGAGATACCGGCGCCGGTAAGACGACGATCTTTGATGCGATCACATTTGCCCTGTACGGTGAGGCAAGCGGAACTGTGCGGGAAGCCGGAATGTTCCGGAGCAAATATGCGAAAGCAGAGACGGAGACGTTTGTGGAGCTGACTTTCGCCTATCAGGGAAAAGAATATATCGTCAGAAGAAATCCGGAATATGAATGCCCGAAAAAGCGAGGAACCGGATTTACAACGAAAAAAGCGGATGCGGAACTGATCTATCCTGACGGACGTCAGCCAGTGGCAAAGATGGGCGCGGTCACAAAGGCTGTGACGGAGCTGATGGGTTTCGACTATAAACAGTTTACTCAGATTGCGATGATCGCCCAGGGGGATTTCCAGAAACTTCTGATCGCAGGGACTGCGGAACGCGGAGAAATCTTCCGTCAGATCTTTCACACGGAGATCTTTCAGGAGATCCAGTGGCGTCTGCGGGACGAGGAAAAGCGCAGACGAAAAGATTATGATGATCTGCGCCGGAGCATTACCCAGTACCTGGAGGATGCCTGCTTTGAGGAAGATCCGGCGGCGGAACAGGAATTTAATTCCTTAAAAAAGGTACACTTTGAAGGAAAAACAATGCGGGGGATCGAGTTGCTGCGCAGTGAGACAGAAAAAGAAAAGGTACATCTGGAAACGCTGGATGGATCTGTGCAGAGCCTGGAAAAGCAGATCTGCGCGGTAAATGAAAAAAAGGGAAAGGCGGCCCAGATCAGACGGATCGAGGCAGAACTGGAGAATAAAAAACAGGAACGGGAACGACTTAATCCGGAGTATGAAGCGGTCCTTGCAGAATGGAAAAAAGTGGAGAAAAAGTCGGAGCTTCGCGAAGAACTGGCAAAGAAAGTTCAGAAACTGGAACTGGATAGTCAGAGATTTCTGGAACTGGATCAGAAAAGAGGAGAAGCGGCTGGGAAAGAACAGACACTTTTGAGCGTTCAGACAGATAGAAAGTCGATGCAGGAACAGACGGATCTTCTGCAAACAGAACTGGAGAACCGGTCTGGGGACAGAGAGAAGATTTCCAGAGCACCGGTGGAGAAAGAGCAGCTGTCAAATGCGAAAGAAGCACTTTTGCGACAGAAAAAGGAACTGGAAGAACACCTGGAGCGGCTTGAGTCGACTTACAGGGAATTGAAAGATGTGCAGAAAGAGTACGCAATCTCGATTTCCCTGCGTGATGAGAGCCGCATACGGTATGGACACCTGGAAACATTGTTTCTGAATGCCCAGGCCGGCATTCTTGCACAGGATCTGGAGGAAGGAATCCCCTGTCCGGTATGCGGTTCCTGTCATCACCCGGCTCCTGCTGAGCTTGCAGAAGAGATCCCGGATCAGGAAGAACTGAAACTAAGAAAGAAGGAAGCTGAACGGGCAGGAGTGAAGTCTGAGAGGCTGAGCGAGAGAGCCGGAAACTTAAAAGAAAATCTGGATCTCGAGATAAAGAGGATAGCGGAGCTTCCTGCCGTTTTGAAAGCAGACCTGTATAACAGGATATCAGAGATATCGGATCCTACGGAGTGTATGACGGCAGCCAGACTGGCGATAACAAAGACGGAGAAAGAACTTTGTGAACTGGAAATCCGTATCAGATCGAATGCAGAACAGCTGAAACAGCTAAAAACGCTGGAAGATTCAATAAAGAAGCTGGAAAAGGCTCTGGAGACGGCGAAAGAAAAAAATACGGCGCTTGCCTTGTCGGAGCAGAACCTGTTGACATCCCTGTCAATGCTGAAGGTGCAGGTGAAAGAGCTTCAGGAAAGGCTGGAAGGGCAAAATGCGGCAGAGATCGAAGAAAACCTGAAAATGATGAAAACGCAGAAAAGGGAGCTGGAGCTGGAAGAAAGCAGCGCGAAGGCTAAAATGGAAAAATACCAGAGAGATATGGCGAGCCTGGATTCTGCGGTGGAAACACTGGAAAAACAGATCGGAAAAAAAGAAGAGCTGAAGGAAACGGAACTCTCAGAGATGCTGGAACGCCTGGAGACGAAAAAAACAGGAACATTAAAACAGCGGGAACAGCTCCATTCGGCTTTACAGAACAACCGGAAGATCTACGAGAAGGTCTGCACCTGGCAGAATCTCATGGAACAGACAGAACAGGAATATATCTGGGTCCACTCACTTGCGGACACGGCAGCCGGGACACTGAATGGAAAGCGGAAGATCGAACTTGAGACCTATGTCCAGATGGCGTATTTTGACCGGATCCTGAGGCGGGCGAATATCCGGCTGATGACGATGAGCAGCGGTCAGTATGAACTGAAAAGAAGTGAGACATCGGGAAACAAAAAGGACAAGAGCGGACTGGAACTGAATGTGATCGATCACTATAACGGAAGTGAGCGGAGTGTAAAGACGCTCTCCGGCGGCGAAACGTTCCAAGCCTCGCTTTCCCTGGCGCTGGGACTTTCGGATGAGATCCAGTCTATGGCAGGCGGGATCCAGCTGGATGCCATGTTTGTGGACGAAGGATTCGGTTCTCTTGATGAGGATGCGCTGGACCAGGCGGTAAAGGCACTGGGAAATCTTGCGGACGGAAAAAAACTTGTCGGTATCATTTCTCATGTTGCGGAGCTGAAAGACAGGATTGAAAAAAAGATCGTGATAACAAAAAAACGCGGTCGGGAAGGCGTGGGAAGCAGTGTCAGAATATCGGACGGCGTGATCTGAAAACGTGCGTGACAGCAGATCCGGCAGGAAGAGAGCTATTCCAGCCAATGTCCGTCGCAGTCGGAAGAAGTGTCAGCCAAATATGCGGAGAAAAGGAACCGGAAAAAAAGAAGCATCTACATCGTAGATACGGTGATCTAAAATGCAGATGCGCGGTAATTCAATTGCCGATATAGTTCACGGGATCATGATCGGCGAACGGGTAAATTCGTTTTTTTGTACCTTTCCTGATTTCAGCTCCCGCACCATCCGGCAGATCTCAGATGCGGTCAGATTTTTCTCAAAAAGCGGATAGACTTCCGGGGAGAGAATCTCGTTGGCATCAGCGGTCTTGACGATGACAGGGATATCGCAATGCTTTTTCAATTCCGATAAAAGTGCTGCGGATGTTTTTCGGAATCCCAAGATCCGGACCCATGGAGCGTAATCGCAGGCAGCAAATCCCCTTTGGTCTTTGTCTGTGATATCCAGCATGAGATTCATAAGAGCGCGGCTGACCTTCGCGTAAGTATACTGCCGGTCTTTTCTGGCTGCGGTCAGTGCATCGGTCCGGAGAAATTCCAGACGGTTTTTATAGAGCTTTGCGGCGAGGTCCTCCGGCATACCGGAAATGCTCTGAATTTTTTCCAGAGCGGAAGTCAGGATCTTCTGTTCTATCAGGAGAGAAAAATCATCCGGAAATAATGGAACCTCGGATTCGGCCTGCAGACTTTCAAAGTGGGAATCCGGGAGAACAGCTGAGAGAAAATCCGGATCCTGCGCAGAGATCGCCTTTCGGATCGCTGTTGCAGAAGCGAAAGAGCCGTCCCGCCCTTCGGAGTGATACCCGGGATCGGAGCGTTTCAGGGTCCAGGGTTCGACCGCGGAAGAAAATTCCTTTAATGCCTTCAGGTACTCAACCGCAAGGATATCGTTGGGCGATACAGGAACAGAATCTTTTCTGGCAAGAGCCAGTGCCTGTGGGTAGGTAAGGCCGCTTCGGAGACTTTTACGGATCAGATCCGACTGTTCTTCCGTCTCTGTGCCGGCCTGGTCTGCCAGTTCCTGCAATTTTTCGATTTCCCCTACTTCACTGCCGAAGGAGAGCACATCGATGATCCCCATATGATGAAACAAAGAGATTCCGCAGCGTGCGAAATCCTGGGCAGCGCTCAGACTTCCGAAAACGGGCATTTCGACAACGAGGTCAGCGCCGGAGAGAAGCGCGGAGCGAGTCCGGAGAAACTTGCTGTAGATTGCCGGGGCCCCGCGCTGTATGAAGTCACCGCTCATGACGACCGCGATGAAATCGGCTCCGGTCCGGCGTCTTGTCTCTTCAATCTGATATTTATGGCCATTGTGGAATGGATTGTATTCTGCAATGATGGCAGCTGTTTTCATAGTAGATCTCCTCAACTTGTGCAGATCATTTGCCTGCATTCGTTATCTAATATCATAGTCGAAACAAAATCTTAATGCAATATTTATTGTTCTCAAAGAAAAAATGTGATATACTGCGACTAAGCAGCGTGTGAAAGACTGATTGTTCCAGAATGATAAGAATATTCAAAAATATCAGAAGGAATTCGGAGCGGCTGCCTTAGCGTTACAGTTATATCTTTGCGGCGCATACCGCAATCTTCGAAATAAGACGCAGAAAGGATGGATGCTATATGAAACTGATCTACGCAATTATCCGGTATGACAACGAGGACGATGTGACGACATCACTCACAAAACACAAATTCAGTGTGACCCGTCTTTCTACGACCGGCGGATTCCTGAAAAAAGGGAATACGACCCTGATGATCGTGACGGAAGAAGCGCGGGTTGATGAAGCGATCGATATTATTAAAAAGGAGTGCGGCCACCACCAGAAGATCACGATCAATATGCCGTATGTATCCGGTTCCTCCATGGTCCACTGCGCAACAATGCCGATGTCGGTCGATGTCGGCGGTGCGACGATCTTTGTTGTAGATGTTGAGCGGTATGAGAAGATCTGACCGAAAAATGATACTGACAGAGACTGCTGCAGCAATGTGAACAATAAATATGACTGCGGTCCTGCAGAGAAAAGATAAAAGATACAAACAGCTCCGGCAATCAGTATTCCTGGTCGACCGGAGCTGTTTGTTTACGCGAACAACGAGCCAAAGTCCGTGCTTGCGCGAGACCTTGGCGACTGTCGCGATAACAAGGGGAAACTCGCGAAGCGTGTTTTCACTTGTTACCGGAACGTTCGATGAGATTTCCGGGTAGGCAGACAGCTGCTCTCGGTCAAACTTCCGATGCGCCCGTTTTTTTACCGCATTGTTTTAAATTTAACGAGAGGTACTGAAAAAAGTGCAAAAAATTGGAGAATATAGTCTTGTATCCAGTATTTAGCTGCGATATAATAAAAATACGTATGAAAACCCATATTGAGGAAGGAGTCAATCATCATGGCATTTATTGATCTTATGAAAGAAAAGGCAAAACAGGATGTAATGACAATCATCCTGCCGGAGAGCAACGATAAGAGAACTCTTATTGCTGCAGCACAGGTATTAAAGGAGAAGACCGCTGACCTGATCATGATCGGAAAAGAGGAGAAGATCATGGATGGTGCTCACTGGCTGGAAGTTGACCTTACTGGCCTTAAGGTAGTAGATCCGGATACTGATCCGAAGTTTGACCACTACGCAGAGACCCTGTTCAAATTAAGAGAGAAAAAGGGTATGACTCTCGAGAAAGCACAGGAGATCTTAAAGACAGATTACATCACATACGGCGTTATGATGGTAAAAGAAAAAGACGCTGACGGACTTGTTGCAGGTGCTTGCCACGCAACAGCTGATACATTAAGACCGGCTCTTCAGATCTTAAAGACAGCTCCGGGAACAGAGCTCGTATCCGGTTTCTTCATCATGGACGTTCCGAACTGCGAGTACGGTGCAAACGGCACATTCTTATTCGCTGACTGTGGTTTAAACCAGGATCCGACATCTGCAGAGCTCGCTGCAATCGCTGACAGCTCCGCTAAGAGCTTCCGTGCACTTGTTGGTGAGAAGCCGATCGTGGCTATGCTTTCCCACTCCACAAAGGGCAGTGCGAAACACGCACTCGTAGACAAGGTTGTAGAGGCTACAAAGATCGCAAACGAGAAGTACCCGCAGCTTGATCTTGACGGTGAGTTACAGCTTGATGCTGCAATCGTTCCGTCCGTAGCAAAGGCAAAAGCAAAAGGAAGCGAAGTTGCCGGACATGCTAATGTATTGATCTTCCCGAACCTTGACTGTGGTAACATCGGTTACAAGCTGGTTCAGAGACTTGCCAAAGCAGAAGCTTACGGCCCGATGCTCCAGGGTATCGCTAGACCGGTCAACGACCTTTCCCGTGGATGCTCCGCTGAGGATATCGTTGGTGTAGTTGCTCTTACAGCTGTACAGGCTCAGATGGCTTAATCTATAATTACTTAACAACAATGGGGAACGACGCAAAATCGATCAAGAGGAAACGGCGTTCCCTTTTTGGCAACAACTGTAATATCCAGCCTTCGTTCCGGAGACCGGAAGACACAGATTCTATTTTATAATCACAAGGAGTTTTATCTCTCATGAATATTTTAGTTATCAACTGCGGAAGCTCTTCCTTAAAGTACCAGTTAATCAACTCTGATACAGAGGCAGTTCTTGCAAAAGGTCTCTGCGAGAGAATTGGTATCGAAGGAAGCCAGATCACATACCAGCCGGCAGGCGGAGAGAAGGAAGTTACCGTTTCCCCGATGCCGACACACACACAGGCGATCCAGATGGTATTAGACGCTCTCACAAACAAGAAGAGCGGCGTTATCGCAAGCCTTGCAGAGGTTGGTGCTGTTGGTCACCGTGTCGTACACGGCGGTGAGAAGTTCACTTCTTCCACAGTGATCACAGATGAGGCTATGAAAGCAATCGAAGAGTGCAACGATCTTGCACCGCTTCACAACCCGGCAAACCTGATCGGTATCCGCGCTTGCCAGGAGCTTATGCCGAACGTACCGATGGTAGCTGTATTCGATACTGCATTCCATCAGACAATGCCGGAGGAGGCTTACCTTTACGGCCTTCCGTACGAGTACTACGAGAAGTACAAAGTAAGAAGATATGGCTTCCACGGAACTTCCCACAGCTTCGTATCCAAGAGAGCTGCTGAGGTTGCTGGAAAACCGTACGAGGATTTAAAGATCATCGTTTGCCATCTTGGAAACGGCGCAAGTCTTTCTGCTGTAAAGAACGGCAAATCCGTAGATACAAGCATGGGTCTTACACCGCTTGAGGGTCTTATCATGGGAACACGTTCCGGTGATATGGATCCGGCTATCATGGAATTCATCGCTAAGAAAGAGAACCTTGACATCGCAGGCGTTATGAACGTTCTGAACAAGAAGTCTGGTGTTCTTGGCCTTTCCGGCGTATCCAGCGACTTCCGTGACATTGAGGAAGCAGCTGAGGCTGGCAACGACCGCGCAGCGAAAGCTCTTGCAGCTTACAACTACCGCGTTGTTAAGTACATCGGTGCTTACACAGCAGCCATGGACGGCGTAGATGTGATCGCATTCACAGCAGGTCTTGGCGAGAACGGCAAGTCCATGAGAAAAGCTGTTTGCGAGCATTTATCCTACCTCGGCATCAAGATCGACGACGAGGCTAACAGCGTAAGAGGAAAAGATATCGTGATCTCCACACCGGATTCCAAGGTTAAGGTTATGGTTATCCCGACAAATGAGGAGCTTGCGATCGCAAGAGAGACTCTGGCTCTCGTAAAATAATTTTGGACAGTTTGTCCGTGCAGATATCTGCACGGTGAACCGATTAGCAATGACGCTGACCCGTTCAGAACCCTGTGAGAGCAGGAGATGAGCGGGTTGGCTTCTGTGCTGTCTGGAGGTTTTAACGGCCTCAGGACGGCTTTGGAGCCCTCACGACATACGCTGGGGTTCTCACAGGTACGAAAATATTTCGTCCCTGGTGCTCTTAATGCGCGCTCTGGCGCGGTTAAGAATTTGTCACAAGAACAAGGTTTTAGCGCAGAAATGCATGAAAACAGAGCTTTTAAAATTTAATATTTTATTAGAAAAAATGTTGACAAATTGTTCCTGTTCATATATAATATCTTAGTGCGTATTAGGAGAAACGTAATATGCTGATTAATTTATCTGAAGTTTTTACTCTGGAAGGCAAAGAGAAAACGTGGGAAGTACCGTTTGAGGCGAAAGCTTATAAGGGAACCCGTGTTGAGTATCCGGTGGTCTCTGCGAACCCGGTAAAGATCACTGTAAAAAACCTTGGAAACAGACATTTAAGTCTTACGGGAAATACTTCCGTGACTCTTGCGATTCCCTGCTCAAGATGCCTGGAACCGGTGAATTACACCACAGACATCGAGTTCGACCAGGAGATCGATATGAATGCTTCCGATGAGGACAGAGTGAAGGACTTGGATGAACAATCTTATTTATCTGGTTATAATCTGGATGCCGATATGCTGGTTTGCAACGAATTATCGTTGTACCTGCCTATGAAGATCCTCTGCAAGGATGATTGCAAAGGGATCTGCAGCAAATGTGGAGCAAATCTCAACAAAGGAGATTGCGGCTGTGATACATGGGTTCCTGACCCGCGGATGGCAGCCATCCAGGATATTTTCAAACAGTTTAAGGAGGTGTAACCATGTCTATCTGTCCTAAGAATAAATCTTCCAAAGCGAGAAGAGACAGCCGCAGAGCGAACTGGAAAATGTCCGCTATGAACTTAGTAAAGTGCAGCAAGTGCGGTGCTTTAATGATGCCTCATAGAGTATGCAAGGCATGCGGCAGCTACAACAAGCGTGAAATCGTTAAAGTTGAAGACTAATTAAGAATTATGAGATCCTCCGGCGGCTTTCCCCGGGGGATTTTTTCGTCTACAACAAGAAGTCAGATACTGCGGTGTCTGGCTTTTTGCTTTTGAAACGCAAATGCGTATTGATGTCAAGGATGTCGATGGCGTAAAAACCACAAATCGACATCCTAAATTTATGATTCATATTCTGCTAAACCATTGTTGTCGATTGAAAATATTGACAATCCTATTAGCATAGACTATACTTGTTTTATAAATAAATATTCAGAAACCCAAAAAGTGTCAGACAATAAAGCAAATACTAAAGAGGAACAGTAGATTATTAACAGTTAATATAAATTATAAAATCATATATGAAAGGAAAGAAACTATGAGACTCGAAAATTTGACTTGGCCGAAAGCTCAGGAATATTTTGAAAAAAATGATATGGTACTTGTTTCTATCGGCAGTATTGAGTGTCACGGCCGTCACATGCCGCTTGGAACCGATACACTGATTCCGGAGCACTTGTTGGAGAAAATTGAGAAGAAGAGTGATGTTTTGATTGCTCCCACCATTCCATATGGTTCCTGCCCCAATTTTGCTCCGTATCCTGGTACAATTGATATTGACGACGAGGTACTCTATCAGTTTTGCCGTCAGGTTTTCCTGAGTCTGTATCGTCACGGCGCAAGAAAATTCGTTTTCCTGAACGGACACGGCGGAAACATCAAGATGATTCAGCGCCTTGGCATGGAATTCGAGGATAAGGGCTGTCTGGTTGCTATGCTTAACTGGTGGCTGATGGCATGGGATATGAACCCGGCGTGGAAAGGCGGCCACGGCGGTGGTGAGGAAACGGCTGCGATTCTTGGAATTGATCCATCTTTAGTTGATAAGAGTGAGATAGATGGTGAACTCCAGTTTAAGCATCTGTCTGAGAATCTGAAGACAACCGGTTTCCGTTCTGTTGAGTATAAGGGAGTTACCGTTGAGATTCTTCGCAAAACTCCGCATGTTACCGACAGCGGCTGGATTGGACCAGATCATCCAAGTACCGCTACAGAAGAGTGGGGCAAGGAAATGCTCGAGACCACAGCAAACTATATTGTTGATTTCATGGAAGAGTTCAAGAAAGTTAAACTTTCATAAAGAGGTGTCAGAACGGATAAGAAAGTGACGCTGGAAATTTTTTTAAAATGTGATACGAAAAGACCGCCGGTTCAGATTTCTCTGGTAACCGGCGGTCTTCCCTATGAGCAAAACAATTAAATGTAGAAGAGCAATGCATCGTATGTCGGATACGGGAGATAATCCTCCGGGATCAGGACTTCCGCATCGTTGACAGCCAGACGGATCTTTTCCATTTCGGTAAGAATCGTATCGTGGTAGTAGGTACCGGCCTTTAAGTAGTCATCCATACCTTCGGCGGTACCGATCATATCCTTTAAGGTATCGAGCTCATCAGAGATCACATCTGCGAGCCCGGAGAGCTTTGTGATCAGCTTTTCTTCGGCCTTTGTTGTAATGCCGGGAACGAGCTCTTTTTTAGAGCTTCCTGTGCATGCAAGGTCATTCACATAGGAGAACAGAGACGGAAGGAAGTCTTTCTGAACCATCTCCTCCATAGTCTTTGCCTCGATGTGGAGAGTCTTCGCATAATCTTCAAGAAGGATCTCGTAACGGGAGAAGAGCTCCTCTTTTGTGAAGACTTCATGTTTTGTGAAGAGCTCAATGTTCTTTTCGTCGATGAAATGCGGAAGAGCCTCCGGTGTGGACTTGAAGTTCGGAAGACCGCGCTTCTCGGCTTCTGCAAGCCATTCGTCTGTGTAGCCGTTTCCGTTGAAGATGATCCGCTCATGCTTCTTAAAGGTATCTTTTAAGAGCTCATGAATTGCGGAATCGAGGTTCTCCCCGGTAAGTCCGTCCAGGACTTTGCAGAATCCGGCGAGGGACTCGGCAACGGCTGTATTTAAGATCACGTTCGGACCGGACAGGGAGAGGGAAGAGCCCGGCATACGGAACTCAAACTTATTTCCTGTGAAGGCGAACGGTGAGGTACGGTTACGGTCCGTGTTGTCTTTTGTGAAGTGCGGGAGCACCTTCGGTCCGATGGACATCTGAACAGCGCCCTTTCCTTCAAAATATGTATCAGATTTAATGGAATCGACAACAGCCTCAAGTTCTTCTCCCAAGAACATGGATACAACAGCTGGCGGTGCTTCGTTTGCGCCGAGACGATGGTCGTTTCCGGCTGTGGCAACGGAGATCCTTAACAGATCGGCGTAATCATCAACAGCCTCAACAACAGCTGCTAAGAACAGTAAGAACTGTGTGTTCTCAGCCGGTGTCTTTCCCGGATTTAACAGGTTCTCGCCGGAATCTGTGGAGAGTGCCCAGTTGTTGTGCTTACCGCTTCCGTTGATGCCTTCGAACGGCTTTTCATGGAGCAGGCACGCGAGATCATGGCGGTCAGCTACCTTCTTCATCATCTCCATGACGAGCTGGTTGTGGTCAACGGCAACATTGACGGTCTCAAATACCGGAGCAAGCTCATGCTGAGCAGGAGCAACCTCGTTGTGTTCTGTCTTTGCCGGGATGCCGAGTTTCCAGAGCTCTTCGTTCAGGTCCTCCATAAAAGCTTCGACTCTCGGTTTGATGGAACCGAAGTAATGGTCATCCATTTCCTGTCCCTTCGGAGCCGGAGCACCAAATAAGGTACGTCTGCAGAAGATCAGATCTTTTCTCAGACGGTAGCAGTCTTTATCGACCAGGAAATATTCCTGTTCTGCACCAACGGTGGTGTTGACGCGTCTGACGTCTGTTTTTCCTAAAATGTGAAGTAAGTGGGTAGCTTCTTTGCTGACGGCTTCCATGGAACGGAGCAGCGGAGTCTTTTTATCGAGTGCCTCGCCGCTGTAAGAACAAAAGGCAGTTGGGATACAGAGTGTATGTCCCTTGATGAATGCGAAAGAGGTAGGATCCCATGCGGTATATCCGCGGGCTTCGAAGGTGGCGCGTAAGCCGCCTGACGGGAAGCTGGAGGCGTCCGGCTCACCTTTTACAAGTTCTTTTCCGGAAAATTCCATGATCGCTTCGCCGACACCGGTCGGAGAGAGGAAACTGTCATGCTTTTCAGCTGTGATGCCTGTCATCGGCTGGAACCAGTGAGTGAAGTGGGTCGCACCGTGTTCGAGCGCCCATTCTTTCATTGCGACTGCAACAGAGTTCGCGATATCCAGCTCCAGATGGGAACCGCTGTTGATCGTTTTTGTAAGGGCTTTGTAGACATCCTTCGGGAGACGTGCTTTCATTTCGGAGTCGTTGAATACAAGACTGCCATACAGTTCAGGAATACTTTTGCTCATAGATATTTCTCCTTTCAACTCCGCTGGGGAACCTCCTTGCTCCCTGTCTGCGGGAAATTATACAAAGTTTGCTGTCTGCTCCGGGGTATGGAACAGACAGTCATCATTTCGCGGATTCCAAATGGGGGTTTGTGGGGAAGATCCGTGAAATGCGAGAAGGGCGCCGGGGTGTATGTATCATGCACCCAAGCGCCCTTGCTCTTATGGTGGTATAATATACTCATTTTCCGGGATTTGTCAACACATTTTTTTGAAAATTTTTCCGATCACAGACAGCGTTCCTATTATTAAGTTTTTCTGCTTCACCAGTCTGGGCGGGATACCTGATGACGCCGCAAGACCCGGATAAAGAAGAAAGTGGTCCTGTGATTCCGGATAAAAAACTTTTGAAAACTGTAAAAAAACTACTTTACAAATTCGAAAAAATGGAATATAGTAGTTCCATATTTTTTTAACGCAGCAACAAAACCTATGAGCAATTATCCCTGCGTAAAAATGAGTTTCATATGATGTGATTGATTAGACAAAGGTGTCAGAGTCTTAGTACTTCTGTCACCTTTTTTCATGCAATGTTGCATGAGCATGAAGCAGACAGTTTTCGCACATCATAGGAAAAGTTCCCGTAACTGTGAAAAATACTGAACAGTTACAAGTTCCCCACATTCACAATATACATTTGGAGGTAAGGTATGGCAGTTAAATACGTATTCGTCACGGGAGGCGTTGTCTCCGGACTCGGCAAAGGTATTACAGCCGCATCCCTTGGACGTCTCTTGAAGGCAAGAGGGTACAAGGTCACGATGCAGAAGTTCGATCCTTATATCAATATTGATCCGGGTACCATGAATCCGATCCAGCATGGAGAGGTGTTCGTCACCGACGATGGAACAGAGACCGACCTGGACCTTGGACATTATGAGCGCTTTATCGATGAGAGCCTTGACAAAAATTCCAACGTGACCACTGGTAAGATCTACTGGACGGTTCTTCAGAAAGAACGCCACGGAGACTTCGGCGGAGGTACCGTACAGGTGATCCCCCACATCACAAATGAGATCAAGGCGAGATTTTACCGCGCGAAATCCCCGGACGAGGACCGCATCGCGATCATCGAGGTCGGCGGCACCGTCGGCGATATCGAGAGCCAGCCGTTCCTGGAGGCGATCCGCCAGTTCCGCCACGAGATCGGATATCAGAATTCCGTTCTGATCCATGTGACACTCGTTCCGTATTTAAAGGCGTCAGGAGAATTAAAGACGAAACCGACCCAGCAGAGCGTCAAGGCACTTCAGGGAATGGGAATTTCCCCGGATGTGATCGTATGCCGTACAGAGGTTCCGCTCGAGGACGGTATCGAGAGCAAGATCGCTTTATTCTGCAACGTTCCGGAAGACCATGTTCTCCAGAACCTGGATGTAGAATATTTATATGAAGCGCCGCTTGCCATGGAAAAAGAGCGCTTGGCTCATGTGGTCTGCGAATGCCTCAATCTTCCGTGTCCGGAACCGCAGCTTGGTGACTGGAAACAGATGGTCGATGCATTAAAGAATCCGACAAGCGAGGTCACGATCGCACTGGTAGGAAAATACATCCAGCTGCATGACGCGTACTTGAGTGTCATGGAGGCGTTAAAGCACGGCGGGATCGCAAACCGCACAAAAGTGACGATCAAATGGGTCGATTCCGAGTTCTTAAAACCGGAAGCTCTCGACGATACATTCGCCGGTGTTGACGGCATCATCATCCCGGGCGGTTTTGGCTCCAGAGGAACCGAAGGCATGATCCTGGCTGCAAACTATGCGAGAGAGAACAAGATCCCGTTCCTCGGGATCTGCCTCGGCATGCAGATGGCCATGGTGGCATTTGCGAGAAATGTTCTCGGCTATGCGGATGCAAACAGTTCCGAGCTGGATCCGGAGACAACTCATCCGGTTGTCGATCTGATGCCGGATCAGAACGGCGTGGAGAACCTTGGCGGAACGCTTCGTCTCGGCTCCTATCCGTGTGTCCTTGATAAAAAGTCGAAAGCATATTCCCTCTACGGAACAGATATGATCAACGAGCGCCACAGACATCGTTTTGAGATCAACAATGACTACCGTGATGACTTTACATCTCACGGCATGATGATCTCCGGACAGTCCCCGGACGGACATATCGTTGAGATGATCGAGCTCCCGGATCACCCGTTCTATGTGGGGATCCAGGCACATCCGGAATTCAAGTCAAGACCGAACCATGCACATCCGCTCTTTGCAGGTTTTGTTGAGAGTGCTGAGGAGCAGGGGGTTTTGAGACGTGCGAAAAAGCTTCTCATGAAGCGGAACCATCTTTCTGAGCCGGAGGCACACCGGTATCTTCAGAAGACCAGCATGGATACAGGACGGACCATGGCGGAGAGCGCCCATATGGTCACAATGCTGATCCAGGAAGATTAATGGTTTGACTTTAACTGTTTATCATTAAAAAAAGTTAATGCGTTAGCCAAATTATTATCGCAGTTCCTGCATTTGTGTGGTATATTTATTCATGAAAAATATCCTAAATGCATTTACAGACAGAAAGAGAGGATTGAGACCATGTTTAAAGTCAATGAAAATTTTGCCAAACTGCCGGGCAGCTATCTGTTCGCAAATATCGCGAAGAGAGTATCCACATTCCAGGCAGAGCATCCGGAAAAGGAGATCATCCGCCTTGGTATCGGTGATGTGACTCAGCCGATCGCTCCGGCGATCATCGAGGCAATGCACAAAGCTGTCGATGAGATGGGTCATGCGGAGACCTTCCGCGGCTATGCTCCGGAGCAGGGCTATGACTTTTTAAGAAATATCATTGCAAAAGAGGATTTCCAGGAGAGAGGCTGCGACATCTCCGCAGATGAGATTTTTGTATCCGACGGTGCAAAGTGTGACTGCGGAAATATCCAGGAATTATTCTCCTTAGACAGCGTAGTCGCAGTATGCGACCCGGTATACCCGGTATACGTGGATTCCAACGTTATGGCAGGTCGCAGCGGTCTCTACAACAGCGAGACCGGACGTTTTGACAAGATCGTTTACATGCCGTGTACTGCAGACAACGGTTTCCTTCCGGAATTCCCGAAGGAGCACGTGGACCTGATCTATCTCTGCTTCCCGAACAACCCGACCGGTGAGGCGATCAAGAAGGCAGATCTCCAGGCATGGGTAGACTTTGCAAACAAGAACGGCGCTGTGATCATCTATGACGCTGCTTACGAGGCATATATCACTGAGGCTGGCATTCCGCACTCCATCTATGAGTGTGAGGGCGCAAAGACATGTGCCATCGAGCTCCGCAGCTTCTCCAAGAAAGCCGGATTTACCGGTATGCGTCTTGGTTTTGCCGTGATCCCGAAGGACTTAAAGTGCGGCGATGTGAGCTTAAATGCGATGTGGATGCGCCGTCAGGGTTCCAAGTACAACGGAACTCCGTATATCATCCAGCGTGCCGGCGAGGCAGTGTACTCTCCGGAGGGAAAAGTACAGGTTACTGAGCAGATCGCACGCTACATGAAGAACGCAAAGACGATCTATGACGGCTTAAAGGATGCCGGATATACCGTATACGGCGGCGTAAACTCCCCGTATATCTGGTTAAAGACCCCGAATAACATGAAGTCCTGGGATTTCTTTGATTTCCTGTTAAACAATGCGGGAATCGTGGGTACTCCTGGTGCAGGTTTCGGCCCGTCCGGTGAAGGATATTTCCGGATTACTGCATTCGGAACTTATGAAAATTCTTTAAAAGCACTTGACAGAATCAAAAATCTCTGATAAAACAAGAGACATCAAAAAAATATCAAACAAAGGCGTTGAAGGAAACTCCCTTTCGAAGAACTTTACAGAGAACCGTGTGACAGCTGAGAGCGCGGAAGAGATGAGAAAGGCGGGAACGCTCCGGAGCCGGCTGCTCGATATCGGAAACGATGGTAGGACAGCACGCAAGCCGCACGTTACGCGGCCGAGTCGTTAGGATGATGGTCCGACAGCGCAAGCGGCGACTCATGAGTGGCATGAAAATGCAATGCGGGTGGTACCGCGGGAAATAAAAAGATCCCGTCCCGGAGAATGATAAGAGCAAAATTCTCCGGGGCGGGATTTTTGCTTACTCTGAAAGCCTCAATTACCCCACAAAACGAGGAGGAACCGATTATGGAGTTTGTAACAGGATTAAAAGACAGCAAAGTAAAAACTCTTGAAGAACTGGAAAGAGAAGAGTCCGTTGGTACCGAAGTTACCGCAGAAGGAATGGTACACAGCATCCGCGATATGGGAGAGATCTCCTTCGTGATCTTAAGAAGCCGGGAAGGTCTTTTACAGACCGTAGTCCAGGACGGGATCGGAAGTGAGACGCTCAAAGAGATCCGTGAAGGACAGGCGGTTCGCGTGACAGGAACCGTATTCAGGGAAGAGCGTGCACCGCATGGGATCGAGATCCACCTTGCGGACGCAGAAATCCTCTCAAAACCGGAAGAGCCGATGCCGATCGCGATCGACAAATGGAAACTTCCGACATCGCTGGAAGCGAACTTAAACCGCCGTGCCATTGCCCTCAGAAATGTCCGTGAGCGTGCAAAATTCAGGATCCAGGAAGGCATCTGCCGCGGCTTCCGTGAATTTATGACAAGCCAGGGATTCACCGAGATCCATACCCCGAAGATCGGTGCAAAATCCGCAGAGGGCGGCGCAAACCTCTTTAAGCTCCAGTATTTCCACAGACCGGCAGTTCTGGCACAGAGCCCGCAGTTCTACAAACAGATGATGGTCGGCGTTTTCGACAGAGTCTTTGAAACTGGTCCGGTGTTCCGTGCGGAGAAACACAACACAAAGAGACATTTAAACGAGTACACGAGTCTTGACTTTGAGATGGGATTCATCGACAGCTTCATGGACATCTGCAGAATGGAGACAGCGATGCTCCAGTATGTGGTAGAACTTCTGAAGAAAGATTACGCGAAAGAGATTGCACTTTTAAAGATCGAACTTCCGAACGTGGAAAAGATCCCGTATGTCCGCTTTGATGAGGCGAAGCGCCTGATCGCTGAGAAGTATGACAGACAGATCAGAAGCCCGCACGATCTGGAGCCGGAGGAAGAGGCACTGATCGGTGAGTACTTCAAAGAAGAGTACGGTGCAGATTTCGTGTTCGTTACCCATTATCCGTCAAAGAAACGTCCGTTCTATGCGATGGATGATCCGGAAAACAAAGAATTTACCCTGAGTTTTGACCTCTTATTCCGTGGCCTTGAGATCACGACGGGCGGCCAGAGGATCCACGATTATGAGACACTTTTAAAGAAGATCGAGGAGAAAGGCATGGATACAGAGGGAATGGAAGATTACCTCGACTGCTTCAAATACGGAATGCCGCCGCACGGCGGTCTCGGGATTGGACTTGAGCGTCTGACCATGAAGATGATCGGCGAGGACAACGTCCGTGAGGCGTGCCTGTTCCCGAGAGATATGACAAGATTAAAACCGTGATGGAAAAAACGCAGACCATTCAGGAAGGACGGATAATTATGGCAGAGATGATCAACGATAAGACCATGGATGAGATCGAGATCCTGGCAAAACTTCATCTGACGGATGAAGAAAAAGAGAAATCAAGAAACGATCTTCAGCAGATGCTGGACTATGTGGACATGTTAAATAAGCTGGATACCTCCGATGTGGAGCCGCTGACCCATATCTTCCCGATCAAAAATGTGTTCCGTGAGGACGTTGTCCTGGAGAGCACCCCGAGGGAAGAGCTGATGAAAAATGCACCGAAGGAAAAGGACGGACAGTTCCTTGTTCCGAAGACGATCGGTTAGGAGGAGACGGATATGAAGATACTGGAACTTTCCGCCACAGAGCTGGCAAAAAAGATAAAAGCAGGCGAGATCACTTCCGAGGAAGCCGCGAAAGCGTCCCTGGAACAGATCGCGAAGGAAGATCAGAAGATCCGCGCATACCTCATCGTGGATGAGGAGAAGGTCCTGGCACGGGCGAGAGAAGTGGATGCGGGGATCCGCGCAGGAAAATATACAGGGCCGCTTGCAGGTGTCCCGATCGCAGTGAAAGACAATATCTGTACAAAGGGAATGAAGACGACATGTGCGTCAAAGATCCTGGAAAACTTCGTCCCGTTCTATGACGCAACGGCAGTCACCCGGATCACGGATGCCGGAATGGTGATCCTCGGAAAGACAAACATGGACGAGTTCGCGATGGGAAGTACGACAGAGACGTCTGCATTTCAGGTTACGAGAAACCCGTGGGATCCGGAACACGTTCCGGGCGGTTCGTCCGGCGGCTCCTGTGCGGCGGTCGCTGCGGGTGAGTGCTTTGCGGCGCTCGGCTCTGATACCGGCGGATCCATCCGCCAGCCGAGTTCCTACTGCGGCGTCACGGGGATCAAGCCGACATACGGAACCGTCTCCCGTTTCGGTCTCGTCGCTTATGCGTCTTCTCTCGACCAGATCGGACCGGTCGGAAAGAATGCGGCCGATTGTGCAGCGCTTCTTGAGACGATCACAAGCCATGATGAGAAGGACAGCACTTCCATGGAGCGGGAGGATACGGATTTCACTTCGGCGATCGGAAAAGATGTCCGCGGCATGAAGATCGGGATCCCGAAAGAGTACCTGTCCGACGGTCTTGACGCAGATGTGCGGGAAGCGGTGGAACAGTGTGCGGCTTACCTGAAAGAATGCGGGGCGGAGGTCGAATACTTTGATCTCGGTCTCATGGAATATACGATTCCGGCCTACTATGTCATTGCGGCCGCGGAGGCAAGCTCCAACTTAGAGCGCTTTGACGGCGTCAAGTACGGCTACCGGGCAAAGGACTACGAGGGACTTCATGACATGTACAAGAAGTCAAGATCCGAGGGCTTCGGACCGGAGGTCAAGAGAAGGATCATGCTCGGTTCCTTCGTCTTAAGCTCCGGATATTATGACGCATATTATCTGAAAGCTCTGAAGGTGCGTGCACTGATCAAAAAAGCCTTTGATGAAGCATTTGCGAAGTATGACATCATTTTAGGACCGGCAGCTCCGACGGCGGCTCCGAAGATCGGAACCTCCCTGAGCGATCCGATGAAGATGTACCTGAGCGATATCTATACGGTTGCTGTCAACCTTGCGGGTCTTCCGGGACTCACCGTTCCATGCAGTGTAAACGAAAAAGGACTCCCGATCGGCGTCCAGCTTCTCGGCGACTGCTTCAGGGAAAAGACATTATTTGCAGCGGCATCCGCCATCGAACATGTCCGCGGTGAATGGACACTTCCGTTTGCCAGAAAGGAGACCTTATCATGAAACAGTATGAAACAGTCATCGGTCTTGAGGTCCATGTAGAACTTGCCACAAAGACAAAAATCTTCTGCGGATGCAAAACAGATTTCGGCGCTGCGCCGAACACACATGTGTGCCCGATCTGTACAGGTATGCCGGGATCTCTTCCTATATTAAATAAGCAGGTTGTGGAGTTCGCACTCCGCGCCGGACTTGCGTTAAACTGTGAGATCAACCAGTTCTGTAAATTTGACCGGAAAAACTATTTTTACCCGGATAACCCGCAAAACTATCAGATTTCCCAGCTGTATCTGCCGATCTGCCATGACGGTTACGTGGAGCTTGAGACGGCAGCGGGAACAAAGCGGATCGGGATCCATGAGATCCACATGGAGGAGGATGCCGGAAAACTGGTCCATGACGAGTGGACCGACAGTTCCTTAGTCGATTACAACCGAAGCGGCGTGCCGTTAATTGAGATCGTGTCGGAGCCGGATATGAGAAGTGCCGACGAGGTCATCCAGTATCTGGAGCATCTTCAGTCCACGATGCAGTATCTCGGTGTTTCCGACTGCCGTCTCCAGGAAGGTTCCATGCGTGCCGACGTAAACCTTTCTGTCCGTGAGGTGGGAAATCCGGTATTTGGAACGAGAACCGAGATGAAGAACTTAAACTCCTTCAAGGCGATCGCCCATGCTATCGAGGGAGAGCGGGAACGCCAGATCGAGCTTCTCGAGGACGGCCGTGCCGTCATTCAGGAGACGAGACGCTGGGATGACAACAAGGAATCTTCCCACGCGATGCGTTCCAAGGAAGATGCAAAGGATTACCGTTACTTCCCGGATCCGGATCTTCCGCCGATCGATATCTCCGATGCCTGGATCGCCTCGATCCGCAAGGCACAGCCGGAGTTAAAGAAGGCGAAATCGAAGAGATATCAGTCGGAGTACGGTCTGAGTGCCTATGACGCCGATATCCTGACTGCCGATAAGGCGCTTGCAGAGCTCTTTGAGAACACGATCAAAGCCGGAGCAGCTCCGAAAAAAGCGGCAAACTGGCTGACCGGGGAGACACTCCGTCTCTTAAAGGAGAAGGAGATGGAGGCATCAAAGATCGTCTTTTCCGCAGAGCATCTGGCAGCACTGATCGAACTCCTTGAAAAGAGCGTGATCAATAACCAGACTGCGAAAGAGGTGTTCGCCGCGATGTTCGAGTCCGACGTGGATCCGTCTGCCTATGTGGAGGAACACGGGCTGAAGATGGAGAGCGACTCCGGTCTTCTCGAGGAGACCGTGAAAAAGATCCTGGACGCAAACCCGAAAGCGGTCGGAGAGCTAAAGGAAGGAAAAGATAAAGTCATCGGATTCCTCATGGGACAGGTCATGAAGGAGATGAAAGGAAAAGCGAACCCGGCGCAGGTGAGCGAGATGATCCGAAAACTTGTGCAGGGATAATAAAAGAAGCCATGACAGCTGGCCGGAGCTCCGGTGCAGCTGCCATGGCCCTTTTTGTTATGGACTTTAGTCTGTTGAGCCCATTGGAGTTTTTCGCTGATCCGAAAAATGGAGATGGGCGAAACAATAAACCACCCGCTATGCGGGTGCGCGTCGATTGTTATACAAAAAATTACCTTTCCGTTTACAATAAAGTTGTTCAGGCTATATTGCAGAAAGGAAAGGTAATTTATGGCGAAGAAAGAAAATTCACTCGCACATACGAAATGGATGTGCAAATATCATATCGTCTTCACACCTAAGTATAGACGAAAAGTAATCTATTATCAATACAGAGAAGACATTAGAGACATTATAAAACAATTATGCAGTTATAAAGGCGTACAAATCATCGAAGGTCATGTGATGTCGGACCATGTCCATATACTAGTAAGTATTCCACCGAAAATGAGTGTATCTTCATTCATGGGATATTTAAAAGGGAAGAGTGCGTTAATGATGTTCGACAAGCACGCAAATTTAAAGTATAAATTTGGTAATCGTCATTTCTGGTCAGAAGGTTATTATGTTAGTACAGTAGGACTAAATGAAGCCACAATCAAGAAATATATTCAAGATCAGGAAAAGCATGATATTGCAATGGATAAATTAAGTGTAAAAGAATATGAAGACCCTTTCAAGGGTTGAGGCTAAGTAGTATCAACACCCCTTAAGGGGTAGCGACGAGTCAAGAGCAATATGGCTTGAACGGAGCTGTGGGAAGACTGCGTAAGCAGGATTCCCATAGCTGAAAGAGAAAGCCAGCGCCTTGAGACGCTGGCCTAGTAACGGTGGGCTTATAGCCCTAGTGCAAACCACCCTTTTGAAGGGTGGTGGTGACTTCATTCCGGAGCGGTGCAGCCGCAGCAAGCCTGTTTCTTCTATATATAATGTACTTGTTGCCGGAATGTATGAGTTTTCCGGTGCTTTGCATTCTGAATCGTCAAAATTTGCAGCCGCAGCGGTATTGCAGGGGACTTCCCGTTCGGAAAAACCTGACTGCGAAAAATGTTAAAAAAGGAACATATTCTGTTCACGAAAAAAGTATTGATTTTATGAATGGTATTTAGTATATTAGTTACTATAAAAGTCCCTGAGAGCAGCCGTATCATTTTGCGGTGTTCGATGGGATGATCCGCGTATTGGGAATATTTAGAAAAACTTCCCGCCGCGGGCAGGAATTGGAGAGAAAATACATGATAAAAATTGCAGTAGATGCCATGGGCGGAGACAACGCCCCTGGAGAGATCGTAAAGGGTACCGTTGACGCGGTCACAGAGCGAAATGACATTACGGTCTGTCTGACAGGACAGAAAGATGTCATCGAAAAAGAGCTCTCGAAATATACCTATAAAAAAGAGCAGATCGAGATCGTTGACGCCCCGGAAGTGATCGAGACGGGAGAACCGCCGGTCAATGCGATCCGTAAGAAAAAGAATTCTTCCCTTGTAGTCGGTCTGAACCTCGTGAAAAACGGCGAGGCTGACGGCTTTGTATCTGCGGGAAGCTCAGGAGCCGTCCTCGTAGGCGGCCAGGTCATCGTCGGCCGCGTCAAAGGCGTAGAGCGCCCGCCGCTCGCACCGCTGATCCCGACGGAAAAGGGAGTTTCCCTTCTGATCGACTGTGGAGCAAACGTTGACGCGAGACCGTCCCACCTGGTACAGTTCGCCCAGATGGGTTCCCTCTATATGAAATATGTGATGGGAATCGAAAATCCGAGAGTGGCGATCGTCAATATCGGTCTGGAGGAGGAGAAGGGAAATGCTCTCGTGAAAGAGACCTTCCCGCTCTTAAAAGAATGTAAAAATATCAACTTTATCGGAAGTATCGAAGCCCGTGAGATCCCGCACGGCGGCGCGGATGTGATCGTCTGCGAGGCCTTTGTCGGAAACGTGATCTTAAAGCTCTATGAGGGCGTCGGCGCAACGATGATGACAATGGTGAAGAAAGGCCTGATGAGCAATTTAAGAAGCAAGATCGGAGCTCTTCTGATCAAACCGGCGTTAAAATCCACGCTGAAGAGCTTTGATGCGAGCCAGTACGGCGGCGCACCGCTCCTGGGCTTAAAGGGACTCGTTGTGAAGACTCACGGAAGTTCCAAGGCAAAAGAAGTAAAGAATTCGATTATCCAGTGCATCTCATTCAAGGAGAATGAGATCTCGGATAAGATCCGGGAATGCCTTGCACCGGAAGAAACTGCATAGACAGGTTGAAAAACACCAATATGCGGCAGTTCACATCGCCGCATAAAATTACATCAGAAGACAACCGGCAACAGTCCGGATGCAAAAATTAAATATATGGAACGGCACAGTTTTGTGTCTCCGTAAAAAGCAAAATAAGAGAGGATGGAAATTATGGAGTTCGAAAAATTACAGCAGATCATCGCAGAGGTTCTCAACATTGACCCGGAGGAGATCACAATGAATACAACATTCGTTGACGATCTCGGCGCGGATTCTCTGGATGTATTCCAGATCATCATGGGAATCGAAGAAGAGTTTGACATCGAGATCCCGACTGAGGAAGCTGAGAAGATCGCGAGTGTCGGCGATGCTGTTGAGGCGATCAAAAACGCATTAAATTAGTAGCAGGAAAAGGTGTCTCCGCAAAGGGACACCTTCTTTGCGATACATGGCAGAAGAAAGGCAAATCGAATGAAAGAAAAACTCGAAAAACTTCAGGAAGTGATCGGCTACCGGTTCAAAGATACGGGACTTCTGACTCACGCCCTGACACACAGTTCCTACGCGAACGAAAAACACTGGGATAAGACGCGCTGCAATGAGCGCCTGGAATTTCTGGGCGATGCCGTGCTCGAGGTGATCTCCAGTGATTTTCTGTTTCATACTTATGAGTCCATGCCGGAGGGCGAGATGACAAAACTCCGTGCCAGTCTTGTCTGTGAGCCGACGCTCGCTTACTGCGCGGAAGTGATCCCGTTAGGTGATTATCTGCTGCTCGGAAAGGGCGAGGACCTGACCGGAGGAAGAAAACGTCCGTCTGTTGTCTCCGATGCGATGGAGGCGGTGATCGGTGCGATCTATCTGGATGGTGGTCTTGCTAATGCAAAAGAGTTTATCCATAAATTTATTTTAAATGATATCGAACATAAGCAGCTCTTTTACGATAGCAAAACTATCCTGCAGGAAATGGTTCAGGCAAAGTACAAAGAAACACTTGTCTATGAACTGATAAAGGAAGAGGGACCGGATCACAACAAGTCCTTCGAGGTGTGCGTAAAGATCGGCGATGAGGAGATCGGCAGAGGTCTGGGACGCACGAAAAAAGCGGCCGAGCAGGTTGCCGCTTACCACGGGATCTGCAGGATCAAATAAGATCGGGACCCGTGAGGACCGGAATGGTCACATTATAGAAATAGGAAAATAACGCATGTATTTAAAGAGTATCGAAGTACAGGGATTCAAATCCTTTGCAAATAAGATCGTATTTGAATTCCACAACGGAATCACCGGCATCGTTGGTCCGAACGGAAGTGGAAAGAGCAATGTTGCCGACGCGGTCCGCTGGGTGCTCGGTGAGCAGAAGGTAAAGCAGCTCAGAAGTGCGTCCATGCAGGACGTGATCTTCTCCGGCACAGAGACAAGAAAACCCCAGGGATTTGCCTATGTGGCGATCACCCTGGACAATTCCGACCACCAGCTTGCCATCGATTACGATGAAGTGACGGTCTCCAGGCGGATCTACCGCTCCGGTGAGAGTGAGTACCTCTTAAACGGAAGCGCCTGCAGGCTGAAGGATATCAATGAGCTTTTTTATGATACCGGTATCGGTAAGGAAGGCTACTCCATCATCGGGCAGGGACAGATCGATAAGATCTTAAGCGGACGCCCGGAAGACCGCAGAGAGCTTTTTGATGAGGCGGCCGGGATCGTAAAGTTTAAGCGCAGAAAGGCGATCGCCCAGAAAAAACTCGAGGATGAGAAGCAGAATCTCGTCCGCGTATCGGATATCCTGAGCGAACTTGAAAAGCAGGTGGGACCTCTTGCAAAACAGGCGGAGACGGCGAAAGAGTATTTAAGACTCCGGGAAGAGCTGAAGCGTTTCGATGTGAACCTCTTCCTCGCAGACCTGAAAGCGATCGAGGATCAGAAACGGGAACTCGCACAGAAAGAGAACACCGTAAACGGCGATATGGAAGATTCCAAAGCCGCTGCCGAAGCTTTGAAAGAGGAATATGACCGGATCTCCGAGGCGGTCCGTCTGCTGGACGAAAAGATCACGGAAAAGCAGAATGCCGAAAATGAGGCGAAACTGTCCGCAGGAAACCTGGAAGGACAGATCGATGTCATAAAGGAGCAGATCCGCACAGAGGAACTGAATGCGGAGCACATCAAAAACAGGACGGCTGCCATCGATGAGGAGCTGGCGGCCAAAGAGAAAGAACAGGGATCGATCAGGCAGGAGAGAGAGGCTCTCGGGACCAGGATCCGGGAAGTGTTAGAACGACTTTCCGATGCGGAGAACACCGTAAACACTTCCGGCAGCCGCGTTGACAGTCTCGAACAGTCCATCGAAGAGTTAAAGAGTGCAAAGATCGAAGCACTGAATGAAAAATCAGAACTCTCTGTAAAGAAGCAGAAGGATGTCACCACGCTGGAGCAGGTCCAGGTCCGCAGATCTGAGGTAGCCCAGAAACTCTTAAAAGTAAAGAGTGATGAGGAAAACTGGGATAACCAGATCTCAGAGCAGAACGAGCGTCTGACTGCCATCGATGCGGAGATCGAAAAACTCCTCTCCCAGGCGGAATCCCTGGAGGAAGAGGTGAAGGCGGCGAACGAAGAGATCCGCCGTTTAAACAGAAACTTAAGCCACACGGAACAGGATTACCATACGGCCCACACAAAACTGGAATCCTTAAGGAACCTTGCGGAGCGTTATGATGGATATGGAAACAGCATCAAGCGTGTCATGGAAGTCAGGGACCGTGTGAGAGGGATCCACGGCGTTGTGGCTGATCTGATCGATGTTCCGAAAGAATATGAGATCGCCATCGAGACAGCGCTCGGCGGATCGATCCAGAACATCGTCACAGATTCCGAGCAGACAGCAAAAGTCCTGATCGAACACCTGAAAAAGAACAAGTTCGGTCGTGCGACCTTCCTGCCGTTATCCGCGATCTCATCCGGGGATGGATTTAAGACGCCAGGCGCGCTAAAAGAACCGGGAGCGATCGGGATCGCTGCAGATCTTGTCCGCGTGCGTCCGGAATATCAGGCACTTGCCAGATATCTCCTCGGCCGCGTCCTCGTGGTGGATCACATCGACAATGCGATCGCCATCGCGAGAAAATACCGGCACTCCATCCGGATCGTAACGCCGGAGGGCGATCTCTTAAATCCGGGCGGTTCCATGAGCGGCGGTGCCTTTAGAAACTCCAGCAATCTTCTCGGAAGAAAGAGAGAGATGGAGGAGTTGGAGGAGGCATGTAAACGCGCGCTGACGACCGTCGATAAGATCCAGGCGGAGACCGTGTTCCAGGAAGGCATATTCCAGGAAAAGAGCGGGGAGCTGGAGTCGGTAAAGAGTGCTCTCCAGGAAAAATATCTGGAAGAGAATACGACAAAGATCGCGTTAAAACAGCTGGAAGGAAAGAAAGAAGAACTCTATGAATCCTCCGCGGACATGAACCTGGAAAACCGTCAGCTGGAAGAACAGATCCATGAACTCCGCGCAAGTCTCGCCGCGATCGCGAAAGAGATGGAGCGGCTGGAACAGGAAAACACGGAGCGGGAGACAAAGATCGGGACGGATTCCACCGCGTTGGAACAGGCAAAGGCCGACCGGGATACTGCATCTGCGGCGCTCTCCGAAGTCCAGCTGGAAGCAGCAAACTTAAAGCAGCAGGATTCCTTCCTCGACCAGAACATCCATCGTCTCGAAGACGAAAAAGAGCGGCTGCTCTCCGAAAGAATGTCTCTGCATGACGGACACACGGACAGTAAGCATGAGGTGGAAAAACGTCTGGCACAGATCGAAGAACTGAAGGAAAAGATCAAAGATGCCGGAAAGGATGCGGAAACGTACCGTCAGGAGATGGCTGCTGCCCAGGAAGAAAAAGCCGCGAAAAACGAGGCACAGAAAGGCTTCTTCGAAAAGCGGGAAGCGCTCTCTGCGAGAATCTCCGATCTCGATAAGGAGCTGATCCGTCTTCAGAACCAGAACGACAAGCTTGCGGAACGCCAGGATTCCCAGGTGGACTATATGTGGAATGAATATGGTCTCACCTTCTCAACAGCGGAGCTTCTCCGGGATGAGACCCTGACGAATGCGGCGGATATGAAACGCCAGATCGCTGAACGGAAGAATGCAATCCGCGGACTCGGAAATGTCAATGTCAATGCGATCGAGGATTATAAAGAGATCTCTGAGCGTTACGAGTTCATGAAGACCCAGCATGATGACCTTGTCGCGGCACAGGATGCCCTCTATAAGATCATCGAAGAGCTGGATATCGGAATGCGAAAGCAGTTTACAGAAAAATTTGCCCTGATCCGGGCGGAGTTTGACAAGGTATTCCGGGAACTCTTCGGAGGTGGACACGGAAGCCTTGAGCTGATCGAGGACGAAGATATCCTGGAGGCGGGGATCCAGATCATCTCCCAGCCGCCGGGAAAGAAACTTCAGAACATGATGCAGATGTCCGGCGGTGAAAAGGCACTGACGGCGATCGCCCTGCTCTTTGCGATCCAGAACTTAAAACCGTCCCCGTTCTGTCTCCTTGATGAGATCGAGGCGGCGCTTGACGATTCCAACGTCGACCGCTATGCGAAATATCTGCACAAACTGACAAAACATACCCAGTTTATCGTCATCACCCACCGAAGAGGCACGATGCTCGCGGCTGACCGGCTCTACGGAATCACGATGCAGGAGAAAGGCGTATCCACGCTTGTCTCCGTAAACCTGATCGAAAACGATCTGAAATAATTGGAGGATTCATATGGAAGAGAAGAAAAAGGGCTTTTTTTCGCGCCTTGTGGAAGGTCTCACGAAGACCAGAGAAAACATTGTATCCGGAATGGATTCCATCTTTTCCGGCTTCTCCGCGATTGATGATGATTTCTACGAGGAGCTTGAGGAGACTCTGATCATGGGAGATATGGGAATCCAGACAACCATGGCGGTTATTGAAGACCTGAAAAAGACCGTAAAAGAGCAGCATATCAAAGAACCGGAGAAATGCCGGGAGGCGCTGATCGCCAGCATCCGTGCAAAGATGGATCTTGGCGAGAATGCGTATGAGTTTGAAAACAGGAAATCCGTTGTCCTCGTCATCGGTGTCAACGGAGTCGGAAAGACGACGTCCATCGGAAAGCTTGCAGACCAGTTAAAGGCAGAGGGAAAGAAGGTTGTTCTTGCGGCGGCTGATACCTTCCGTGCCGCAGCGATCGACCAGTTGGCAGAGTGGGCAAACCGTGCCGGCGTGGAGCTGATTGCCCAGAAAGAGGGATCCGATCCGGCTGCCGTGATCTACGACGCGATCTCCGCGACAAAATCGAGAAACGCAGACGTCCTGATCTGCGATACCGCGGGAAGACTCCATAACAAGAAAAACCTCATGGAGGAGTTAAAAAAGATCAACCGCATCATCGATAAGGAGTACCCGGAAGCTTACCGTGAGACACTCGTTGTTCTCGACGGAACGACAGGACAGAACGCTCTGGTCCAGGCCCGCCAGTTCATGGAAGCTGCCGACATTACGGGCATCATCCTCACAAAGCTTGACGGTACTGCAAAGGGCGGCATCGCGGTTGCAATCCAGTCGGAACTCGGGATCCCGGTCAAATATGTCGGTGTCGGGGAGAAGATCGACGACCTTCAGAAATTTAATTCCGAAGACTTCGTAAACGCATTGTTTGCGAAACAGCCGGAATGACCGATGCATTTCAGGCAGAAAACAGCCAGATAAATGCCAGTATAGCAGACAACTATGGGAAAGACAGAAAAATGTTCCATCGATGAGATCGATCAGGAATGAATATGAAGGAGAATACAAATGGAAATGCAGGAACTTTCACTCGAAAAATTTGAAGAAGCATCTGAGATCGTAAAAAAGGTCACTCAGGAGACAAAACTGATCTACAGTGAATATTTTTCTGAGCGCTACGGGAACAAGATCTACTTTAAACCGGAAAACATGCAGCGTACCGGTGCATACAAAGTGCGCGGCGCTTATTATAAGATCAGCCAGCTCTCACCGGAAGAGCGTTCCCGCGGTCTGATTACCGCATCTGCCGGAAACCATGCCCAGGGCGTTGCCTATGCCGCAAAACTTGCCGGTGTGAAAGCAACCGTCGTTATGCCGGTGACAACACCGCTCATCAAGGTAAACCGCACAAAATCCTACGGTGCCGACGTTGTCCTCTACGGAAATGTCTTCGATGAGGCATGTGCCCATGCATACGAGCTTGCAGACGAGCACGGATATACCTTCGTTCACCCGTTCAATGATCTGGAAGTTGCGACCGGCCAGGGCAGCATTGCGATGGAGATCATCAAAGAACTCCCGACTGTGGATTACATTCTCGTTCCGGTAGGCGGAGGCGGACTCTGTACAGGCGTCTCCACACTCGCAAAACTCTTAAATCCGAAGATCAAGGTCATCGCTGTTGAGCCGACAGGAGCTGCCTGCTTAAAGGCATCCTTAGAGGCCGGAGAGGTAACCACCGTCTCCAAGATCAACACGATCGCGGACGGTACCGCTGTCCAGACGCCGGGCGACAAGCTCTTCCCGTATCTTCAGGCAAACGTGGATCAGGTCATCACAGTGGACGATTCCGAACTGACTCTTTCTTTCCTCGATATGGCAGAGAATCATAAGATGATCGTCGAGAACTCCGGTCTTTTGACCGTTGCGGCTTTAAAGCATCTTGACTTCAAAGGCAAAAAAGTCGTATCCGTTTTAAGTGGCGGAAACATGGATGTCTTAACGATGGCGACAGTTGTCCAGAACGGACTGATGCAGAGAGACCGTATCTTCACGGTAAGCGTGATGCTTCCGGATAAGCCTGGCCAGCTGGCAGCTGTTTCTGCACTGATCGCAAAAGAGCAGGGCAACGTGATCAAGCTCGAGCACAACGTATTCGCAAATGTAAACCGCACAGCGGGTGTGGAACTTACGATCACATTAGAGTCCTTCGGAACTGAGCACAAGGACCAGATCATCAAGGCTCTGGAAACAGCAGGCTACTGCCCGGTAATCTCCAAGCCTTCCGGAATTTATATGTAATGATCCCAGGGATTCTCCCGCCTCTGCGGGAGGTGTGATGAACGGACCGCCGGTCATGGAACGCGGTCAGGCATATATCAATTTGTCAAACTTCGTGAAATGCCCGACGGTCTGCTGAATAAGGGGAAAATGTATGTACAGAAGCGAAACTCATACTGCTCTCAGCAAGAATATCCTGTATTTTCTCCGCTGGACCGCGATCTCTATTGTAATGGGAACCGTCTGCGGTCTCATCGGGACCGTTTTCGGATACGGGGTCATCTACGCTCAGCGGCTGTTTAAAACTTACAGCTTTATGCTGTATCTCATGCCCGTGGCAGGTGTTCTGATCGTCCTTCTTCACCAGATGTTCCACGAGATCGGTAACCGCGGGACGAACCTGATCCTGGAGTCGATCTCATCCAACGAGAAGATCCATATGACGACCCTGCCGTGTATCTTTGTCTCCACGATCTTAAGCCAGGCGGTCGGCGCGTCTGCCGGCAAAGAGGGAGCTGCCTTACAGATCGGCGGCTGCATCGGAAATTATCTCGGGGATCTCTTCCATATGGATGAGAGGGACAAAAAAGTCATGATCATGAGCGGCATGAGCGGCTGTTTCGGGGCGATCTTCGGGACGCCTCTGGCTGCCGCCATGTTCGGAATCGAGGTCATCAGCATCGGTGTCGCTTATTACGCGGCTCTCGTGCCGTGCGTCTTTGCCTCCTTCATCGGTGCCCAGATTTCCGGTGCGCTCGGACTTCACGGGGAAGCGTTCCAGATCATCCATGTTCCGGAATTTTCCCTTGTACCGGCGCTCTACACCGTCGGACTCGGACTGGCCTGTGCGCTTTTAAGCGTCTGCTTCTGCATCCTGCTCCATGAGACCCAGCATCTCTACAAGAAAAAGATCGACAACGTTTATCTGCGCATTCTTGTGGCAGCAGTCCTTTCCATCGGACTCGCGCTGGTGTTCGGCAGGGATTACTGCGGAGCCGGATTTAATCTTGTGGAACAGGCGGTGGAAGGAGATGCCGGATACCTGGCGTTCTTCTTCAAGATGGTCTTCACGGCGGTGGCCCTCGGCGGCGGCTTTAAGGGCGGAGAGATCGTTCCCACACTGGCAGTGGGATCCACATTCGGGTGCACGTTCGGACTGCTCACAGGCTTTGAACCGTCCCTGTGTGCGGCAGCAGGCATGCTCGCCACCTTCGTCGGCGTCACAAACTGCCCGATCGCGACCATGTTCCTCGGCTTCGAGCTCTTCGGCTTTGAGGCGATGCCGTATTTTGCGGTTGCCGTTGCCATCAGCTTCACACTGTCGGGATATTACGGGCTTTACAGCAGCCAGAAGTTCACATATTCAAAGACAAAGACCGAGTTCATCAACCGGAAAGCCCACTGATCAAGGTCCGGTTCCGGGGATTCAGTTAGAAAAAATGATCAAAAGCAATCGGATATTTCGGAAAATATTTGCAGAACCCGATGACCGGGGATTTTCAGATCGGAAATCCCGCAGGGTATCCATTGATCGGGACCGGATGTGAATATTGTCGGGATATCCGGTTGCTTTTTTACTGCCAAGGTGTTATGATAAACGATACAGGTCTATTTACATGCGGTGCTGTCACAGACCGCCGGAGGATGGTTGTACGATATCCCAAACGGCGATCTCTGAGAGTTAAAAGGGAAACAGGTCAGACGCCTGTGCGAGCCCGTCACTGTAGATCCGGAGTGCATGAATATTGTCCGTGTTATGCGGACAGTCACTGGCGAAACCTGCCGGGAAGGCGTTTCATGCATGATGATGGATGAGCCAGGAAACCTGCCGGATGTCCGTTTGGAGGGGAAAAACCAGCCGGGGACCTTAAAAAATCATTTTTCAAGCGAGGAGAAGAGTAAATGAGAAAAGCAAACATCTACGCCGTTATGACAGCGGCAGCCGTATCCATGGCGATCCTTTCCGGATGCTCCGGAAGCCAGACAGCAGCGACAACAGCTGCGGAGACCACAACCGTTGCAGAGACAACAGCTGAGGAGACTACAGCCGCAGAGACAGCAGCTGCAGAAGAGGACGAGGAAAACTACAATACAGGAGACGCTTCCATGGATAACACAAGAAATCAGGATGAGATCGGCGAGAAAGAACTTCTTGTTGTGAGCTTTGGTACAAGCTACAATGACAGCAGAAGACTGACAGTCGGCGCGATCGAGAATGCGATCGAAAAAGCATTCCCGGATTACTCCGTAAGAAGAGGTTTCACAAGCCAGATCATCATTGACCATGTAAAGAAGAGAGACAATGTTTCAATCGATAACGTGACAGAGGCTTTAAACCGTGCCGTTGACAACGGTGTCAAGACTCTCGTTGTACAGCCGACCCACCTTATGAACGGTCTTGAGTACACAGATCTTGTAAACGAGTTAGCTGATAATTCCGACGCTTTCGAGCAGGTTGCTGTCGGTGAGCCGCTCTTAACTTCTGATGATGACTTCAAGGCAGTGATCTCCGCGATCACAGACGCAACAAAAGAGTACGATGACGGTGAGACCGCGATCTGCTTCATGGGTCACGGCACAGAGGCTGATTCCAACGCCGTTTACCAGAAAATGCAGGATATGTTAAAGGAAGAGGGCTTTGACAACTACTATGTAGGTACCGTTGAGGCAACTCCGTCCTGTGAAGATGTCATCAATCAGGTAAAAGAAGGTTCCTACAAGAAAGTTGTTCTTGAGCCGCTTATGATCGTAGCCGGTGACCACGCAAACAACGATATGGCCGGTGACGACGATGACTCCTGGAAGAGCCAGTTTGAGGCTGCAGGCTATGAGGTAACCTGCCTTGTAAGAGGTCTTGGTGAGCTTGAGCCGATCCAGCAGCTCTTCGTACAGCATGCCCAGGCTGCAGTGGACAGTCTCGCAAAATAAGAATGTTTAGATATGGGCGGTCGAGGATTCGGCCGCCTTTTTATATAACCGGGAGGTGCACTTGCGGGAAACTCCAGCCTGCGAAAGGAACTTCAGGAAACCGTACAGGATGCCCCGATGATTTCCGGTTACAAAAGGAGAGAAAACTTTATGCGTAAATTAAAACAATTTTCATTAGCACTCGCAGTTGCCTGCGCTCTGTCCACAGCCTGCGGACAGTCCGGGTCGACAGAAACGACAGCTGCTTCTGCAGAGACCACGGCGGAGACAACAGCGGAAACTGCTTCGGCCGATGAGACAAAGGCAGCCGTTGCATCCGGCGAGGAGACTGCCGCAGAACAGACACTTGACACGACGGGACTCGTCCCGGTATCTGCAGAGGATCTGAAAGAGGGAACCTACGAGATTTCCGTGGAGTCCAGCTCTTCCATGTTTAAGATCACATCCTGTACGCTGACAGTCAAAGACGGCGCCATGACCGCGAAAATGACGATGGGCGGGACCGGATACCTGTATGTCTATATGGGAACCGGAGAGGAGGCTGCAAAGACCGCGGAGACAGACCGGATTCCTTTCGAGGAGAATTCTGACGGAACACACAGCTTTACTGTTCCGGTCAAGGCCTTAAATGAGGTGCTTCCGTGCGCTGCATTCAGCAAGAAAAAAGAGAAATGGTATGACAGGGAGCTTGTCTTTGAGGCATCCGGGATCCCTGCAGACGCGCTTCTCAATTCTTCCTTAAAAACCGTCCAGGATCTCTCCCTTGCGGATGGAACTTACACCGCGGAAGTCTCCCTGAGCGGCGGATCCGGACGTGCATCCGTGGAATCTCCGGCTGTGATCGAGATCAAAGACGGAAAAGCGGAGGCGACGATCATCTGGAGCAGCTCCAATTATGACTATGTGCGGGTAGAGGAAGAGAAATTCCTCCCGGTCAATACAGAGGGAAACTCCACATTTGTGATCCCGGTAGCTGGATTTGACAGCCCGCTTACGATCTTTGCGGATACAACTGCCATGAGCACGCCTCATGAGATCGAGTATACGCTGACCTTTGATTCAAGTACCCTGGCGGAGCAGAAACAGTAAATATGAAAAGAAGACAAATTGATCCCAGGAAGCAGAAAAGAAGGACGCGGGTGCGTTATACACTTTTTAGACCTGTTCTGGCTGCGGCAATCCTCATGACTGCTGCGTTTGCCTGCTCCGGCTGTTCGAAAAAAACGGAATCCGGGACAGCTGCGCCGTCTACAGGGGAAAACCGCACGACCGCTTCCGTGGATGGCAGTGAGGAAAATCTTCAGGCTCAGCAAAACAAAGATCTGCCGGTTCTTAACTGGGAGGAGATGTCCCCGACAGGATCCATGGAACTTCTCTACGCCGACCAGTTTTCAGCAGACTACTATGAGGACGGCATCGCCCTCATCACCATCGGGGATGCGGATCAGTTTCTCCTGCTGCCGGAAGGTGTGTCCGCGCCTGACGGACTTCCGGCTTCGATTACGGTCCTTCAGAAACCGGTAAAAAATATCTATCTTGTGGCGACCTCCGCCATGGATGATTTTATCCGCCTGGATGCCCTGGATTCCATTGCACTTTCCGGGACAAAGGAGACCGGATGGTACCTTCCGGAGGCGAAAACTGCGATGGAAGAGGGAAGGATCGCCTATGCAGGAAAGTACAGCGCGCCGGATTACGAAACGATCGTAAGCAGTTCCTGTGAGCTTGCAGTGGAATCCACGATGATCTACCACACCCCGGAGGTCAAGGAACAGCTGGAACGCCTCGGGATCCCGGTCCTCGTGGAGCGGTCCAGCTATGAGAGCCATCCGCTCGGGAGAATGGAGTGGATCCGCCTCTATGGTCTTCTGACGGGAAAAGAGGAGGAGGCCGATCAGATCTTTCAGGAAAATATGAATGCTCTGTCGGATGTCCTCGCCATGAAACCGTCCGGAAAGACAGCTGCATTTTTCTATGTGACAAATTCCGGAAGCGTCAATGTCCGGAAGAACGGGGATTATATCGCGAAGATGATCGATATCGCCGGAGGAACGTATGTGCCGGAAAATGCCGGGACCGGTGAGAATGCGCTTTCCACGATGAACATGGATTTTGAGTCTTTCTATGCCGCCGCAAAAGACGCGGATGTCCTGATCTACAACAGTACGATCGACGGGGAACTTACCACGATCGACGAACTGTGTGCAAAAAATCAGCTCTTTGCGGATTTCAAGGCAGTGAAAGAGGACAATGTCTGGTGTACCGGGAAAAACATGTTCCAGGAGACCATGGGGCTCGGGGACATGATCCGGGACATGAATGCAGTGTTCTCCGGAAACCGGGAGTATGCGTTCACGTATCTGCACCAGCTGAAATAAAAAACAACGTAACTGTTCAGTACCCTCACAGTTACGAGCAAAAATCCATTCCAAATCGGCTTCGCTGATGGGATTTTTGCCTTCAAGCCTGTGCTTTATTACGGTCAGCGCAGCAAGTGCGCTGACCTATTGAATAGTTACAAAACAGCTTAAAAACCGCGGTCGATGAAAGGAGACATGGAAGCTATGGAAGTTCAGACAAAGCGGATCATCCGCGCCTATCTGCTCCTGATCGTGCTGCTCGGAGGACTCGGCTTTTTGAGCCTGGCGGTCGGCAGCGTGCGGGTATCGGCAGCAGATCTCCTCGCGGCCCTGACGGCGAAAGAGGGGACCGATATGGTCCGGCATATCCTCTTTGATATCCGGCTTCCGAGAATGCTCGCTGCCCTGACCCTCGGCGGAGCACTCTCCGTATCCGGTTTTCTCTTACAGACATTTTTCTCAAATCCGATCGCAGGACCTTTTGTCCTCGGGATCTCGTCCGGAGCAAAGCTTGTCGTATCGGTCTTTATGGTCGTGTTCCTCGGACAGGGACTGATCATGAATTCCTGGACCATGATCCTTGCGGCATTTCTCGGCGCCATGGTGTCCATGGGCTTTGTCCTGACGGTCTCAAAAAAGATCCCTCAGATGTCCATGTTGGTGGTCAGCGGCATTATGATCGGCTATATCTGTTCTGCGGCCACGGATTTTATCGTGACGTTCGCGGATGATTCGAATATCGTAAATCTCCACAACTGGTCCATGGGAAGCTTTTCCGGGATCTCGATGGATGGGGTGAAGATCAGCTCCCTTGTAGTCACAGCGGCGTTTCTTGGTTCCATGCTGCTCTCAAAAGCCATGGGAGCTTACCAGCTGGGAGAAGTCTACGCGAGAAACATGGGAGTCAATATCAGACGGTTCCGGATCGAACTGATCCTTTTGTCCAGCATCCTCTCAGCCACAGTGACTGCGTTTGCCGGTCCGGTCTCATTCGTCGGGATCGCGGTGCCCCATGTGATCCGGCAGCTTTTTAAGACCGCGAAGCCGATCGTTGTGATTCCGGGATGTTTCCTCGGCGGGGCTGTTTTCTGCCTGTTCAGCGATCTGCTGGCGAGGACATTATTCGCGCCTACGGAGCTCTCCATCAGTTCCGTGACCGCAGTGTTCGGAGCACCGGTGGTGATCGTGATGATGATAAAGAGAGCAAAGCGCTGATACCGGGAAAGTATGGAGCAGCTTGCAGACCACAGCTTATCAGCCTGTGAGCAGCATGAAAGGAGAACGTATGAAGACCTACCTGACAGCCGACTGCCTGACCGTCGGATACCGTGGAAAACCGATCATTTCCGATATTTCCATGAACATCCGCCGCGGCTCCATCGTCACGCTGATCGGACCGAACGGGGCCGGAAAGTCCACGATCTTAAAGAGTATCATCCGTGAGCTATCCCTTCTGGGCGGGAGCGTCTATCTGGACGGCAGGGGGATCGGGGAATATTCCGACCATGAGTTTGCGAAAAAGACTGCCGTGGTCATGACCGGGCGGCCGGATCCGGAGCTCATGACGTGTTTTGATGTGGCCGCTGCCGGGCGGTATCCGTATACCGGCCGGTTCGGGATCCTGTCCGGGGAAGATAAGAAAAAAGTCCGGGACGCCCTTTCCATGGTGCAGTGCGAAGACCTTGCGGACGTCCTGTTCCGGAACACGAGTGATGGACAGAAGCAGCGCGTTCTTCTGGCTCGCGCCATCTGCCAGGAACCGGAACTCCTGGTCCTCGATGAGCCGACCTCCTTTCTTGATATCCGGCATAAACTCGAGCTCCTTGATATTTTGAAACGGCTGGTTCACGAAAGAAATATGGCAATCCTCATGTCGCTCCACGAGCTGGACCTTGCGGAGCGGATCTCCGATTACGTGCTCTGTGCGGAACACGGGACGATCGGAAGAGCAGGAACCCCGAAGGAAGTGTTTGAAAAGGAGTATATCGCGAACCTCTACGGGATCCGGCACGGGAGCTATCTGACTTCGCTTGGATTTCCGGAGCTTCCGCGGACAGACGGAACTCCGAAGGTGTTTGTCATCGGCGGGATGGGGAGCGGGATCCCTGTGTACCACGCCTTAAACAGAGCCGGGATCGCGTTTGCAGCCGGGGTCATCCATGAAAATGATGTGGAGTACCAGACGGCGATGGCGCTGGCGGCAGAGGTGGTCTCCGAGATCCCGTTTGAGCCGGTGGGAGAGCAGGCGTATCTTCAGGCAGAAAAACTTCTGGATTCCTGCGAAGCTGTTCTCTGCCCGCTCACAGTCTTCGGGACCATGAATAGCAGGAACCGCGAGCTTTGGCGGTCTGCGAAGGAACTCGGAAAATTACGGCAAATAAATCTTGACAAATCTGATTCCGGTGATATACTGATTTACAAGTGAAAAAAATAACACGTTGACAGGAAGAGTAAGTTCGGAAAATGCTCAGAGAGGGATATGTTTGGTGAGAATATCCTGCACGGAACGAACCGAAGACCGCCCTGGAGTGTCCCTTAATCGGGAACGGTGATTCCGTTATCATCAAATGAAGTGGTATAGATTTTCTATACAAGCAGGGTGGAACCACGGGTAATCTCGTCCCTTGACTGTATTTCGTGTACAGTCAAGGGACTTTTTTTTTCGCGAAACGGAAAACAGCATAAAATTTTTCCACAAGAAAGAGGAGAATGACCATGAAAGTAACATTAAAAGATGGCTCTTTTAAAGAGTACGCACAGCCGATGGCTGTCATCGACATCGCAAAAGATATCAGCGAAGGCCTTGCAAGAATGGCCTGTGTCGCAGAGCTCGACGGAGAAGTAAAGGATCTGCGCACGATCGTTGACAAGGACTGCACATTAAATATCTTCACAGCAAAGGATCCGGAAGGTCTTGCAGCACTCCGCCACACAGCAAGCCATGTGATGGCTCAGGCGATCAAGAGACTCTGGCCGGAGACAAAGCTTGCGATCGGTCCGTCCATCGCTGACGGTTTCTACTACGATATCGACCGCGATGAGCCGGTAACATCCGATGACCTCGCAAAGATCGAAGCTGAGATGAAGAAGATCATCAAAGAAGCTCTTCCGTTAGAGCGCTTCGAGCTTCCGAGAGCACAGGCGATCGAATTCATGAAAGAAAAGAATGAGCCGTACAAAGTAGAGCTCATCGAGGATCTTCCGGAAGATGCGATCATCAGCTTCTACAAACAGGGCGAGTTCACAGACCTCTGTGCAGGCCCGCACCTCATGAACACAAAGGAAGTCGGCAAGGCATTCAAGCTCATGAACATCGCCGGTGCTTACTGGCGCGGAAGCGAAAAGAACAAGATGCTCACACGTATCTATGCGACAGCTTTCGCAAAGAAAGAAGACCTGGAAGCTTACGTTACCATGATGGAAGAGGCGAAGAAGCGTGACCACAGAAAGCTCGGCAAAGAGCTCGGTCTCTTCATGATGAGCGATGCAGGTCCTGGATTCCCGTTCTTCCTTCCGAAGGGAATGATCTTAAAGAATACACTGCTTGATTACTGGCGCGAGATCCATAAAAAAGCAGGTTATGTAGAGATCTCCACACCGATCATCTTAAACAGAAGCCTCTGGGAGACATCCGGTCACTGGGATCACTATAAGAATAACATGTATACAACTGTGATCGACGGCGAAGATTACGCGATCAAACCGATGAACTGCCCGGGCGGCGTTCTTGTTTACGCTTCCGAGCCGCGTTCCTACCGTGACCTTCCGCTCCGTATGGGCGAGCTTGGTATCGTTCACCGTCATGAGAAATCCGGTCAGCTTCACGGTCTTATGCGTGTACGCTGCTTCACACAGGATGATGCCCATATCTTCATGACTCCGGAGCAGATCCGCGACGAGATCAAGAATGTAGCAGGCCTCATCAACCAGGTATATTCCCTGTTCGGCTTCAAGTACCATGTAGAGCTCTCCACAAGACCGGAAGACTCCATGGGAAGCGACGAGGACTGGGAGCTCGCAACAAGCTCCTTACAGGGCGCTCTTGATGATCTCGGACTCGACTATGTGATCAACGAAGGCGACGGCGCATTCTACGGTCCGAAGATCGACTTCCATCTGGTAGATGCGATCGGCAGAACATGGCAGTGCGGTACGATCCAGCTTGACTTCCAGCTTCCGCAGCGTTTCGAACTTGAGTACATCGGAGCTGACGGTGAGAAGCACAGACCGATCATGATCCACCGTGTATGCTTCGGTTCCATCGAGCGTTTCATCGGTATCCTGATCGAGCACTTTGCAGGCGCATTCCCGACATGGCTTGCACCTGTTCAGGTCAAGGTTCTTCCGATCTCCGAGAAATACGAGGAGTACGCAAAATCCGTCAAGGCAGCTCTTGACGCAGCGGATATCCGCTCCGAGATAGATCTCCGTTCCGAGAAGATCGGATACAAGATCCGTGAGGCACAGGGTCAGAAGATCCCGTACATGTTAGTTGTCGGACAGAAAGAGCAGGCAGACGGAACCGTATCCGTAAGAAGCCGCTTCAAAGGCGATGAGGGTGCAGAGGATCTGAATGTATTTATCGCAAATATCAAGGCTGAGATCACAGCACGCATCAACCGTCCGGTTGAAGTAAAGAAAGAAGAAGAGAAATAATCTCGATCCAGAGATAAATTGCAGGCCGGTCTTCGGAATTTTCCGTGGACCGGCTTTTTTCTGCTTTTTTGTCTGTCCGCTTGAACTTTTTTCTGAATGATGGTATCATAAAGCGGAATATGACCGTTGGGAGGTTTTATCAATTGGCGAAGAAAAAGAACAGGAAAGTCGTTCGTTATCGCCGGCCCCTGAATATCAATGTGGGCATGATCATTTTTGCCCTCATTTTCTTATATATGGCGTTTTATCTCTATACCTACCTTCGCAGGGACAAGGTGGAGTTTTATGAAGTTGTGGAAGGAAGTATCGTAAATGATACGAGGCACACCGGGATCATTCTCCGGACGGAGGAGCCGAAATATACGGACCGTGCCGGAAACATCAACTTCTATATGCGTGAGGGAAAGAGAGCAGCCGTTGGCACAAGAGTCTACTCGATCGATGAGACCGGAACACTTTCGGCTCTGCTCGCGGAGAAAACAGACGGATCGGTCGCGCTCTCAAAGGAGAATCTTGCTTCTTTAAAAAAACAGCTGTCGAGCTTCAGCCAGACATTCACCAACGAGGATTTCCGCGAAGTCTATGATACAAAGAATACTCTGGATTCAGAAGTCCTGGAGTATGTCAGCGTGGATACACTGAAAAATCTGGACAGCGCGATCTCAGAACTCGGCGGGAATTTTACCCAGGTGCGGTCCGATGTGGCCGGTGTTGTTTCGTACTCCATTGATTCGATGGAGACTCTGACACCAAACCAGGTGACTGCTGAGATGTTTGACAAGAGCAGCTATAAAAAATCCGGGATCCGTTCCGGGCAGCTCGTGGAGACGGGGGCTCCGGCTTATAAGATCATTACCTCCGAGGACTGGTCGATCGTATTTCCGCTTTCCGATGAAGATCTTACCACTTATAATGGGAAGACATCCCTGACAGTAAAGTTTACAGGGCGTGACCTGGAGACTTCGGGGGCATTCTCCACCGTGACTGGGGGAGACGGAAAAACATACGGAAAACTCGATTTTTCCAAATATATGGAGCAGTTTGTATCGGACCGCTATGTGGACTTTGAGATCGTGACGGATGAAGTGCGCGGACTCAAGATCCCGAGAAGTTCCGTGACCGATGTGACGTTCTATGTGATCCCGAAAGACTACTATGTGAGCGGGAAGAAAGACTCTTCCGACACCTCGATAGTCTCTCAGAGCGGTTTCCGGAAAGAGACATATGCGGACGGAAAGACGGTGGGAGTTGTCACTCCGTGTACGATCTACTATGCGGATGACGAATATTATTACGTGGACGCCGGGGAAAACAGCGAGCTGAAAGCCGGGGACTTCCTCACGAAGGATGATTCCGGGGAGCGCTATCAGATCGGAATGACCCAGTCTGTACAGGGTGTCTACAATATCAACCGCGGTTATACGGTATTCCGGAGAATTGAGATTCTTTCTTCGAATGATGAATATTACACGATCAAAAAGGGAACGGACTACGGTCTGTCCGTCTACGACCACATTGTCCTTGACGCGAATGCCGTGACCGGAAACGGAATGATCATCTATCAGTAGGAGGTTTTATCATGTCAATTGCAGAGAATATAAAAAATGTGAGAGAACGCGTGAATGCGGCCTGCCTTCGTGCGGGAAGAGACCCGAAGGAAGTTACCCTGATCTCCGTCAGCAAGACGAAGCCGGTTTCCATGCTGATGGAAGCTTATGAGGCCGGGGAGCGTGATTTCGGTGAAAACAAGGTGCAGGAGATCACGGAAAAACGTCCGCAGATCCCGGAGGATGCGAGATTCCATATGATCGGACATCTCCAGACAAACAAGGTCGGACAGGTCATCGATAAGGCGGTCCTGATCCACTCCTGTGACAGCGTCCATCTCGCAGAGAAGATCGAGAAGGAGGCGGCGAAGCGTGATATGATCGCAAACGTGCTCCTCGAGGTCAACGTAGCGAGGGAGGAGAGCAAATTCGGCATGTTCTTAGAGGATGTGATCCCGAACCTGAAAGAGATCCAGGCATTCCCGCATGTCTGCGTAAAGGGAATGATGACGATCGCTCCGAACGTCGAAGACGCGGAAGAAAATCGAAAATATTTTAAAGAATTATATCAATTATATGTTGACATCAAAAGTAAAAACATTGATAATGGTACTATGACTGCGCTTTCCATGGGTATGACCGGCGACTTCGAGGTGGCTGTTGAGGAAGGTGCAACCATGATTAGAGTAGGGACCGGAATCTTTGGTTCCAGATAGATTGGAGAGAACTAGATATGAGCTTTTTAGGCAAGATTATGGATACGATGCGTCTGAACGACGATGAAGATGACGATTATTTCTTAGATGACGATTATGAGGATGAAAAACCGGCACGAAAGAGCCTTTTTAAGAAACAGGCAGCCGATGATCTGGATGATTATGAGGAGGAGAAACCGAAATTCTTACCTCGCGCCACAAACAACAATAAAGTCGTTCCGATGCGCCGCGGAAGCGGGATGGAGGTTTCTCTGATCAAACCGACATCCCTGGATGACGCAAAGGAGATCTGCGATTATCTGCTTGCCGGAAAGGCAGTAGTCCTTAACATGGAGGGGATTCACACCGAGACCGCACAGCGGATCATCGATTTCACATCCGGATCCACCTATTCCATGAACGGAAATCTCCAGAAGATTTCCAATTACATTTTTATTGCGACCCCGCAGTCCGTTGAACTGTCCGGTGACTTCCAGGATCTTCTTTCCGGAGGAAACTTAGACGTATCCGGACTCAACATTCATCTGTAAAAAGGATCGATATGGAAAAGGAAGAACAGCTTTTTAAAAAGCGGATCCAGGAACTGGCAGAGAATGCCTACTCCCGCGATATCCCGCTTCACACAGATTTTCTGACACTTGCAGAACAGACTGTCTTCCAGAATATGTCGGCTACGCTGCCGCCGGTGAAGTTCGTACTTTCCGGCGGCTTTCCGATGTCTGAACGGAAGGTTTTATGTTTTCTGGCGTCCTACGAGGAGGAACTCTACGCTCCGCCGTTTGTGTGCTTAAAGATCGCGCCCGCGAACCGGCGTTTTGCGGAGGAGCTGACACACAGGGACTATCTCGGTGCGATCATGAATCTCGGCATCGAGCGGTCCATGATCGGAGATATTGTTCTGCAGGAGGGGAATGCCTGGGTTTTTGTTATGGAAAAGATGAGCAGATACCTTGCGGAGAACCTCACGATGATCCGGCACACTTCTGTTATCACAGAGATCACGTCGGATTTTTCGGATCTCCCGGAACCGGAGACGGAGGAAATCTCAGGAACGGTGAGCTCGGTCCGCCTGGACTCGGTCGTCGCACTGTGCGCGAGACTTTCCAGGACAAAGGCAGCAGTCTATATTGAAGGTGAGAAGGTTTCCGTAAACGGAGCTGTCTGCACAAATGTATCGTTAAACCTGCGGGGCGGAGAGATCCTGTCAATCCGCGGGATCGGAAAATTCCGGTTCGGAGAGCCGGGAAATCTTACGAAAAAGGGGCGTACATCCGTCGTGGTGTACCGCTACAAATAGGAGGTTATCCTTATGATCAAAGAACATGTAAACCGGATCCCGGTCCACATGGACGGGAAGACTATTTATGATATTGTCCTTGAGGACTCGTTTGATTCACTTGCAAAGGAGATCTCCGTTCTCGGCACCGAAAAGAAGAAGATCTGCATCATCGCGGACTCCAATGTCGCTGACATCTATCTCGATGAGGTGACAAAGATCCTTTCCGGCTGCTGCCGCGAGGTGACTTCCTATGTGTTCCCGGCAGGGGAAGCGAACAAGAATTTAAAGACGGTCCAGGGAGCTTACGAACATCTGATCTTAAACCACTATGACCGGAAAGATCTTCTCGTCGCACTGGGCGGCGGCGTTACGGGCGATCTCTGCGGCTTTGTCGCAGCTACCTATCTCCGCGGCGTTGATTTTGTCCAGATCCCGACAACCCTGTTATCCCAGGTGGACTCCGGGATCGGCGGAAAGACGGGGGTTGATTTTGATTCCTACAAAAATATGGTCGGCGCCTTCCATATGCCGAAACTTGTATACACGAACGTGTCCGTTCTTCGCACACTTCCGGACAACCAGTTTTCCGGCGGCATGGGAGAGGTCATCAAACACGGTCTGATCCGTGACCGGGAATACTTTGACTGGATCGCGGCCAACAAAGAAAAAATCCTCGCAAAGGATGCGGATACATTAAAACTTCTGATCCAGGGAAGCGATTTTATCAAACGCGAGGTCGTTGAGATCGATCCGACCGAGCAGAATGAGCGTGCGACCTTAAACTTTGGTCATACGCTGGGGCATGCCATCGAGAAATTAAAGAATTTTACGATGCTCCACGGTCACTGTGTTGCGGTCGGTGCCCTTGCAGCCATGAATATCTGTAAGGAGCGCGGTCTTGTAAACCAGGATGAGATCGATGCATACCGGGCTCTGATGGAGTATTTCTCCATTCCGACATCTGTTTCCGGTCTCGATCCGGAGGAAGTGGTCGCGGCGACGAAAAATGATAAAAAGATGGAGGCCGGCGTGATCAAGTTCATCCTTCTGGACCGTGTGGGACATGCCTACATCGACCGGACCGTCACAAAAGAGGAGATGGAGCGCGCCCTTGCAGCCATTTTCAGATAGGAGTGTTTTATGAATACGATCGGAAAACGCTACGGCATTCTTGCCGTTTGTTCTGCCCTGCTCATCGCCCTGGACCAGTGGGCGAAGAGTATGGCTTACAGCACGCTGCGCGTCAACGGACCGCTGGTGCTGATCAAGGGAGTCTTTGAGCTTTTATACTCGGAAAACCGGGGAGCGGCTTTCGGGATCCTCCAGGGAAAACAGTGGTTTTTCTTCCTGGTGGCTGCGGCCGTTGTGATCGCGGTCCTTGTCTTTGTGGCAAAACTTCCGTCCGGAAGCCGGTACCTGCCTCTTTATATCGCCATGATCCTTCTCCTTTCTGGAGCTGTCGGAAACCTGATCGACCGTGCGGTACGGGGGTTCGTGGTGGATTTCTTCTATTTCAGCCTCATCGACTTCCCGATTTTTAACGTGGCGGACTGCTACGTGGTCTGCGCGGCCGGACTTCTGATCCTGCTGATCGGCTTTTTCTACAAGGAGGATGAGCTTTCCTTCCTCTCATCAAAAAAGGAGAATGAGCAGTGAGAGAAGAATGTTTTGTGACCGAGGAGACGGCTGGAGACCGGATCGACAAGTTCCTTGCGGAACAGTATGAAGATCTGTCGCGCTCGTTTTTGCAGAAGCTGTTAAAATCCGGGGAAGTCATGGTAAACGGGCGCCCGGTGAAGGCGAGCTACAAGGCGGCAGAGGGGGATACGATCTCCTTCGAGGTGCCGGAGGCTGTGGAGCCGGAGATCGTTCCGGAGGATATCCCGCTCGATATCTTATATGAGGATCACGATGTGATCTTGGTGAACAAGCCGAAGGGCATGGTGGTCCATCCGGCAGCAGGACATTACACAGGGACTCTGGTGAATGCGCTGATGTACCATTGTAAGGAAGATCTCTCAGGGATCAACGGGGTTCTGCGCCCGGGGATCGTCCACCGGATCGATATGGACACGACCGGCGTCATCATCGCCTGCAAGAATGATCTCGCCCACAATTCCATCGCAGCACAGCTGAAAGAACATTCGATCACCCGCCGCTACCAGGCGATCGTTCACGGCGTTTTAAAGGACGATGAGGGCGTGATCGACGCGCCGATCGGAAGAAGTCCGAAAGACCGGAAGAAGATGGCGATCAATTACAATAACGGAAAATCCGCGGTGACCCATTACCGGGTGATCGCGAGATTCAAGGATTTCACCCATATCGAGTGCCGGCTGGAGACGGGAAGGACTCACCAGATCCGCGTCCATATGGCGAGCATCGGACATCCGCTTTTGGGGGATGCCGTCTATGGCCCGGCAAAATGTCCGTATAGGCTCCAGGGGCAGACACTGCACGCAGGGATTTTAGGGTTCGTTCATCCGCGGATTGGGGAATATATGGAGTTTTCGGCGCCGCTGCCGGAGTATTTTGAGGAGCTTTTAAGAAAATTGCCGGGATAATTTTTCCCGGCTTTTTTATTCTGCTTTATGCATATACTGATACAAAAATTCAGAAAATTTATGGAATAACTCTTGCATATTGCCTATAATTTTTGTATAATATAGCTATCAGAAAGCTTGATGACAGAAAGGAGCTGTGGCATATGAGTGATAACCTTATTATTACGATCGGAAGAGAATGTGGAAGCGGAGGAAGACATATCGGGCAGGCGTTAGCAGAAAAACTCGGTATAAAATGTTATGACAAAGAGCTCCTGAATCTGGCTGCAAAAGAGAGCGGTCTCTGCAAAGAGCTGTTTGAGACCCATGACGAGAAACCGACGAGCAGTTTCTTATATTCTCTGGTAATGGATACGTATTCCCTTGGATATACGAACTCTGCATATATGGATATGCCGATCAACCATAAGATCTTCCTTGCGCAGTTTGATACGATCAAAAATCTTGCGGATAAAGAATCCTGCGTAATTATCGGACGCTGCGCTGACTACGCGCTGGCTGATTATCCGAACGTAGTATCCGTGTTTATTACAGCTGATGAGGATGTGAAGATCAAGACTTTGATGGAGCGCCATAAGATCACGGAATCTCAGGCGAAGGATCTCATGATCAAGACCGATAAAAAGCGTTCCAGTTACTATAACTATTATTCCAGCAAGCGCTGGGGCGATTCCAAGAGCTATGATCTCTGCATGAACAGCAGCAAGATCGGATATGACGGAGTTGTGAAGATGATCCAGGAATTTGCGAAGATCAAGGGCGCTTATAAGAAATAGTGGTTCTGGCGGAAGCCATCCGGCGAACGTACAGAAGGATCAGAATGGATATAAAAGAAGAATAAAGCGTAAAAAACCACCGGTCCGGGCGAGGATGTATCTGCCTGAACCGGTGGTTTTTTGTATAAACTTGTTTTACTTATTCCACCGTCACGGATTTTGCCAGGTTTCTCGGCTGGTCCACATCAAGACCTTTCTGGACGGAAGCGTAGTAGGCGATGAGCTGAAGGACAACGGCGATTGGGAACACGGTGAATTTGTCATCTTCCCTTGGAATGCGGATGATCACGTCTGCAATGCCCTCGTCGACAGCGGTATCTTCCGTGACGAGGAGGATCACATAAGCACCTCGCGCTTTCACCTCGCGGATATTCGAGATCGTCTTTGCGAAAATATGCTTCTGGGTCGCGATCGCGATGACCGGAACATGGTCTGTGATCAGAGCGATGGTTCCGTGCTTCAACTCACCGGCTGCGTAAGCCTCCGCATGAATGTAGGAGATCTCTTTCAGCTTTAACGCGCCCTCCAGGGAGAATGCGTAGTCCATTCCGCGGCCGATAAAGAAGACATCCGGGTAGTTTACGATATGGGTGACGATCTCATTGATCGTATTTTCCTCCCGGATCATGGTCTCCATGGAGGTGGCACAGTTTAAGAGGTCACTCATGAACTGCTCTGCATGTTCTTCCGTGTATACGCCGCGTATAAGCGCCATACGGCAGAAAAGAAGATAGAGGGCGGCAATCTGTACCGTGTAGGCTTTCGTGCTCGCCACGGCGATCTCAGGACCTCCATGCGTGTAGATCACATAGTCGCTTTCGCGGGCGATCGTGGAACCTTTTACATTTACAACCGAGATCACGGTGGAGCCGCATTCTCTCGCGAGGCGCAGCGCCGCCAGGGTATCGATCGTCTCGCCGGACTGGGAGATCACGATCGTGAGCGTGGAGTCATCGATCAGCGGCTCCTCATAGCGGAACTCGGAGGCGATGGACACCGTGACCGGGATCCTGAGACGTGGCTCGATCAGGGCTCTTGCGACCATCCCGGCGTGCATGGCAGTTCCGCAGGCGATGACGCGGATATTTGTGGTCCGTTTTAAGAGCTCATCCGGGATCTTCTCGTCGGTGAGATCCGGGAGACCTTTTGTGAGACGCGGCAGGATCGTTTTCTTTAACACTTCCGGCTGCTCGTGGATCTCCTTCATCATAAAGTGAGGGAATCCGTTTTTCATGGCAGCGTCCGTGTTCCAGGATGCCTCCAGGATCTCAGGCTCAGTCTTTGTGCCGTCAAGCTCGTAGAGATCAGCGTGGTAGGCGGTGAGCTGTACGAGCTTTCCTTCCGGAACAACGAAGTATTTCTTTGAGTACGGGAGAAGTGCGGTCAGGTCGGAGGCGATCATGGCGCCTGAAGACGTGTAAGCCGCTACGAGCGGACTTACGTTTCTCACCGCATAGATCTCGCCAGGACGGTCTTCAAACATGATACAGAAGGCGTAGGAGCCTTCCAGCTGGTTTAAAAATTTCCGGATCGACGGGATCGGGTCACCGTTGTAGATCTCGTTTAAGGTTGCTGCGGCAACTTCCGTGTCCGTCTGGGAGTGAAGTTTTCCTTCCAGGTGGTATTTTTCCGTCAGGGCGTGATAGTTTTCTATGATGCCGTTATGGATCATCGTCACCTTCCCTGCAACATGCGGATGGGCGTTTTCACTGGTGACGCCGCCGTGCGTTGCCCAGCGGGTATGACCGATCCCGCAGTGGGACACGACCGGATTTTCCTCGCACACCTTGCGGAGAGCGGCAACTTTTCCGACTTTTTTAATAAAATGGATCTTTGAGTTCTCATCAAACAGGGCGATCCCGGCGCTGTCATAACCACGGTATTCGAGCTGGGTAAGGCCGTCTAGCAATACTGTCTGCGCATCTAAAGGACCGCAGTATCCGATAATTCCACACATATATATTCATCTCCATTTCCTGATGAAAGAATCTGTTTTCATTGTTTCCAGGCAGAGCCAATTTGATAGGATTATAGTATTAAATGTCAGGAAAGTCAATTGGTGACTGGTTTTGGTGTATCGGCGGGATGAGAAAAAATAAAAAAAAAATAAAAAAATTTTCTTCCTCTTTATGTTATACTTACACCGTTATATTTACATAATGCAGGAGATGTACGCTCGAAAATGAAGTTCAAAGACCATTTAGATTTTCATAAATTACCTTTCGATAAAGAAAAGATCCGTGAACAGGTCGAAAAGATCGCGGCGGACTGTATGCGCTGGGTGACGCGCAGACAGAATGCAAGACCGCTTCTGGCGATGGCTTTGTGCACCTGTATCGCGTTTTCCGCGATGGTGCCATATATTCCGGTGGCCGCCCCGGCTGAGATCAGTACAGAGAGGATCACAGAACCGGAGACCTTTGATATCCTCGAGGATCCGACGGAGAGAGAGACTGAGGAGACCACAGCGGAGATCGATCCGGATGCTCCGGCCCCGTATAAATTAAATCTCGCAAATATGTACGCAGAGGGATCGGAGACAAGCTATGCGGAGATCCTGATGAAGGAGCTGATCCAGAAGGATTCCAAATGGTTTGCTGCGATCTACGATATGGCAAATACGGCACCGGTAAAGCTGGCGCCTGCCTTTGGACGCAAGGCATCCTCCGTTCTCGGACAGTACAATCCGACATCAAAGACCCAGAATAAAAATGATCCGTCCACCTGGTATGTGGAACATTTTAAGAATGTAAAGATCACGTTCTACAACGGAGACGGAGAGGTCACATCCGCGGTCTCCAATGCCCAGGACATTCTTTCCATGGCGAGTGTATATGCTTATTACAACGGGATCACGGACCTTGATTCGATCCGTGCCTACGTCAATGATCTCTGGACAAAATCACATTCCTACCAGGCAGTTTTGGGAAACGTCTACTACTGTGATGGCTGTGTGGATCCGAACGCGTCCGCGGAAGAGGGAGATTCTGAGCTGGAAGGAGAGGATACATTCGTATCCGGGCGGAATATCGATACCGAGATCCGGACAGATGCGGGAGATGAGGTCATCGACCAGGCCGGAGACACGGTTTCCGTGAACGGGGAGAGCTACAGCGGCAGCTCTTCGTCCGCCTCCTCCGCGCAGGGGGCGTCGGAAGGCACCACAACGGCAGCTGAGACAACAACGGTACCGCCGTCAGCTGCAAACCACACAGAAGGAGCTGAGACAAAGGAGTCGACCACGAGTGCCCTGGATTCCCTGGCTGAGACAGCGGAGAGCGTGATCCAGGAGACGAAGAAGAAGGCGACGATCGTCCGTGTGGAAGATTCCACTACAGCGGCTGAGACGACAAAAGCTCCGGAGACAACACCACAGGCAGCGGCATCTTCGACACAGGCGGAGACAGCGCCGCAGACAACAGCACCTTCTTCTGAGGCAGCGGAAGAGACCACGGTAAAGGTTATCCGTGTCAGTGACAACGGAGATTCCGATGCAAGCTCCGATTATATCGTCCATGCGGCCGCGGAAACTGCAGCACCTGCGGAGATAACAGCATCCGCGGAAAGTGCGGAGCCGGAAACCGATCCGGAGCTCATCCCTGTTTCTGATGAACAAGCTGAAACAGCGGAGCAGTACACCGTCCATGCGGCCGCTTCCCATGCGCTGATCTGCCCGGGACATGTCGATCTTAAGATCACAGCGATCATCCGGACCCTCAGCGAGAGCGCAAACCTTTACAGCATCGATGATGCGGGAAATGCGGTGGGAGAGACTGCATCAGTAACCGCAGACGGAACCGGCTGGGAAGGCTGGAACCGCAGAATGACTTCTTTCGTAAGCCATATCGACCGTCAGGACTGGACAGCGACTTACGGATTAAACGTAGTCGTGGAGGGAACGAGAGCGCCGCTTTCCACTGCTGAGATCGACACCTACATGAGCAAACTTCCGAAAGATCTGTCGGAGACGAGAAAGGACATTATCCGGTATGCACTCCAGTCTGTCGGTAAAGTCCCGTATTACTGGGGCGGAAAAGCCAGCGCCCAGAATTACACCGGCAACAATTTCGGTTCTGTCACGATCCCGGATCACAAAGGACGTATCTTAAAGGGACTCGACTGCTCCGGATGGGTCAACTGGGTATACTGGTCCGTTACAGGAACGCATCTGCCGTATGAGGGCACAGAGGGCTTAAGGACTCTTGGACGGCAGGTAAAACGTCAGGATCTGAAGCCGGGCGATATCGTGGTAATCACGGGATCCACGCCGCATGTTATCATGTTCCTCGGATTTACCTCAAACGGACAGATCCAGTGTGTCCATGAGACGGGTTCCGCGAACAATGTCACAATTGGCGTGATGAACGCGAACTGGCCGTATTACAGAAATCTGCTGGATTAATGGAATGTAGTTCTGGGAATTAACCGATTTGTCTGGTTCTGGGGACTAAAAAGTAATTTTAAATAATTTGATCTGTATGAAATTGATTTGATGATTGTGATGAACATTTTTGTGCGGATCATGTGCAGCACCTTCTTTACAGCACATCAGGGGTCTAGAAAGACTGGAATGTGGCTGGAGAGAAGGTGCTTGCTTTAGTTGCCGATAACGAAAGTGAAGAAAAAGAATTAATAAAAATTGAATCAAGGCAGTTCTGCGCTGATAATTGGATACGCTGAAGAAAATATGGCGGGAGTGGGTTGTAAGAAAAAATTTTTTGATGCTTTTAAGAGAAAAAATTACAGATAATTAGCTAAAATATAAACAATATATTACGAATTATGAAGATATGAAGAAGTGTATTGAAAACAGTACAATTTGATAATATAATTCAAAAAAGGAAAGAGTAACGCGGACTGCACCAAGACAGGAGGCAGTATGGGCAGGAGAAAATTAAAATAAGATATATCATTTTCGTGCTGATAACCATGGGCGTAATATTTTTTGGAAAAATAACTAGGCTTGATAATTTAAACGCAGAAAAAATCGCCGGGATCATACTCGTGTCCCCACCTTATAAAAAGAGAATAACAGGTCAGCAAAAGATTGAAGAATTTACAATCCTGTTTAATGACAGAAAAAAGAAACCTGTATTCTCAATCACTCCACCCAAATGGCCGGGACAAAGGAGCCCTTATATCAATGGAAACATACCAATATAATATTATTTTTTGCGGGGAGAACATTACGGTGAACAGACCAAAATATGTCATGGACAAATCGATAGATTTTGAGTTGGATCAGTTCCTGAAAAATATAATTAATAAAGCCCCATTAAGATGGATGCCTCCCGGATAAGGAGGTCGCTATGATGAATAAATCCGTAAAAACATGGTTTCTGTGGCAAAGAGCTATATGGCAGTAACATATGAATGTGAATAGGAAAGTTTGTTTCATATAACATATGAAAACAAAAGGATTAACGAATATTGAAAAGGAGATGATTCCAATGGATATGTCCCATGTAGATAACTATCACTGCACACTAAGTAACGAGACATACTAAACAATGAAAAGGAGAGCACTCTATGAAAAAAAGATTTCTGGTACTCTGCAGCATGACACTATTCCTCTTGTCTGCCTATTTATCCACCTCTTTTGCAGATCAAAAGGCGGGGGAATCTAAAACCTATACGGTAGATGATATCAATAATGGCTTCACCAATTATTTAGTATAAATTAAACATAACTTTGAACTTCACAGCAAGAGGGAAAAATGAAAAAAACAAAGTTTGAGATTTTGATTTTTATATGTATGATACTTTTGGGATTAGGGTGTTTTCTTATTGCCACGAAAAATAACCAATATAATTTTTTCGAGGATATTTTATCACGCTATCCCGAAGAGAATATTGCAGGAACTCTTATGGTAGATTTAACACATGATGGTAATGATGAGTTACTTGTTATAAGCCAGGATGCCTTGGAAATCACATTGGAAATATATGCTATAATAGATGGCAATCCTATTGTAATATATAAAGACCATGCCTCTGATAACCATGCTGGATGGCGTTGGTACTATTTAACTGTTGTTGACCATAAAAACTATATCCTACAGTATACACCTGAGATATGGAATGGCATAGGAAATTACCATTTTGAAATATTTTCCTTTAATCAGAAGGGCCAGAAAGAAATATTAGAGACACAGGAACTGCCATATGATTCGATACATACTTCAGAGGATAATAAGCAGGATTTATTAATCAAAACACAGAATTTTAAAGCTATCTATGAAAAATGGCAAACCAACAGCATACCATTGATTACCATAGGCAGCGATCCGCTAACCGGTGATAATGATAATTATGTCCTGGAGAAAAAAAGTAATATTGAATAATTCCTATATAATTCCGAAAAAATAGTAGAAAAGCGGGATTTCCATGTGATTGTAATAAGTGTCCTACATCTTTGTGACATGTTTACCTACATCGACAATATATTATGGCATTTTTTGTTTTGAAAGCCGGAATATTGACATTGGGGATGGAATAGGGTATGATATGGATAGATTTCCAACTATTCGTGAAAGAACAGTTTATCGAATAGTTGTGGCGAAATTCCGGTGATCTACCATGTTTTCCATGAAATGAGGTTTTCTAATGAAATTACAAAGACTTTTAAGCCTGGTTCGTCAGGCTGTTGATGATTATACTCTCATCGATGATCAGGACCACATTGCTGTCGGTGTTTCCGGCGGTAAGGACAGTCTGGCTCTTCTCTATGCGCTTCATGAACTGCAGCGCTTTTACCCGAAACATTTTACGCTTCATGCATTCACAGTCGATCTCGGTTTCGGAATTCAGGATTTCAGCGGCATAAAGGCCTTTTGCAAAGGTTTTCAGGTACCGCTCACGATAATTCCCACCGAGATCGGAAAAATCGTTTTTGAGACCCGTAAAGAGTCCAATCCATGCTCTCTGTGTGCGAAAATGCGCAAAGGAGCCCTAAACCTTGAGGCAAAGGCCGCCGGATGCAATAAGATCGCTTACGCGCATCATAAGGATGATATTATCGAGACGATGCTGTTGTCTTTAATGTTCGAAGGACGTTTTTATACATTCCCACCAAAGACATTTTTGGACCGCACAGAGCTCACCGTGATCCGGCCGCTCATGTATGTCTCTGAGGCTGATGTGATCGGATTTAAGAATAAGTATAATCTTCCTGTGTGCAAAAATCCATGCCCCGCTGATGGACATACAAAACGCGAATATGTTAAAAATTTAACCAAGCAGTTAAATAAAGATAATCCGGGAATTAAGGAACGGCTGTTTCATGCGGTAATTTCCGGAAATATTGAAGGCTGGAATTCTGGAAATATCGGAATGGCTGGAACTTCTGATGGGGTGGATGATAAAGCCTGTCGATCGGAGACATCTGTGAAAATGCAGAGAGATCAGACCGGTGCGGAAGAACAACTTTCCGAATCACATAATTGCCATGAAAATGACCGTGAAAGCAAGAATAAAAAGGAGGAATTCTGATGGCTACACTCTCCTACCATGAACAGAAGGATATTGAAAATATCAAGAAACTTCGGGAACTGCAGAAGGAACTCCCTTCTTTCTGTTCCGATTTTTTCCGCGGAATCGAGACAAGCACGTCCACAAGAACAAGGATTGCCTACGCATATGATCTGAAAATATTTTTTCAGTTCTTAAAGACCGCCAATCCCGGCACCTTTGACAATCCGTCCCATACTCTCACACCGTCCGATCTTGAAAAGCTGACGGTGACAGATCTGGAGGAATATATTGATTATCTGAAATGTCATCCGAGTGATACGAATGAAGATGTTATAAATACAGAACGTGGACTCATGCGGAAGGTCTCTTCTCTCCGCAGCTTCTACAGCTATTTCTTCCGAAATGAACTGATCGAGAAGAACCCAGCCGCCCTCGTGCGCATGCCGAAGCTCCACGAAAAGGAAATTATCCGTCTGGAGATCGATGAGGTTGCAAAGCTCCTCGATGAGGTTGAGGAAGGTGACAAACTGACCGAAAAACAGAAGCTTTACCATGAGCGAACAAAAGTTCGAGACCTTGCAATGATGTCACTCCTCCTCGGAACCGGTATCCGTGTCTCTGAATGCGTTGGATTAAATATCAATGATATCGACCTTGATACCTGCGGTGCCAGAGTTTACCGGAAAGGCGGAAAGGAATCCGTTATCTACTTCAGCGATGAAGTCCGTGATGTGCTGGAAAACTACCTTGATGAGCGGGAAATGATCGACGCGGTTCCAGGAAATGAGGATGCCCTCTTCCTCTCCATGCAGCGAAAACGGATCAATGTGCGCAGCGTGGAAAATCTCGTAAAAAAATACGCAAAACTTGTCACACCGCTGAAAAAGATCACTCCACACAAGCTCCGCAGCACCTACGGTACAAGCCTTTACCGGGAAACCGGAGATATTTACCTCGTCGCCTCCGTCTTAGGTCATAATGATGTCAATACGACCAGAAAACATTATGCGGCTCAGGAGGAAGAACGCAGACGATCAGCGCGGAATGTTGTAAGACTGCGTGAAAGCTAAAAAAGTAAAAAAAAATTTTCGATGAAAAAGACTAATTTCGTACTTTATTTCCGTGTAAAGTGAAAACTACCGTTAATCCGCTTTGACATGACATTTGCAACTTACTCTGCCAAGAAACGCGGAGAAGGCAAACCACATCGAGTCTCATTACTCATGTGGCCAAAAAGCTTATTAGAGTCATTACGCATTGGAGAGGCAAGATATCGACTTTAATGCACAGAAGAGCCTGTGAAACTATCACCTCCAGAATCACACGCGCTCAAATGACAGATATCTCGTTCCCTGAAACGTAAGTTTCCCAATGTCGCCTTCCGCCAGCATTCCATATTCTCTGCCAGAAACCGGCAATTCCATCCGGTCACCGCTCTCTACCTGAAACGTGACATAGTAGCTGGTACTTGAAGTCGAATGGTAGCCATGCGTTCCAGACAGGTCACCCGCATTTGCATGGCTATGATGTGTGATATTTTCACGCTTTGCGACGATGGTTGCACTCACCGACAAACGCGGTGACTGATTGTTTTTATGCCATGTTCCGATTCCTGTCACAAACTGGAAGATGATCATGCCAAAAACCATTACGAAGATAATCGGAAACATAAACTCAAACAGCATAAACATATAGCTCACCTCTTCTTCATCTTTCGTCCAATGATTACTCTGAGCACAAAACATACGACAATCACGAAAAGCGAGGCAGCGATATACAGTAATGCTTCTGTATACCACGGTGCAGAATACGATTCGTATAGTTTCGGAAAGCGCTTATACCCATAGAAATCCATACCCGTTTTAATCACAATCATGTAGAAACTCGCATAGATAATATATTTTAATAAATCGTATAGTTTATTCATGCTCTTGATTCTGCAAATTTGAAATTTATCGCAATATTTCATTCTTGGATTATACTCGCTTATAGATAATTGGTTCATCATATCCAAAAGTTTTCTTTCCATTAACTTCCATGCTTTCAGATACCTCCAGACAACTATCAGAAAACTTTTCCCAAAGCTTAAAGGTCATTACCGGTGAAAACTGGCTTGTACTGCCTCCTTCCCAGATTCCATCTTTCTCATGATAGAGCGCCGGAGTGAATTTTTCAGATTTTTTCAATTCAGTGTAGTCAGCATTTTTCATAGAATCATATGAAAACGTACTTTTATCTTCTCCTTCTGGTATTTCATAAGAATACAACACAATTCCGTCTTCTTTCTCTGTAATAAGGAAAAGATGTGGGGAAGCATGGCGTTTACCATTTGTCTCATAGTAGCTTTCTTCAACAACAAATTTACCATTAAAATCTTTAGGAAGGTTTAAAATTTTCTCATTACAGATTGTATTAATGTGTTCTGCATAAGGATATGTTTTCCCTTCTCTCTGCATATTATCAAACTGCTCTTTGTTATTAAAGTGTCCCGTCATCATATTAATAAAATTATCGAGCTTCATCATGCTTTTTACCTCCAAATTTCGACTTGTTACTCACATGATATCATATTTTTTCGTGAACCTCACATGGCTAAAGTCACGTGCTTCTCAGCCGCTTTAAGCGGCAAGACTAAATATCGGCGGATACGCCAGTAACTTAGAATTGGTGCGGATACGCACTTTTTCCACGCCGGATACGGCTGGTTTCCACATTACAGGTAGTCCGCTGGATATCTGCCTGTGTTTATGCCGCTTTTAAGTCGCTTACTTCTATATAAAGCTTTCTTAAATCTGCATAAACACAGGAGGTTCTACGCTTCACTGCAGGTACTTTTGCCTCCAGTGAAGACCTTTCCGTTTCCGGCAAGGGTTTTAAAAGCTCCCGTATAAAATATCTCGCTCCGATATTATAGGCTGCTGACAGGTCGCAGTTGTACTGCTTTCCTGTTTGAAAGGTACAAAGGCTATGGTTCTCCGGGTTTCTTACTACCGCTCCGCTTCCGTCACAGGCCAGCCTGCTGGTGTTTTGGGCACTGACTCTGGACACACGAATCCCGTTCCGATGTGCCTGATGTTCACACAGCTTCTGAATATCCCGTTTTCTCCATAAATGAAGCTTTTGTTTCTTTTTTCCGGATATTTTTCCCTGCATTTCCAGATGCTCAAACACAATTACGTCTACCCGATACTCTGCAGCATATTTCGTGATCTCCGCAGCTATTTTGCGGGACAGCTCCATATTCAGCCTTTTGGCATAATCCCATCGGCTTTTGACCTGTCCGGAGGAATGTTCTCTCTGAAAACGGCGGATCCTGCCAAGCACATGATACAAATGGTCTTTATCACTGGGGAAATTTATAAATTTACGTCCCAGGATAGTGCCATCTGCACTCATGATGCTGCAGACTGCATCCGTATTGATCCCTAGATCAACGCTGCATATCACCTGCTCTTTTACCTCTGTTTTTGATAAGCTTACTTCCTCTGTGTATGAAAACCGAAGGAAATATTTATGATGTTTCTTTTCCAAAGTAGGGGCAGATGCCTTTTTACCACTCCATTTTTTTCGCAGATATTCCATATCGGTATGAAGTAATTTTACCTGAAACCACTTCCACTCACGCCCATCAAACAGCTTTAAATGAGCCACATCTTCTCCCGGTTCTGCTTCCTTATACATGACATCCCGATAGAATACCGGCATCGCATGATTCTCACAGACCAGCTTTGGTTTTCCTTTTAGTTCTCCTTTTTCCCACAGATCAAGCCGTGTATAATAGGAGGACACCGCTCCGAGTGCATGTTGGATCGCTGATCTTCTCAGATAGGAGGGCATCTTGGGGAAATGACGGTCAAACGCAAATCGGGCATGATTTTTTTTCGTTTCATGTACCAGATGTTCCGCTTCATTAAAGCGTTTTTGCGGATTTCTGATTTCGGAAAGTTCTTCCCACGTCTCTGCATACACCGGGATTAGATAGGAAACTGCTTTCCGAAAAATATCCAGCGTAGAGCAGAGCGGTATATTCTTTTTATTAATTTCTACTCCATAGCTGGATACAATCTGCATAAAGTTCCCTACTCTCTTTTTTCCTTCTCTTTTTGTCCCTCAATATATGCCATTACCTGATCCCGGCTTCGGTCACTCACGGTAACTGCACAATAGGATGGATTCCACAAATGTCCTCCCCAAAGCTCCTGTTTTAGTTCCGGATGCGAAAGAAACAACTGACGTGCCAGATTCCCCTTCATAATCTTTATCATATCTGATATAAAGAATTGCGGTTTACAATCCAGAAGTAAATGAATATGATCCGGCATAACTTCCATTGCCAGAATCTTAAATTTGTATTCCTTCGCAAGCTCATACAGCATCCTTTTACATTCTGCATCTATCCCATTCTTCAGAACCTGTTTTCGATATTTCGTGCACCAGACAAGATGGTACTGTAAAGAATACACATATCCTCTACCATATGAAAGTGCATTTCCCATAATAGTAAATATATCTTTTTCCATGTTTTAATTATATCATATGTTTCTATATATAGCAAACACTAGTTCTGCTTTTTGCAAGAAGATTTGGCACACCTAACTCATCACTAAAGTAACGAGAATGCGGTGTGCCGTTTTTCAATTATATGTGTCTATTTTAATTCTGGAAACAGTTTCTCCAATTCTTCATGAAATGTCCCATTCCTTAATGGTTTGCCGCAGCGTCTCGATGGTCTGCGTTTTCTGCTCATTTTCCATTAATAGAACCGTTTATAACAACATATCTTTCACGCATTTACTCCGATAGTCACTCGGCGATATTTTGTATCTTTCTTTAAATGTTCGGTTAAACGTTCTTTGACTTTCAAATCCACTATCCAGACAAATATTTGTAATAGAATCCCTCGTATTTTCCAGACGATAACATGCGTAGTTTAACCTTGCATCATTAAGATATTGATTGAAATTTCTATGAAATATTTGAGAAAAAAGCCTAGATAAGACATATTTGCTTACCCCCAGATCTTTTGCCATCTCTTCCAGCGAAAACTTTTTTTTGAAATTTGCTGATATATAGGAAACCGTCTGGTAAATCAGATCCCTGCTTCCCACATTACTCTTTTCTACCAAATTCAATTTTCCCATGCAACGTGCTAACACAATCTGAAGATATGCCTGTGCAACAGTTATATCTGGCTGTTCTGTCTCTAAAATTGCATTTATAACTCTATATACCTCTTGTCCAACCTTTTCCGCTCTGATAATCGGATATTCGGGAGCCATGGATTGCATGATATCTGCAAATTTACTAATCACTAATGGCGATGCAATCAGATAAATGGCCGTATTTACACCGGGTGTCAGTACCTGATAGTGATGAATGATATCTGGAAATACAAATCCAATATCTCCTTTTTCCATATGGTAAAGTTCCTGTCCGACACCAAGCTCTAATGCTCCATTTGTTACACATACAATCTCCAGTGCATTATGAAGATGAGGTTCAATATGTTTTGACTTCTTATTGACCGCTATAATTTCCTCTTTTGTGTCAACATATTTTAACTGCATGAAATACTCTCCTTTGCAACATTTGTCTATATCTTCTTTCGATTTGGCAAGCAATCCTTTTTTATCTATCCTATAATCGACTTGTAAACAAGGAAAGGAGGAATTGCAAATGAGCAACCTTAAAAAATACCTGAATGACCTTTTACTATTCTACACAGAATATTTTGCGCATCCATACCATGTATAAATACTAAACAGACTGTTTTGTGAAAACTGAATATTTTGCTTAAGACCATTTCACAAAATGATGTGGTCTTTTTTATAGACTTTCTATAAATCTTTTGAATACAACTTTTCCTTCCTCTGTTCTCTTATATCTGGATCATCCATTTAATCCACTTTGCAATCCATAAGCGACCAATTCAGAAATCAGCTGATCAATCATTTTACTGCCCTTATATTATGCTTCATAACCATTCGGATGATTTCTATGCCATTTCCATGCAGTTGTAATAATCGTCTCAAGATCATCAAATTTAGGATTCCATGGCAAGAATATGAGCCTGTGCAAGGTCATTCACATGGATGTAATCCCTTACGCACGTACCATCTTTTTTCTCCTGCGGCAATCAACTCATACACAGTATGGGAACCAATATAACCAGCTCCGCCTAATACCAAAATACTGCTCATAGATCATTTCTCCTTTTCTTTTTTTGATTAGCTTTTTCCCTGTCAAATGCTAATTCATGTCTGATGCATCTGTTATTTCATCTGCAGCAATTCCTTTTTCTGCTTTCAGTTTCTTGTTTGCACCTTCTACATTCATTCTTGAAAGTACAAACATAATCAATACATCAAAGATTAATGGAAGCCACAAATACATAAACTGCATCATATCAAGTGCTGATTGTGGCTGAGATGCTTTTGTTCCGACATATCCGCTGAACTCAAGCATCCATCCAACAACAGCGGTTCCAATACCGCCACCAATCTTTACGCCTAGAGACGTACAAGAGTACATAGTTCCGTCAATTCGCTTTCCCTGTGTAAGATAAGTGTATTCAGAGCAGGAAGCAATGACCGCATTCATATCTCCCTGCCATGGTCCCTGTCCTAATGCTGCAAGAGCTGTAAACGCCATCATAAGCGGAATATTGCCCATATATCCGGCAACAACAACGAGTGCTCTACCAATGACTGCTAAAACATAACCTCTCAAGTTCAGTTTATACATACCCTTCCACTTACCCACTAATGTCGGTGTGAAAATCAAGGCAATGATCAGTGGAATGTTTACCGCCCATGCAAACTGGCCAAACAAATTTTTATTTTTCAGCACCCAAGTCATATAATAGATCCCGGCTCCGATCATGGCACCGTATAACTGCTGTAAAATATATGTTCCACAAATCATCATGTAATATTTGTTTCTGACAAGAAGCTTGAATGCCTGTACCATTCCATACTTTTCATTATCATTCTTTACTTCTCCTTCATTAAGTTCCTCCTCCGGAAGTTCCTTAACAGAAAGTGCTGAAATCGTATTTACGACAAGGCCGATAATTGCATAGATAATGGCAACCGTTCTCCATGCTGCGACATCCCCACCACATTTATCTACAAATCCAACTGTAATCGCCTGAATCAGAAGACTTGTTGAAAACGCAAAGATAAAACGGTAAGACCCCATCTGCACACGCTCTTTGCTGTTTTTTGTGATCAGTGACGTAAGTGCTGAGTACGCAATATTGTTTGCTGTATAAAACACACCATTTAACAGTGTATAAGAGATAAAGAACCATGCATATTTAGCAGTCGTCCCCAAGCTGACTGGTACCGCAAAACAGCAGACTAATGTAATGGCGCAGCCAATATATCCATACAGCATCCAAGGCTTTGCTTTTCCCATTTTACTGTGTGTTTTGTCAATCATTGATCCAAAAAATATATCCGTGAAACCATCAAATAGTTTTGATACGGCAATCAGGGTACCTACGACACCTGCAGCAAGTCCTACTGAATCTGTCAGATAGGGCATCATGAAGGATGTCAGGAACGCATAGACTACATTACCTGCAATATCACCCGAACCATATCCAATTTTGTTATACCATTTTAAATACTTTTTTTCTCCCATAGGACAACCATACTCTCCTTCCTTGTTTACAGGTCACCTGAAATTTTATTACCCCTTTACATACGGTACTAGAGTAAACTGGAACCGGAACAATACATCATCAAATCGGTACTGATCCAATAAAACCGGGCCACAACTATTAGAGCCAATTCCATTTAATGCATAATCAACACAAAATACTACACTATCTGATTCTGTCAATTCATAATTATGCGTTTTCTTCTCAAGTTCTTCCTGTGTATAATAAGAAGCATTAAATGAAAAAGCGTTTTCCGCAGATACCACAATGCCATATCGGCTGTTGTTAAGTTCTACGTATTCACAATCATAATGACTACCATTTTCCTGTGGGCGGATATAATCCTCATGCAGGTCACCTACATTTGCCCGATACAGGCCATGACTCGCAGCCTGATGCTTATCTCGATAGCTTTCCTGTGGTCCCATTCCAAAGTATCTGGCATCTGTAAGTTTCTTGTCCAGAAACATTCTCACACCAAATCTCGGCAGATCCGGGAACTCATCATCTTTTGTTACTGCAATATCTGCATCAATCCGTCCAATGTCATCAATTTTCCATGCAATCATCACGTCAAGAATCTTCTGTACTGTTTTTGCCACAACAGAAGCATGGCTTATAATCTTTACCCCATGTCTTCCCTGCACGACCTCTGTCGTATAGGCTCTTGTATAAGCCCTATCATAATGTGCTTTCTTCCATTCAGACTTAATGTACATATCGTTATCTGTTGGAGCTCTCCAAATATTTAATTCCATCGGATGGTTCAGGTATTCCCGCCCCGCGAATTTCATCTCTGTAAAGAGTGCAGTACGTTTGTCTATGGTATAAGCAAATTCACGCCCCTTGATATGAATCTGTGTATCATTTTCATTTACCTGTAGTTCAGAGTCCACTGCTGTTTTTTGTAGCCATTTCTCTGCAAGTTTACATTTTGCATCATCTTTGCTTACCTCAATTTCATCAAATCCAAGAATATAGTTTTCATCCAGCAGTGGCAATTTCTTTTTCAGATGGTAAATAAATTTTAAATAACATTTTCCACTCTCTGGCACATTGATTTTAAGGTCTATTTTTCCTTCACTGTGTGGTGCCGCTGAAACCTCTGGAAGTTTACCTTTGCTGATTACAAGCCCGTCCTGTGTCAGTTCATAATTGATCTTCACATAATCTTTCAAGTCGTCAAAATCCATGTAGTTATGAAGCACCAGTTCTCCGCTTTCTTTATTATAGGAAATAACTCTTGCCGGACGATAAACATTCTTGTATTCCAAAAGCCCTGTGTGCACCGTTCTGTCCGGATATACTAATCCATCCATGCAGAAATTACTATCATGGATTTCTTCGCCATGATCACCTCCGTAAGCGTAGATTGCCTTTCCATTCTCAGCAGTCCCATGAGCAATCGCATGGTCACACCATTCCCAGACAAAGCCGCCGCACATTTTATCGTTATCCTGGATCATCTGGAAATAATCTTCAAAATCTCCAGGACCATTTCCCATACTGTGACAGTACTCTACCAAAAGGAATGGTTTGCTTCCATCCTTGTCCAGATATTCCTGAATCTCAGAAAGAGCTGGATACATACGGCTGTACACATCCAGATTGCTGTAATCATATGTTTTATCGTAATTACGATATCTTGCACTCTCATATTGGGTGATACGGTCTGGATCAAATTTTTTTGTCCATTCTAATGCTTTTTCAAAGTTACAACCATATGCGCTCTCATTTCCCATTGACCACATGACAATACAAAAACGGTTTTTATCACGTTCCACCATGAGTTTCACACGATCAACGATTGCCTCTTCCCATACCGGGTCATCAGCAATCTTTTCATTCCACCGCTTGAACCGGTTATAATCGATGTCTTCTTTTCTGTAGAGCATAAATGGTCCATGAGCCTCAATATCTGCTTCATCTATCACCATAAATCCATACTTGTCACACATTTCATAGAAAAATGGTACATTCGGATAGTGGCTGGAACGGATCGCATTAAAATTATGCTGTTTCATTAACGTAAGATCCGTTATAATCTGTTCCCGGCTGATCGTAAACCCAGTAACCGGATCAGAATCATGACGATTGACTCCACGGAATTTAATCTTCTGTCCATTTAAGTAAATAACCTGATCTTTAATCTCTATCTTTCTGAGTGCAATATGATCTACGATTACTTCATTTTCTGTCTCGAGAATCAATTTATACAGATATGGATTTTCTGTATTCCAAAGTTCCGGACTTGCAATTTCTAAAACAGCAGCTCCTTCTTCGGCAATACTTCCTACTGCTACAACTGCTCCGTTTCTGTCTTCTATCGAAATCTTTACATTTACTGGGAAGTAAAACTTCATGTCAAGTTCTACTTTTGCAATCATATCCTCAATTTTTGTTTTTATATGGTAATCGCTGATTGCCTGCTCCGGACGTTTTAAAATGTACACATCCCGGAAAATACCACTCATACGGAATTTGTCCTGATCTTCCAGATAAGAACCATCACACCACTTCATTACTAAAACTGCCACGGTATTCGTTCTATCCTGAAGTACATCGGTAATATCAAACTCACTGGTCATATGTGAAACCTGACTGTATCCTACGTAAGAGCCATTGATCCATACATAAAAGCAACTGTCTACCCCTTCAAAGTTCAAAAAGGCTCTTGAAGCTTTCTCATCTCTGCTGTAATCAAAAGTATGCACATAAGCTCCACACGGAATATCCTGCGGCACGTATGGCGGATCAAACGGAAACGGATACCGGATGTTTGTATACTGATGCACATCGTATCCTGCCATCTGCCATACACTCGGAACCTGAATCCCATCAAAGTGTTCCGTATCATAATCCTTCTCAAAGAAAGAATCCTGAATGTCATAAATGCTGTTAAAATACTGGAATTTCCAAGTTCCATTCAATAACTGCATACGATCTGATTCTTCTCTGTGTTCCACCAGGTTATCCATTCTTTTGGATGCCGGAATATAATAGGCTCTGGCTGGCATTGTGTTTTCATGCAATACACTTAAATTCTCATAATAACGCGGTACAATCATAGATAGCTCTCCTCCAAAACATATACTTTTTTGCTCTTTGTTCTCCCACAGAAAATCTTATTCTTTCCTTTTATTCTTACGTTTCTTTGTTTTCTAAATATAGATTATCCTAATCCGCAAAATATGTCTATGAATTAGATTGGACAAAATATGCACTAAATGATACAATAATAAAAAGTATGAAAAGAGGTGCCGTCCTATGTATATGAACGCCGGTTATTTGAACCACTCACATATGGATTTTAAAGACAAAAGTCGTCCACTGATTGTAGGAAGCTGTGGTACTTATCGTCTTTCCAGCCTTTCCAAACTCCCCACCTACCGTCCAAGAGGACGTCTGGATTATCAGATTATATATATCACTGCTGGTTGTGGACATTTCCATTTTGATAATGTAGATAACGAAACGATTGTTCCTGCCGGTAACTTTGTACTTTACAGACCGAAAGAACTTCAGAAATATGAATATTATGGAGAAGATAAGACAGAAGTATACTGGATTCACTTCACAGGAAGCGATGTGAAAAATATCTTACGCCAATATGGATTTCCAGATAAAGAACGTATCTTTCAAGTTGGTTCATCTAACGAATATGAACGGATTTTCAAACGTATTATCATCGAGCTCCAACGCTGTCAGGATAATTATGAGGAAATGCTTGTCCTTTTACTACGCCATCTTTTAATTAGCTTTCACCGGGAACTGACTAGAGAGCACATATCAAAAAATGAATATCTTGATCATGAGATGGATATCGCTATTACCTTTTTCAGTGAAAACTACCATCAGAATATCAATATTGACGATTATGCTGCCTCACGAGGGATGAGTGTCAGCTGGTTTATCCGAAATTTCAAAAAATTCACTGGTTCCACACCAATGCAATTTATTGTAGGAATCCGAATCACCAATGCTCAGATTTTACTTGAAACAACAACTTATTCCATCAATGAGATTTCTAAGATTGTCGGGTATGATAACCAGCTTTATTTCAGCCGACTCTTCCACAAGCTAAAAGGATATTCACCTAGAGAATACCAAAAGATAAGAAATAAGTTCTGAAAACCATAATATTATAAGAATCCAATTTATCTAAAAAGAGGATTAAAAATGTTACATTCCTAGTTTTCTTATCACAAGTTGCTTCATAAACTCGTTGCATAATTTAGATATTCTGTGTATGCTATAGTTAGTAGATGGGCTATATGCCTATCATGTTGCCTAACACATAAAATCCGAATTTCTCTCCGGACTTCGGGTGCCGGACAGTTGGCTGGCAACGGAAAAACCAGTCATTAAAGGAAGGTGTCATCTGCTACGGCAAAGGAACCTTCCTTTTAAATTTGCCAAAATGCAATGGATATAAGGATTTCAATTATGACTAAAAACAGGCAATAGTGATCATTACAAAATGAGCCAAACAGTATCAACATCTTGACATGTTCTGAAATCATCAGCATCTCTATTTTCCACTATTTATGAAATTTCCAAAATGGAACGATTTGAAAATGTACTTTATTTTCTTCCCTAAAACCACTCCCCCACTACATCCGGACAATAAAAAATGTACTTTATTCTGTTTCGAAATAAAGTACATTCTGAAATAAAGTACGTTTTGAAATTTTTGTACTTTATGCTATAATCCTTGTATCTAAGCCATTTATTAACCAATAACTATAAAGTACAAAATTTTTTACTTTTCTGACATATCAGCCTCCGTACTGTTCCATCAGTCGGGAAGCTTCTCTCTTCATGGTTTCCACAACATCCTCCGGTCCGAGAATTTTTACATTTGGGCCCAGTGAAAATACCCAGGCCAGGAACTGCCGGCTGACACGGACATCTACATTGGCGGTGACATGATCTGCATCTGCCGGGAACAGCATGATATCTCTCCCAAATCGGTCAATGATAACCCCGACCAGATCATTATGGATCAAAAGCTTAACCTTTTCTTCCTTACCGCCATACATGCCAAAACTTTTTTTGGTATAATCTGCCATATTGAGTTTTGAGAAAGCTTCTTTTCCATCACGGGGCTCTTCTGATAAATTGATTTTCAGCATTTTGTCTACACGGTAATGCTTTATCTTTTGAGCCTCTGAATCAAAACCGATCATATAATAATTCTCATCATCCCACAGGAGTCCCCATGGGCTGATATGATACCATTTTCCATTATGCCGCAATTCCATTTCCTTTTTCGCGTTCCACTGGTAATATTGAAATTTGATCTTCCGGTTTTCAGAAATAGCGGCATGAATCGTATTGACCGAATAATAGATGCTTTCATTCATCGTTTTGATCCGGCCGGATACATAAACCTGACGCTGCAGCTTCTGGGCATCATATTTGCTTACCAGTTTCTCGAGCTTTTTGATCAGAATATTCGTTTTCTTTTCTGTAATAAATTTAGATGATTGAATGGCATCTACAAGCAGCTTCAGTTCCGGCAGTTCAAATGGTCTGCTGACCACATGATAATGGTAACGATTGCCGACAGACTCACCCTCAACCTCGATTCCAAAAGAGGACAGGTCACGCAGATCATTATAAAGGCTTTTTCGATCCGCAGTGATGTCGTATCGTCTTAGCGCCTCCATGATCTCTGCCATCGTGATATAATGCTCGTCATCTGTCTGTTCCAGCATAATTTGAGCCAGACGATATAATTTTAATTTCTGATTGGTTCCTTTTGGCATAATCATACTTCCCTTTTCTTTGCAAGCTATTTCATACTATATAGTGATAGTATACAATAAATTTTTTAATTTGCCAGAATGAAAATCCGACTGGCGGAACTGATACCTGTATCATAGCATAGATGGTGTCCTATAAAATCACCAGCTATCATGAAAAAGCAATTTTCTGCTATTCATTTTCTCGGTTTTATGTTAATATAAGGACAGTGTTTCGGGATGGAGCAGAATCATGGAGGAATGAGCAAATGGAACCAATGTATCTGTCAATCCGGCCAGTAGAAACCGGGAAGCGGATCAAACAGTTACTCTCGGAGCAGAACTATACGATCCGTGAAATCCAGGGAGCTTTTGGTTTTGAAAACCCGCAGGCGATCTATAAATGGATCTCCGGAAAATCTCTGCCGAGCCTGGATAACTTTATCATCCTCAGCAGACTGTTACATACCAGTATCGAAGATATCCTCGTCATTGACGGGGATATTTCTTTTTCACGGATCTTCTTAAACTACAGGTTCAATGACATTCCGGCTCGTCTCTCTTATAATCATACTATAAGAAAACGATACGGAAAAAGTGTAAGGAGAGAAAAACTTATGAAAAATTTTTTGAAACTGGGCGGACTTTCCATACTCTCTTGCCAGTACATGTACGTCGACCATGAAGACTATCTTGCAGATGCTCTGTTTGCGCAGAATCAGGTTCCCGTACGATTCGGTCATGAATTTAAACGAAATGGTTCTCCGTACTGCATTATTACCTGCCGGGTATGGAAGAAGGACATCGCCGGTTTTGAGAGGACCATGGAATCACTGTATAACAAGACGCTCCTGCTCGGTCATAGCGATTATGCGGAATTCTGTGAAGAACTTATGGGAATGATCGAAAAGGAACGAGGTGCTGCATGATAAAAATTTACGAGTCCTTTTTAAGGGACAGCTTTTGATGTATTATAAAAATATCAAAGAAATCAGTCAGGAGGAAACCATATGAGTAACGGATATGACCATAATTCATACCATGACAGCCATTGTGAAGGACCGTATTGCAATTGTGACGAAAGACGATACGGATATCATTCATCCGGGTCGGATCTTGTAGGCGCTGTATGTGTGATTCTGGCACTGGTTGCATTGCTCGCATTCCCGCCGCTTGGATTTATTATATTTTATGCATGGGTATTCTCCAGGTAAGTGGCCTGGCCGCAGCATTGTTGGAAATATTATGATCGGAAAAGCGCATGGATGACAGAAACACCCATGCGCTTTTCTATACTTGCGGGATCTTCGAAGGCAGAGAATTTTTGCTCTATTCAGTTGTATTCCCACTGATCCGCCCGTAGATCCGGTCCAGCAGCCAGCATACTGCAAATGCGGTAACAACGCCCAGAATAGCTCCAAACAGTACATCCGTCGGATAATGCACAAAAAAGTACATTCTGCTGAAACTAACCATGGCTGCAAACGCATATACCCCGATCCCCGCCTTCCTGTAATAATGGGAAATTGCCATCGCGCTTGAAAAAGCGAGGTAGGTATGGACGGATGGGCAGGAAAAGCTTCCCGGCTTTTTCACGATCAGCGCAACGGTGGAATCCACTGCACAGGGACGCGGTCTCGCGATCAGGTCTTTCAGCCACTCATTTCCGACTACCGGATCTTCCGGCTCCAGCTGCTGTCCGAACAGCCGCTTTATTTTTCTCATTGTGTTATTTTCCTCCTCTTTTGCATGGCACAATTAAAAATGATCTGTTTCTGTCAGGAGACTATAACACATTTTTCTTGGGAAGCACCACGTGTTCGTTAGGAAAGGAGTGTTTTAACAAGAATCAGCAAGAATTCTCCCACCTCTATAGGTGGTGAGATGAATTGCCATCTCTTGCATAGTGCGATAGTTGGTATGTAGATATCAGATTATTGCACATAGCTGTGCTGTGTATTGTAAACTTCTCCTATATTGATTTTTGCAGTCGTGCTATATCATCAATCCTGCATACAATGAATAAGCCTGAAGGAAAAATAGATTGCAGATCAAACAGAACAAATGTTCTGAAATGTAATAGACAAATGATTTCATTTGTGATATAATTAAATCAGTCGAAATAAAAAGAAAGGCTGATAAATATGAGAGAACTTGACAATAATGCACATTCAGTATTTTTACTCTGTTATCATCTGATCCTGGTCGTAAAGTACCGGAAAAAGGTCCTGAATGATCCGATCTCGGGTCGCGCACGAGAAATCTTTGAATATATCGCGCCCAAATATCATATCACCCTGGAAGAGTGGAATCACGATGAGGACCATGTCCATATCATGTTCCGTGCACATCCGAAGTCGGAACTCAGTAAATTTATCAATGCCTATAAAAGCGCCAGCAGCCGTCTGATCAAAAAAGAGTATCCGGAGATCCGGCAGAAGCTCTGGAAGGAAATGTTCTGGAGTCAGAGCTTCTGTCTTCTGAGTGCCGGCGGAGCTCCGATCGAAGTGATCCGCCAGTATATCGAGACGCAGGGGGAGAAAAAACATGAACGTAGTATACCGGTTTCGGATCTATCCCAATAAAATACAACAGGAACTGTTTGCAAAAACATTTGGATGTGTCAGGTTTGTATATAACCGAATGCTGGCAGAAAAGAAGGAATGCTATGAAAAGACCGGAAAAAACCTGAAGGTCACTCCGGCAAAATATAAGGCAGAGTTTCCATGGCTAAAAGAAGTGGACAGTCTTGCTCTGTGCAATGCCCAGCTGCATCTGCAGACTGCTTATAAAAACTTTTTCCGGGATCCATCGTTTGGATTTCCAAAATTCAAGTCAAAAAAGAATCCTGTTAAAAGCTATACCACAAACAGTGTCAATGGAAATATCCTGTTAAAAGATGGGAAGCTGAAGCTCCCAAAGGCAGGCTGGATCCGGATCCGGCAGCATCGTAAGATCCGGGAAGATGCCTGCTTGAAAGGTGCATCCGTCTGTCTGGAAGCTGATGGGCGGTATTATGTTTCTCTTCTGTATTTTTGTGAAGAAAAGCCGGTGGAAACAAGGAACATAAGGCAGGCCGTCGGACTCGATTTTTCCATGAAAGAACTATATGTAGATTCCAATGGAAAACATGCAGGTTATCCGCACTATTTCAGAAACAGCGAGGAAAAACTGGCGAAAGCGCAGAGAAAACTGAGTCATTGCCGGAAAGAAAGCAATCGTTATAAAAAACAGCAGAAAAAAGTGGCGCGGATCCATACACATATCGCTCACCAGAGAAAAGATTATTTGCATAAAGAATCAAGAAAGATAACCAATTTCTATGATATCGTATGCATCGAAGATCTGGATCTGAAGACGATGAGTGGGGAACATCATTTTGGAAAAAGTGTCCATGATAACGGCTGGAGAATGTTCACAGATTTTTTGCAGTATAAACTGGAACGGGAAGGAAAGAAGCTTGTCCGCATCGACCGCTGGTATCCCAGTTCCAGAACATGCAGCTGTTGTGGAAAAATAAAACATGATCTGAAACTGGAAGAGCGGGTATATCTTTGCAGCTGCGGAAACCGGATGGACCGTGATGAAAATGCGGCAGCCAACATCTGTCGGGAGGGTCTGAGAATGTCCGGGATCATATTAGAAAAAAGCGAAAAAGCATCATAAAAAGATATCAGCCAAAAAGAACCGTGGGACACACGGGGATCGCTCGTGAATGCTTTGCCCAACGGGGTAATCGAACGAGAAGCCCCCACTTCAAGCGTGAGCTAAGTGGTGGGAGTATGTCACTTCTAAAACAATTGTGGATGGACTTTTTTTGAAGAAAATATCCCTCAATTTAATAAAAATAGTGTTTTATGGCAAACTTTAAACTACTTTTTATATTTTATAGGACTAATTCAAAATATTAACTCTACTATTACAATGCAAGTGGCTATTTTTCTCCGAATTGACGCTCTATTTCAATAAAAGCATAGTCAACTTGCATCTTCCATTGTTCTGTGTCTCTCACACCGTATTATTGCGTAAAACTCGGGTTTTGCGAAATAATATGGGCCGTTTCGGCGGGTTCTGAGCCAAATTGTTTTAATTGTGTGCGCACACTTTTGAATTTTCTGACGTTTTATCTGCTTTTTTACACCTTTTCCCTGTATTCAACTTTGTTCTCTCCGCTTTTGCCTGCTTTTTCTCTGACTTTTGTCCCTTAATAGCTATGTATAGCAATATCTATGTATAACATGTATATCATTCACATGATAAAGTTGACTCCTCTCCCATGCCATGCTATACTAAGAACAATGCAGGAGGTACGGTAAAATGAGCACAGAAAAGAATGAAAAAGAGATCCGGCAGGTCAATTTTCGTATCGACCAGGCATCTGCGGACGCGTTCAGGTCGTTCTGCACTGCAAATGGAATGAATCAGGCACAGGGATTCGATCATCTGATCCAGGTGTTGGAGTTAAATAACGCAAAGGCAGCGACCCCGGGGCGTGCCGTTGAGATAGAAAATTTTGAGCGGTTGACAAAAGATCTTCTTGCCGCATATCTCACAAGTCTTGAACTTGGAAACACGACGGAGGCCCGCGTGGCGGAGCGTTTTAAAACGGATCTGCAGCGGAAAGACCGGACGATCGATGAACTGCGGGAAAAGGCCGATCAGGCTGTGGACGAAAAAGAGAAACTTGCCGGATCGTTTGAGGCATTGACCGAGGAGAAAAAACAAATCGAAGAAAATGCTCTCAGTATGAAACAGGCGATGGAGGCTGCCCGGAAGTCGGCCAATGATCTGGAAGAACTGAACCATGTGCTGAGAGACCAGGTGGAACAGCTTCAGAAAAAGGCGGCCCATTATGACGAGATCGTTAAGATCAGTGCGGCGATCAAATCAGAAAATGAACAGCTGAGCAGGCAGCAGGAAGAACTCTCTCGTCAGCTCGCGAATGAAACTGCGGCAAAAAAGGATTACGAAGAGCAGATCGGGAAACTTACAGCCATGGTCCGGGATCTGGAACATGCGGCTGCTGAAAATAAAATGCAGCTTGCCGGGTTAAACAGCCAGTTAAAGGAACAAGAGACGGACTGCCAGAACCGTTTAAAGCAGGCACAGATGCAGGCGGATCTTGCGATGGAACGGGCTGTTGCAGCCAAAGAACGGGAAATGCAGGAAGAATTCCGCAAGCTTGACCGGGAAAATGCCCGCCTCATCGCGGAACTTGAACATTTCCGGGCATCTGCTGATGCTTCTTCCGGCAAAAATTCAGGGAATATTAAGGAGCAGACGGTATGAGTGAGTCGCAGTACTTTGCACAGCGGGATCAGAAAAATGAAGAAAAGCTGAAGGCAATGCTCTCTACTCTTCCATCCTGCTGTACAGACTTTTTTCGCGGGATCGAGCCGTCGACGTCTTCCATGACCCGGCTGTCCTATGCGTATGATCTGACGATGTTTTTTCATTTTCTGAAGGAGATAAAGGGGGAATGGAAAGAAATTCCGTTGGAGCAGCTGCAGACGGAAGCTCTCTCGCAGATTTCCGTGCAGGATATCGAGCGTTACCTGGAAGATCTCAAATACCGCCCGAATGATCCGGAACACAAAAATATGAACAGGGAACAGGGGATCAAGCGGAAGTTCTTTTCACTGAAGAGTTTCTTTGGATATCTTTGCCGCGTGGGACTTTTAACGGTAAATCCGACACTTTCCATGCAGATGCCGCGGACTCATGCCAAAGAGATCGTCCGACTCAATTCGGAGGAAATGAAGGAGCTGCTGGCGGAAGTTGACAGCGGATCCGGCCTGTCAGGCAGACAGAAAGCGTTTCATGAACGGACCAGACTCCGCGACAGCGCTCTCCTGGCGCTGATGCTGGGAACCGGGATCCGCGTATCGGAATGTGTCGGACTGAATCTGGATGATGTGGACATGAAAGAAAGCGGGATCCATATCCGCAGAAAAGGCGGCAAGGAGACGACCGTGTATTTCAATGCGGAGGTGGCAAGGCGCCTGAATGAGTACCTGTCGGTCCGGACCGGCATCGAGACATTTCCGGAACACAAAAATGCCCTGTTTCTCTCCCTGCGCAATCAGCGGATCACGGTGCGGAGCGTGGAATACCTTGTAAAGAAATACGCATCGATCATCGCACCGAAAAAGAAAATAACGCCGCACAAGCTGCGGAGCAGCTATGGCAGCGCTGTTTATAAGGAGACCAACGATATCTACCTGGTTGCAGATATTCTTGGCCATAATGATGTAAATATTACAAGAAAATTCTATGCGGCGATCGAGGAAGACCGGAGAAAGAGTGTGAAGAACCTGGATATTCTGTGAGTATCCGGGTTTTTCCGTATTTCTGATCATTACGTCTTCTTTTAGACTTCTGTCTTTTTCGAGACGCATTTCAGAAATTGATACCGTTTTTCGGATATTCTCTACGCATCCTATACCAATGCCCCCTGCTTTTTCAAAATCTCCTGAACGTATTTTATCTCTGCCGTTCCCTCCAGGGCATGACATGCGGCGGCAACTCCGGCTGCGTGTCCTGTTGCAAAGCAGGTTCCCATGACGCGGACTGCCGCAAATGCTGCTTCATCGGAAGAAATCATGCGGCCTGCACCGTATAGGTTTTCGATGTTTTCTGACTGCAGTGCACCAAGTGGAATGTCGAAATAGCTTCCTTCCTTCACATCCAGATAAGTTGCCATCTTGTCAACATCTTTATGGATCTCCGGTTTCCATCCACAGCGGGCTACACTGTTCTGGCACTTTTTTCCGGTAAGCACATCATCCACGGTAAGGGTTTCTTTTCCGACCATTCTTCTCGTTTCCCGAAAACCGATGGACGGTCCGATGACCGCTAACTCTGCGTGCTCCATGCCAGGCATGTAGGTTTTTAAGGCCTGTACATAACTGAGCACCTGTTTTCTGGTTTCCCGCTCCATATGGGTAAGGTCTGCGGCTGTCAGTCCCTCCGGAATTACACTCGGAAGAAGCACACTGACAATATCAGAATGCTCTTTTTTCAGGATAAATCCCTTTTCTCTTGTAAGGTTCGGGATTCCTGCCTCCTTGGCCTTTCTTACTGCACGCCCCACAGCTTCAGGTGACATGTCACAGTTCGTGTTGACACCGCTTAACCGGAATGGCATGGTTGCCGCCTGCGGGTGTCCGTCGTCTCCGCCCCATATCAGTTTTGCCCCGGAGCGATGAGCGAGATTCGCATCTCCGGATGCATCCACAAAGGTTTTTGCCATTATGGTAAAGCTTCCCTCATCATCGGAACACTGAATAGAAACAATGGATCCAAGTTCCACCTTCGCACTGGTCATGTATGTATGCAAAAAGTAATCCACATGTTCTTTTTCCAACAGATTGTCCATCGCACATTTTAAGTATTCGGGCTGGAAATTGACATTGTAGTTTCCGGTCGCGGAAATGACATAGTCCACGGTCGGCCCAAGTGCCCCCATCTCATCTAACACGAGCTGCCCTACGCCCTCAACGACACGAACCGGATTCTTTCCACAGGTAAAAAAGCCGCAGAAGGTGCTGACCCCGGAATGGGTCGCCTCTCCGCCAAGATAAGCATTTCTCTCGATCAAAAGTGTTTTCGCCCCGGTTTTCGCAGCGCCGACCGCAGCAGACACTCCGGCTGTCCCGCCTCCAACAACAACGACATCATACTGATATAAACGTTCCATAGTAAGCTGTACTCCTTTTTCTGTCAATATCCTAATATTACATTGAAACATGCGATCATGCAGGGATTTGAAATCAGCGGATAAAAAATGTGCCGCAGCACCATGAAAAGGTATCTGCGGCTTTTTTGAGCTGCCGGCGGCAGTTATACGTTTGGGTTCTTTTCTAATAAAAGCCGGTAAAGCGTCGGATCCGCATGGATCGCCTCCAGGATCGCTTCGATCTCCTTCCGGTTCTCCTTCTTCTTTCCCTGCTTTACAGCCCGGATCAGGAGGTTCTTTGGCGTGTGTTCCATGTCGATGAATTCCAGGATCTGGACCCGGTACCCCATGGCCTCGAGGATCTCCGCGCGCAGGGCGTCTGTGTAGAGGGCGGCCATGCGCTCTTTGATGATTCCGTAGCGGAATACCGGGGCAAAGAGATCGCTCTTCATCTGCTTATTGACCTCATGCTGGCAGCAGGGAACAGATAAGATCACCTTTGCGTTCCAGCGGACTGCCTTTTCCAGCGCGTAGTCCGTCGCTGTGTCACAGGCGTGCAGTGTCACGACCATATCCACTTGGTCAGTGCCCTCGTAGGAAGCGATATCGCCGTGAAGGAATTCCAGGGAGTCATAGCCGAACTTTCTTGCAAGCTGCGAGCAGTGCTCGATCACGTCTGTTTTCAGATCCAGACCGGTGATCCGCACCGGGTATCCTTTTAAGACCTTGAGGTAATAATACATCGCGAATGTCAGATAAGACTTTCCACAGCCGAAATCGATGATCCTCGTCTCTTTATTCTTATCAAGCTTCGGGAGCACGTCCTCGATAAATTCGAGGAAACGGTTGATCTGGCGGAATTTGTCGTACTTCGCATGGACGATCGCCCCGTCCTTCGTCTGGACACCGAGCTCCACGAGAAACGGGACCGGGATCCCCTCTTCGAGGATGTAGCGCTTCTTCCGGTTATGGGAAAGTCCGTTCGCCCAGGCAGCCTGAAGAGCCGCGTCGGAAGCGTCGGAACCATTCGTTCCGGAAGCTGATGCCCCATTTCCGGAGGTATTCCCAGAAACCGGCTTTTTCGTTACCTTAACAGTCACCTTTCCCTTTTTGCTCACAAGAATGGAACCGCTCTTATCTCTCGCCTCGAGCTGGAGCTGGCGGAAACTTGTTTCCATGAGACCTTCCAGATAGGCAGCCGCTTCTTCGGCTGTCAGATTTTTGTGGAAAGCCTGTTTTCCGATAAATTCCTCCGCCTGAAAATGCAGGACGCCCTTTGCCAGTACTGGGCGGATCCGTGCCTTCAGAAAATCATTTTTCTCCGCCTGACCGCTGGCAGTCGCCTGGATCAGGTTTTCATTTAAAAAATCAGTGAGTACACTGTGAAGTTCTCTCTTTTCCATCACTTTTTCTCTCCCCAGCCGCCGCGCAAAAGTTCCGGATGATCCGTCAGATGGGCAAAATCGTTAAAACGGTTTAACAGCATTTCGCCGTCGGATTCCCGGTAATAAAACTCCGTGATGCCGCAGTTTTCCAGATGTCTCGCAAGGAGCGGAACATACGCCCCATCCATGTGAAGATAGTGGGTCACAAGACTCCGGATCACGCCTCCGTGGGTGACGACAGCGACCGTCTCCGCGCCGGACTTTGCGATTTCATCCATGACCGGAACGGCACGACGGATCACATCCGCCGCACTCTCTCCGCCCGGATATGGAAGATCCTGTTTCATGGACGCTCTCGCGGTGAAAAAGTCCGCGTAGCGCTCCATGATCACATCGTCCGAAAGTCCCTCAAGATCACCGAAAGAGATCTCGCGGAGTCCTTCCCGGATGATCCTCGGTGCACGGATCTTCTCATTGATGATATCGGCGGTCTCACGGGCGCGGATCAGGTCACTGGACCAGACGGCGTCGATGGATTCCTTTTTCAGTCTCTCGCCGAGGAGTTCGGCCTGCCGCCTTCCTGCATCGGAAAGCGGCACATTTACGTTGCAAAGCGGGCTGTTCTGCCTGCCGTGACGGATCAGATAGATTCTCATAGTTTCTCCTGTTTAGTTCTTAAAGCTGTGGATCGGTGCCGGGATCCTTCCGGTCCTGTTCACAAATTTCTCACAGCTGAATGAGTTGACCGGCATGATCGGCGCATGTCCTAAAAGACCGCCGAACTCGACCGTCTCGCCGACGCCCTTTCCAATCACCGGGATCAGGCGGACTGCTGTCGTTTTCTGGTTGACCATACCGATCGCCGCCTCGTCTGCGATGATGCCGGAGATCGTCGCTGCGCTCGTATCTCCAGGAACTGCGATCATGTCAAGACCTACAGAGCATACGCAGGTCATCGCTTCCAGTTTTTCGATCGTAAGAGCGCCCTCGTTGACCGCATCGATCATTCCCTGGTCCTCGCTGACCGGGATGAAGGCGCCGGAAAGTCCGCCGACGTAGGAGGAAGCCATAACGCCGCCTTTCTTTACCTGGTCATTTAACATGGCGAGAGCGGCTGTTGTACCCGGGGCACCTGCGCGTTCCAGACCGATCTCCTCCAGGATCTCAGCGACAGAATCGCCGACAGCCGGTGTCGGAGCCAGGGACAGGTCGATGATGCCGAACGGGATCCCGAGACGCGCGGATGCCTCTTTCGCTACGAGCTGGCCGACACGGGTGATCTTGAATGCCGTCTTTTTGATCGTCTCACATAAAGTTTCGAAATCAGCGCCGCGGACAGACTGGAGAGCCGTCTTTACAACGCCCGGTCCGGAGACGCCGACGTTGATGATCGCGTCTGCCTCTGTAACGCCGTGGAATGCTCCCGCCATGAACGGGTTGTCGTCCGGTGCGTTGCAGAAAATAACAAGCTTTGCGCAGCCTAAGCAGTCGTTGTCTTTCGTGTACTCTGCGGTTCTTACGACCATCTCGCCCATTAAGCGGACTGCATCCATATTTAAACCGGTCTTTGTGGGGCCGACATTGATGGAGCTGCAGACAAAATCGGTCTCTTTTAACGCCTGCGGGATGGAGCGCATCAGGTTCTCATCAGCTGTTGTCATGCCCTTGGATACAAGAGCGGAATATCCGCCGATAAAGTTGACGCCTACAGTCTTTGCCGCACGGTCCAGGGTCTTTGCAATCGTCACAAAGTCCTCCGGGCTCTTGCAGGCTGCTCCGCCGACAAGGGCGATCGGTGTCACGGAGATCCGCTTGTTGACGATCGGGATCCCGAAATCGCGCTCGATCTGTTTTCCGGTCGGGACCAGGTCCTTTGCGAGTGTCGTGATCTTGTTGTAGATCTTTTCGTTTAATTTTTCGAGATCGGAGTCACAGCAGTCCAAAAGGCTGATGCCAAGAGTGATGGTGCGGACATCCAGGTTCTCGTGCTCGATCATATTGTTAGTCTCGTTGACTTCCAGATGTGTAATCATAATTGTTTCCCTCTCCTCAAGCTGTCATTAGATACGATGCATTTTTGTAAAGATCTCATCACGCTGGCACTTGATGTTGACGCCGATCCCGGCGCCGATCTCATCGAGTCCGGAAGACATTTCATCGAAGGAAATGTTTGCTCCGCTTCCGTCCACGATCATCATCATGTTGAAGTATTCCTGGACGATGGTCTGGGAAATATCAAGGATGTTAATTTTATGGTCCGCAAGATATGTACATACCTTTGCGATGATGCCTACGGTGTCTTTTCCTACTACGGTGATAATAACTTTATCCATGGAAATTTTCCTCCTTGTGTTGTGCCTTCCGCGTATTGTGATCCGGATCTGTCCGGACTGAGATCGTTGCCGGAACATATGGATCCCGGGGAAAGGTAGCTTTATGCAGTGATAAAGCGTAAAATTTTCTTAAAATATATCATTACAGCCGGTATGATGCAAGTGTTTTTTCGCAGCATCAGCAAAATCTGCTACAGACTGATGATCTCCGACATCTCATCTCTCTTTGCGACTGCCAGGTGAAAATCATCCGCATGGTATGGGCAGTCTCCCATGTCGATCTCCAGCCGGACGGTCTCATAGGCCAGCTCCGGCATGTTGTTCTCCTTGCTCAGATGTCCCAGCAGGATGTGCTTTAATCGGCCGCTCAGGATGCAGTTTAAGAGGCGTCCGGCGTTCTCGTTGGAGAGATGGCCGAAATCTCCCATGATCCGGCGTTTTAAGTAGTATGGGTACGGTCCCGTCTCCAGCATCCGAAGGTCATGGTTGGACTCTAAGAGCACCGCGTCGAGATCGAGGAGATGGTCGATCGTGTACTGGTTGAAATGTCCAAGGTCCGTTGCGACTGCCACAGACTTATTTCCCGACTGGATCCGGTAAGCGACCGGGTCGGCCGCATCATGGTCGATGTGGAACGGCTTGATCGTCAGATCCCCGAGGGAAAATTCGGTGTCCGGCAGGATCGGGTGCAGCAGCTCCTCCGGGTATTCGCCGAGGCCTTTGATCTTCCGGATCTCGTCGAGTGTCCCTTCTGTGGCGTAGATCGGGACTTCATATTTTCTCGCAAGGACGCCCAGCCCCTTTACATGGTCGGAATGTTCGTGGGTGATGCAGATGCCGTCCAGTTCGCTCGTCTTTAAGCCGACCTCGTTAAGACCCTGCTCGATCCGCTTTGCGCTGATGCCGGCGTCGATCAGGACATGACTCTCCTCCGTCCCTGTGTAGATGCAGTTTCCGCTGCTTCCGCTGGCAATACTAACAAATCTCATGGTCAAGGATCTCCTTCAGCTGTCGTTTGATATCGGATTCGTCCCCGTTGTTGTCGATGACACGGCTGCAGAGCGCGCGGTATTCCTCCTCCGACGCCTGCCTTCCGATGATGTCCTCGCATTTTTCACGGCTGTAGCCGCGGTTTTCCATCAAGCGGACGATCCGGTTCTCTTTTGTCGTGTAGACGTACCAGAGCTCGTCAAAGAAGTTCTTCGGCGCAGTGTCAAAGACCGCTGCCTCGATGATCACGAGGTTTTCACTGGCGGCCTCCGCCTCTTCCTTCATCGTCTTCCAGACTAACGGATGGATGATGGAGTTCATCGTCTTTAATGCTTCTTTATCCCGGAAGATCAGGTCCGCCAGCGCTTTTCGGTCCACGGCTCCATCCGGGGTGAGAAATGACGTTCCAAGCGTCTCTGTTACCTTTCTGAGTCCCAGACTTCCCGGCTCCATGAGATCGTGGGCCACAAGATCCGCGAGAATGATCTTCGCCCCGAAATCGTTCTTCAGTACCGCGAGCACACTGCTCTTTCCGGCTCCGACTCCGCCGGTGATCCCAATAATTTTCTTCTGTTTCATCTATTTCGCCTCAAACCAGTTTTTTCCGTCATGCATGTCGATCTCCAGCTCCACTTTTAAGGATGCCGCATGGTGCATTTCCTCGGAGAGGATCTTCATGACGGTCTCTTTTTCGTCCTCCGCCGTCTCGACGAGGAGTTCATCGTGCACCTGCAGGATCAGTCTGGAACGGAGATTTTCCCTTCTTAACCGCTCGTCCACCCGAATCATCGCGATCTTGATGATGTCGGCAGCCGTTCCCTGGATCGGGGAGTTCATGGCTACACGTTCTCCGAAAGAACGCTGCATGAAGTTCGAGGACTTTAACTCCGGTACCGGGCGGCGTCGTCCGAACATCGTGGTGACATATCCCTGCTCCTTCGCGTGGGCAACAAGGCTGTCGAGGAAGGTTTTTACCTGCGGATATGTCTCAAAATAGCGAGCGATGTAATCCATGGCCTCTTTTCTGGAGATGCTCAGGTCCTCGCTGAGTCCGAAGGCGCTGATCCCGTACACGATCCCGAAATTCACGGCCTTCGCGTTGCGTCGCTGTAACGGTGTGACCTCATCAAGCGGGATGTGGAATACCTGGGAAGCTGTGATCGCGTGGATATCCTGGGCGGTCTTATACGCCTCGATCAGGCGCTCATCGCCGGACATGTGGGCAAGGACGCGCAGCTCGATCTGGGAGTAGTCGGCATCCAGGAAGATAAATCCATCGCGCGGGACAAAGACTTTCCGGATCTCTCTTCCGAGTTCCATGCGGATCGGGATGTTCTGGAGATTCGGCTCCGTGCTGGAAATCCGGCCGGTCGCCGTGATCGTCTGGTTGAACCGGCTGTGGATCCGTCCGTCTTCCCGGATATAGGTTCCGAGACCGTCCGCATAGGTGGAATTCAGCTTTGTATACTGTCTGTAGTCCAGGATCTTCTGGATCACCGGATAATCCGGGGCGAGTTTCTCCAGGACATCGGCCGCTGTGGAGTAGCCGGTCTTCGTCTTCTTTCCGCCCTTGATCTGCATTTTTTCGAACAGGATCTCGCCGAGCTGTTTCGGGGAGTTGATGTTGAACTCCTGTCCGGTCATCTCCCAGATCTCCTTCTCGAGGACTGCAATCTGTTTCTTTAACTTTTCTCCGTAAGCGGCAAGTTCTTCCCTGCGGACTGCGATCCCCTCCGCTTCCATATGGAACAGGGTATAGATCAGAGGAAGCTCGATCGTGCGGTACAGCTCTTCCATTCCATCTGCCGTCAGACGCTCCAGGAGCGGTTTCCCGGCCGCAAAGGCTGTGTAGGCCATAAGTCCCGCCATACGGGTGAAATTCTCCGGTTCCTTCGCGTATGCGTCCTCACAGGACAGCTTTTTGATCAGGTCTGCCCTGGACGGGACCGTCATCCCGAGAAGATCTCTCGCAATGTCGTCATAGCCGTAGGAATCCTTTAACGGGTTTAAGAGATATGCCGCAACCCCGGCGTCATAGACCGTGTCCCCGTAGGAAAGATCCGCGAACGGCAGGGAGTGCTTGAGATCTAGGACCCAGGCAAGACCCGTTCGGCAGAGTTCCTCATATTTTCCGGCGATATAGCTCTCCGTCATAAAGCCGCCGACCGGGAAGATATAGCTTCCGGTCTCCTCAAAACATAAGGCGAGGGCTGTCACGGAACCGTTTTCTGCGAGAAGTTCCATTCCGATGCGGTCCGCCTTTTTTGCTTTTTCAAAGAGCACATCCGCCTCGGAAAAATCCTCCACAAGAACAAACTGTTTCTCCGGTCCGCTTTCATGTTTGATCTCCTCACCGAATCTCGCCGCGATCGACTTGAATTCCAGACGTTTCATATATTCATACGCTTCCGGCGTGTAGAGATTTTCCAGTTTCGCATCCGCCATGGAAAATTCGATCGGGGCGTCAATGCAGATCCTTGCGAGCTTTAAGGAAAGATCTGCGAGATCCTTATACTCTTCCAGCGCCTTTTTCGCGCGCGGCGGTTTCACTTCGTCGAGATGCGCGTAGATGTTCTCCAGGTTTTGGTACTGCACGATCAGATTTGTCGCCGTCTTCTCACCGATGGACGGGACGCCCGGGATATTGTCGGACTGGTCGCCCATCAGGGCTTTCACCTCGATAAACTGTTCCGGCGTCACCTGGTACTCCCGGATCACGTCCTCCGGGTAATAATTGTGGACCTCCGTCGTCCCTCGGCTCGTCTTCGGGAGACAGATCCTGATATGGGTGTCGGAGAGCTGCAGAAGGTCCCGGTCTCCGGAGAGGATCGTCACCTCATAGCCCTCTTTCTGCTCCCGCTTTGCGATCGTTCCGAGGATATCATCCGCCTCATAGCCTTCTTTTGTGAGGATCGGGACACCCATGGCGGTCAGGACCTCCTTCATGAGCGGTACCTGTTCATGAAGTTCCTCCGGCATCGGTTTTCTTGTTCCCTTGTAGGCGTCAAACATTTTATGGCGGAACGTCGGGGCTTTCAGGTCAAAAGCCACCGCAAGGTAGTCCGCTTTCTCCTCATCGAGAACTTTAAATAAAATATTTAAAAAGCCATAGACCGCGTTCGTGTGGAGACCTTCCGAATTTGTCAGGTTCGGCACACCGTAGAATGCGCGGTTTAAGATACTGTGACCGTCGATCAATACGAGTTTTTCCATGTTCACTCCTCTAAAATCTATAGATATCCCATCGTTGTCCAGATGCGGAGCTGCAAAAGGATCATGACGATGAGTGCCATTCCGCACAGAGTCGAGATCGCGTAGGATGCGATCTGGAATGTGGAGATATGGCGCAGGGACCGGTAGGATTCCGCTACCTTTCGTTTCAGATCCCCCACGATGTCATATGTTCCATCCGCTTCATCCAGCTTTTTTAACCCCACATCCACCATGTAGTGGATCTCCAGTTCTTCCCTGCAGTTTTCACACGTTTTGATATGGTCCAGGAAATCTTCCAGCTCCGTCGGGGACAGTTCGTCCTTCATATACGGAACTACCATCTTTTCTGCTTCCATACAGGTCATGGAACACACTCCTTTCAGCCTGAATATACGCGGATCCCGGCTCGTTGTCCGCGTAAATGCAAAAAGACACGACCATCTAATGAGAGTCATGTCTTTTCGTTTCTGCCGGCGGCCGGACTTGAACCGGCACGAAGTTACCCCCGTCAGATTTTGAGTCTGATGCGTCTGCCATTCCGCCACGCCGGCATATCTTCGCGGCTGTATATTTCAACAGCCGCATATAAGTTTATCATAAGAACATGAAAATTGCAAGCAGTTTTAGTGATGGAACAGACGGATGCCTGTGAATGCCATCGCCATTCCGTACTTATTGCAGACTTCGATCACATTGTCGTCACGGACAGATCCGCCCGGCTGTGCGATATATTTTACGCCGCTCTTGTGTGCGCGCTCGATATTGTCGCCGAACGGGAAGAAGGCGTCAGATCCGAGAGCCACATCCTGCATCTTGTCGAGCCATGCGCGCTTCTCTTCTTTCGTGAATACCGGCGGCTTCTCCGTGAAGACTTTCTGCCATTCGCCGTCAGCAAGAACATCCATGTACTCGTCTCCGATGTAAACGTCGATCGCATTGTCGCGGTCCGCACGTTTGATCTTGTCGATAAACGGAAGATTTAATACCTGCGGTGCCTGACGGAGGAACCAGTTGTCCGCCTTCTGGCCTGCAAGGCGTGTGCAGTGGACACGGGACTGCTGGCCGGCGCCGATACCGATCGCCTGCCCGCCCTTTACATAGCAGACGGAGTTGGACTGGGTGTATTTTAAGGTGATCAGGGAGATCATAAGGTCGATCTTTGCGGAATCCGGGATCTCCTTGTTTTCTGTCACAACGTTGGATAAAAGGTCTTTGTCGATCTTTAAGTTGTTTCTTCCCTGCTCGAAGGTCACGCCGAATACCTGCTTGTGCTCGATCGGAGCCGGAACATAGGACGGATCGATCTGGACCACGTTGTATTTGCCGTTCTTTTTCTGTTTTAAGATCTCAAGAGCTTCCGGCTCATAGCCAGGAGCGATCACACCGTCGGAAACCTCACGCTTGATGAGTTTTGCGGTGTCAACATCGCAGACATCGGAGAGGGAGATAAAATCACCGAAGGAGGACATGCGGTCCGCACCTCTCGCTCTCGCGTAAGCGGATGCAAGCGGGGAGAGATCGCCGAGGTCATCCACCCAGTAGATCTTTCTTAAAACTTCATCCATCGGAAGTCCCACAGCGGCACCGGCCGGAGAAACATGTTTGAAGGAGGTTGCTGCCGGAAGTCCGGTCGCCTCTTTTAATTCCTTTACAAGCTGCCAGCCATTTAAGGCATCGAGAAGGTTGATGTAGCCAGGTTTTCCGTTTAATACGGTGATCGGGAGATCACTTCCGTCTTCCATGTACACACGGGACGGCTTCTGGTTCGGGTTGCAGCCGTATTTTAATTCCATTTCATTCATGATTTCTTTTGCTCCTTTTGATATGGAAATGATTTTGTTTTATGGGATCAGTGATTTTTATTTACGATTCTTGTCTCGTACTTTCCTGTCTCGATATCGATGAATCGTACAAAAAGGGAAACCTTGTTGTCTTCGTTCAGGTTCTCCCATACATTCTCTGTGAAGCTGTCGATATCGCCTTCGATCGCCACGCGTTTCGGCTCACCCTCAAAGCTCGGAAGCGGATTTCCGTCGTTCATGTAGGTGTGGATAAAACGTCCTTCTCCATTTACCGGTTTTTCATACGCGTAGGTAAAGCGGCTGCAGCTCTCTGGATTTCCATCACTGCTCTTTAAGATGGACATTGCAAAATTGTAGTTCCCGTTCTCAATGTGCATGATTCCGGAGATGCGCGGAGTGTAGTTCGGGCCGTCCGGCTCAAACTCGCGGCAGCGCAAGGACTGCTCGAAGGTCTGCTGGCGGTCCATTCCCTCATAGATCGTATCGGTCTGGTCGCCGTTTGTCACGATGGTCTTATTTCCGAGAACGCGCACCGGGGCGTAGATAATGAGGCTCGGGTCCTCGAGCTTTGACGGATCAAACGCCTGGGTACGGATCCCCTCACCGTCCTTCACAAAGACACGGTTGCGGCTGTTGCTGCTTCTGCCCATGATAAAATATGCGGTCACAGCTGTTTTTCCATCGGCTGATTTTCCGATCACGATTCCTCTTCCCGGATAAGAATTGTTTTTTAACTCCTCTGAAAGTGATAATAACTTCATGGAAGTACTCCTCCTGTTTTCGTATAAGATCACCGGAATTTGCACCGGCGACGGGTTTTAATTTTATGATAACATACTTCCTGCAGATTGAGTATTTAAAATTACTTATCAACGATCCCGGCGTTTTCTTATGAAATGCTTTCATTTATTTAACAAAATCGTAATGTGGCGTTCATGTACAAGAGGCAGGTCTTCATGATATAATATAACTGTCTTAGAAAGATAAACCTGGTACCGGACAAGCTTTCTTCCATTCGCCTATTCCGGTGCCGCATTAAAATACGATAAAAGGAGCTGATCTTCTTATGAGAAAAAATCTTTATAAATTTGCCGCTTTAACAATGTTTGCCGCATTAGCCATCACCGCATGCAAAAAACACGAGGCTGTGGACATCTCTGGAATTCATACGTCCGCTGCGGAGACCATGGCGGAAACTACTTCCAATGAAACAAAGGCTGATCCGGCAGCAGACAATTCAAAAAGTGACTCCTCAAAAACTGATGCTTCAAAAGCCGGATCTTCTGAGGTCGAGACGCAAAAGGATTCCAACGCCTCCGACGCGTTAAGCGTGAAATCGAAGATCGCGACCGAAAAGACCGGAAAGGTCTCCATCGAATACCCGATCCTCTCCAATCTCCGTGATGCATCCATGACCCAGGCCGTCAATGAGCTTTTAAAGAAAGAGGCGACCTCGATCATCACTGCCTGGGAACTGGACACCGAAAAGGATGAGGTTTCCATCAACTGTGATCTGGTATCCCTCGATAAAAACAAGGCGGTATTTACATTCCACGGAATGGTAAACGTTGCAGAAACAGCCCATCCGTCAAATGTGCGCTATGCCGTCTCTGTGAACTTAAATACAGGATCACCGATCGGTCTGACTGCGTATGCAGATGCGGATTCCATCGCGGAATATCTTTCTTCCGATGACGTTGTGGTGGTAGAACCGGCGGATACAGCAGCTGAAGTAAAGGATTCCATCAAGTCCAGCGGAAAGGACCTCTGGCAGACTGTGTTTGCAGAATGTGATTTTACTTCCGTAAAGGACGGGACATTCCCGCAGGCGTTTTCCTACGAAAAAGACGGAGATATCTACCTGATCGTTCCGGTGAGCCATGCGGCGGGTGATTATGCCCTTGTAAAATATTCACCGGAAACAAAATAACAATAGATGATCTGAGAAACGATCCGGTTGATTTCTATCCTGCGTTTTGGTATGATAAAGGGAAGGAAAAAACATGATCTGCCAATCGGTCTATAGGCTTTGGCAGATCACAGAAAGGCTGGTATCTATTAATGGAAAATGTAACGTATATTGACCACCCGCTGGTTCAGCACAAGATCTCCATGTTAAGAAAGAAGACCACAGGAACAAATGAGTTCCGTACTCTTGTTGAGGAGATCGCAACTCTGATGGGATATGAGGCACTCCGCGATCTTCCGCTTGAGGACGTTGAGGTCGAGACTCCGATCGAGACCTGTATGACTCCGATGCTTGCCGGTAAGAAACTTGCGATCGTTCCGATCCTGCGCGCAGGTCTTGGAATGGTAAACGGTGTCCTTTCCCTCGTTCCGTCCGCAAAGATCGGTCATATCGGTCTCTACCGCGACGAGGAGACTCATGAGCCGCACGAATATTTCTGCAAACTCCCGAATCCGATCGAGCAGAGAACGATCGTTGTCACAGATCCGATGCTCGCGACCGGCGGTTCCGCAGTCGCTGCGATCGACTTTATCAAGCAGCACGGCGGAAAACACATCAAATTTATGTGCATCATCGCTGCTCCGGAAGGAGTAAAGAAGCTTCATGAGGCACATCCGGATGTGCAGATCTATGTCGGCCATCTCGACCGTGAATTAAACGAGAACGCGTACATCTGCCCGGGTCTTGGCGATGCCGGCGACCGTATCTTCGGAACAAAGTAATTGATCCGTGAATATCCGGAACATTCCGGTCTTTTCTCCTGAGAAGATCGCGAATGCCAGGCTTTAAACAGATAAAAGACAAAAACCACGATACCTGTTTTTTTGGCAGGCATCGTGGTTTTTCTTTTACCTTTTTTATTTACGCGAACAACGAGCCAAAGTCTGCGCTTGCGCATGACCTTGGCGACTGTTGCGATAACAAGGGGAAACTCGCGAAGCGTGTTTTCACTTGTTTGCCGGGACTTGTTCTTTTTATCTGTTTTCAGAGAAAACAGTTATTCCTGTACTTTCTTTGCGATCTCGCCCTGTTTTTTATAGATAGAGTTCTCATCCACACATCCGCGGACGCTGGACAGCGGGTAGATATTGCAGTTTCTGCCGATCACAGTGCCGGGATTCAGGACGGATCCGCATCCAACTTCCACGCAATCGCCGAGCATGGCGCCGAATTTCTTGATCCCGGTCTCGATATCGCCGTCCTCCGCATGGACTTTGACAAGCAGTTTATCGGACTTTACGTTTGAAGTGATGGAACCGGCTCCCATGTGGGCGCGGTATCCGAGGATCGAATCCCCGACATAGTTATAGTGAGGAACCTGCACCTTATCGAACAGGATCACATTTTTGAGTTCTGTGGAGTTTCCGACAACAGCGCCCTCTCCGACCAACGCATTTCCGCGAAGGAATGCACAGTGGCGAACTTCCGTGTCCTTTCCGATGATGATATTCTCACCGAGATATGCGCTCGGCATCACCTTTGCAGACTTGTGGACCCAGACGGTCTCTCCGCGCTTTTCATATTCATCCTCCGGGAGTGTCTTTCCAAGCTCAAGGATGAACTCTTTGATATGGGCCAGTGCCTCCCACGGATAGGTGAACTGGCGAAGAAAGTCTGCAGCCTGGGTGTGGGAAAGATCATAGAGATCCACGATTTTTGTTTCTTCTTTTTTCATATCATTCTCCAATCTGCCGTCTGATCAGACGACGCAAGCGACCGTACCCGGCGCGAGAATGTGCCAAAGCACATTTTTTACAGGCATGTTCCTGCTACTTTTTATAAAATTGTGCCGCAGCGTCAAAGTAAGGGCGCAGCATATAGGCATTGTTCGTCTGTTTGACGCCGTTTGTCCGGAGTGTCACAAAGCGCTCCAGTTTTTCCATGTATTCATCCGGCGTGATCGTTCCCTCCGCCACATACGTCAGGCCTTTTTCCCAGCTCGCCGTGAGTTCCGGATTTAAGAGCTGCCTCATGGATGCCTGACAGACATCAAAGACGATCTCTCCGAGGAGTGTCGGCGTGATGACCTGGGTCTTCTTTGCCAACGCCAGATATTTGATGTTGAACAGCTTTTTCAGGATCTCCGCGCGGGTGGCGCTTGTTCCGATCCCGCTTCCCTTGATCTGGGCGCGCAGATCTTCATCCTCGATGAGCTGACCTGCGTTTTCCATTGCAAGGATCATGGAACCGGACGTATAGCGCTTTGGCGGGGAAGTCTCGCCTTCTTTTATCTCAAGCTTTAGGAGCTTTAATTTCTGTCCCTTTTTCAACCCGGAGAGCATGGCAAGAAGATCCTTTGCTTTTTCATCATGACCCGGATCCAGCTCCTCCGCCTGGGAATCCTGGGACGCACCGGAATTTTCCGCTTTGCTGTTACCGCTGCTTTCCGCCTTCTTTTTTGCCGGGACATTCGCAACTTCCAGATATCCCGCTTCCGCGAGGACCTTATAGGCTGCAAAGAACTGTTCCCCCTGTTTTTCGATCCGCAGGGAAAACTTCTGGTAGACGGCCGGCGGATAAAAAATGCTCAAAAACCGGCGTCCGATCAGCTCATACACCTTTGCAGCCAGCGGATTCAGGCTTCGCAGCGCTCCGAATCCCTGACCGGTCGGGATGATCGCATAGTGGTCAGTGATCTGTTTATCATTCACATATTTTGTCTTCGCGATCTGCTTCCATGTTCCGCTGTCAAGTGCCTTCGCGGCAAAATCCGCGAGAGGAGCAAAATTCCGGAGACCGCCGATATTTTTATAGATCTCCTTCGATACTGCGGTGGAGAGGACTCGTGCATCGGTTCTCGGGTATGTCACCAGCTTTTTCTCGTAGAGTTCCTGAATGATCTTTAGAGTCTCATCCGGACTGATCTTGAACATTTTCGAACAATCGTTCTGGATCTCGGCGAGATTGTATAAGAGCGGCGGATTTTTCGTCTCTTTTTTCCGGTCCAAAGCGAGAAGTGTTCCCTCCATCGGATCGGCACTCAGGAACCGGATCAGCTCTTCCGCCGTCTTTTTCTCCTTAAATCCATTCTCCTTGTAGAGCGCCGGTGTTCCAAAATACCGGGAACCTTCCACGGCTCTCCACTCTGCCTCGATGACTGCTGTCTCGTGATCCGGGACATCGAAGGAGCCGATGACGCGGTAGAACGGAGTCTTTACGAATTCACGGATTTCCCGTTCCCTGCGGACGACCATGCCGAGAACGCAGGTCATCACGCGTCCCACAGAGAGCACCGCCCGCTTTTCCCGGAGATAGGACGCCACGGACGGACCGTATTTCAGGGTGAGCACCCTGGAAAAATTGATGCCCATGAGGTAATCCTCTTTTGCCCTGAGATATGCGGACGCTGCGAGATTGTCATACTCTGCGAGGTCCTTTGCCTCTCTCACTCCGCGCAGGATCTCCTCCTCCGTCTGGGAGTCGATCCAGACACGGCGGCGGTTTTTTCCTTTTACGCCTGCCATCTGCTCCACCAGGCGGTAGATATATTCTCCCTCACGCCCGGAGTCAGTGCAGACATAGATCGTGTCCACGTCCGCCCGGTTTAAGAGCCCGCTCACGATCGTAAATTGTTTCTTCACATCGTCGATCACCTGGTATTTGAATGTTTTCGGAAGAAACGGCAGAGTTTCCATGCTCCAGCGTTTCAGGGCCGGATCATACGCATCCGGGTAACTCATGGTCACCAGATGTCCGACACACCAGGTCACGATCGCCTGATCGGACTCGATATATCCGTCTCCTTTTCTCCCGGAAACCTTTAAGGCCTTCGCAAATTCCTGGGCAACGCTCGGTTTTTCGGCGATAAATAATGCTTTTCCCATGAAACCTCTTTCCTAGTTATCTTATTCTCTCCCACCCCGGACCGCAATTCTTCGGGATGAAAGGATCGTTATTTTTTCTTCTGCGGAAGCTCCGACAGGATCAGTGCCGCAAACATCAGGGCGCATCCGACTAACATCTTTCCGGTCAGCACATCCTTTAAGAAGATCACAGAAAACAGTGTCCCAAACACAGATTCCAGGGAAAGAAGGATCGCCGATGTGGAGGCGCTTAAATATTTCTGACCGATATTCTGTAAGAGATACGATACGGTCGTCGAGAAAACTGCAAGGTACAGCAGGCCTACGATCAGAGACTGATTCGCCAGGACCGCGAAATCAAAGGATCCGTCGAGAAACGGCGCGCAGATCCAGTTGATGATGGCAGCCGCAAGGATCTGGATCACGGTCAGTGCGATCGGATCATGGTGCTCCGTGAATTTGTCGATAAATACCATATGGACTGCGAACATCAGACCGCACACCAGTGTCAGAAAATCTCCGAAATTGATCGTGAGGTCGCCCTGCAGAGATAAAAGTGCGAGACCGATGACTGCGATAAACGCTGCAGCGATATTTCGCCCTGTCGGTCTCTTTTTGCTGACGATCCAGTAGAGAAACGGTACAATGATCACATACAAGGTCGTGATAAAGGCGTTTTTGCTGGCCGTCGTGTATTTCAGACCGTAAGTCTGGAACTGGTAGGACAGGCAGAGAAATATTCCCAGAATCGCGCCGCAGAGGATCGTCTGGCGGTCCGCTGCGAACAGATTTTTATGAAATAATAGGGCAAGCAGGACCGCAGACATGGAAAAACGGATCGCCAGAAGATACGTCGGCGGGATCAGATCCACGGAATTCTTCATCACAACGAAGGCAAAACCCCAGATCATGGTCGTCAGGATCAGCCCCAGTGATGCCAGAATCCTGACGCTGCGTTCATTTAAATTTTTCATTTTTGGTCCTTTACTCATGAATATAGAAATGGTATCCTGTCACGGATTTCCACTCTTTTCCAGCTTTTACGATCGGTGACGGGAAATGAGGCTTGTTGACTGCATCCGGGAAGTTCTGGGTCTCAAAGCAGAAAGCAGTTCTCGCATGGTAGAAAGCACCTGATTTTCCGTTCCCCTGCTCCAGCCAGTTTGCCGTATAGAACTGGACCCCCGGCTGATCCGTATAGACATCCATGGCTCTTCCGCTTTCCTCGGAGAAGATCTGCGCGGAAAGACCCAAATCACCGCGAACGTGGGAAAGACACCAGTTATGATCATAGCCATGTCCCTGAACGAGCTGGTCGAAATCTTCATCGATCCGCTCTCCGATCACATGAAAGTCCGTAAAGTCCATCGGAGTTCCCTTTACCGGAAGAATCTCACCGGTCGGGATCGACGTCTCATCGGACGGAGTATAAAAATCGGCAAGGATCCGCGCCTGGTGCTCCAGGACAGAACCGCCATTGTTTCCAAGAAGGTTAAAGTATCCGTGATTTGTCAGGTTCACAGGCGTATCCGCATCGGAAAGAACGCGGTAAGTCAGTGTCAGCATATCCTCGTCAGTCAGCGTGTAGGTGACGGATACGATGGCGTTTCCCGGATAGCCCTGATCCCCGTCCGGACTTAAGAGTGTAAAAGTGACGCTGTTTTCCGACTCTTCCTTCGCATTCCAGAGTCTTGCGTCGTAGTAATCAAGACCGCTGTGAAGATTATTCGGACCGTTATTGATCGCCAGTGTGTATTCGGTCCCGTTTAGGGAAAATCTTCCTTTTCCGGTGCGGTTTGCGATACGACCGACGACGGAACCGAAGTGCGGACCGTTCTTTAAATAACCGGCAGCATCGTCAAACCCCAGCATCACATCGTCCATAACCCCGTTTTTGTCCGGAACGATCATGCGGACCCAGACAGCCCCCAGATCTGTGACGGATGCCATCAGCCCGTTTTTATTTTTGATCGTGTAGAGGCTTACTTCTCTTCCATCCGGCATCTCACCAAAATGCTCTTTTGTTACTGACATGATAATACCTCCTCTGCGTAAAAAGAGCCCGCGATAAAGCGGGCCCCTTGTTTTTATTTTACTGTGATATATCCCTGCTTTGTGAGAAGCTCTGCGCAGAGGACTGCTCCGCCTGCAGCGCCGCGGACTGTATTGTGGGACAGACCGATGAATTTCCAGTCGTAGACGGTATCTTCTCTTAAACGTCCGATGGATACGCCCATTCCGTTCTCGAAATCGACATCCAGCTTAACCTGCGGACGATTGTCCTCTTCCATGTACTGGATGAACTGCTTCGGTGCGCTCGGAAGCTCTAACTCCTGCGGAAGTCCCTTGAAGTTTACGAGTTTTTCGATGAGCTGTTCTTTGGATGCTTTCTTTCTGAACTTTACAAATACAGCAGCTGTATGACCGTTTAATACCGGCACACGGACGCACTGGCATGTGATCACCGGCTCTTTTGCCTTTACGATCACGCCGCCCTCTAAGTGGCCCCAGATCCTGAGCGGCTCCTGCTCGCTCTTCTCTTCCTCGCCGCCGATGTACGGGATCACGTTCTCGACCATCTCAGGCCAGTCCTTGAAGGTCTTTCCTGCTCCGGAGATCGCCTGGTATGTAGTAGCGACTACTTCATACGGCTCAAACTCTCTCCATGCACTGAGGGCCGGAGTGTAGCTCTGGATCGAGCAATTCGGCTTTACTGCGATGAATCCGCGTGTTGTGCCGAGTCTCTGCTTCTGGAATTTGATCACGTCAAAGTGCTCCGGGTTGATCTCCGGGATCACCATCGGAACATCCGGTGTCCAGCGGTGAGCGCTGTTGTTGGATACAACCGGTGTCTCTGTCTTTGCGTAAGCTTCCTCGATCGCACGGATCTCTTCTTTTGTCATATCAACGGCGCTGAATACGAAATCAACGGTCCTTGATACGGCATCAACGTCGTTTACATTCATAACGACTAAATTTTTTACTTTTTCCGGCATCGGAGTCGTCATTTTCCAACGGCCTCCAACAGCCTCCTCATATGTCTTTCCTGCAGAACGCGGGCTGGCAGCCACGGTCGTCACTTCAAACCATGGGTGGTTTTCAAGGAGAGAGATAAATCTCTGTCCTACCATACCTGTTGCTCCAAGGATACCAACTCTAAGTTTCTTTTCCATCACACATATCTCCTCATCTTTGCCTGACAGTCATCTTCAGTTGACGGCTTGCCATTCTTCCACCCGTCACGGACATATGTCTCCATGTACGCAACATTCGTGTTGATGTCTATCCTAACTCAAAATGACAAAAAATGCAAGCATTAAATGACCTCAAGCGCTACGCGGATCATATCTGCAAAGGAAGTCTCGCGTTCCTCGGCGGTCGTCTTCTCTCCTGTCACCATGGAATCGGATACGGTCATGATGGAGAGTGCCCGCGCTTTTCCGAGGGCAGCGTTCGCGTAGAGAGCAGCTGTCTCCATCTCCACTGCGAGAACTCCCATATCGGCGAACTGGAGTCCGTCATGCTTTTTCTTTTCCGGCTCATAGAAAAGATCCGATGTGAGGACATTTCCTACATGGTAAGGAAGATTTTCCTGCTCCGCATTGAAGACTGCCTTGATCAGAAGACCAAAGTCTGCGATCGGAGCGAAGTCTCCCGGAAGTCCGAATTCCTTCACATAGTTTGTCTGTGTGCACGCGCCCATGGCGAATACGAGATCACGGATATGAACATCTTCGGAGATCGCTCCTGTCGTGCCTACACGGATCAGTTTCTTTACTCCGTATCCCTCGATGAGCTCGTGGGTGTAAATTCCGATCGACGGGCATCCCATTCCCGTTCCCATGACGGAAACAGGTTTATCACGGTAAAATCCGGTATAACCGAACATATTTCTTGTGGCATTAAACTGTCTTGCTCCTGCAAGGAAATTCTCAGCGATAAATTTTGCACGGAGCGGATCGCCCGGAAGTAAGATGGAAGGTGCGATCTCGCCTTCTTTTGCTGCGATATGAGGTGTTGGTACGTTCATGGTAGTTCCTCCTTTTTTATCGAATGCTATTCCTATATATTATATTATAACCGAACTTTCGTCCCTTTTCCATCCCTCTTTGCGGCTTTTAACCGTCCGAGGGCAACTTCTTTTCCTTTATAGTGAGCAGTTCCGTCGACATCCGGCAGATAGACATGTTCCAGCGTATCTTCCTTTTCAAGACGGATCCCGCGAACGCCGCGGCTGTTCTTTTTAAGTTCCGGGATCTCCGCGAGCGGGAATTTTAAGAACATTCCATCCACAGTCTGGAGAACCACATCTCGCTCCCCGTCGACTTCCGTGCCGATTTCCCGGATCTCCACAAGTTTATCATCTTCGGCGAGCTTCGTTGCGACAACGGTCTTGTTTGCCGTCATAAATTCCTCACCGGGAACGATCTTTACTGATGCCTGGGATGTCGCGAACAGGAACTTTTTCCCTGCAAGGCCGGAAGCCGGAAGCATAAAGAGAAGTGTCTCCGTCTTGCCGTCAAATTTGCTGACATTCTCGATCGGGATTCCCTTATCCTTCATTTTGAGCGCAGGGAACTCGGCGACTTTCACCTGATACATGGTTCCGGTATCAGAGAACATGCAGAGTTTATCATCTGTCATCACCGGGAGGACGCGGACATTCTCGCTGTCCACCGTTTCCTGGTTTCTCTCATAGATGGAGCGGTCCATCGTCTTGCAGTAGCCGAAGCGATCCATAACGAAGATCACTTCCTTCGCTGCTTCCTTCGCCTCCACATAGACCATCTCCTCGCCGTCCTCGATGAGTGTTCTTCTCGGCTCTGCGAACTCTGCCTTGATCGCATCGAGATCTTCCTTGATGACAACGTCCATGTTTTTCTGGTTGGAGAGGATATGCTGATATTCCCGGATCTTCCGCAGGGTCTCTTTATACGCTTTCTGGAGTGCAAGGATCTCGAGGCCGATCAGCTTATAGAGGCGCATCTCGAGGATCGCTGTCGCCTGGCGCTCGGTAAAGTGAAGATTCTTTGCATCCTCCTCAAAGCCCGGCACACGGAATCTGATCTTTTCGGTATTTCCCGTCATCAGGCATTCCTTCGCGTCCTTCATGTTCTTTGAGCCGCGGAGTACGGCGATGATCAGGTCGATCACGTCGCAGGCCTCGATGAGACCTTCCTGAACCTCTTTCTTCTCCAGTTCCTTTTCGAGGAGCACATTGTACTTCTTCGTCATATTCCGGTACTGGAATTCCAGGAACGTATTTAAGATCTGTTTGAGGTTCATTGTCTCCGGGCGTCCCTCATCGATCGCCAGCATATTGACGCCGTAAGTGTCCTCCAGCTTCGTCTTCTTGTAGAGGATCGCCTTGATCTTATTGACATCGGCGTCCTTCTTGAGCTCCAGGACGATTCGGATGCCCTCTTTGTTTGACTGGTTCGAGATGTCCACCACATCGGTGAGTTTTCTCGTCTCCACGAGATCGGCGATATCGACGAGCAGTTTGTTGATCCCGGCGCCGATCATCGTGTATGGGATCTCTGTGATCACGAGCTTGTCGCGGTCCGCTTTTCTTCTTCCGAGCTCCACCTCGATCTTTCCGCGGAGCTTGATCTTTCCGGTCCCGGTTTCATAGATCTGTAAAAGATCGCTCTTGTTCGCGATAATACCGCCGGTCGGGAAATCCGGTCCCGGCATATATTCCATCAGTTCTTCCACGGTGAGAAGGCGGTTGTCGATATACGCCTTCACCGCATCGATCACTTCGCCCAGATTGTGGGTCGGGATGCTGGTGCTCATTCCGACTGCGATTCCCTCCGCGCCGTTTACGAGAAGGTTCGGCACGCGGACCGGAAGGACTTCCGGCTCTTTTTCCGTCTCATCGTAGTTCGCGACGAAATCCACGGTCTTATCAAGATCTTTTAAATAAACTTCTTCCGCGAATTTCTTTAAGCGCGCCTCAGTGTATCGCATGGCCGCAGCGCCGTCACCTTCGATCGAGCCGAAGTTTCCGTGACCATCCACCAGAGCCATTCCTTTTTTGAAATCCTGGGATAATACGACTAACGTCTCATAGATCGAGCTGTCGCCGTGCGGATGATATTTACCCATCGTATCGCCGACGATACGGGCCGATTTCCGGTGCGGCTTGTCGTGGTCCAGATGGAGCTCGCTCATATCATAGAGAACTCGGCGCTGTACCGGCTTTAAACCGTCCCTGGCATCCGGGATCGCCCGGGAGGTGATGACGCTCATGGAGTAGTCCAGATAGCTCTTCTGCATCTCCTCCGAATATTCAGTTCGCAATATTTTTTCAGACATGGTAACTTCTCCTTTTATGCGTCGATCTCCGCCTCATCGGCATGATCATAGATAAATTTCTTTCTCGGCGGGACATCGCTTCCCATCAGAAGCTCCGTCACCTCACTCGCCATACGGGCATCTTCGATCTCCACCCGCTTTAAGACACGGTTTTCCGGGTTTAAAGTCGTCTCCCAGAGCTGGTCCGCGTCCATCTCACCGAGACCTTTGTAGCGTTGAAGCGTAAAGTCCCCGGAATGGCTCCTTCTGTACTCTTCTAACGCCTTGTCATCGTACAGATAGCGCTCTTCCCCGCGCTTCGGAACGACCTTGTAGAGCGGCGGCATCGCGATATAAACGTGACCGTCGTAGATCAGCTCCGGCATAAAGCGGTAGAGGAACGTCAGGAGCAGGGTGTCGATATGGCTTCCGTCCACATCGGCATCGGTCATCAGGACGATCTTATCATATTTCAGTTTTGTGATATCAAAGTCATTTCCATAACCTTCAGAAAATCCGCAGCCGAACGCGTTGATCATCGTCTTGATCTCGGCGTTTGCCAGAACCTTGTCCATCGATGCCTTTTCCACGTTTAAGATCTTTCCGCGGATCGGCAGGATCGCCTGAAACTGACGGTTTCTTCCCATCTTTGCGGAACCGCCGGCGGAATCTCCCTCGACGATGAAGATCTCACATTTCGACGGATCACGGCTCTCGCAGTTTGCAAGTTTTCCGTTGCTGTCGAAGGAGAACTTTGACTTGGATAGCATGTTTGTCTTTGCTTTCTCCTCCGCTTTCCGGATCTTCGCGGATTTTTCCGCGCAGGCGATGATCGCTTTTAAGGTGTCAAGGTTACGGTCAAAGAAGCGCTCCAGCTCCTCCCCTGTCATCGTGAACACGGCCTTTGTCGCATCGGCACTGGCAAGTTTTGTCTTTGTCTGTCCCTCAAAGATCGGATCCGGGTGTTTTACGGCGACAACGGCCGTCATGCCGTTTCTCGTGTCAGCACCGGTAAAGTTGCTGTCTTTCTCCTTTAAGATGCCGAGTTCCCTCGCGTAGGAGTTGATCAGCTGGGTAAATTTCGTCTTAAAGCCCACCAGGTGGGATCCGCCCTCCTGGGTAAAGATGTTGTTGCAGAATCCGAGGATATTCTCCTCAAAGGCGTCCACAAACTGGAATGCGACTTCCACCTCGATCTGGTCCACACTGCCCTTAAAATATACCGGCTCATGGATCGGTTCTTTTCCGTTGTTCAGCTCACGGACATAAGCGACGATCCCGTCAGGCTCGTGGTAAGTTACGCTTTCCTCTTCGCCCGCACGTTTATTTACATAGTGAAGGATCAGCTTCGGGTTTAAGTATGCAGATTCATGAAGGCGGCTCTTCAGCCACTCCGCCTTGAATTTTGTCTTCTCAAAGATCGTTGGATCCGGCAGGAAGTTGATCTCCGTTCCCGTTTCCTTCGATTTTCCGATCACCGGAAGAAGGCCGTCCTTCAGCTCAACGACCGGATGCCCTTTCTCATATTCATCATAATATACTTTTCCATCTCTGGAAATTTTGACCTTCATCCGTTCCGACAGAGCGTTTACAACGGAAGAACCGACGCCGTGAAGTCCGCCGCTGGTTTTATAGGAATTATTGTCGAATTTTCCGCCCGCGTGAAGAGTTGAGAGGACCACGCGCTCTGCGGAGACGCCTTTTTTGTGCATCTCCACCGGGATCCCGCGGCCGTTGTCTTTTACGGTACAGGACCCGTCCGCTTCCAGCGTTACCGTGATCTCTGTACAGAATCCGGCCAGGTGCTCGTCCACCGCGTTGTCGACGATTTCGTATATCAAATGGTTTAAGCCCTTTGTTCCAACGCCTCCGATGTACATTCCGGGACGTTTGCGGACTGCCTCCAGTCCTTCCAGTACGGTGATACTGTCAGCATTATACTGTGCTTTCGCCATGTAAAGACCTCCAATTATAAGTCATAAACTGCGGCAGAGAGCATTTCCCCGCCGCAGTTTCATTTTTATTTTCGTGGCCGCTGCATAATGCTCCGGCCATGTTTCGTAGTCAGCTTTTCTTATTATACACTTAAAACTTCCAGAATTGCAAGTGTTTTCTATCGAACATATATTCGGGAAGCAGGTAAAAACACGTTTCGCGGGTTTCCCCTTGTTATCGCGACAGTCGTCAGGGTCTCGCGCAAGCGAGGACTTTGGCTCGCTGTTCGCGTAAACAAAAAACCTGCGGAAGATCTCCCACAGGCTGATGTACTGAAATTTATACTCCACCGAACCGGAGTACGATCCCGATCACAGCGGAAGCCGCGATGAACGCTACCGGGTGAAGTCCTTTTGTTTTTTTGCAGATCGCGGTGAAATAATAGAGCACCACGAGAAGGACGATGCTGCGGATACTGATCAGGTCTGTGATCTTTCCGCTCGCCGCGAAGGCGTCCTTGTGAAGGAGAACCAGGGAAAGGACGGAAAGTCCTGCCGCCGCGATCAGGCCTGTGGAGGCCGGGCGGAGACCGTAAAAGGCGTTCTGGACATATTTGTTTGTCTTAAATGCCTTTAAGAAGCCGGCAATGATCAGGATCACGATGATCGACGGTGTGATCAGACCGAGTGTGGCAATGACTGCGCCGACCGGTCCGGCCGTTGTAAAGCCGACATAGGTTGCCATGTTGACGCCCATCGGTCCCGGTGTGGACTCGGAGATCGCCACCATATCGGCAAGCTGTCCGTAAGTGAACCATCCGGTCTTGTCGGAGATATTATAGAGGAACGGCAGTGTCGCCATTCCGCCGCCGACCGCAAAGAGTCCGGCTTTGAAAAATTCGAAGAATAATCGGATCAAGATCATCATTTGGAAGCCACCTCCTTATTCTTCAGGATAATTCCGGCAGCCGCCGCAAAAATTACAAATACGATCGGGGAGAGATCTGTCAGCGCGGAGCCGAGGATCACGAGCACGCAGATCACAAGTGTCGGCTTATCGACAACCGCCTTTTTCCAGAGCTTTACGACCGCATTGAAGATCAGGACGCAGACACAGACACGGATCCCCGCGAAAGCGTTCTGGACGATTGCAAGGTGTGCGAAGTTCTGGATAAACGCTGCGATGACCGTGATGATGATCAGGGACGGGAATACAACTCCCAGGGTTGCAACAATACCGCCGATCGGACCTGCGAGTCCCTGACCGACGAAAGTCGCTGTATTTACCGCGATAACGCCCGGAGTACACTGTCCGATCGCGTAATAGTCCATAAGTTCTTCTTCCGTTGCCCATTTTCTTTTCTCAACGACTTCTCTCTGGAGGATCGGAAGCATCGCATATCCGCCGCCAAAGGTAAGACCGCCGATTCTGGCAAACGTAAGGAAGAGATCGAGTAATTGATTCATGTTTTTCTCTCCTTTACTTTCAAAGTTATGTATTATAATAGCTCAAACAAGAAAAAAAGGCAAGGAAAAGGTAGCTTCTCTCTCCTTTTCCTTGCCTTCTGACCTGAAAAATTTTCAGAAACTTTGCAAAACAAGTCTCTTCCGCATTACTGAAGATCTTTTTCCGGGATCATTCCGTTTAAAAGATTCAAAACGACATTATTGTCGACCACCATGATCATGTTGGAACCGTCAAGCTGGATATAACGGTATGTCTGATCCGGATTTGCATAGGTTCCGACATAGACTGTGAGAGATTTCTTCTCTCCGTTTACCGTAAGCTCTGCCTGGAAGGTGTTGCGCGTATCCGTCGTCAGGTCTGCATTTGTAAGTTCCTGACTCAGGATATGATAGCTCGCATAATCAAATGCCTTGAGGTTGTTGACCCCGTCTGCGATCTTCGTCATCGCTTCCGTATCGGAGCTGCTGATGGTCGTTGTCTTTCCATCCATTGTGATGGAGACACTCTGAATATCCGATGGGGAGATCTGAAGATCAAGACCGTCACGGACAACAAGTGTAGAGTAATCGAATACCAGGGAGTCCACGGTGGCAGCCTTTATCGTGTAGATCTTCTTTTCATCGGAAAGGTAATAATTGCCATCGGCGTCCTGATTTCCGATATCCATGGTGATTGCTCCTTTTTCTCCATCTGTGATCGTAACCGTATATGCCGGTTCGCTCAGCCCGTAAGAAGAAAGATCACTGCCGTCTGCATCCGCGATCTCGGAAACTGCGTGGAGATTTAAGAAGTTCCGGGCCATCGCATCAAATTTATCCTGATTGATCGGGATCGCGGAATCCATGGCATCCAGCCATACTCCGTCCTTCTTTTTAAAGATCATGTCGGTGTCCGCACTGGAATAATCGAAGTCGATCGGTGCATTTAAGGAATATACCTCGATATCAGCGCCGGAAAAGTCAGGTTCCACGGTCTCATCACGGATCTCAGCGATTTCCACCTTTGGAGAGCCGGATTCTTTTGTGCCGGAAGAAGAACAGCCGGTAATGCTTGCAGAAAGTGCTGCAGTCAGGAGCAGTGCTCCTAATAATACATGTTTTTTCATATTTTGTAATCCTCTCATCGTTAATTGTTGGCAAAGCTTTATTTGTGCCAACTATAGCACACCACTGTGTACTTTTTGTGAATTTGCCATACCTTTTCTTTCCAAAGCGGCAATATCCCTGATCACGCGGTCCCATGCGGATCATTTTTGCTCTATCTGTGATCAGATTTCCTCCGCCGCCGGAACCTCCCGCAAAAAGTGGATCCGGTCCGAGACCTCTTCCCCGAACGCAGTCGTGTAGATATCCAGATACTCCTCATAGGAGCACGGCATTCCGTTCGACAGCATCTCCATCTCGGTTCCCCAGAGATCGATATCGTAGGGCAGCATCGTGAACCCATTCCGGAGATAGAACTCCTTCCGGCGTGTACGAAGGAAAAGTTCCTCCTCATCCACACATTTTGTACTCTCGATCTCGATGATGAGCCGCATGCCCTGATATTTCCCGCGAAGTGCCCTAAGTGCTGCGGATCCCACGCCATGTCCGCGCGCCTGATCAGCGATCGCAAAATAATCGAGCAGGACGCGGTCTCCTGCTTTCGCCATGATGGCGAGACCGAGAAATCCGTTATTCTCCTCGATCGCCAGGATCTCGACAAGTCCTGTCTCCTGACCGGCGGTGATCATGGAAAACGGCTTTTTCTCACATGCCGGGAAGGCGGTCTCATAGAGTGCATGGACCTCCTCCAGGCGCTTTCCTGAAAACACCTGTTTCAGTTCGATCATCATAGATTCTTTCCTCTTACTTTCAATCGTCGTTGCCGCCCGGCACCATTGGGTCCAGGCGGTTTATTTTTCGTTTTCTCCGCTCTCGAACATCAGGCGGAACAGGCGTTTTCCGCCCTCCGTCCGGAAATTCCGGATAAATACATTTTTCTGCATATCCGGCGTGGAGCCGTCCTCAAAGAGGTTGACAAGGAAGTCCGCCTCCACGAGGATCTGATAATCCATTCCGTCAATGTTGTCGTAGGTATGGTGGTGTCCCACGAGATAGCAGACGCGGTCAATGACCTCCTGCGGCCAGGAAAGCGCCGTGAGCATCGTCCGTGCCTCTCCCGGACCTTCCATCTCCTGATATTTTCCGGTATTCCGTCCATATTTCTCTTCTGCCTTGTGAATTCCGATATCATGAACGATCGCTGCGGCCTCCAGGACCTCCTGGGTGTATGGATCGAGGTTCTCCGCGAGACCGATCAGTCTCGCAAACTCATGCACCTTTAAAAAGTGCTGGATCCGTCGTACATCCTTATCGTCATAGCGTGTCATTTCATATAAGAGTTCATCAAGTCTCGTCATGTGTGTCATTCTCCTCTTTTTCTATAAATTCAGCTTCTCGTACTTCTCTTCCATAAACCGGTCAAGCCGCTTTTTCAGTTCCCGGTTTTCTTCCTCTTCCAGGTTCTCATCCCTCGCCAGAAGCCGGTTCACATCCTCGGACACCTTTTTCAGCGTCACGGCATCCGTATAGATATCTGCCAGCTGGAATTCGAGATCGCCGCTCTGGCGGATCCCGAAGAGATCCCCCGGGCCCCTGAGTTTCAGATCCTCGGAAGCGATATAAAAGCCGTCGTTGGATTTATTTAAGACCTCCAGACGCTGGTTCTTCTCCTTGTTTCCGGATGCGTTGACCATGATGCAGTAGGACTGCTTGTCTCCGCGCCCGACGCGCCCCCTAAGCTGGTGGAGCTGTGCAAGGCCGAACCGCTCTGCGTTCTCGATCATTATCACCGTTGCGTTCGGCACATTGACGCCGACCTCGATAACGGTGGTGGAGACCAGGACCTGGATATTTCCGGCGGCAAAGTCTTCCATAATCTTATTCTTCTCTTTTCCCTTCATCTTTCCGTGGAGGTATTCGACCCGGATCCCTGGCAGATTTTCCCTTAAAATCTTCGTGTAGTCCAGGACATTCTCCGCCTCGATCATCTCGCTCTCCTCCACCATCGGGCAGATCACATACGCCTGGCGGCCGTTCTTTACCTCGTTTTCGATAAAACGGTAGGCACGAGGGCGGTAGCTCTTGTCGACCACGCAGTTTTTGATCGGGAGACGGTTCGCCGGAAGTTCATCAATTACAGAGATGTCGAGATCCCCGTACAGGATGATCGCCAGGGTCCTCGGGATTGGCGTCGCGCTCATGACGAGCACATGCGGCAACTGTCCCTTGTTTCCAAACATTTCCCGCTGGGCGACGCCGAAACGGTGCTGCTCATCCGTGATGACGAGCGCCAGATTGTCATAGACGACCTTCTCCTGGATCAGGGCATGTGTGCCGATGATGATATCCGCCTCATGGGACGCGACTTTTTCGTAGGCAAGCCGTTTTTCCTTTGCCGTCATGGATCCGGTGATGAGAATCACTTTCTTTTCGACTCCATGTGTGGCAAACAATTCCGCCACAGACTCATAGTGCTGTCTCGCGAGGACTTCCGTCGGGACCATCAGCGCGCCCTGATACCCATTTTCACAGACCGCCAGGAGTGCCAGGACCGCGATGATCGTCTTGCCGGAACCAACGTCTCCCTGGATCAGGCGGTTCATGACGGAGCCGCTCTTTAAGTCTCCCAGCACCTCCTCCAGGGTCCTCAGCTGAGCATTCGTGAGCCTGTACGGCAGATCTTTCAGGAGTCTTCTGCATTCTTCCTGCTTTTCTACATGAAACGGGCTCCGGATGTTCTGGCGTTTTTCCTTTAAATGGCGCACAGCCAGAAGAAAGAAGAAGAACTCGTCATAGACGAGCCGCTTTCTCGCAAATCTCAGGTCTTCCTCGTTTGCCGGAAAGTGGATGTGCTCGATCGCAAAATTGTACTCCGCAAGTTCGTTGGAGATCCTTAAGCTGGCCGGAAGATAATCCCTCTCCAGGGTGCGGATCGCGAGCGCCTGTTCGACTGCGGAGGTGATCGTCTTATTTCCAAGACCTTTTGTCTGTGCATAGACCGGGCGCATGCTGGATAAAAGTTCCTCATATGCCTCCGGTTTAAACATCTGGGGCTGTTCCATCGTGAGACCGTTCTTCTTCCGGATCACACGTCCGCGGAAAATAAAGTGACTGTCCGGACGGAGCGTATTTTTCAGGTACGGCATATGATACCAGACAAGGCGCAGTTTCCCTGTCATGTCGCTGATCGTCGCCTGGACGATCGAGAGCCCATTGATATGGACGCCGGTCGCTCCGCTCTTAAAAAAACCCTCTACAGCGCCGGTCTCATCCTCGGAGAGCTCGCCGATCGCCTTCGGCTCCCCGTACGTGTCATATCCCTTCGGATAGTAATGGAGCAGGTCATCGATGGTGCGGATCCCGACTTTCTCAAAAAGTTTTGCTGTTTTTTCTCCGATCCCTTTTAAGGTCTCTATGGACTGGTCGTTTGCCATCGGTTTCATGCTCCTTTCTCATTTCTTCTGGTCTCATATCTGCATGCCAGGATCCGCCGCGGACTATTCCTTTCAACCGGGCGGCAACGGAAAAAGCTGCCTCGTCAGGTCTCATGACCAAAAGGAGCAGCTTTTTCTGTCGTTGTACATATGTCGGGAAATACAGGATCGTACAGAAACACTCTGAGCGGTTCCTGCAATTTCCGGGACACTTTTCTGCTTACTCTACAGAGAGCAGGTAATAATAGATCGGCTGACCGCCGTCGTTTAATTCCACTTCACAGTTCGGGAATGCTTCCTGCGCCTTCTTTACGAGCGCTTCGGCCTTCTCTTCCGTCACATCTTCGCCGTAGTAGACGCTGATGAGTTCTGATTCATCATCCACCATGCGTTTTAAGGTTTCAAGAACCGTCTCCTCCACATCCTGACCGACTGCCAGCATGCCGGAATCGCCGATTCCCATGATATCGCCCTCGTGGATCTCCATTCCGTCAATGTTTGTATTGCGGACTGCGTAGGTGATCTGGCCGGTACGGATATGTCCCATCTCAGCAGTCATGTTCTCAAGGTTCTCTTCCGGAGAAAGATCCGGGAGGAAGTTGATGAGAGCTGCGATTCCCTGCGGTACGGTCTTTGACGGAACGACGAAGATCTTCTTATCTTCCACAAGACTCTTTGCCTGCTCTGCGGCAAGAATGATGTTCTTGTTGTTCGGAAGGATATAGATCACGTCAGCGTTGACCTTATCGATGGCATTTAACATATCTTCGGTACTCGGGTTCATCGTCTGGCCGCCCTCGATCAGATAGTCGGCACCGATCCCCTTAAAGATCTCGCCGAGACCTTCGCCGATGGAGACAGCGATAAATCCGTATGGCTTTCTCGGCTCATCTGCAGCCGGAGCTTCTTCTTTTGCCTCCGCCGGGGCATCCGGTGTCTGGGCAACGTTTGACGCGTTCTGGATCAGACGCTCGTGGTGCTCCTCGCGCATATTGTCGATCTTCATTCTGGAAAGGGAACCGTAGGTTAAGCCTTTCTCGAACGCGAGACCCGGATGGTTCGTGTGAACATGGACTTTGATGATATCGTCATCGGAGACAACGACAACACAGTCACCGATGGATTCCAGATATCCTTTAAACTTCTGCTCTTCCTCCATATCGTACGGTTTTTCCACGTTTACGATGAACTCAGTGCAGTAGCCGTATTTAATATCCGATGTAGAAAGATCATCACTTCCTGCAGCCACCTTCGGCTTTGCGGATCCTTCATTTCCGGAGGCCGGAGCGACCGCATCAAACGGGATTCCTTTTCCTAAAAGACCGTCAAGACCGCCTTTCATGACCTGCATCAGGCCCTGTCCGCCGGAGTCAACTACACCCGCCTGTTTTAATACCGGGAGCATCTCCGGAGTCTGGCTTAATACATAGTCACCTTCCTCGATCACCTGGGTCAGGAAGTCGATCACATCGTCAGTCTGTGTCGCAAGATCAACGGCCTTTTCTGCCATTCCCTTTGCAACTGTTAAGATCGTACCTTCCTTCGGCTTCATAACTGCTTTATAAGCAGTCTCAGTCGCGCGGGTAAACGCGTTTGCCAGAGTTGTCACGGTAATCTCATTGGATTCCTTGATCTCCTTTGTAAAGCCGCGGAATAACTGGGATAAGATAACGCCGGAGTTACCGCGGGCGCCTCTTAAGGAACCGGATGAGAGGGCTTTCGCGATGGATTCCATTGTCGGATTTTCGATCGCTGCCACTTCTCTCGCAGCCGCCATGATCGTCATGGTCATATTCGTGCCCGTATCTCCGTCCGGAACCGGAAATACGTTTAATTCATTAATCCATTCTTTTTTTGCCTCAAGGCCTTTTGCTGCGGCCAGAACCGCCTTCTGTAAGAGAGCGGCATCTACGGACTTTAATTCCATGGATCTTACTTCCTCCTTAATCTATCACTCGAACGCCTTCAACAAAGATGTTGATCTTCTCGACCGGCATTCCCGTGAACTCTTCTACTTTGTATTTCACACTCTCGATCAGGTTATCCGCTACGGTCGAGATGCTGACGCCATAGGATACGATTACGTGGAAGTCGATGTCAATTGCATTATTGTTGATCGTAACATTGATTCCGTGAGTCAGGCTTTCTCTCTTTAAAAGCTTAACCAGACCGTCTTTCATACTTACTGCAGCCATTCCCACGATTCCAAAGCATTCTACCGCTGTCGTGCCGGCATAAAGAGCGATAACATCGGTGTCGATCTGGATCTGTCCCATTTTATTGTTAATACATCCCTTCATACTCTAAGCCTCCATTCCTACTGATAATAAGCGCCGTATCCTGATATCAAGGCGCAAAAGTTCCTTTCTTATTGAACTTTGATAACCTTAATATACCATATCCCGTTTTCTCTGTCCATGGGATTCCACCTATTTTTCAAAAAAATGTGAAATTTTTAAAAATTTTGCTTGCAAAATACGCAATCTTCTGCTATGATATCCATGTTATGGATTTTTGCATCCAACCGTATGAATGATTAAGGAGGTGGAATCATGGCTAAATGTGCTATTTGCGAAAAGGCGGCTCACTTTGGTAATGGAGTAAGCCATTCCCATAGAAGATCCAATAAAATCTGGAACGCGAATGTAAAATCTGTAAAGGTTAAGGTTAACGGCGGCTCCCGCAAGATGTATGTATGCACTTCCTGCTTAAGATCCGGTCTCGTTGAGAGAGCTTAATCCTCCTTTTACAAGATAGGGAAATGAAATGAAGGCATCCTCATGTGAGGGTGCCTTTTTCATTCAGATCTGAATTCAAATACCTTTTCCAATAAAATTTCCGACCAGTTCTCCAAGCAGCGAAGCAGCCGTAAGGCCCACTACTCCTCCCATGAAAACTTTTTTCGAGATCCGTTTTGGTTCCGGCCCGTAAAACAGGGCAAAAATCAGTGAGATCATCACGATTCCCGGGAGTCTCATCTGAGCTGACAGCCAGGGAATATCCGCTAAAAGTTTCGAAACAATGATCGCTATCACGCAGAACCACCCATCGCCCTCAAAAATTGGTCCCATAAAAGTCCTCCTTTCCATCTTTATACTTCCGTGTGTAACTGTTCAGTACCCTCACAGTTACGAGCAAAAATCCATTCCAGATCGGCTTCGCCGATGAGATTTTTGCCTTCCGTCCCATGTTTTATTACGGTCAGCGCAGCAAGTGCGCAGACCTACTGAATAGTTACTTCCGTGTTTACATTATATCAAACGTTCTTATATATAGCAAACGTCTGCTCTGCGTCTTGATAAAAAATTTTGGCACACCTGCTCATCACGAAAGTAGCGAGAATGCGGTATGCCGTTTTTCGACTCCTTTGCCCGAAAAAATCAGAATTGCAGATCCGGTATCACTCAATCTGTCCTGTTTTACCCACAAAATAAATTATATCCCACGATCATAAGTGCTGCCGCCGTAATCACAAGAAAAAAGGTTGTCGGCAATATCAAGGCCCAGGTCATACCAAAACCCACGCAGAACAGCATGAGACCGCATAATCGCTTCATACTCATACTCCCTAAAAGGAATTTCTATGACAGATTATGCGGTCTCAAATCTAATGATTCCCAGATAAAACGCTTCCCCGAATCGCTCCGGGGAATTTTATTTTCCGTATTTATTTTTCTTTCTCCATCTTGGAAGCCATTTCTTCCGCTTTTGCCGTTGCCTCCGGAGTTACATCATTTCCGCCGGTAAAGCGGTTTACGAGATCCGGGACCATGTCGAGAACTTTTGTGACGGCATCCTGATGCTTGATGTTGACGAGCTTTGTCATGCCGTTCTGGATCACGAGGATCGCGCTCGGGCTCATCTTCGCGCTCATGCCGCCGCCCCCGTTTGTCTTTGCGGACTGGGCAAAGGAACCGGCTGCCATGCCGCAGGTCACGTCCACAAGCGGAATGATCGTCGTGTTCTCATCCACCTTCACAGGCTCGCCCACAACGGTCTTCGATGTAATGAAATGATCCATCCCCTTAAACAGTGCATCTACGGTAGATGGAAACTGATTTTCTGCCATACCGATTCCTCCTAAATTTACATTTTATCTCAGTCAGAGTTACTTTCACGACCATAAACTAAAATTTTCGCACAATACAATAGCCGTCACGGATTTTGCCGGTTCATAATAGGAAGTATCCGCAAAAGCAGGAAACTATCTACTCTGCTTTTTGGCGTTTCTTTTCCTCAAAAATCTCAGAAGCCGCCTGAAATCCTTACTGATAAACAGTCGCGCCGCCGTCCACAGCGGATACCACAGTGCGATCCGACCTTTTAAATGGATCTCACCGTCAAGCGCAGTTCCTGTAAAATCCGGTTCAAGAGTCAGAGTCTTCGCATAAAAGCCATAGAACGGGCTGACGGCCGTGAGAACCTGTCCCGTGTCATAAGGATCATCAAATCCGAAATGGATCCGCCCTGAAAGTTTTCTCGGAAGCACATACCGGACAAGCTTCCCGATCCGTTTCCGGATCAGGCGGAACGCTTTCTGGTTCTGTTCATCATGCCAGAACATCGAAATACTGTTCCATGTCTTTTCCAGGGAGATCTTCTTTTTCAAGATCCCGTCGGCCAGTTTCCTGATCTTTCCCGGAAGCTCGCGGATACGGGTGAAAAGCGCGCGCAGTTTCTTTATGAGCTGGGCGAACTTTTCTCTTATTTTTGCGGCGAATCCTGTTCGCTCCTCTTTTGATGTCTTTTCTTTATTCGACTGAGTTATCTGCACATCAGCAGCAGGCGTTTTCTGAGAAGAAGTACCAGTTAGTAATTCATCTTCCTCTTCCGTCGCGCTCCGTTGTCCTTTCGAAGAAGGAATCTGCTGATCTTCAGAGCAAGTTTTTGCATCTTCTTCTGGAAGCACATCTGATCCTGATGAAATCTCTGTCGCATGCACAATGAGTTCATCGTCTTCCTTTAAACCTTCTGGAACAACCGTCAGTTTGCTTCCGGCGTGTTTCTCCAGCTCAAGATCAAGAATATCTGCTTTTTGTTCTGTAGTTGATTCCGAAAAAGAAGGTTTCGAAGCAGAGCTTTCCGGTGTTCCGGTTTCGGGTCCCCTATCCGGAATCTCCGGTATTTCGTTTATCTCTGAAAGTATCTGTCCGGGTTCTTCATCTGCCGTTTTTGGATCATTCCGATCAGATTCAAACTCAGATTCAAACTCTTCGACTTCATCCTCCGGCGGCCACAGCCTCATATCAAACAGTTTGAACCAGAGTACCTGCCCGGATACATCCGCATGTTCGTGATAGCTCACCCGGATCCGGACAGCCTGTAAAAGCCAGCTGACTGCCGCCTCCCCGTCCGGTTTCCCGTCAAACGAGATATCTGCCCGATAACGCACCGGGACGAACAAAATGAGCAGGATTGCCGCAAGGATCAGACCGAGGATCAACAGAATAAGGATCCCGATGATCTTCAAGATCATCAGTATAACATGGATCACTCGTAGCACCCCTTCCCGAAAAGAAAGGAGTTCACATCGTATCCGCCGGTCTTTTTGTAGGTCTCAGAAACGATCCGCCCTGCAAGCATCGACGCATCTTCGAAATCCTCGGCGATCCCCACGATCAGAAGATCCTGCTTTTGATAGTAAGGAAGTTTTAAGGTCAGTGCCGGGTAAATATCCAGAAGATTCCGGTCCCCTGCCGCCGGTGTCAGGACATAAAAGCCAAAGGCCTGTCCGTTCCGGACTGCCTGGATCGTCTCATATCTGTGCTTTTTCGCCTTTTCCCCGACATACAGCCTTTCATACCAGCGCATGATCCACCTGCCCATTTCTTATATATTTTGCGGCTGCTCTGACTGAGCTGCGTGTTTTTGTACAGACTGTGTCAAAATGCACGCTGTCGATCATTTGGACTTTACGATCATTCTTCGCAGGAGATCAAGTGCCGCCAGAGCCGCATGTTCCCGGATCTCCTGTCTCGTACCGTGGAAGTGGCATTCCTCCACCATCACATCATCCTTCATACAGCAGGAAACATAGACAAGTCCGACCGGTTTCTCGTCGGTTCCGCCGTCCGGTCCTGCAAGTCCTGTTACGGCCACACAGGCATCTGCATCGGCTGCAAGGACTCCGCCGAGCGCCATCTCTCTTGCAGTCTGCTCACTGACCGCTCCATACCTCTTTAATGTTGCCTTGCTGACATCAAGGATCTTTCTCTTTGACTTATTCGAATACGTGATATAGCCCTGCTCAAATACATCGGACGCGCCCGCAACATTGATGATCTTTGCAGCCACCATACCGCCGGTGCAGGACTCTGCGGTTGTCACCATGAGTCCGTATTTTGTGAGGAGACGCACGACAGTCTCTTCCATCGTCTCATTCTCTTTTGTGGAATAATACATATCTCCCAGCGCCTTTTTGATCTCTTTGGCAACTGGTTTTAAGGCTGCCTTTGCGGATTCCTCATCCTCCGCCTCCGTCTCAGCGAGAACGTGGACATCTTTTCCGCGGCGTCTCGTGTAGATCACGACCGCACCGCCCTGTCTTAAAAGGTCCTGAAGTTTCTCTTTTACCTCTGTCTCGCTTTTTCCGTAAATTTTAAAGATCTGGGCATAACCCCGTTCTGTTCGAATCATCACATTTTTCCTTCCGTAAGGACGCCGGCATTCTTCACGACGTAGTCAACAAGTGAAATTACAGTCAATGCAAGCGCGATCCAGATCACGATCGTCGTCACCATGGAAAGTGCCGGAATGTTGAAGATCAGGAGTACCACTCCGATCATCTGGAACGTTGTCTTAAATTTTCCCCAGTAGCTCGCTGCGATCACGACACCATTATCGGAAGCCACAAGGCGGAAACCGCTGATGATGAATTCACGGCTGATGATGATGATGACCATCCAGGCCGGGAGTTCACGGAGCTCGATCATACAGATCAGGGCAGAGCAGACAAGAAGTTTGTCCGCCAGCGGGTCCATAAATTTTCCAAAGTTTGTCACCAGGTTATACTTTCTCGCGATCTTTCCGTCCAGCATATCGGTCAGACTCGCGATGATAAAGATCGCAGCCGCCACATAGCGCATATTCTGGTTTGCACCGCCGTCATAAAGAAGTGCAGCTACAAAAAACGGGATCATGATCACACGTAAAACGGTCAGTTTATTCGGTAAATTCATCCTCTGCCTCCCCAATCAGATCATACTCGGATGCGCCGGTCACGCGCACCTTCAGAAAATCTCCGGACATCAGGGAAAGTCCGGTGTTTACAAAGATCAGTCCGTCCACATTCGGGCTGTCCATATAAGTGCGGCCCACATAGGCGTTCTCGTCGGCAACCTTGCCCTCGATCATGACTTCCAGGGTGCGTCCCTTCATTGCCTCGGATTTCTCGAAAGCGATCTCCTGCTGGAGTTCCATGATCTCGTCGCGGCGGTCCTGTTTTACCTCATCCGGAACCTGGTTTTCAAAGCTGAAGGCCGGGGTGTCTTCCTCCGGAGAATACGCGAACACGCCAAGACGGTCAAACTCCATGTCATCGACAAACTGCATCAGGATCTCGTGGTCTTCCTCGGTTTCTCCCGGGAAACCGGAGATCAGCGTCGTGCGGAGTGCGATATCCGGGATCTCTCTTCTGAGCTTCGCGATCAGCTCGCGGATCTCTTTATTGTTTGTTCTTCTGCCCATCCGCTTTAAGACCGCATCACTCGCGTGCTGAATCGGGATGTCCAGATAGTTACAGACTTTTTCCTCGGTCTTGATCGTCTCGATGAGCTCATCGGTGATCTCCTCCGGATAACAGTACTGGAGACGGATCCACTGGATTCCGGATACGGCTGCCAGACGTCTTAAAAGCTCCGGAAGTTTCTTCTCGCCGTAGAGATCTTTTCCGTAAAGGGTTGTCTCCTGAGCGACCAGGATCAGCTCCTTCACGCCTTTTTCTGCAAGCTCCTCCGCTTCCTTCACAAGCTGCTCCATCGGAACGCTGCGGTATTTTCCGCGAAGATACGGAATGATGCAGTACGTGCAGCGCTTGTCACAGCCCTCCGCGATCTTTAAGAACGCATAATGTCCGCCTGTCGTCACAAGACGGTCTGTAGTCTTGCTCACCGGCGCATCGATGCTCTCGAAGACCTCCGGTGTTTCTCCGTGCATGACTTCTTTGATCGCCTCCCCGACTGCCTCATAGGAAGTCGTTCCAAGGATCGCATCTACCTCCGGGATCTCATCAATGATCTCCTGCTTGTAGCGCTGTGCGAGACATCCGGTTACGATCAGCGCCTTTAAGCGGCCTGTTTTCTTTAACTCCGCCATCTGAAGGATCGTGTTGATGCTCTCTTCTTTTGCATCGCCGATAAAGCAGCAGGTATTGACAACGACGATATCTGCCTCATTTTCATCATCCACGAAGGAATAGCCCTCTTTCCCGAGGATTCCCAGCATTTTTTCCGTATCGACAAGGTTCTTATCACAGCCCAGTGATATGAAAAGTAAATTCATTCTGTTTGTTTTTCCTTTCTCTGTATAGCTTCGCGGTCCGCAGCCGTATCCGGCATTTTTGAAACCGCCGGCGAAAAAAAGAGGAAACTAAAGCCAGATTCAGCCGTTTTCCTCTCCTTTCCAACATATTTCTCCGGTTCGTCCGTCCGTGGCTTGGCATCACACGGCCGGGCGGATCGCTTTTATTCTTCCGCGTACTCTTCTTCTTTTTTGATCTCTTCCGGAGTTCTCTCCTTCACCTCGAAATCAGTCTCGATCTCCGGCTCCTCGTCCTCTGTGAGGATCTTTACTTTCTGCTCATAAAGCTCCTGAACAGCGGTGGACAGCGGTTTCTTTCCGGCAGCGCCTGCTACGAGCGGTTTGTCACCAGCGATCAGCTGTCTCGCACGCTTGGATGCTGCGATGACGATGGAATAACGGCTCTGAACGACCGGCTGCTCGCCCGGCTCAACGTCGCTGTTTACGGCTTCGATTAAGTCTGTATAAGACGGATGTAACATAAAATATACCCCTTTCAGATCATGAGTTTCCTGGTTGCAGCTTTTCTCTCCATCTGTAAAGATGCGAGAAGTTTTGCTGTTTTTTGTTATAAATTTTAAATATCTGAAGTATCCGGTTTTGCATGTAGCATTTTTACGGATACATTCTTTATTTTGTCATATCGTGCAGCTCCTGCTTCATTCTCGCCACAAGATCCGTATTCGCGGACTCTTTAAAGTGGCTGGAGCGGATCAGGCTGTGGAGATCTTCCACGCAGGTATCAATATCGTCATTGACTACGATATAGTCATAGGAATCCATTCCGTCGGACTCCTCCGCGGCACGGCGGAGACGTTTTTCGATCACTTCCGCGCTCTCAGTTCCGCGGCCGGTAAGACGTTTTTTCAGGTCCTCCGCAGTCGGCGGTACGATAAATACGAGAAGCGCGTCTGGGAATTTCTTCTTGATATTGAGTGCTCCCTGGATCTCGATCTCAAGGATCACGTCTTTTCCTGCAGCCATCTTTTCTTCCACATATTTTTTCGGTGTTCCATAATAATGATCTACATAACGTGCATGTTCGATCAGCTCGTCATTTTTGATCATATCCTCGAACTGGGATTCGGTCAGGAAAAAGTACTCTCTTCCATTTTCCTCCCCTGGTCTCGGATTTCTCGTGGTCGCCGATACAGAAAGCGCGTAATTATCATATTTATTCAAGAGCGCCTTCATCACGGTTCCTTTTCCTGCTCCGGAAAATCCGGAAACTACAACGAGGACTCCTTTTGTCTGCATTACAAATGCCTCCTGATTACTCAATCATGTATTCTGCTGGTTTCGCGGACCGCGGATTGCTCCGCATTCCGTGTTTACACAAGCTTTATTCGATGTTCTGGATCTGCTCTCTTACCTTCTCGACCTCTGTCTTTAAGAGGATCGCGCGGTCGGAGATCTCGAGATCCGTTGATTTTGAGAGGATCGTGTTTGCCTCGCGGTTCATCTCCTGGGCGATAAAGTCGAGCTTTCTTCCGACACTGCCGCCGGCTAAAAGTTCCTTCTTCATTCCCTCGATGTGGCTTCTTAATCGGACGGTCTCCTCATCCACACAGATCTTATCTGCAAAGATCGTAACTTCCGTTGCGATCCGGGACTCGTCCACGGATGCGGTTGCGAGAAGTTCTTTTACCTTGTCTTCCAGCTTCTGGCGGTACTCCGCGATCACCTTCGGGGAGCGCTCCTCGATAAAGTCGACAAGTGTCAGCATATATTCGAGCTTTCCTACGAGATCGTTCTTTAAATTCTCGCCCTCGCGGATCCTGGACTCCACGAATCCCTCACAGGCTCTTGAGAGCGCATCTTTCAGGAGCTCCCACATATGGTCTTCATCTTCCGGAACTTCCTCCATCGTGAGGACTTCCGGGCATCTTGCCAGCATGGACACTTTCACATCATTGTCGATATCAAAGTCATCAGCCATCTTTTTAAAGCTGTCCATATATTCCTGTGCAAGAGACTTGTTATATTTGAGGAATACCTTTGCGTCGGTATAATCCTCGTATGTCACAAATATATCTACTTTTCCTCTCTGGATATAATCCTTTAAGAGGGTACGCATGGATGCTTCGAAGTAATTGAATTTCTTCGGCATCTTAATTCCCAGATCAAGATACCGGTGGTTTACCGCCTTTATCTCTACTGAAATCTTACACTCGTCCGTCACTAACTCGTGGCGGCCGAATCCGGTCATGCTCTTAATCATTCAGACATGCCTCGCTTTCCCATAGATAACCATTATTATACGGCAAATAAAAATTACAGTCAACCAGATTTCTGTGCAAATATTCTGTTATATGCGTTTATTCCTACTGCAGACCAGATATAACGGATTGGATCCTTCATGAAAAGTAAGCGTTTGCTATCACAAAATGCAGGACTGCATGAATGTAAAAGGGACCCGGAATTCTGTTTTAAATCCCAGGCCCCTTTCTTTACACGGTATGTCTCCATACAGTTTTCTTTCCTTTATTCCGCATCCTTCACCAGCAGCAGTGCCATCTTGAATCTTCCGTCTGCCGCCACGCTGTGAAGCCCGTTCTTCTCAAAACGGAAATTCTCTCCTTCCTGAATCGGATACTGTTTTCCCTCATATCCGATAACTGCTTTGCCTTCCAGTGCAAATAAGAGGGCATCTCCGGGTGCGCGGTGTTCGGAAAGAGCGCAGCCTTCGTCAAAGGAAAGGATCATGAATTTCAGATTTTTCTCCGCGACCAGGTCGATGTTTGCAATGCTGTCCTTCTCATAATCGATCATGTCTTTTAAGCGGAACACCTCCGCTGCTTTCAGTAAATTGTTCATTGAAATCTCCTTTTCTCCATTTAATAAGATTTCTGTATACACGAATCCGTTCTCCCCTCCGGCGGAGCCGCAGAGTGTCCCGGGCGCCACATAAAGGATCTCGTTTTTCCGGACTGTGACATGTTTCTCCTGCTCTCCGAGGAGAAATTCCCCGGATCCGCCTGCTCCGATATAAAGGATCGGGCAGTCGTATGTCTCCGCACTGATCGTTGTGGCGGGACCAAGCGTAAAATAGTGAACGGGATCCGCCTTCCCCATGTGAGCGGTGGTGGACACCGTCATTGCCTCTTTCGGAATATGTTCATTCGCGATCACAAATACACACGGTTTCAAATCCTGACCTCCTGTCATATGATTCAGCAGTTTCATGGCTGCGCGCAGAAATTCTCCTGTCGACCGCCAGCTGCCTCCGGCAGCCGTTTTGTAAGCTCATAGATATCCATATAACTCAGGTCATTTCCCTTCGGCAGCGCGTCGAAAGTTGCATTCAGATACTCCTCTTTATTTCTGACGGAAGCGCTGAAAATATAGTTGTACCCGAGATCAAACAGATAATCCGGGCTGAGTTCGGAACTTGGTCCGTAGATCCCGCGGATCTCAGCGTTTCTGCATGCATTCAAAATCCCGCGGTACGTGTCGTTCACGATGGTACAGCCGGTCATAATGACAATATCCAGTGTTTCCAGCACATCAATGTGTTCTAGGGCATTCTCCCCGAGATGCCAGTGAATGTTCTGCGGATAGAATGTCTCCTCTTTTCCGACCCGGATGCTCAGGAGATCCTTTTCCTTCCGGAAATCAAATGCGTGAAATTCGGCGCATTTTCCGAGAAAAAAGTTATTGTAAAGGCCGTATCCGATGATCCCGACCTTCTTTCCTGCGACATCGTAAGGAAATTTCTGCCCTTCTGTGCGGAGAATCCCGCGGTCCGCAAGCCGTTTCGTTGTATTAAACGGCTTGCTCATCAGATTTGACAGGGCTACCGCTATGGTTCTCTTTTCCGGATCATTCTCATCAATGATCTCTTCCAGAACTTCATCGGCCGGACGATCCAGAAATTTCTTTAAGATTGCTGCCTGCTCTCTTGCCGGTTTCTCCTCGCCGACCCGCAGGGCCAGGGAAATCCGCTCATCCTGATCTGCTGCCATGAGCCAGCGATAACCCATGACAAATTCCGAGAGATACGGCATTTTTTCATGATATTTTTCATACAATGCCCGGTTGCGTTTTAATACCTCTCTTAAGTCTTCCATATTTCGTCTCCTTCTATTCCGAAATTCTGCCTTTTTATGCGCTCTGCCCGGTAATCGACACCGGAATAATGCTCTTTACGATCCGGTCTCCGAATCGAGCCTGATTGACGACCACATTCACGTCAAAGGATCTGGAAATATTCTGCTCTGTCAATACCTCTTCCGTGTTTCCGTAAATATAGCTGCTCTCCCGGTTCAGCATGAAAGCGTCGTCCGAGATCGAGAGTGCATTTGTCGGATAATGCGTGTTCATGACCGCACAGATCCCCTCTTCATGCGCCAGCCGTCCGATCAGATCCAGAACCAGGATCTGGTTGTGGAAATCAAGTCCGGTCTCCGGTTCATCGAGAATGATGAGCTTCGGCTCATTGATCAGCGCTCTTGCGATCAGGACCATCTGCAGTTCCCCGCCGCTCATCCGGTTGCAGTCTTTTTTCGCAAGTCTCGTAATGCCGATGCGCTCCATCATCTCCTCCGCCATCTCCAGCTCTTTCTTTCCCGGCTGTTCAAAGGTTCCCAGATGGGCGCTGCGCCCTAACATTACCATCTCAAGACCGGTAAACGAAAAGGCAAAGCTGTGGGTCTGCGGAATATAGGATAGGGAGGACCAGATCTCTTTTGAGGAGAGTTCCCGGACATTTTTCCCGTATAAAAAGCTGTCCCCGCTTCGCCAGGATAAAAGCCCGGTCATGCACTTCAACATGGTTGTCTTTCCGACACCATTCGGTCCGAGGATCGCAAGGATCCGTCCCTCTTCCAGACTGAGGTTCGCATTTTTTAAGAGATCCGGCTGCTTCGGATATCCAAAACAGCCGTTTTTCACTTCCAAGATCATTTGAGAGTCCCCCTGTTCTTCTTTAATAATGAGATGAACACCGGTGCACCGATGATGGCTGTCAGAACAGAAAGCGGCAGTTCGATAACACTGATACTCCGTGATAAGGTATCGATCACGATCATGAAGCTGGCGCCGAGGCTGATGCTTACTGGGATCACAAACCGGTTGTTGCTTCCTGTGAGCATTCTTGCGCAGTGCGGGATCAAAAGCCCGATCCAGCCAACCTGTCCGCACATGGACACGCTGGAGGCCGTGATCACGGTAGTAGCCAGGATAAATGCAAGTCTGGTCTTTTTCAGGTCGATCCCGCTGGCTCTCGCCTCATCTTCGCTCAGCGAAAGGATGTTTAACTTCCAGCGGAGCAGATAGATCATAATGATCCCGGCAAAGATCAGCGGGGAGCCAATCATGATCTTCTGATAGGAAGCGCTCGTGAAGCTTCCCATGAGCCAGTAGGTGATCTCCGGCAGCTTATCCGACGGATCTGCGGTGTACTTTAAAAGAGAGCCGATCGCGTTGAAAAGTGAAGAAATGATCACACCGGACAGGACCAGAAATACGACCGATTGTCCGTCCTTATTGCCTGCGAGGCGGATCGTCACCCAGACAGAGACAAGACCGAAGATCAGGGCAATGATCTGTGTCTCTAGAATTCCTTTCAACAGTAAGATCGCCAGGATCGCACCCACGCAGGTCCCGCTTGTGACTCCTAAGATGTCAGGAGTCGCAAGTGGATTGGAAAACAGGGACTGGAACGTGTCGCCGGCACAGGTAAGACCCGCGCCGACGATCACCGCCATCAGGATCCTCGGAAGTCTCAGGTTTACAACAATGGAATAATTCTGGCTGCTCCTGTCTCCGCGAAGAAACACCCGGATCAGTGTATCCGCGACATCACCAACCGAGAGATTCATTCTTCCGATGCAGAGGCAGATGAGCGCTGTCGCAAGCGGAAGAACGATCATTATGATCATCGCAAGCGGGGTAAAATGATTGTTTCGAATCCAGATCGTATTTTTCATCGTAAGTGAATCATTTCCTCCAGTTCCTCATCGGTCACCTCGTATCCGTAGCACTCTTTGTAGTAATCGCGGATCGTGTCCTCGAGCGGATAATCTACAAACTGCTCCGGGTAGGTGTTGCATGCCAGCCATGCGAGGACAAGCGGGGCATCCGGATTCGGTGTAAACCAGTTCCACATACCGAGTGTCGTGTCATAGACGCGTCCGTCTTTCACAGCCTGGATCGTCGAGAGATCCACACCTTCGATCTTATTTTCAAGAATATCCGTCTCTGTGACCTTGAAGAGTCCAGGTCCGTTCACGAACATGACTTCCGGATTCCAGTCATAGATCTGCTCAAAGCTTACTTGCGCGAATCCCTGCGCCTCTTCTGCCACGTTTTTGACGCCGAGATGCTGGAGCCAGTAATCACCGAAAATTCCTTTTCCGGCTACCTGCGGAACGCCGTCGTTGACTTTATATAAGATCATGGCTGTCGGCCGCTCATCCTCCGGGATTTTGGCGATCCGTCCTTCCACATCAGCAACGATCGCATCCCCTTTTTCAAAAAAGGCATCCATCTTTCCGTCTTCCCCGAACACGTCTTCCAAAAGGGAAAGCCACTGTTTGTAGCGCTCCAGCGGATCAGCCGGACTGTCGGAACCTACTGTTGCGAAAGCGACCGCCGGGATCCCGCTTGATTCCAGGACTTTCGCGTGTTCTTTGTTGTTTGCATTGTAGAGGATTACATCCGGCTGAAGCTTCATGATCTCCTCAATATTCAAGTCCGACTGCGCATACACGGTCTCGGATGACTCCATAAGTTCCGGGGCGATGTTTTTCAGTACCGTCTCGGAGATTGTGTCCTTGAATGATCCGCAGTAGCCGACGATATTCGGCGCGGAACCTTCAAAATATGCCATGTACGTGGAAAGGATCGGAATCTGGTCGATCACGACGCGGTGGATCTCATTCGGGACCTGAACATGATTGCCTGCGTGGTCGACCACCTCATGGGTCCCTTCTGCGTCCGCCTGTTCCGTGTCTGCTGCTTCCGTGCCGGCTGCCGCACTGCTCTCTGTCTCTGCAGCCTGAGTCTGTACGTTTTCTGCTGCCGTTGTCTCTTTTGCTCCTGCGTTGCTTCCGCATGCGGAAATTGCCAGGGATGCAGCAAGGATCACTGCTGCACTTGTCCATTTATTATGTCTCATCATAACTCCTCCTAATTTGGTTAGCTATATCTAACCTTCGGGTAGTATAGACTAACTTGCTTCAAAAATCAGTTGCATCTGCAACGGAATCTATCTTTTTTAAGAATATATTCCCAGCTGCATTCCCGCCCGCTGCTTCCCTACGTTTCGCACGACGGTATATCAGGAAATTCCTGTCAAACGTCCCCGAAATATAAAAAGTCCGCAGGATGTCTGCACCGATGATCGGATCTGCACACATTCCTGCGGACTTTTTATGCTGTTTGATAAAGGATCGTGATCTCATTTTTCCGGTAATCGATCAGTCCCTCTTTTTTCATGCGCGCCATCTCGCGGGACAGTGCGCTGCGCTCTACCCCCAGATAATCCGCAAGTTCCTGCCGATTCATCGAAAGCACGGCACTTTTTCCATCTGTGGAAAACTGTGCCAGCATAAGCTTTAGTTTGTCGCGGATCGATTTCTGGCTCATGATATGGATTCTGCGACTCTGGGTCAAGTTTTCTGCTGCAGTCTGTTTTAAAAGGTTTACGGTAACCAGACCCGCATAAGCACAGCCCAACGCTTCTCTGCGAAAAAGTTTTGAAAGATTTACAAACAGGAGCTTCGTTTTCTTTTTTGCCATAACCATCATAAGCGCCGGTTGTTCTGCCAGGCAGGAATTGGAACAGCCGAAAGACTCCGACGGTCCAACGAGCCGGATATGGGACTCCTCCCCGTCTTTTCCCGGTGCCACCAGGGCCACTTTTCCATCCAGAACAATCTCTGCCCACGAGATTCTTTCCCCATAGTGATAAATGATCTCTCCTTTTCCATAGCTGCAGACGTGAGCTTCCATACATCGTAATATGTGCTCCAGAGCACTCCTATCAACTCCCGAAAACAGGTAGGATTTTTTTAGAATTTCATAATATTCCAACATTTTGCAATCCCCTTAATTTTATATGTTAGTTTAAGCTAACTTATCATAAATGATTCATAATGTCAACAAACCGCCCTGAATTGCCAAATTCCGGCAAATACAGGACGGTTCATTTTTTTATGGATCTTATTTATTACTTTTGTGACGCGATCTTGACGGTTTCGTACAACAGGCTTACACCATATCCGGAACCTCCATGGACGCAATACGCATTTCCATCCGCAAGCCAATTGACCGGAGCCATATCAATATGACACCACGAGTGGTTCTCAGTGAATTCCTGGATGAAAAGCGCTGCAACGATCGTTCCTCCTCCCATGGTATTTCCCGGACAACTGCTCTTTAAATCTGCCACTTCAGAACGCAGAATGTCAAAGAGTTCCCTGTCTGCCGGAAGTCTCCACACTTTCTCGCAGGAACTTACCGACGCCTGTCTGACTTTCTCAAACAATGCATCATCATTTGCAATAACTGCGGCACTTCTTCCACCGACTGCGCCCTTCGCAGCGCCTGTCAAAGTTGCAATATCAATGATCGTTCCCGCATTTTCCTTTCGGATCGCGTAAGTGATCGCATCCACCAAAGTCAAACGGCCTTCGGCGTCCGCATTCAGCATCTCGATCGTTTTTCCGTTCATGGAAAACAGGATATCTCCCGGAACATACGCTTCACCGGATACCATGTTTTCGCAGGCTGCAACGATTGCTACGATATTCACCGGGAGTTTCCGGACCGCAATGGCGCGGATTGCACCAATAACTGCGGCAGCACCTCCCATGTCATCATGCATCGTAGCCATCTTGGATTTTAAGCTGTATCCGCCGCTGTCAAACATGACGCCTTTCCCGATCAGACCGATCGGTTTCTCTTCTCCGCCGCCGTGATAGCGCATGACGAGGACCTGGGGTTTTGCGGCAGCACCTTTTGCTACGGAAAGAAACGCCCCCATTCTGAGTTCTTTTGCCTGATCTTCGCCAAAAGCCTCCACTTCGATCGGAAGTCCTTCCTTTGCAAACCGCCCCGTTACTGTCTCAACCAGCTTCTGCGGCGTCATATACATGGACGGATGATTGACCAGATCTCTCGCGAACATTGTGCTCTCCGCAACACATGCCGCCTCATCTGCGATCTCCTCCATCCCGTCAATCTTTGAGACGATCACGGTCTCCTCCATACAATTGGAGATCGGTGCTGTCTTATATGCATGAAACTCATATGCCACAAGGTGCGGAAGCTCCGCAAATTTTTCTGCCAGATCCGGGCGGTCCCCCAGTTCAGGGACATTGTCAAAAAGGACGCCGATCACCGGAGTTTTTGATTCCTTACAGCTCTTGAACGCCTTTGCCATGGCAAGAAAGCTTTCCCGGTTTGTGTTCGACTCACCGCCAAGATATACAAGTACGATCTTTAAAAATTTTTCCCCGACAAACAGGTTCATGGAATACTGGCTTCCGTAAACAGCCTTTAATTTTTCATTCTGCAGAGCACTCCGGATTGCATCCGAAGCGACCGGATCAAGACCGGAAAGAGAGGTTTTGAGTGCTGTGTCCCTCATAAACGGAATGATCAGCGCGTCATATTTACCCTGAATTTCTTTTGTTATCGATACCTTCATGATTTACCCAGCCTTTCTCTGTATTTTTCCTGTTCCTCTTTGTTTGCGAGAACATAATGCCCTGTCTCCATCTCCACCCATTCCGGCTTATCCGTCTCGTAATGATGACAGGACGGATCGTACACTTCCACCGTGCGCGTCCTCTCTGTGATCGGGTCGGGCTGCGGGATTGCAGACAACAGTGCTTTCGTATACGGATGAAGCGGATGACTGTAAAGTTTTTCGGTTTCCGCGAGCTCTACGATTTTTCCTTTGTGGATGACGGCTACACGATCAGAAATAAACCGCACGATCGACAGATCATGAGCGATAAAAAGATACGTGAAGCCCTTTTTCTGCTGAAGGTCCATTAAAAGGTTTAACACCTGTGCGCGGATAGAGACATCCAGAGCAGAGATCGGTTCGTCCGCAATGATCAGTTTCGGTTCCATGACTAAAGCTCTCGCGATCCCGATCCTCTGGCGCTGTCCTCCTGAGAACTCATGAGGGAAACGGCTCGCAAATTCGGGAAGCAGTCCTACCTCCAAAAGTGCTTCCGCGACGATCTTCTTTCGCTCTGTTTCATCTTTAAATTTATGCAGATTATAAAGACCTTCCGAAACAATATAATCAACTTTCGCGCGCTCATTTAAAGAAGCCATCGGATCCTGGAAGATCATCTGAATGTTTTCGATGACTTTCCGGTCCATCTCCTCACTGATCTTTCCGCTGATTCGTTCTCCGTCGTACAAAATCTCTCCGCCGGCAGCCTCATTGATACGGATAATCGCGCGGCCAATCGTAGTCTTTCCGGAGCCGGATTCACCGACAAGGCCTAACGTCTCACCTTCATAAATGTCAAAGCTGACATTGTCGATGGCTTTAAATTCCTTTTTGCCGGAGCCGAATACTACGTCCAGATTTTTAACTTCCAGAAGCTTCTTTCTGCTCAAGGACCTCGCCTCCTTTCCATTTTTCGAACATGCGCCTTACAAGCGGCGGCGGATCGATCTTCGGTGCTCTCGGGTCGAGCAGCCATGTTTTTGCCTTGTGAGTCGGACTGACCTCGAAATACGGCGGCCGGATCTCAAAATCGATCTTTAACGCATGCGGATTTCTCGGGGCAAACGCATCTCCCTTGATCTCATTGAAGAGGTTCGGCGGCGTGCCCTTGATGGAATATAACGGCTGACCTTTAATGCCGAGCTGCGGCAGGGATGACAGCAGCGCCCAGGTATACGGGTGTTTTGCATTGTAGAAAATCTCTTCACATAAGCCGACTTCTACGATATCTCCCGCATACATCACTGCGATCCGGTCCGCAACATTCGCAACAACACCCAGATCATGGGTAATATAGATGATAGTCAGGCTGTACTTTTCCTGCAGCTCGTGGAGAAGTTTTAAAATCTGTGCCTGGATCGTTACATCCAATGCCGTTGTCGGCTCATCGCAGATCAGGACTTCCGGATTGCACGCCACCGCGATTGCGATGACAACTCTCTGGCGCATACCGCCGGAAAATTCATGCGGATACTGTTTGTATCGTCTCTCCGGCATTGTAATTCCGACATCCTTTAAAATTTCGATGGTCTTTTCTTTCGCAGCGTTTCCTCTCAACCCCTGGTGAAGTTCTACCGTTTCCTGGATCTGCTTTCCAACCGTCTTTAACGGATTTAAGCTTGTCATCGGATCCTGAAAAACCATAGCGATCTCTTTTCCGCGGATTCCGAGCCATTCTTTTTCTGTCTTATATCCGGCCAGGTCTGCCGGGTGATTGCGGAATGTCCCGCCGGAATACAGAATGGAGCCGGAATCGATCCAGCCATTCTGATCAAGAAGACCCATAAAAGTCTTTGTAAATACGGATTTACCGGATCCGGACTCTCCTACGATCGCAAGGCTTTCTCCTTTGTAGAGTTCCATGGAAATGCCGCGGATCGCAGTCAGTGTCTTTCCTCTCAGGTTGAATTTAACTCTTACATCCTGGGCGTCCAAGATCTTTTCGGCGTTTTTGTAATCAAACATATCCTTTCCCTCCCTAGACGTGATTTCGCGGATCAGCCGCGTCAGCAAAGGAATTTCCCATCACATAGAAGGAGATCGTGATCATGGAAAGAATGATCGATGGGAAGATCAGCTGATAGCGCAGGGACGGGCTCATCATAACGATACGGCCTTCATTGATCAGGTTTCCAAGGGATGGAACACTTAACGGAAGTCCGAGACCGATATAGGTAAGGAATACTTCCTGTCCGATCGCTAACGGAATCGCTAATGCAACACGCATCATAATGACAGATACCACCTGTGGAAGGAGGTTCTTTGTGATCACGCGGCCGGTCGGAGTTCCAAGACATCGGGAGGCAAGGTTAAATTCCCGGTCACGGATAATAACGATCTGGTTGCGGATGAATCGCGCCGTCGGAAGCCATCCGGTAAGACACATTGCAAGAATGATTGTGCTGACACTCGGCTTTAACAGATAAGATGCCAGGATCAGAATGATCGAACTGGGAATGTTATGTACGACGTTATACACTTCCGTTATGAGCGGATCCAGCTTTCTTACATATCCCCAGAGAGAACCGATCAGAATCCCCATAAATGCATCCCATAAACCGACTGCAAGGCCAATAAAGAGAGAGGTTCTTGTCCCGCTCCAGATTCTCGCCCACAAATCCTGTCCGATGGAATTGGTACCGAACCAGTATTCACTGCCAGGCGCCTGATTTCTGTCCTGCTTTCCTGTCTCCTGGTTGATATAAACTTCGATCGGGTCCTTCTGGGACGGGAGGTACGGCTGGATGAAGGTAAATGTCATCAGTCCGATCAGAAGCACGAGGAAAAACATTGCCACCCTGTTTTTCGTAAATACTCTCCAGGTGGAAGCCCAGTATGAGTAGTTGGAGTAACCGGTTCTTTCCGCTGCTTCTGCATCATATTCTGCAAATTCGAACATGTCCTGGGTGATCTTTCCCACGTCCTGTTCCAGCGCATCGATTTTTTTCTTTGCTCCCATTATCTTCCACCGCCTTTCTTTCCAAGCTTGATTCTCGGATCACAAAGGGCCATCAGAAGATCTCCTAAGAACAATCCCATGATTCCGACGCAGGAATAGATCAGAACAAGCGCCTGTACCAGGGTATTATCCTGTCTCTGGATCGCGGAAACCAGAAGACCGCCCATTCCCGGAATCGAGAACAGAGATTCTACATAGATGGATCCGGAGATTGTCATCAGCATCTGTGTCGGAAGCTGCTGCGCCATCGGGACAAAGGCATTCCGGATGACATGTCTGGACATCACAAGGGAATTTTTTAGTCCTTTGGCTCTTGCAAGCTTGATATAATCTTTATTCAGTTCGTCGACCATGTAGCGGCGGATCCACATTGCATAAGTCGCTGTGCCGCCCAGGGACATACAGATCGCCGGCAGGATCCAGCTCACCGGTTTTCTCTCATCAAACAGCATCGGTACATGAAACGCTCCCGATACGTAAAGCTGAAGGAAGAGATAATAAACGGCAGCAGGAACTGCCTTGATGAGCACTACATATCCTGTCCCGAGATGATCAAAAAACCTGCCCTTAAACCTTGCCATCATCATTCCGAGAGGAATTCCGACAACGAGAGAAATCACAATGGATGCAAGTCCAAAATATACGGAATACGGAACTTTCGGTCCAATGATCTTTGTGATCGGAACCTTCGGACGGAAAACGATCGATTTGCCAAGATCCCTATGCATAAGCCCGACAAAGAAATTTTTCAGCTGTACCGGCAGCGGATCCCGAAGTCCCATCTCAGTCAGGGCCGCTTCGATCTGTACTTCGTCCATTTTATCATATCCCTCGGCGAAGTATCCTTCCTCCGGCATAAGCCGGAGGAGTAAGAATACTACAGTTGCTACAACAACCAACGTCACGAGGGACTGGAGAATTCGTTTACAGATGTATTTTGCCATCTACTTCTTCATCCTTTCCGCTCTGTCTTTTTCATACTGCTCTTCTGCTGCCTCATACTCCGACATTCCCATCGGTTTATCCATGATCACAGCTCCTTTTAACTTGATCGCCGCATTTCGTCCCATCTGGCTGGTATAGCCGGAGAATGGATCCAGGTAGGAAGCACGGTATCCGCCGCCTGATGTATAGAACGGGATCAGGATTGCTTTATTGAGAAGCATGCATTCTGCATCTGCAAACAGCTCATATCTCTTTTTCAAATCTTTTGTCTCCGCATTCGCCTTATCTAAAGCCGCTTCAAAGAGACTGCTGCCATTTTCATCCTGAAGATCTTTTGCCATGCTGACACGCATATACTTACCATCCAGAGAACCTGTATGTACCGGATTCATCATTCCGAGCGGATCCGCAAAGTCAGGTCCCCAGCCCATCTCCATCATGGAATAAGCACCCGGTGTACGAACCTGTTTTGTGAAGCCTGTAGACGGATGAGATTCCAGAACGATATCAATATAATCCGTTCCGAGAAGTTTCTCGAGCTGCTGCTCCATAACCTGCATACGGTTTGCGGTATCAACTTTTGCGGTGCTGAACGGAACAAGGATCGGGATCGGGAATGTCACCTGTCCCTCTAACTCCGCCATGGCCTTTTCCTTATATTCGAGCGCCTTGTCGGGATCAAAAGAATCTCCCTCTGTGTAGGTAACCAGTCCGCCCATCATGGTATAATCCACACCGTCTGCCTGAACAAGATTTCTTCTTGTAAAGGTATTTAACAGTTTCCCTTTTGGATTATACGGTTCAACCGTCAGGATTGCGGCTTCACGATCGAATCCATGGAAAATCGATTGTCTGAAGTTCTCATTATTGACTGCGATTTTCCAGTCTTCCGGCTTATAAGTTTCATCGTAATTCGGATCAAAGTTGAAGCCGATAAAGTAAGACATGTTTGTCAGGTTGTTCGGACGAATCATCTCTTTCTTTTCCGGATCTTCCATCCACTCATCGAGAATACTACCCGGAAGCAGGAAATCATTGATCTCTCCGCGGGTGAATAACTCTGCACCGATGGAGTTTGCCTCGGAATTATATTTATAGTTGAGGCGGCCGATGGAAATCACATCGTAATTCCAATAATCCGGGTTTGCCTCAAGGACACGCTCGCTCTGCGGTTCATAACTGGTCAGGAGGTAAGCGCCGCAATACAGGATCGACTCTTTGTCAAGACCGAACATTTCCCCCTGTTCTTCAAGGAAGTCTCCGTCAACCGGGAAGAAACACGGGAAGGAGAGTTCTTTGATAAAGTACGGAGTCGGCTGATATAAGGTATACTCCACCGTTGTATCGTCGATTGCCTTGACTCCGACCTGGGAAAAATCAGTAATATCTCCTTCGTAGAACTCTTTCGCGTTTTTGATGACATCATAAACCGTTTTACTGTTGCTGGACGCATGATCCGGATTCAAAATCCATTTGATGCCGTCCACAAAGTTCTGCGCCTTTACGGTTCCGACTGCATTTCCTTTCCAGTCATACCATTTTACATCATCACGGAGATGGAACGTGTAAGTCAGTTCATCATCAGAAACCGTCCAGTCCGTTGCAATGCATGGGATCATCTCTCCGAACCGATCAAATTCGATCAGTCCGTCCATAATGCTGTAGAACAAAGCGATGCCGTCGCTGTTTGTGCTTTTTAAGTAATTCACGGAATCAATTTCAGACGTATACACGGTGGAATACTCCGTCAGAGTCTTTTCTTTCTTCTCTTCCTGAGCTTCCTGAGTTCCCTGGGATCCACTGCCCTGGGACGGAGTGTCAGATTTCTGACATCCTGCAAGCCCCATGAGCAGAGAGATGGCACATGCCGTATTTACGATTCTCAACATTGTTTTCTTCATACACCATTCCTCCGTTCTTTGCATTCTGCGTATTCAGGTTTTACTGATTTTTTAAAGCTGCGATCCTCTCTTCCTGATACTGGGCCTCTGCCGCTTTATATTCTTCCTGGCTCATCGGCTGATCAAGAACCTTTGCCCCTTTGTACTTATCAAGGTTTCTGCCGAACTGTGTGCAGTGTGCAGAGAACGGATCCAGGTAAGTTGCGCGGTATCCTCCGCCGGATGCGTAAAGCGGGATTACCAGAGCATGTTCGATCAGATATGCCTCTGCCTCAGCAAAGAGTTCATAACGTTTTCCGATATCAGTTGTCTCAATTTTTGCTTCTTTGATCATGTTCTCATAAATGCTGTTTCCGTCGGCATCCTTTAAATCTTCTGCCAGATACGGTCTGCTGTACTTTGTCCCGATCGAAGTATTGCTTGTCATAACCTCTGTATATCCTGCTGGATCTGCATAGTCCGGTCCCCAGCCCATTTCCATGAGAGAGAATTTGCCGGAGCTTCTGGATTCCTTCAGGTAGTTGGTCGGCGGGTACGGAACCAGCTCAATACTGATATAATCACTTCCAAGAAGATTTTCCAGCTGCTGTTTTTCGACTTGAACCCGGTTTGTCAATGCAAGTGTGCTTGTATTGTACGGCATGACAATTGTTACCGGGAATGTCACGGTTCCCTGGAGTTCTTCAAGCGCCTTTTCCTTATATTCAAGAGCCTTATCTTCCTGGAACTGATCCGTGTTCGTGATCTCCTTTAACGGTTCAAGTTCCGTGTAATCAACCCCGTCCACATTTACGAAATTCTTTGTCGTGATGGTATTTAACATCTGTTCTTCGTATCCATACGGATAGCTTGTCATCACCGCCGCTTCACGGTCCACTGCGTAGTAGATGGACTTACGGAAGTTTTCGTTGTTGACTGCCTTGCTCCAGTTATCCGGATCATACTCCTCCTCGTAAAGCGGTTCAAAGTTGAATCCCAGGAAGTTGCTGCTTGTGCTGGATGGTTTTTCGATCAGCATGTTCTTTCTGGTATCATCGTTGATCCACTCATCTAAGATCTCTGCCGGGATATCAGCCTCAGATACCTCGCCTCTTAAGAAAAGTTCCGGTGCCAGAGTCTTTGCCTCTTTATTGTAGTTGTAGTTGATCCTGGAAATGTAAATCTCATCCTTATCCCAGTAATCCTCGTTCATCTCAAGGACTCTGCGGTTCTCCGGCTCAAATGTTGTGAGGATGTATGCGCCGCAGCTTAAAACCGTCTCGGCACCTGTTCCGAAGGACTCCCCGCACTCTTCTAAGAACTTGCCGTTCGCCGGGAGGAAGCAGCTGTACGCGGTCATCTTCAGGAAATATGGAGTCGGTTTCACAAGTGTATATTCCAGTGTATGCTCGTCAATGGCATGAATGCCGACCTGATCAAAATCCGTGATATCTCCGTTAAAATAATCTTCTGCATTTGCGATGACATTATAAAAGATATTGGCCGTTGTAGACGCATTGTCCTTTGTTAAGAGCCATTTTGCCGCATCCACAAAATCCTGTGCCGTAACCGGTGCATAAACCTTTTTATCGCTTGTATACCAGTTTACTCCATCTCGTAAATGGAACGTGTAGGTCAGCCCATCGTCGGATACCTCCCAGCTCTCCGCCAGACACGGAATCGTAACTCCATATTTGTCGAAATCCACCAGGGCATCCACGTAGTTCTCTGTGAATCTCGTACAGGTACTCAGCGATGATTTCAGGTAGTTGATATGGGCGAGTTCGGCAGCATACACAACCGTATATTCTTTCCTTTCGATCGGCTGTTCGCTCTCCTGCGCCTGTGAGGTCCCATTGGTACCGGATCCGCCGTCTCCGGCAGGCTGACCGGACTGCCCCGCGCAACCGGTAAACAGACAGGCTGTCATTACTAATGCTGCCATTCGTGTCATTTGTTTTTTCATACGCTCTCTCCTTTTTCGACTTACTTGTTTTTGGCTTTTATATCTTCAGACCGGCGATCAGTCTGCCCCATAACGTTTTCGTACTTTCGGTCAGTCGTTTATACGTTTAACCATTGATAAAAAAAGAAATTTATGATAAAGTTAGTTGTCGCTTTTATGATCAGGGGTCAAACTTCGGATCGTTTCTTAAATTAACAAGCGAAAACACGCTTCGCGAGTTTCCACTTGTTATCGCGGCAGCCGCCAGGGCCTCGCGCAAGCGCGGACTTTGGCTCGTTGTTCGCGTAAATTAAACAGGCGGTGTATCCGCCTCTACAGGGATTTCATCATGAAAAAGAATCAACAAGTTACTGCGAAAGATATCGCAAACGCCTGTCATGTTTCTCAGGCAACCGTTTCCTATGTGATCAATAACACTGCGGGGAAACGGATTAGTGAAGAAAAACGTCAGGAAATTTTGGAAACTGCCAGACGTCTCAACTATTTTCCGAATGCCTCTGCCAGGAATATCCGTCAGAAAAATTGTTTTTCCATCGGACTTCTTCCCGGAAACAACTATGGAAACTCCGGTTTCGGCAATACGCTGAATGGGATCAAAAAGTATCTGGACAGTGTCGGTTATACGCTCACGCTGTTAAGCGATCATCGGGATCCTGCAAACGAGGAGATCGTCCGCTATTACTATTCCGGGATCATATCCGGAGTGATCCTGATCGTCTTTGACAAACAGACAATCTATACGGACTCTCTGGAAGCAAATAAAATCCCCTATGTCGTCATCAGTGAAAACGGTGTCTCCGGTTCCGGACTTGCCGGGGGGAAGGCGTTTGAGCATGTCATTGAGGACTGTGTCCGTTTCTGCAGGGAGCAAAATTTTCAGCGCATCCGGTATTTTACGAGGTCCATCAACGGCCGCCAGCCTCACAATAAATATGACCTGATCATTCATGCAGTCCGGACCATTTATCCATCCTGTGATTTTGAACGAATCGTCTGCGACACAACCTCTAACGGCCCTGATTCAGAGATTATGGAACCAATCTCCTCCTATCTGGCTCAAAATACTTTCGATATCGCCCTGACATCAAACCAGCGATTCGGACTATTGATGCAGCGATGTATCCTGGAGCAGAATTTTGAGATTCCTCAGCGCATCAAACATATCTGCCTTGCGTCGTCTCCGTTTCTGTTAAATGTGTATCCTCAGATCTCTTCTCTCTATATCCCGCTTTATGATATGGGATATTATGCAGCTGAGACTCTGATGCACATGATCAAGGACGAACCTTTTGAGAGAAAAGACTTTGAATGCCTCTTGATTCACGGGGATACAACAAAGGTCTGATTTAAGTTAATCGTATAACCACAAGATAAAAGAGAAGCACGGATTATATTCCGTGTTTTCTTTTTCTTTACCAAAAGTATATGCCGTATTTACATTTCTGTCAAGCAAAAGTGCGTATTTTATCTGAATTATTGATAATTATTGCGTTTTTATAGTTTTTACTTTCATTTATTCAGATCATTTTCTGACGTTCTTTTTATTCTCGTATGATTTCTTGCTTTTTGTCCTTCTGTAAAAATTTTCATATTCCATCACTTCTTCTCTTCTTCCTGTTTTATGCGGATAGCCCGGATCTGTCATCAGAAAAAGTCCCGAAAACCAAGTCATTGATCTCCGGGACTTTTCCTATGGGGTTCTATCTGAATTTTAAAAGAAATTGTCGAATTTACAAATATTCCTACACCGGAATGATCCCAAACAGGATCGCGGCGATCATGCAGATAAAGGAGAATCCCCATACCCACAAGAAGTTGCTCTTGATGTGCTGGTTGATGTCCACATCCGCAAGGCCGACTCCGAGGAGTGTTGCCGGTACCATCGGGCTGATGAAGGTCGCGCAGTTTCTGCAGACTGCCATCGCTGCGGCGATCGGGAGCGCCGGGATCCCGAAGCCCTCTCCGATGCCGATCATGACCGGAAGCATTCCGTAGAAGTAGCTGTCGGTGTCGAACGCGAGTGCGAGCGGCAGATGACGGCCGAGGACTGCCGGGAGGAAGGTACTGATCAGTCCGGACATGCAGGTGATGACGCTCGTGGTCCCTTCGACCTCTTTTACAAGGACGCCCATGAGGACAGCCGCCGCCATCAGAGTCGAACACATGGTCAGTGCCGGACCCGCATGATTGTTGATGATGACATCAAACATTCCGGCATCTGTCATGATCCCGAAGTACAGGACGCTGAATACGAACAGTGCCGCTGTCGGGCCGGTGCTGGAAAAGCCGCTCTTGATGAGCTTTGCAAAGTTGTCCCAGGTGTAGTATCCGGAAAGGACGAGGATCACACCGAGGATCATCGGGAATTTCAGACATACTCAAATTCTCCTTTATCAAGGGGGTATACGCTGCGAAAACATGTCTGGGGAAACTGTTTTCGCAGCACCGGGACGGGCAGATTACTGTTCATCGTCAAATTCATAGTCTTTGATCTTTCTGACCACATCGATGATGGTGCCGTCGCGGGCCTCGATCACGCCGACTACGCGGTCGTCAAACTGTACCGGATCCGGAGTTCCGACCATGGCGTACGCCTTGTCGCGGAGCTCTTCGATCGTACAGAACGGAAGGTCAACGTCTTTCATGCACTCGATGAGATCCTGCCTTCTCGGGTTGATCGCGATTCCGTAGTCTGTGATGACAACGTCGACGGACTCGCCCGGGGTCGTGACGGTCGTCACATTCGTGCAGATCGCCGGGATCCTGCCCTGTAAGAGCGGAGCGATCACGATCGTGCACTTCGCTCCTGCTGCCGTGTCCGGATGTCCGCCCTGAGCACCTGTGATCATGCCGTCGGAACCGACAACGACGTTACAGTTAAAGTTTACGTCAACCTCAAGAGATGCAAGGATCACGAAATCCAGCTTGTTGACATAAGCACCCTTGTTGAACGGATTTGCGTACTCGGACGCGGAGATCTCGAAGTGGTTCGGATTTGTCTTGATGGACTCGACAGCGCCCTGATCGAAATCCTGGGTATCAACGAGCTTGTTTACGAGACCTTTCGCCAACAGATCACACATCGGAGTGGTGATTCCGCCGAGACCAAGTTCCATGTGGATGCCTCTCTCTTCCATGATCTTTCCAAGGGAGATCGTGGAGGCGATGGAAGCTCCGCCGACACCTGTCTGGTAGGAGAAACCTTCCTTAAAGTATGGGGTGTTGACCACAAACTTTGTGCAGTAGTCTGCCATCATGATCTTTCTCACATCGGTCGTCGGCTTTGCAGCGCCGGTCGCGATCTTTGCCGGATTTCCGATCTCATCGACGACGCACACATAATCCACGTTCACCATGGAGATGCTCGCCGGGAGGTTCGGGAACGGAACGAGACAGTCTGTCACGGCAACGACCTTGTCCGCATATTGGGCGTCCACCATCGCGTAGGATAAAACGCCGCAGTCGCTCTTTCCGCCGTTTGCTCTCATGTTTCCATACTCATCACAGGTCGGTGCACCGATGAAGGCGATGTCGATATGGACCTCACCGGACTCGATCGCACGGACACGTCCGCCGTGGGAACGCATGATCGCGAGGTTCTTTAACCGTCCTGTGGAGATCGCTTCCCCGATCTTTCCGCGGACGCCGGATGACTGGATTCCAGTGATTGTGCCGTCCTCAATGTACGGGACGATCGGATCATGTGCCTTTCCTAAAGAGCTTGCGCAGATCGTGATATCCTTGATTCCCATCCTGTGGACCTCTTCCATGACCATGTTCACCACATAGTCGCCTTCCCTGAAGTGGTGATGGAAGGAAAGGACCATTCCGTCTTTGATGCCGCATTTCACGAGCGCATCGTGAATGTTCTCAACGAGCTTGCTCCGGGTCGGGTCATTTAACGTCCGGACGGTCGGAGCCGCCTTTTTATATTCATAATCGTCATAGGCATAGACGCCCTTGAAGGCCTCTTTGCCTGTCGCTTTTAAGATCTCTTCGGGAATTTCTCTTCCAACTGCATTGATCATCTTATAAATCCCCCTTATAAACGCCTGCTGCTTTCGCCATGGCGAGTGTTCTCTTTGCACCGTCGTAGAAGGCGATGTCGATCATCTTTCCGTCAACCGTGAAGACACCGATTCCCTTTGCCTTCTTGTCATCGATCTCACGGACTACTTTCTCCGCGAAAACGATCTCCTTCTCGGACGGAGTAAAGACCTTGTGAACGATCGCGATCTGTCTCGGGTTGACGAGGGACTTTCCGTCAAATCCCATCATCTTGATCATCCGCGTCTCGTTCTCGAAACCTTCCATATCGTCAAGATTCGTGAACACGGTATCCCAGCACTGGACGCCTGCCGCTCTCGCAGCCATGATCATGTGCTGTCTCGCACCCATGAGCTCCACGCCGGTTCCGGTGATCGTCGTCTGGAGATCTTTCGTGTAGTCACCGCCGGATAAGGCGATCCCGATGAGACGGTCGGAGGACTGGCATACCTCCAGGGCATTTAAGACGCCTTTACAGGACTCTAAGGCTGCCATTAAAAGCGTACTTCCCTCCGGGCGTCCAAACTCCCGCTCCGCAGCGAGGACATGTTCCTCCACGATCTTTACATCCTGCGCCGTCTCTGTCTTAGCAATACGGATCGTGTCGGCTCCGCCCGCGACACAGACGCGGATATCTTCTTTCCAGTGCGGAGTGTCAAGACCATTGATCCGGACGACCCGCTCTACGCCGCGGTAATCGATCTCCTGAAGCGCATGATATAAGGAATATCTCGCTGCGTCCTTCTGGTTCTCCGCGACCGCGTCCTCGAGGTCTAACATGATGGAATCCGGTTTGTAGATGTACGGATCCTTGATGAGACCCGGTTTCTGGCAATTTAAAAACATCATGGATCTTCTTAAGCGTTTTTTATTCGGATGCATTATCGGATGACACCTCCCCACGGAAGATTTTCGGTGATGCCGTTGGAACGGTAGACCGCACACTCCACTCTCGCCTTTAATGTACAGTCGAGCGCTCCTTTGTCAAAGATCGTGACCTTTGCACTGTCCACGCCGAGACGCTCCAGGGTCTCCAGTGTGACTTTCCGGATCTGTCTGCCGTACTGGTGGATCACGCTGCTCTCGATCGTGAGCTCGATCTTTCCTTCGCCCGGCTCCACGGTTACCTGGGCGTCACTGGATTCCAGTGTGCCGGCCATGGCTGTCTTCTTGATTTCCATATATTCCCTCCGTTTCTCATTATGCAGGATACACAAATTTCGTTTGTTTTCCCGCCTGAGTTCTATAACTTTCTATGGCATTACTATATCACTTGTATTTTTTTTAATCCAATACATATCCCTCTATAGAGAATATAGGGAAATTCTTATGGCCATCGGATCGGTCCGGCGGCAGGAACGCTCCGGTTTCCCCGCGTTGTCTTTTCCGACCGGATGTGATAGAATAGGAAAGAAAAACAGGAGTTTTATCTAACTGAGATAAAAAGTCAGGGGAGGACGCCTCTATGAATGAAAAACACATGCAGTATGTTCTGACCGTCCTGAAGGAAGGCAGCTTTACAAACGCGGCAAAAAAGCTCTACGTTTCCCAGCCCTCTCTGAGCCAGATCATAAAGACCGCCGAGAGCAATCTCGGCGCCCCGATCTTTGACCGCTCCACCGATCCGATCACCCTGACGCCGGCCGGACAGCTCTACGTGGAGGCGGCGAGGCAGGTGACAACGATCTCCACAAACTTGAGAAAACAGGTCGAGGAGCTGAGCAAGGAAGAATTCGGGACCATCTGCCTCGGGATCTCGGTCCAGCGCGGCATGGAGCTGTTACCGGAATTATACCCGCGTTTTAAGAAACGTTTCCCCCATGTAGGGCTGGAACTCCATGAGCAGGGATCTGCGACCATGGAAAAAAGCGTCCTGGAGGGGGAAGTCGGGATCGCACTTCTCACGACATCCCCGCGCCACGAGGAACTGGTCTACGACCTGATCCAGGAGGAACAGCTTGTCCTCATCGTGAACCGCGAATGCGAACTTGCGAAACGGATCGCGCCCGGGACACCGATCGATATCCTGGAGGCGCGCGATGAGACCTTCGTCTCCAGCCAGTCCGGTCACTCCGTCCGGACGATCCAGGACTCCCTCTTTATCACGAGGGACATGAAGCCGAAGATCGACCTTGTCACGATCAGCATCGAGGTCGGAAAACATGTCGTTGCGGCGAGTCCTGTCGTGATGGCCTGTCCGGATTCCTATGTCGAGACTGATAACTCGCCGGATTCCGCCTACTTCTCCTATCCGATCCTCGGTGTGGAGAATCCAAGACATTTTTACGCCTGCTACCGGAAGGACATGTATCTCACAAAATATATGAAAGGATTTCTTGAGATCCTGCATGAGATCTGAGGTTTTTATGGAAAAATTTTTATGGAATGATCCAGAAATAGAACAGTTATTATTAAATGACGCAGAAAAAGAAACATTAGAAAAATTCATCGGTGCCGATGCCGAGCTTCCGGATATGTTAAACGCCAGGGAACGGCGCGTCTGGATGCAGGAACAGCTTCTCTCCGAATTTCCCGGCGTTCTCGTCTCCTTCACCTTAAATATCCCGGGGCCGGTCAAGGTCCTGCCGCTTGTTCCGGAGGCATTTGCCTTTGCACTTTCGGAGATCGTTTCCGCGTTGGATACCGCAAAGATCCCGGTCTTAAAGCGCAGCCTAATCCTCGATAAGACCGGTCCGGAGGCATTTCTCTGCGTGGATGCGGATGCGCTCGCCGTAAAACGCCTTCTCGTGCCGTTAGAGGACGCGTCCGATCTCGGAAGACTCTATGACATCGATATCATCGGGCGGGATGGAAAAAAGATCTCAAGAAGTGATATCGGGCAGCCGGGCCGGACCTGTCTCCTCTGCGGCCGCCCTGCGCGGGAATGTTCCAGAAGCCGGGCCCACTCGGTCGCGGAGCTGACGGAACGGATCAACGCGATCTTTCATGAACACTTTTCATGAAGCAGATCCGATCCTCCCATTCCCACACTCGGGAGATACTCTTAGAGAGTCTCCCGATCGTACACATATCAGACAATCTTAGAATTTATGATCGATAAAACGAAAGGAACTCATACACCATGGCATTTGACGGAATCGTGATCGCGAACCTTGTCCGCGACCTGAACGAAAAGATCGTCTCCGGCAGGATTTCAAAGATCGCCCAGCCGGAAAAGGACGAATTACTCTTTACCATTAAAGGAAACCGGGAGAACGTACGTCTGCTCGTATCGGCGAACGCCAGTCTCCCTCTCCTTTATTTTACATCAAACAACAAACCGAGCCCGATGACGGCTCCGAACTTCTGCATGCTTTTAAGAAAGCATATCGCAAACGGCAGGATCATCTCCGTGACCCAGCCAGGACTGGAGCGGATCGTCCGGATCGAGGTCGAGCATCTCGATGAGATGGGCGACCTCAGAAGAAAGTTCATCGTGATCGAGCTCATGGGAAAACACAGCAATATCATTTTCTGCGATGAGAATAACGTGATCCTTGACAGCATCAAGCATATCTCGGCTCAGGTAAGCTCCGTCCGGGAAGTCCTCCCGGGGAGAGATTATTTTATCCCCCACTCCGGGGAGAAGAAGGATCCGCTTACGATCACGGAAACGGAATTTAAAGAGCTCCTGCACAACACACCGCAGAATCTTTCCAAAGCGCTCTACATGGATCTTACAGGCTTAAGTCCCGTGGTTGCCGCTGAGATCTGCCATCTGGCATCCTTAGACGGGGATATCTCCGCAAAAGAATTTTCCGATGCGGAACTCACCCACCTCTTCCACGCGTTCAACTGGATCATGGACGATATCCGCGAGGGCAATTTCACCCCGAATATTATCTATGAGGGAGAAAAACCGATCGAATTTGCCGCTGTCCCGCTGACGATGATGGAAGGTGGAAATTACAGGACTGTGAAGTTTGATTCCATCAGTGAGCTCCTCGAGCGGTACTACGCGGAAAAGAACACAGTATCACGGATCCACCAGAAGTCCACGGATCTTAGAAAGATTATCTCCAATGCACTGGAACGCAGTGTCAGAAAGCTGGATCTTCAGACAAAGCAGCTCAAAGATACTGAAAAACGGGAAAAATACCGGATCTACGGAGAACTTTTGAATACCTACGGATATGGTCTCTCAGGCGGGGAGAAAAGTTTTAAATGTTTAAATTATTACGACAATACAGAAATTACGATCCCGCTAGATCCGACAATGACGGCGCAGGAAAACGCGAAGCGGTATTTCGATAAGTATAATAAACAGAAACGTACCTACGAGGCCGTCACGGAACAGCTTGCGCAGACAAAGGCGGAGATCGACCATCTGGAATCCATCAGTACTTCCATGGATATCGCAAGGCTGGAGGAGGATCTGGTACAGATCAAGGAAGAACTTACAGAGTACGGCTATATCAAACGCCATTACACCGGCGGGAAAAAGGTAAAGATCACAAGCCGCCCGTTCCACTACCTTTCCAGCGACGGATTCCACATCTATGTCGGAAAAAACAACTACCAGAACGAAGAACTCGACTTCAAGTTTGCCAACGGCGGTGACTGGTGGTTCCACGCAAAAGGGATCCCGGGCTCCCATGTCATCGTAAAGACTGAGGGAAAAGAGCTCCCGGACCGCGTGTTTGAAGAAGCCGGTGCGCTGGCTGCCTACTACTCCAAAGGCCGCGGGAATGAGAAGGTCGAAGTCGACTATATCCAGCGGAAGAACTTAAAAAAAGTTCCCGGAGCCGCACCAGGTTTCGTTGTCTATCACACCAACTACTCTCTGATGGCAGTTCCGGGAATCCCGGTGCAGGAAGTAAAGTAGCGAACCGCTATCGTCCTCCCGCCTCATATAACAGTGCGTTGCAGATCGCCGCGGCGATATTGCTCCCGCCTTTTCGTCCTCTGGCGACGATCGCCGGGACATCCGTCCGAAGGATCAGTTCCTTTGCCTCGACTACGTTCACGAATCCGACCGGTACTCCGATGATGAGCGCCGGCCGGATCTTTTTTTCTTCGATCAGCTCATAGAGGCGCATTAACGCCGTCGGCGCGTTTCCGACTGCATAGATACACTCCGGATAAAGTCGCGCCGCCTTTTCGGCGCTGACCGCGGATCTCGTCATCCCGCTCGCCTTTGCAGCTTCCTTCACATCCTCATCCCCGATAAAGCAGTGCACATCGATCCCGAATTTTCTGGCCGCCGTCTTGTTGATCCCGGATGCCGCCATCGTCGTATCGGTGATGATCGGAAGCCCCCGGTGGATCGCCTCTTTTGCCAGTCCGATCGCGCCTTCTGTGATCGTGAGGGTGTCGCGGTAGGAGAAATCGGCGGTGGTATGGATCACACGGCAGAGAACCGGAAGTGCATCAGCCGGATACCGGGAAACAAATTCCTCGCCCAGCTCTCCTTTTATGATCTCAAAACTCTTTTTTTCGATCTCCATCGGGCGGGTTGTCAGGAAATCGATCCCCGTCCGCTTTTTTAATTCTTCGGTCCAGTCAAGTCCACTCATCATCTCACATCCTTTCGTTCCAGGATCCGGTAGATCATATCCATATCCAGATTTTCCCGGATAATCTTAGCCATCTTGTCATACTGCTCTTCTTTATACTTTGCCATCGAGAATGTTTCCCCGTTTTCATATGTCTCCGGACGAACACCTTTTCTCTCTGCGAGGAAATCGCGGATCGCATGCTGCATCTCTTCTGTGTCGAATACTCCGTGGACATAGGTTCCGAATACGTTTCCGCTGATACAGCCGTCTTCTTTCCCACCGTCCGGAGCTCCATTCGGATTCGAATCCGTTTTATATCCTGAACGCGCATCGGAATCCATCGCCATCGCTGCGATATTTTCCCCATTTTCGTACTGGATCCACGAAAACGGCTGTCCGCCGTCCCGGATCGTCTCTCCCATATGAATCTCATATCCGTTGATCTTTACCGGTACTCCATCGTTTGAAAACCCGGCTGCCGTTCCATTTACTCTCGTCCTCGTCTTCTTCTCCGCAAAGATCGTGCGGATCGGCAGGAGCTCCATGCCGCGCATCGTTCCGCCTTCTTCCACACCATGCGGATCGGAAAGACTCGTTCCCAGCATCTGGAACCCGCCGCAGACGCCGATGACCGGGATCCCTTTTCCCGCCATCCGCGTGATTACAGCTTCCAGCCCGTTCTGGCGGAGCCACTTGAGATCTCCCATGGTGTTCTTTGTCCCAGGGAGGATGATGAGATCCGATCCGGTCAGTTCCTCCGGACGGCTCACATAAGAAAGCGCGATCCCCGTCAGTCGCTCCAGTGCATTAAAATCCGTGAAATTCGAGATCCTCGGAAGCCGGATCACGGAGATCTTCGCAAAAGCCGCATGGCCGGAGCGGTCAAGAAGAGGTCCGGTTCCATGTTTTTCTGTCAGGCGCTCCGAGAGGCTGTCCTCATCGTCCACGTCCACATCCATGTACGGGATCACACCCGCAAACGGGATCCGGATCCGCTCATAGAGCATGGAAAGACCCGGTTTTAAGATCTCTTTATCCCCGCGGAACTTATTGATCACGAAGGCGCGGATCCGCTTTTGCTCCGCTTCTGTGAGCAGGGCCGCTGTCCCGTAGAGCTGGGCGAAAACACCGCCCCGGTCGATGTCCCCGGCGAGAAGTACCGGCGCATCCAGCATCTCGGCGAGTCCCATGTTCACGATATCGTTTTCCCTCAAGTTGATCTCGGCCGGACTTCCCGCGCCTTCCACAACGATCACATCGAAGCGGGATGCCAGGGAATTGTAGGCATCCATGATGTCCGGGATCAGACTCTTTTTCATCTTAAAATACTCCGCCGCCGGATAATTGCCGCGGACCTCGCCGTTCACGATGAGCTGGGATCCCATGTTCGAGGTTGGCTTTAAAAGGATCGGGTTCATCGCTGCCTCCGGCTCGATCCCGGCTGCCTCCGCCTGCATGACCTGGGCCCGTCCCATCTCAAGCCCGTCCCGCGTAATATAAGAATTCAGGGCCATATTCTGGGACTTAAACGGTGCCGTCCTGAGACCGTCCTGATTAAAGATCCGGCAGAGCCCCGCCGCAAGAAAACTCTTCCCCGCATTCGACATGGTCCCCTGGATCATGATCACTTTTGCCATTTTGATTCCTCCACTGTGTGCCTTGTTTTTACAACAATTCCAGAATGATCTCCCACACCGCACAGATCCCCATCAGGATCCACGACGTCCGGTAGAGAAGTCTGTTTGCCCGGCGGATATCCTCCGGCTCCACCGGACGCAAATCATCTCCGATATATTTTTTCTTTACGAGTTTTCCAAAGTACCACGCGTCCCCGGCAAGGCGCACCCGTAGCGCTCCGGCACAGACCGACTCTGTCTGCGCGGAATTCGGGCTCGCATGGTTGAAACGGTCCCTCAGGAAGAGCTTTTTCGCATTTTTTCCGTCAAATTCGTGCCCTTTGGACGGCAGATACGCCGCAAAGATCATGATCCAGGCGCAGAGTCTCGATGGAATAAAATTCAAGACATCGTCCAGTTTAGCAGCCGCCCGTCCAAGGTACAGATATTTGTCATTCTTATACCCGACCATTGAATCCATCGTATTGACTGCCTTGTATACCCAGCCGAGGACCGGTCCGCCGATCGCCATGTAAAAGAGCGGTGCCGCAACACCGTCTGACGTATTTTCCGCGACTGTCTCCACCGCCGCCTTCGTGACACCAGTCATATCAAGCACTTTAGTATCCCGCCCAACGATCATCGACACCGCATACCGCGCCGCTTCAAGGTCGTCCTTTTTCAATTCCCGGTACACCTTCATGCTCTCATCCTTCAGGGATTTTACCGCAAAAAGCTGATAACACAGGATCACAGATGCCAGAAACCGGAGCCATGGGGAGATCCTGCCGCAGGTGTATAAGATCCCGCCGGATACGACCGCCGTTGTCCCGGTCACGAGAACAACAAGTACCACACCGCCAGCTAAGAGTGCCCTCTCTCCCTCTCCAAAAAGCTTCCGGATCCCTTTCTCCAGAAATGAAATATAAGCCCCGATGATCCGCACCGGATGATATAACCAGTGCGGATCCCCGAGGACCTGATCGAGCAGAAATCCGAGTGCGATCACTGCAAGTAATTCGAGTCTGTCTGTCATAAAAATCTTCCTTTAATGTTTGTTCCGTTCGTTGTCTATCATACCGCAAAACCGGCATTCCTCATATAGTGAACTGGTCTGATTTTTCTGCGTCATTTTAAATACTTTCCATTATTCTTATAAGCCATGATGATGATCACGATCGTCAGCACAAGAAACAGTCCAAGCCATAAAAATGCCGGGAAAACACGGCAAAGATACATTACCAAAAACGCAAGATCCAGTCCCCAGAGCATCTTTGTGACGCCCTCCGTATGGCACCATTTCGCCCGTTCCTCGTCCTCAACCAGAATTTTCGAGCTGATCGGCGTATAGATCCCACTGACAACAAGTGCACCGTAGATCAGGAATCCGATGCTGCATACCGATAATAAAAGAATCATGATTTTACCTCCCTATGATACTGGATTGTTCCGAAGAAACCGCACCTGACCGATCCGTCCATCCGGCGCTTCGATCTCTCCAAAGATCCCCTCGCCGTTTCCGACCTGCCAGTCATAGTAACTCTTCCGCTCTTTTGCAAGCGCCTCCATAACGGCCATGATCGTTCCCCCGTGAACGACGAAGACGAGTATTTTGTCCGGATCCTCTGTCTCCAGAGATAATCTCGCGAGGTTCTCCCGGAACGCCTTCACAGTCCGCGCTTTAAACGTTTCCGTGCTCTCCCCGCCCGGGAATCCCTCAGCTCCCATCGTGTCGATAAAATGCTGATATTCCATGTCCCCGGAGAGTTCCAGATAGTTTTTATATTCAAACTTTCCAAAATCACACTCGGAAAGATCTTCGACCTGGACCCTCGGGACCTGCGGATAATCATGTTCCGGAAATAGTGTTTCCGCAGTCTCAAGGCAGCGTTTCATCGGGCTTGTGATGATCGCCGCAGGTTTTCCGGCAAGTTCCCGGATTTTTTTTGCCTCTTTGCCAAGCGTTTCGAGGGATTCCTGCGTCAGACTCTCATCCGTCCTGCCCACATATCGTTTCTCCAGGTTCCCCGGCGTTGCCCCATGCCGGATCAGTAAAAGTTTCACTTAAAACACCGCCTTTCCGATCACCGCCGCGAGCAGGATCCCAAGCTCACAGATCTGCAGGAAGAAACCGGCAAGATCTCCGGTCACACCACCGAATTCCTGCACTGCCATGTGGCGATACCAAAGGAAGATCAAAACCGTTGTAATTACAACAACACCGCCGCAGATACCGCCAAAGAGCAATTCCAGAAATGCCGCCAGGAAAAAGATCACGAGCATGCAGACTGCCACGGTCTTCTTTCTCGCATCCTTCATAAAATCTGCCAGCATCCCATGTTTTCGCGCCTCCGGAAATGTCGCGGTGGAAAGGCCGCTGAGCGCCCTGGAAAGAATAAACCCGATCGCTGTGAGGAGCACACTTCCCTCATCAAGTTCCGTGCACGCCGCTGCGTAGAGGATCAGATACAGTCCTCCGAAGATCACCGCAAACGCTCCTGTGTGCGTGTCCTTTAAGATTCCCAGCTTCTTCTCCCGGTCGCCATATGACGCTCTTGCATCGCAGGTGTCCATAAATCCGTCCATGTGGATCCCGCCCGTGATAAAAAGCGGCACTGCGAGGAGGATCCCCGCTGCCAGGATCTTTCCCGTCAGGATCCTGTCGAGCAGCAGATACATTCCAAAAAACACCGCTCCGATCACCGCCCCGATCGCGGGAAAAAAGCACATGGCGTATTTCATGTCCTCTTCCTTCCACTCAAACATCGGCATCGGGATCCTGGAATACATCGAAAACGCTATGATCGCCGCTCTCATGTCCGGACCTCCTTCTCATAATCCACGTACTGCTCGACGGAAATGTCGGAAAAAGTGCTCATCTCTTCGTAGACGCTCGCTCCCATCTTTAAAAGTGGGATCATCGCTACAGCCCCGCTTCCCTCGCCGAGATGCATCCCGAGATGAAGCGGCGCCGGAAGTCCAAGCATTTCAAGAACCGCTTTTCCGGCCGGTTCACTGGAAATGTGCGAGGCAAAGAGATAATCTTTCGCCTCCCGGCGGATCAGGACCGCGAGAAGTGCCGATACGGTCGAGAGGAACCCGTCCATGAGGACCGGGAGTCCGGCCGCCGCCCCGCCTAAAAAGAGCCCGGTCATTCCCGCAAGGTCAAAACCGCCAAGCTCCGAAAGGACTGTCACAGCCGAGAGCGCCCCATTCTCATAATCTTCCTTCGTTCCGCCCCGGTACTGCGGATATGTTTCATAAAAGCGGCCGACCGCCATCGAAACCGCCCGTTTTTTCTTTTCCAGCCCGGCATCCGAAAGTCCGGCTCCCCGTCCGGTCGCTTCCTCCGGGGAAAGTCCCGTGAGCACTGCGCTCATCGCGGCAGCAGGCGTCGTATTTCCGATTCCCATCTCACCTGCAGCGAGAAGCTCATATCCCATATCCCGGAACGTAAACGCAAGTTCGATCCCGGAAACCAGCGCCTGCAGGCAGTTCTTTCTGCTCATCGCAGGTTCTCTCACGATATTTCCGGAACCTCTCGCAATCTTTCGGTCCATGATCCGGTGCGGATCCGGCTGTTTTACTCCGATCACTTCACAGTCCATCCCCATGTCCACCGGATAAAGATCTGTTCCGGCAGTCCGGCACATTTTGGAAGTTGAAGTCTCCCCCCGCGTGAAATTCTCCGCCACGATCCGGGTCACTTCCTTCCCGGTCTGGGTCACGCCTTCCGAAACGACGCCATGATCCGCGCACATGACTGCAAGTGCGGACTTATCAAGCGTGATCCCGGACGCACTCCGCCTGATCCCGGCGATCCTTGTAATATCGTCCTCCAGGATCCCGAGACTGCCGATCGGCTTTGCAACGGAATCCCATCGCTTTTTTGCGAGTTCCATCGCATGGCGGTCGGCTGGGACGATCTGTTTCAGATAGCTTTGAAATTTTTCTTCGATTGTCTCTGTTGTCATCGTGTTGTCACTCATTATCTTTCCTTATGTCATTCTTTTTGGATTTCCCAAATGGTTTCTCTCCAGCTTTGTGCCTGCTTTACAAAATGCTCCGCGATCTCCGGATTGCTGTAAAAATACAGATGTGGGAAACCGGCATAGAAGCTTTCTGTTGTGTATCCGCACTCCCAGCCGCGGGTCCCGACCGGTTTCTTCGCCTGAAAATCAGTTCCATTTTCCGGTGAATCCCAGTGGTGGAATTCATGGGCGCGAAACTGAGTTCCCTCCGGTCCGAGAAGTCCGTCCTTTTTCGCTGTCACGGTAATGTAGCCGAATCTTCCAAGTTTCCCTGTATCCTGGCTGTTTCCCGGAAGAACACCGGCCATTTCCCAGCGCTTTCCAGCCGGATCTTCGATCGACTCCTTCAAATAGAGGTACCCGCCGCACTCTGCGATACAGGGCATCCCATTCCTGATCGCCTCCCGGATCGAAGAAAGCATCGTTTTATTCTCTGAAAGTGCCTTCGCATGAAGCTCCGGATATCCGCCGCCAAGATACAGCGCAGACGCCTCCGGCGGGATCTCCTGATCTCGGATCGGAGAAAAATATTGGATCCTGGCTCCAAGTTTTTTTAAAAGATCCAGGTTGTCCTCATAGTAAAAGCAGAACGCCTCGTCTCTTGCAACTGCGATCACGGGGCTGCTGGAGTTTTTATTATCTGCTGCAGGCGCTTCCAATTCTCTTTTTCCCTGAAAAATTGCTCTGCTTCCATCAAAAACCGCATGACACACAGTATGGACAGCGGCTGCTCCTGATATTGTTTTTCCTTCCTGTTTTTTTATGATTTCCGGAATCTTAATTAGAAGTTCCGGAGCTTTCTCTGCTGCTTCCAAAATCCCGTCCAGATCGATCCCCGCCCGGATCTTCTCCTTTACAAACTCCAGTTTTTCTCTGAGTCCCGGGATCTCCTCCGGCATGACAAGTCCCAGATGGCGTGATTCCAGAGTCAGATCTCTGAGTTCCGGAATATATCCGAACACGCGGATCCCCAGCTCCTGCTCTGCCTTTTTCTTAAGTCCCGGATATATCATCGGAGACAGCCGGTTAAAGATCACGCCTGCAACGTGGCTCCTCTCCTGATACTCCATGAAGCCTTTGATCGAGGCAAGTGCCGAAAGACTCCGTCCCTTCATGTCAACGATCAGGATCACCGGTGTATCCGTAAGATCCGCCACTTCCCATGCGCTGGCGCGCTCCGAGACACCGCCGAGACCATCGTAAAATCCCATTACACCCTCAAGGACCGCGATCCGGCTCGCCGGAAGCTCCTTATTCTCCAGAACTTCCCGTCCCAGCAGATACCGCAGCGTATCCGCCCCCACAAAAAAGCTGTCCAGATTTCGCGATGGAATCTCCAGCACCGTCCGGTGAAACATCGGGTCGATATAATCGGGGCCACACTTAAAGGCACGCACCGCCTCAATCCGCTCCTTTAGGAGTGAAAGAAGCACACAGGTGAAAAATGTCTTCCCACCGCCGCTCTTTTCGGCGGCGATCATGATGCGGGGGAGACGGATGGAAGTTGGAGTGCTCTCTTCTGATAATCCATTTTTTAACATATTCATCATTCCAGATCTTGCCTCTCTAGTTTAAAAAGAGCTATTCTCAATCAAGATTTTCCAATATCCTTTTTGACTGGTTCCAATGCGCTGAATAACATTCTGGCTTTTCATTTTATCAATCTGATATTTTACACGATTAATTTTCCACCCCAATTGAGCTGCAATCTCTCTCTGTGTAATATCAGGCTGTTCTTTAATCAATGCCAGAACCGCTTTGCTCTTGTCTGTCAGGTTGTATTCCGTGTACACGGAAATTTTCACAGCATCGTCGGTAAGCTTTTGAATATCTTGGTTGACTTTTTGTATACCTTGGTCGGATTTTCGCGTGTCTTGGTCGACTTTTTGTATACCTTGGTCGGATTTTCGCGTGTCTTGGTCGACTTTCTGAACACCTTGGTCGGTTCCTATTCTTGTCTCTTCCATATTACGATAGAGATTAATGCGAAATCCAATCTCCATATCGCGAAACTCCGGCTCGCGTAATCCGTATTCCTGCATTGCTTCCATCAATTTCGGAATGCCGCTGCCCCACACCTCAATCAGATTCATATAAGAAAACGCATGTGCAAGCGCACGATTACGTATTTTTGAATATCCCTCTTTCATCTTATCCAGAGTCACACCTGGCATAAGACCGCCCGGCGATGTAATTTCCAAACGGTCATCATAAATTGCTACCTGAATGTGCGAATTCTGCAAGAAACTACAATTCATCACAGCATTAATAATAAGCTCCCGGATACTGTCCGGCGGAAGTTCATAAATATCTTTCCGATAAATTCCCTCCAGCTTTGCTCCGAGGTGAATATTTCGCAGTACAAATTCAAACACATCATCAATCTGTTTCCATAACGGTCCACCATATTCGCGCTTGTCCACAAACACCGCACGGGTCTTTCCTTTAAACATTCCACATTGTATCTGAGAAAGAAAATCATCCTTGCCAAGCAGAAAAACATAACCATTGGTAGGGTGAATTCTTCCATCTTCCGCTTCTGCCAATAGTCCCCAGCTCAACAGCACATTCTTTGTTACATCTTTAACCCTTTCTCTTTGTGCCTTAGACTTGCTATTGGCAATTGCAACCTCCTTCATCTGGCGGCAAAGTTCCTCAATCTCTTCATCCGTCACCGTCAGATCCCTGCGGATCACTTTATCATAGGAACGTCCCTCGTCCTCATAATACATCTCTGCTGTCAGATCTCTCCCCGCCGGGCGAGAAGTTCCTGCGACTCTGATGTAAGTTCCATCGTTGATGCCTAAAGACTTGATATAATATGGACGCTGCTTTCCCGCACTGATTTCAGCGATGATGATGGTTTTATCATTGATCGTCTGTAAATAGACATCCGGGATCACAACAGGTTCACAGCTATCGGAAATTGCAGTTGTAATAGCATCAATTTCTGAGAAAATAATCTCTTTCGGAATTCCAACCACCTCACGGGTGCTATCATCCACACCAAATATGATGCGTCCACCTTCTCCATTAGAGAATGCAATAACCGTTTTCATATATTTTGTGCTGTCTTTTGGACGCTGCATCTTAAACTCAACATTTTTAGATTCACCTGCAAGAATTTCCTCGATGGTCAATGAAATCACCTCCTTCAAAGCTTATTTTAATATAGTTTCTTTTGTGAATATCAATTTATCATATAAGCGTTTCAAAGTGAGTATTCTCGATAGCGAAAATATACCTGGTTAATTCCCAATCACCAGTACCTTTTCATTCTATCACATTTCTGCGGTACGCACCCCAACAATAAAACTATATCTTCTCTTCAATAATATCCGTGCTGGCCTTTACCCTGTTCTTTTTTAATTTGCAGAACTTCACATACTCACTACTTCGGATTGCATGTGTATTCGCTTTATAAACAATTCTATAATATAAGGTATATGATCTTAATTCAGCACTCAGATGTCTCTCCGTCTGTTCCAATTGCTCTAAGGCATGCCTGAGGTCCGTTCCCTTTAATTCGATCAGATATGCATCCATTTTTTCATCATTCAAAACAAGAAAATCACATTTTTGAATCGTCTTATCTGTGATCACACCTTCATCAATCTGATATTGACGAACTAAGTTCTGAGCTGTGTTGATCGCGCGATGCACGCATCTGCTTTTCTTATCCCTTGATATTATTTTCTTTGCTCTCTCCTCACACAAAGATTTACTCTTTTCTAACAGCATTATTTCGATTCCCCCAAATCGATCCGAAGAAGCTGATCCATTCGCTCATTGATTTCCTGTGAAATCCCATCAATCACACTGTTTTGCAGCAACGGCTCTGAATCATCCATAATGTTACTCAATTTTCCCCCGCTGACATCATATGCCACCGTATTTTTTACATGTAACTGGCGTTCCTTTTCAAAAATCTTCTCGACTTGTTCCGGACACTTTTCATCCAAAGATCCTGCATACAGCAAATTATTGATGGAGCCTAAAATATATGGACTATGTGTGGTTACAAGTAATTGATTTCCCGCATTAAAAAATATTCCCAATGCTTCCACAACCCGGCTCTGTGCTTCCGGATATAAATGTGACTCCGGTTCTTCCAGGATCAGATAGATTTTTCGATTTTCCAACACATAATAGAAAAGAAGATTCAAGATCCATATGACTTCCTGCTGCCCGGATGAACTATAGTTCATTTTTACATACTGATGTTCATTTAAAACCAGGCGTTCCTCCCCGCCTACATATTGATATTTCCCCTTCAAAATCACATCGATGGTATCCATCAGTTTTACAAGCAAATCTTCTTTTACCTGTTCCGTTGACGTCAGGAGCTTGTCATAATACATTCTCCGCATTCCATCCGAAAACAATGGTTTTACACGCAGGATTCTCTCCATATAATTCTGGGTACAATAGTCAATACTTCGTTTCTGTCCATCATCCATCGATGATAGAATATAATTCAACTGACTCGTCAGCAGAGTGATCAGGCTTCTTCCGGCAGGAATATACACGGTCTCAAACTCATCATGAAACACTCTCTGCAATATTTTCACGACTTCTTCCCGTCTATAATTCCCGGAATCCAATTCATTTAATATCTGCTTGATGTCCTCTGAAAACTCAAAATCAATATAATTCTGTGCCCCCGGATAGCTACTCTCTTTCAGCATCAGACGAACGTATGTGTTTTCCGCAAATGTATAAGACATATTCATGTCCATACTCATTCCCCAACTGGAACCAAACATCTGCATGAATTTCCCGCGAAGATATTTTTTCAATCTATGAGAAAAATTTTCCGTTTCTTCTCCAGCAGCCTTTTCCTTGCTATATAGAGTCAGGCAATCGTCCTTGACGGTTCGAAAATAAAATAGCGCTTTCGCTATTGTACTTTTTCCTGACGCCTGCGGACCGGTTAATACGCAGAATTGCTCCAAATTCATCTTACAATTTTTAACAGGTCCTAAGTTGTTGATTTCGATTATTGCCATCGGCAGCCTCCTATATTTTCGACCTGATTATATTTACATATCAGTACCGCTACACCCATTAACTTTTTTTAATATCACATTCAACCATTTTTCATTCTCGCGCCCCGTTCGAGCATCTCCTGTAATCCATTGTTTTTCTACTGATAACGATGGTATCCCAGATATCAGGACGGCAAATGTTTCTTCTGTGAAATCAGTAAAATAACGTCCATTTCGCAATCCTTCAAAATCACCATATTTAAAAGACGTATAAATAATCCCATTTTTCTTTAACGCTTGAGACATCCTTTCTAACACATCAAATAATTCGGTCCTACTCAGATGAAGAATAGATGCACAAGCCCATATTCCGTCATATTTTTCTTGTACATCTAATTCTTGAAACAGCATATCTCTTACTTCAATTCCTGTGTATTCTGACGCCAGACGACATAATTCCACCGATCCGTCTATCGCCTCTACCTGATATCCTTGATCCAAAAAGCATTTGGTATCACGACCTGATCCACACCCAAAATCCAATATCTCAGCTTTATTAGGCAGCATATCCATAAATGTATTTTGAATTTCAGAAAAATCTACATCCCGTGTAGACTCTACAAATGTATCATAATTTCTATTATAATAATCAATTGTTGACGTATCCATGTGCTTCTCATTATCTGCCATATCACACCTCATTTCTATACCTACGCTGATAATAATCCATGATTCTGTATTCTATCGCATCTTTCATATGATGGATAAGTGCCGTATTTCCTATCACTTTACTTAGTTCATCACTGAACGACAACACTGTTTTTTCCTTTTGATTGAAAAATCCAACCCCTGATTTCAATAAATACCTAACCGGCATTTGAATGATTTTTTTCAAATGCTCTTTATCAGAAAGACCACAATATTTTTCATATGTAATTCCATCCTGTAAATCCTTCCAGTTTGTTCCAGTTGAGAAAAACTCCTTCCAGCTTTCCAGGATCTGTTCTTCCGTTACACAATGTCTGATCTGACCATGATTATAAAAAGCCAGTAATACAGGCATTTTATATACTTTTGACATATTTGTGGTCTCAATATAATTGATAAATTCCCTTCCAATCCCCTGATAGAGCACTTTTTCTTCATCTGTTAATAAATCAAAGCTTTTTAAATACTCTAAATAGTTTTTCAAAGGATTATCCTTAGCATGTCCCAGCATCAATTCATAAATCTGGTCATCCGCATATGTAAAAAAGTCAATCCTTGTGGGTATTTTGTTTAACTGATCCTTGATTCGCCAAAATTCTTTGTCAATCTGATCTTTTATTTTCTGGTTTTTTCTATCCATTTCTGAAAACAGATCAATCAGTTTCATATCAAAATCTATGATACAGTCATCCGGAAAGTCAGAATGATCTGCTTGATTATATGTTTTATTCTCTGTCTTACCTGTTAGGAGAAAACGCACACGGCCGGCTTTTTCATAATTTCCAATGAAGTCCAGCACATTTAAATATTCCTTACCTCTGCTTTTTCTGAGCCCACGTCCAAGCTGCTGTAAAAATATCACCGGTGACTCTGTAGGACGTAAAAACATAACCATATCCACAGACGTGATATCTACTCCTTCATTGAACATATCCACAGAAAAAATCACCTTGATTTCACCGTTCTTCAGTTTACTGATAGCTGTCTCTCTGTTCTCGGAAAACTCTCCCTCCGAATTACTATAAACCGCTACCGAAGGAATGCCACGCCGGCAGAACTCCCTGGCCATATCATTTGCATGAACTCTGGAGCAGCAAAATCCGAGTGCTCTGTTAGATCCGTATTTGCAATAATATTTATAAATCAGGTCATATCTAACCGCATTTCCAATATAAGTCTTATTTAACTCTGTTTCATCATATCTGCCTTTTACGATATGCAGCTTTGAATAATCCGTCGGATCAAAAATTCCATAATAATGAAACGGAACAAGCATTCCCTTATTGATGGCCTCTTTTAAAGTGATTTCATATGGTACATTATAGTCACATATTTCATAGATATTTTTACCATCCATTCGTTCCGGCGTGGCTGTCAATCCCAGCATAAACTGTGGTTTAAAATATTTCACGATATTTCTATACTGTTCATTTACCGCATGATGGAACTCATCAATAATCAGGTAATTAAAATACTCCGGTTCGAAATATTGGTCGTTCAGATATTCCTTTTTCCCTAACGTATATACAGAAGCAAAAACCACCGATTTATCTGTAGCTTTTTCATTATTATTAAAAAAGCCATAATCATCCGAGTGCCTGACATTCCGAAATGATTCTGCTGCCTGCTTTAATATTTCTTCACGATGCGCTACAAACAATATCCTTTTGTAATTCTTTGAGTCGAATGCAGCCAGATATGTTTTTCCTACTCCTGTTGCAGCCAGAATTAAGGCTTTCTTTGCGCCTTCCGCTCTTGAGCTTTCCAATGCACATAAAGCTTCTATTTGTGCTCCCCTAGGCTCAAAAATGCTGATAACATCATTGGATTCTTCTGAATCGAAATCATCATATTTGTCCAGATCTTTTGCAACGGCAGGCCTATGCCATCCTTTGGAATACCTTTTTAATTCTTCGTCATCGATTACGATTGAATGATTCTCAAATAAATCTTCAAACGCATTATAGAATTTATCGTAGTTCTTACCATCCGTCCGGCTGCTGAATCTATAATTCCACTCAACGCCGGAAGTCAAAGCACTCCTTGAAATATTGGATGAACCTATGTAAATTTCACTGTGCTCCTTGTAGTGAAAAATATACGATTTCGGATGAAAAGATCTCCCTTTCTCATTATAAAAACGCAAATCCACCTGAGCTCCTAGTTTCTGTTTGATCAGATAAAGGGCAGATGGCTGAGTAATTCCCAAATAATTTCCCGTTAATATGCGGATCTTTGCACCTCGCTTCAGAGCATTTTCAAGATCTGATATGAGCATCTTAACACCGGATTCCATCAAAAAAGAGACGATGATGTCAACACTATCAGCTTTCTTCAAACTGCCAATAAGCTGATAGTAAAGATACATTCTCCTATCACTTCCACCAGTCATAACATCTGTCGAATAGGTGTAATCTGTATTACTCAAATCATTCGCCAAATTATGCTCTGTCATATTGCTGCTCCTTTATAAGATTGATATACTCCACGCTCCGCTTTTCCGCTCGTGTCAGATAATCTGTTGTAAATAAGGCTCTTGAGACCCGAAGACACCCTGTCAGCACTGCGAATTGTAGAGAATCATTCGTTTTAAGTGCCTGTCCGAAAATTTTTCAGATCAACGATGCCATTTCTTTATAATAACTGTGGTGAAATGCCTTATCTAGCCGCATGTCATACGCATTGATCAGGATAATTGTTTTTGTCTGTAATGGCTGCGATAACGTCTGCAAGGATGATAGTTCCGATTTCAAAAAACTGCGCAGCATACTCATGTTCAATGTTTTTCCGAAGCGTCGTGGTCTTGTAAATAGATTCACTTCGCCCCACTGTTCAAGCAGCCGTTCGATCATCTTCGTCTTATCGAAATAATAAAATCCCTCTCTCTGGATTTTCTCAAAGCTGTTGACACCGACCGGTAATTTAAAAAAACTTGTTATGAACTGTATACTCCGTTCAAAATGTTACGTTGCTGTATTTTTCTGTTATTCTCGATTTTACCATTCTTACATCTAAATGGCAAGTTTATGACACATTCGTTCTGAAGTTCTGAAGTTGAAAAGCTGGATTATATTCTCATTTCGGAATTTATTTTCACTTTATGTAGATTTGATTCCGTGTTCGGAATCTATTTCTGCAAGTGTTTGGCTTTAACCTGCATCACCCCACCACAAACCCCGAGAAATCAATCATACTCCCCAGCGTATTCCCCAGCGGCGTCGGGTCCATCGCTTCTTTGACTTTGCGGAGAGTTTTCTCGAAGAGATCACGGTCGCGGAAGACGTGGAGGAGGTCGGCGGTGTTTCTGGCGTCGTCGAGGGCGTCGTGCTGTCTGCCGGAGAAATCGATTCCGGCCATGTCGAGGGCGAGTTCCAGGGAGATCCGTCTCTCGAACCCGATGTGCGCGTCGAATTCATTCTGGAAATCGGTCCACTCGGTGTCGATCAGGCCGTGTTCTTCGTCGGAAAGCTCGTATTCTTTTAAGAGGATCTCTTTTACGACCTGGTTGTAGTCAGAGTCACTCCAGGCATAGATCGTGACCTCATCTCCTGTTCCCAGGCACCAGTTTGTGAACATCCGGAATGCTTCCCTGAATACCGGTGCATTCGCTACCATCGCGTCTGTGATCCCGGTCAGATTCCGGATCTCCGCCGCGATCTTATCGTTGTATTCCGGTTTTACATATGTACGGAAGTTCCCGATCTCCTGCAGGTTTTCATCCAGCATGACAGCTCCGATCTCTATGATCTCGCTTTTGCAGATTTTTCTCGCTTCTGAGCTGCGCGCGATCTTGTTCATCTCCAGGTCGATTACAATATGTTTCATAAACGTTTCCTCCTGTACTCTGTATTTTCATTCCATTTGTTTCTATATACCATCAGTAATTTCATAGCGCCAGACATGGTTTGCAATCTTCTCCGCTGTTTTTCTAATCATCCCCCAGCTCATCCAGCGCGTCATCGACGCCATCCGCGTAGTCGCTGTCTCCGGCATAACGGTCATCATCGTAATCCCCGTCCATATAGACGTCATCATATCCGTCATCGTAGGAATCCGCAGTGCTTTTTCTGTAACTGCTGGTTCCATAAGAACTTTTCGGCTTGCTGTAGGAAGAAGAGCTTCTGGATGCTGCAGAGCTGCTGCCGGAAGTACTGCTGCTTTTATAGCTGGATGATCCGGATGAGCTGCTTCCCGATGACTTTCCGTAGGACGAGGACGAACTGCTGCCCGAACTCCCCGACGAGTAAGAACTTGTATAAGATCTTCGGTACGGTTTGTGGAGATAACAGTAACTGCTCTCCGGTGCCCGCTTGTTGCTGCACCCGGTCACGATACATTTCGGTTCTGCTGCGTCGCTGACTGCTCCGATAAAACAGAGAAGTCCGATGATCGTACATAAGCCTGCTAAAAATCCTCCAAATGTCATATTTCTCATATAGATCCCCCTTTTCCTAATTCCGGATATCCCTGTGGATGATGCCGCAACCTGTTCCATGTGTTTTTTTCTTCGGTTTAAGTATTCTGCCTGCATCTTTCCTGTTTGATATTTTTATTATATCATTTTACCTGTCCTTTAAATATCCCACGTGTCCTGAATTTTCGTTCTCATCTCTCTGCTCCTGCCCCACTCCTTATTTTCACTCTCCATCTGAAGTATGATTTTATTATATTTGTCTGTCCGCACATTTTTTGGACAGGTCCTCCTGGATAAAAATTTCATCGCTATTTCCTCTGCATCAAAAAAAGCAGGAGCCGCCAAGTGCTCCTGCTTCCCATCTTTTATATTCTGTTTTTATGGCTGATTTCCCTGGTACTGGTCGCTTCCGAATCCGAGGATCATTGAGAAAATCGGCTGGAGGAAGAAAAGTCCTACGCCAAAGCCGAAACCGTGTCCAAATGCTTTGCAGCTTATACTCCGTATAAACATTGTAGAACGGGATCAGGGATTTCCAGCCCGGCTCTCCGGCCTTTGAAAAAATCCTCCAGTTCGCGATCATGTAGAAGATATAATAGATCAGCCGCAGAGTTGAATAGATTCCCAGGCTCCCTCCGATCACGGTTGCACCTGCTAACATTGTCATATCTGTTTCCATGTGTCATCCACTTTTCTTCTTTTGCTGACCGATTTCGCATATGTCCGCCTTATCTGAAAGCCGGGTCGGTTTCCGGTCTCCGGCATTTATGCGGATCGGTTATTTTTAGTGTATCATATAGATGGGTACAAAATGGACACTGTTCATTTTTCTCCGAGCAGTTCTCCCATCTCTTTTAATCCTGTGAAAACAGCATCCGGAACAACGTCAGACTTCGGAATGTCTTCCGGCTTTGTCTCTCCGGTCAGGACCAGGATCCCATGTGCGCCGTTTGCCACTCCGGTCTTTACATCTGTATAGATACGATCTCCGACGAAGGAGACTTCCTCACGCTTCGCTCCGGTCAGTTCCAGGACCATGTCCACTGTCTCTTTAGATGGTTTTCCGACATACTTCGGTTCTTTCCCTGTCGACAGGGAGATCGCCGCACATATGGCACCGCAGTCCGGAATAAAACCGTCTTTTGTCGGACAGTTGATGTCCAAATGGGTTGCAAGAAAAACAGCACCGTTCCGGATATATGTGCAGGCGCGTTCCAGCTTTTCATACGTCAGTGTCATATCAAAGCCGATCACCACCACGTCCGGCATCTCTTTCGTCAGCCGGATCCCATTTTCGCGGAAATTATCTTCGAGATCCGGCGTCCCGACAAGATAGACTTCTTTTCCTGGATAATACTCTTTCAGATACTGGATCATCACATCACCGGATGTGATGATCTGTTCTCTGCCAATATTGCATCCCATTTTTGCCAGTTTATCAATATAGGTTCCCGGTGATTTGGATGAATTGTTTGTAAAAAACACAAATCGTTTTCCGGCTTTTTTCACTTCATCCAGAAAATACAGTGCTCCGTCGATCACATCATTGTCCAGATAAAAAGTCCCATCCATATCCAGGATAAATAGTTCCGTCTCCTTCAAAATCTCATATTTCGTCATGTTCTTCTCCCTGTTTCTTCCCTTCAAAGCTCACGATCCACACCGGATTCAGTCCCATCATCAGGTGGCTGTTTCCGGCTTTTTTTGATCTGGCTGCTGTCAGGGTCACGAGCTCCGGTTCCGTTACCGGAAGAGTCTTCGCCGCCGCAAGGACAGCTGCAAGAGATTCCGGTGTGATGAGGTTTACGACAAATCTTGTCTTAGGATTCTTCTTGAGACAGAGCGCAATGACTTCCTCCATCTTTCCGCTGCTCCCGCCGATGAAGACGTGCGTCGGAGCAGGAAGGTCATTCAATGCCTCCGGGGCATTTCCTGCGATGATTTTTGCATTTGTGAGTGCAAATTTCCGGAAATTCTGCTCCAGAAGTTCCACTGCTTCCGGGTTCTTCTCGATCGCAAAGACTTTTACCGAGTCGGAAAGTCCCGCGCACTCCACGGAGATCGATCCCGTTCCGGCCCCGACATCGTAGAGAACGGAATGTTCCGTCAGCTCCAGCTTCGATACGGAAACCGCGCGGACTTCCATCTTTGTCATCGGGACTTTGCCGCGAAGAAATTCCTCATCCGGGAGACCATGTGACATCGGCCGGAGCGGACCGTTCCATTCCGCATAGAGGACCGCAAGCGGCGGAGCCTTCCGCTCCCTGAATGTCTCCAGGGATCCGGAGAGGACCTGCTCCCCGTCTAGAGAGAGGTTCTCACCGATAAAGAGCTTTGTCTCCTGCATTCCGAGTTCTTCCAGTTGTCCGCAGATCTTCCCGTAGAAATCGGTTCCGCCTCCAAGGACGAACGCGCGTCCGGTGCGTTTCAGTTCGGACGCAAAATTTGTCTCCTGACCATGCATGCTGAAGAGTGTTACATGATCCCACGGGCGCCGGATCTTTGCGAAAAAGTATCCGACCGATGAAATCCCCGGAATGATCGTGACTTCATACGATCCGCGCTTCTCCAGGACTGTGGAGAGCTTCTCCGCCGCACTGTAAAATCCGGTATCGCCTGACATGGCTCCGCAGATGATCCCTGCTTCCGGATGGCTGTCCAGATAATCTGCGATCTTTTCCGGCTGATATGCCTCGTAGACCGGCTTGTGGAAATCGGCAAGCTGTCTAACACAGCGGGATGCGCCGACGATCAGGTCACACGCCTCAAGACGTTTCTTTGCCTCGCCTGTAAGCCAGGATGAATCTCCCGGGCCGGTTCCGATGAGGAAAACCTGGCGAATTTTTTCGTTTTTTATGTTTTCTCCGACCGCTGATCCGACGGAGTCTTCCTGTGCAGGAGCGGGCTGGTCCCGATCTGCTTTCTCCGGAGCGATATGATCTGTGTTTATCAGATCTGAACCTGTTTGGCAGCTCTCTCCTGCCTGTTCCAGTCTGTCGTCCGCATCGTCTTTTTCATGCCCATCGGAAGCTGCGAGTGAAAAATTTTTCTCCAGATATTTGATTCCATCTTCCAGCGAGATCCCATCCTCCGCCGGACGCCCGATCACGACGAGTCCGACTCCGGCTTTCTTCGCTGCGCTGACTTTCTCCCCGAAGCCGCCAGCTTTCCCTGATTCCTTCGTCACCATCCATTTCGCATGGACGGATCTCATCATCGCGACATTCAGCTCTTTCGAAAACGGTCCCTGCATCGCGATCAGATGGCTGCCGTAGAATCCCATGTCCGCACATGTCTTTACAACATCCGGCATCGAGAGGACGCGCGCGTAGACTCTCGTCTCCCAGTCCGGAAGCTCCAGAAACGCAGATAATTCCTTACTTCCGGTCGTGACAAAGACCGGTCCTTCGGTCATCTTCAGAAATTCGACTGCCGTGCAGACCGAATCGACAAATACCGGCTCATTTTTCCGGTCAGCCGCCATTTTCTGGATTTCCTCCAGCGTCTGGACCCGAATTCCGCTCCGGCCTCCGTCCCGCAGGATCCGCAAAAACGGCGTATCTGTCTTCTTCGCCGCCTCACGGATATTTGCCGTAACGACCTTCGCGAACGGGTGCGTCGCGTCCAGGATCAGATCGTACCGTTTTTCCCGGAACAGATCCTCCATCCCGTTCTCATCGATGCGCCCGTCATGGACATGGAGATTCGGTGCCTCCGGGATCTCCTCTTTTCCGTACTCCGTCGCGACGAAAACATCCGCCCGGACATTGCTCCCGGCCAGTCTCTCCGCGAGAAGCCGGCCTTCCGTGGTCCCCGCAAAGATCGCGATCTTTTTTTCTTCCTCTATTTTCATATCCGGTATCCTCTCGGTGTGACCATCCAGTTCTGTCCGCCAAGGACGGACTTTTCGGTCCGGCTGTTTCCAATAAACACGGTGGTGAACATGTCCGCCTCGTAATCTTTTAATTCCGCTAACGTCATGACCTTCTTCGTCTCCCCGTCTCTTCCGATGTTCTTTACAATGCCGCAGACGGTATCCGAGCTCTTGTACCGTAAAAAGATCTCACACGCACGCTTTAAATAGTCCGCCCGCTTCCTGCTGGACGGATTATAGAGGCAGATGGAAAAATCAGTCTTCGCCGCCGCGTCCAGGCGATTCTCAATGGTCTCCCAGGGTGTTAAAAGATCACTTAAACTGATCACCGCAAAATCATGCATCAGCGGTGCCCCGAGGACAGCGCCGCCGGAGAGAGCCGCCGTGATCCCCGGGATCACCTCGATCTCCACCTCCGGGTGCTTCTCCCCGAGTTCCAGGATCGGTCCCGCCATTCCGTAGATTCCTGCGTCCCCGCTGCAGATCATCACGACAGATCTTCCTTTTTCCGCCTCCGCAAAAGCCATCTCGCAGCGCTCGATCTCCCGTTTCATGGGGGTCGTCAGAAATTCCTTATCTGGAAAGTACGGCTTCGCGAGATCCACATAGACCGTGTATCCCACGATCACATCGCAGGTGTTAAGCGCCTTTACGGCACGGAGCGTCATGGATTCATATTCTCCAGGTCCCATGCCGACCACTGTCAGCTTCTTCATATGTCCGTCCCCTTTCTGAATTCCGTGGAGAAGTCCGGCGCATAGAGTCTTGACTCCTCGTAGCCGTTTGCCTCTCTCGTGCCGAATACATCACCGATAAAGATCATTGCCGTCTTCTTAATTCCGTTCTCCTCTGCGGACTTCGCCAGCGTAGAGACGGTGCAGCGGACGATCTTCTCCTCCGGCCATGTCGCCTTGTAGATGATCACCGCCGGAGTGTCCGACTCATATCCTGCTTCCGCAAGTTCCTTTTCCATCTGTGACAACAGTCCCGTGCTTAAGAACACCGCCATGGTCGCATGGTGAGCCGCCAGGGAACGGAAACTCTCCCGCCCCGGGACTCCGGTCCGCCCCGCCATTCTCGTGATGATCACGGACTGGGACACGCCAGGCAGCGTGAGTTCCGCATGGAGACTCGATGCAGCGCCGCAGAAGGAGCTGACCCCCGGGCATACATCGTAAGCAATCTTTTTCTCATCCAGCCGGTCCATCTGCTCCCGGATCGCTCCGTAGATCGCTGGATCACCGGTATGAAGCCGCACCGTCATTTTTCCTTCACGCTCCGCTTTCTCCATGGCACGGATCACCTCGTCAAGAGTCATGTAGGCACTGTTTAAGATCTCACACCCCGGCTTCGTCTCCTTTAAAAGCTCCGGATTCACAAGGGATCCCGCATAGATCACCACGTCCGCCTCCCGAAGGAATTTCTGTCCCCGGACCGTGATCAAGTCCGGCGCTCCGCTTCCGGCTCCAACAAAATGTATCATGATGGTTTTCCTCCTGTTTTTCGAATCTTCATGACCGTCCATGCATGGTCTCTCATGTCATACTCCCGCTTGCAGTACGGGCAGTGACGGATCTTCATCGCGTCAAAGCTTGCCCCGCAGCTTTCACAGGAGACCTGATGGATCGAGTATCCCGGGTCCTGCGGGATCTGGATATTCTTTCCGACGATCATCCGGATCCTGTCGTTTTTCTCCTTCATCGAACTTCCCCTGTCATATGTATCGCAGAAGTACAGATCGATATCCGCATACACATACGGGCCTTCCTGCCAGCAGTTCCCCACCGACATAGCTCCCCTGTATACAATGTCCGTGATGTTCTGGAAACTTTCCCCATCCCAGGGACCGCGGATAATAGAAAGGTCCTCTCCCGGCTCGGAAAAGATAATATTTTTTGCCAGAGCAATGACCTGGTTTTCAAAGTTTTCATAGCCAAAATCCGGCTCGTAATTCTTCATGAACCGGATCAGCCTGTTTTTGCTGCCAGAAGTGGCAAACAGAAGTCCAAGGCTCTGCATCGCCCGCCAGAAAATATACCCAAGTGTTTTTAAGGCAAACAGCATATATCCGCCGAAGGCTCCGATTACTGGATACCCGATCAGCGGGCAGATCATGGAATATAGTGTCAGAGGATCACCGGTCTTTGCCCTCTCCCATGCCAGGTATGCCAGCATGAACACCGTGAAGATGACTGCCCCTCCGCCGCACCAGGGAGTTAATGTTCTCTTGATCTCTTCCGTGGAATAGCTGAGGTCTTCAATGGAATAAAAATTCGCGACCTTCGGATACAGATCCTGCATCAGAAATCTTGTGTGGCAGTATGGGCAGCCTTCAAACAGCGCCTTGATCTGGCTCACCGCTCCGCAGGACGGGCAGGTACATGGCTCCGTTCCGTCTACCGTCGCCTCATTCGCGAAGGTGATCGTCTGGTATAAGATCTCTTTCTTCCGGAATTTTCCGATGATCCGTCCACCCCTGGAATATGTCGTATTTCTCTGCGCCGTGCGGAATTCTGTCACATTCGTATATTTCTTTCCGACCTTCGGCGGGATCGCGCCGGCTGAGGCCAGAAGACCCCGGAGTTCTATGGATGAATCTCTGTGAAGTCCGCGTTTTTCCAACCGCTTCCGCTGCTGGCTCAGAAAATACTTTATATCCTGATTTCCGGTATCCGGGATCGGTCCGCCGGAAAGCCACTCGTTGTATTGTTTCAGGAAGCGGTTATACATCATGGATGCCTTTGTGTCATGGACGCTCCCGTAATTTTTCTGCCTGTTTTCCATAGTGTTTCCTTTAATTTCGATGAATGATCAGAGACCGTAACTTTCATGCGTTGTTCCAAAACTTATTGTTTCAGTTCTTTCAGCGCTAAGTGGAAGCTTATTGATCCAGCTCTTTCAACGCTGACCGCAGAATCGCGTCCGCGCCTTCCGTCTCTCCCAGATACTCCCCCTTTGTCCCGAAGACGATCATTCCCGTCCTCACCTCGTCCCTGGATCGATGGGTAAGGTGCCAATCGGCACGCTTTAAGAATACGTTTATCGTGTCCTCTATGATTCCCGCCTGTTTTAAGTGATCCATCGCCTCATCCGTCGTGTTGGATCTCTGGATCTTTCTAAGGAGTTCCAGGTCCTCGGTTCCGGCAGATAACGCGCAGGACAGCATCGTGTCCATGCGACCATCCGCCTCCCTGGAGTGGGTGTTCATGATCCCGTTTCCGATCTTCACGAGTTTTCCCATGTGACCGGCGATCAGGATACCGGAAAAGCCCAGTTCCGCGGCAAGGTCAATGGTCTTGCCGACGAAGTTGCTCATGGTGACGAGGGAATTCATAAATCCTTCCAGAAGTGATGGTTCTGTTCCCGTTGATAATTCTCCATAAGCCATCTGTTCTGCCTCAACAGCAGCATCCGTGTCCGCCGCGTTACTCCCTTGATGAGCATCGGTACAGAATTTACCATGTTCTACGAGATACCTCTCTAAAAATCCCGCGCCCATATTTCCAGGCACTGCGATCACCCATTTTCTGCCCTCTGCCTTTAAGACATTTAGATGGGTACGGATCGTCTCGACAAGCGCTTCCTCACTCATGGGCTCCACAATCCCGCTGGTCCCGAGAACGGAGATCCCGCCCTCGATTCCCAGGACCGGGTTGAAGGTCTTCTTCGCAGCTTCTACGCCTGCAGGAACCGATATTGTGATCGATACCAGGCGAAGCTCTCCGGCTTCCTCCAAAAGCTCGTAGACAGCGTCCCGGATCATCTTACGCGGCACAGAATTGATCGCTGCAGCGCCTACTGGCTGATCCAGACCGGATTTTGTGATGCGACCGATGCCGATGCCGCCGTCGATTCTGACAAGCGACTCAGGAAGTGCCTCTTTCTGATGAGCGGCATTCGCTTTTTTCTGCTGTTTCTGGTTTTCTGGACTCAGACCAGGTTTTTCTCCTGCAGCTCCGAACCCGGAACTTTCCAGATGTGACATCTGAACCTTTTCATAAAAGTTTTTATCTTTCACAAACTCCGCCCGCGCATACACCAGGATCCCGTTCGTCACATCATAATCGTCCCCTGCGTCCTTCCTGACCGCGCACTCCGCCCAACTATCCCCGGAAGTTTTCTCTTCCAGCGATACGCACACCGGAATCCCCTTCGGGGTCATGATCTCCTCCGTCTCCTTCCAGGATCCTGTGAGCAGAAATCGCACCGCCCCCTGAGCCGCCAGAGCCGCGCAGGTTCCTGTGGTGTATCCGCATCTTAACTTTTTATGGTCTTTGTATACAAAGGTATCCATGTTTACCTCGCGATCTCGTTTCTGTCCGCCAGCAGCACCTCTAAAATTCCGTCCGCTGTATAGTCGGAAGCTGTCAGGGCATTCTTCACTCCGTATTCCGCAAGGACTGCCGCTGTCACCTTTCCGATGCAGACTGGTCTCACCGTCTCAAACAGAGATGCCGCTTCCGCCTCACGTCCCGCGAAGAATCCTCGGACGCCGGAGCCGCTCTCAAACGTGATATAGTCGGCAGTTTTAAGTCTCGCAAGCTCCGTCTGCTCCACCAGGATATCATAGATTGGAATATCATCAAACGCATATCCCTGTTCCGCCAGTGTCTCCGTGAGGACCTTCGAGCCCTGCTTTGCCCGCGGGATCAGAAATTTTCCTGCCTCAGCACACGGACAGACATTTTCTGAACTGGAAATGCTGTAGGCTACATTGACGGCAGCAGTTTTTGCCCCAGAAGTCTCTCCATTCTCCTTCAGGTATTTGACAAGTCCGTCTGCCAGCGCCTTCGTCGTGTATTCTTTCGGGATAAAGTCCGGCGCGATCCCGATATTTGCGAGATACTCCCCGGTCCCGCGCCCGACAGCGGCAAACTTTAAGGAGCCGAGTTTTCTGAGATCCACATGCTTTTCATGCATCCGCTCGAAGAAGATCTTCACAGCATTCCGGCTTGTGAAGATCACCCATCTGTACTGTTCAAGATCCGTGAATGCCTGATCCAGGCGATCCATCGGTTCTCTCACTACGACCGACTCCCCGGCGCGGATCGTCTTCGCCCCTTCGACTGCCAGCCGGTCCATGATTCGTCCTCCGACGGCTTCCGTTCCGGTGACTCCGACTGTAATTCCGGTGAGCGCGCCCGGGACCATGGATGTAAAGTGGAATGCGCAGACCTCACCGACCGCGATGATCCCCGGCGGCGTGAGTCCCGATTTTCTCACGGCTTCCGGCAGGTCTTTCAAGGATGCCCTCACTACACGCATTCTCGAAAGTGTTCCGTCCGTCACAACGGCAGCGGGCGTCTCCCCGTCTTTTCCGCCGTCCATGAGACGTTTCACGATCTCCTCAAGGTTGGACAATCCCATCAGAAAGATCAGGGTTCCCGGGAGTTTCGCATACAGGCTGTAATCCCCGTAGAGTCCTTCGCCGTCCTCATGGGAGATATGTCCTGTAAAGACATGGAAATCTCTTGCGATATTCCGGTGTGTGACCGGGATCCCGGCCGCTTCCAGTGCTCCGATCGCGGATGTGACGCCCGGGACGACCTCATAGGAGATTCCTGCCTCCGTGAGTGCCTGGATCTCCTCGCCGCCTCGCCCAAAGACGAAGGGATCTCCACCTTTTAAGCGGACTACACGTTTCCCCTCCAGTGCTTTCTCCACAAGGATCCGATTGATCTCCGACTGTTTTTTGATGTGGTGACCCGCCTCTTTCCCGACATAGATCCGCTCGCAGGATTCCGGCACTAAAGACAATAATTCCTCGGAGCCAAGCCGGTCATATACGAGAACTTCCGCCGCTTTTAAGATCTGCTGCCCCTTTACAGTGATCAGACCGCCATTTCCCGGACCTGCGCCGACGAGAAATGCCTTTCCTGCCGGCACATCCTCATCGGTTCCCTGTCTGACAAGAAGCTCCGCGAGTCTCATGGAATCCTCCGCTGCTCCTGAAACCTGAGTGCGGGTCACTCCGTTCTTTGTTTCCCTCATCAGATCCATCCGGAAGCTTCCATTCTCTTCCTTCGCGTACACACCAACTGCCGCGGTACAGCCTGCCCCAAGAAGGCGCAGGACCTTCCGCTCCGCAAACAGGGCGCGCTCCGACTCTCTGTCATTCAGTTTTTCCAGGATCTTTAAAACCTCGCTGCCTTTTTTTGCCTCAACAGCGATGATCCCCTGGCCGCCTGCCGGGATAAAGGTTTCCGGTTCCAGGAATTCAAATGAAAATCTCGGATCATCCAGAAGTCCGAGGCGGGAAAGACCAGCAGCAGCAAGAATGATCCCATCATACTCTCCCGCATATAGTTTTTCCAGCCGTGTATCGACATTTCCGCGAAGAAGTCTGCACTCCACGTCCCCGCGCTCCATGATCTGAACCTGGCGTCTCGGGCTTCCCGTTCCGATGATCCGCGGCATCCGCTCCGAAGTCCGGCCTTTTACCGTTACAAAGACGTCTCTCGGATCTTCCCGTTTTAAAACTGCCCCAATGCAGAGCCCGTCGCTCAGATCCATCGGCATGTCCTTCGCGCTGTGGACCGCAAGGTCGATCTCCCCGTTTAACAGTCCCTGCTCAAACTCCTCGACAAACGCGCCTTTTCCGCCGAACGCCACGAGGGATGTCTTTAAGATCTTATCGCCTTTTGTCATCAGCGGCACCAGCTCGCACACGACCTCCGGACATACTGCCCGGATCGCCTCCGCAACCATCTTTGTCTGAACGAGCGCCAGTCTGCTTTTGCGCGTTCCGATCCGGATCGTCCGCCATTTTTTTGTCTCCATGCGCTACTGTTCCTCCCTGTCCTTCGCGATAATAAGGGAATAATATCCCGCGTCCTCCGCAATCTCCGAAGCGCTCTCAAAAAGCCGTTCGCCGTCCATTCCGCAGTTTTCCACCATCCAGGCCGGAAGCTCTCTTTCCATGAGTTCCCGCTTCACGTCCCCGATCTTTTTTCCTGACTTCATTAAGATCTTTGTTCCCGGGAGCTCCAGTCCGTCTGCGACCGGATAGGATCCCGGCAGAATGTGGATCGCCTCCGCCTTTTCCCCGAGTGAGATCCCGAGTTTTGCCGCCGCCGCGCAGAAGGACGGGACCCCGTTTACCAGAATCGACTCATATCCGAGACTCAAAAGTTTCTGATGGACATAGCCGTAGGTCGAATAGATCGTCACGTCCCCCAGCGTCAGAAACGCGATGGTCTTTCCCTGGTCCATAAGCGCCGTAAGGCTCTGAACCGCCGCCTCATGGCTCTCCCTTAACACAGTCTCATTTTTTGTCATCGGAAACACCACAGGGATGATCTCCTTATCTTTGATCTCCGGAACTGCCCCGCTGGCGATCTGATATGCGGTGCAGGACTCCCGGTCTTTTCCCGGGATCGCGATCACATCTGCTTCTCGGATCAGGCGGACCGCCTTCAATGTCATAAGCTCCGGGTCACCCGGTCCCACTCCGATTCCATAGATCTTTCCCCGCATGATGGTTCTCCTTTATTCTCCAAGTTTTTGTTTCTTTCCGCATTGTGTCTGCAAAAATTACGCCGGTGTCTCCCCGTTAAAGTTTCCGTAAAACAGTTCCGGCATCGGTCCCTTTCCTCTCAGGTATGTAAACAGGTCGCTGAGAAGCTCCGCCCCGACCGGGACTGCCTCATGGAATTCGCTCTCCAGATGGTCTGTGATCGACTCACATCCCGGTGTCGGCTGTTTTCTCATGAACATGCCGTGGATCACCCCGTAGCAGCCCGTAAAGCGAAGCAGGAAGCAGCAGAACCGCTTCGTCCATTCGCTGGAGTTGATGAACAGCCGGTTCATGGTCCTAAAGCTCATAATGGCCTTTGCGACCTTGATCGGGTCCTCATCGAAAAGTCTTGAGGACGCGCGGACAGTCTGGGCAGTAATCTTTAAATGGCAGGTGAGGTTTGAGTGGAGCGGCCGCATGTGTTCGCGCTCCAGAAGCCGTCTCTCCAGCTCCGTCTCGATCTCCGCGTGGGTGATCCCGGTCCGTTTCTCCTCCGCGTTCACATAGGCATGGACCCGGTTATCCAGACAGAAATGGCAAGCAACGCCCATGAGGTATGCGATCATCTCATCCCGCTCGTCCCGCGTCTCCGCTTCATGGACCAGCATCTTTCCCCGCTCAAAAAGCTTTGCAGCCGGTTCCCCGTGCGTTCTCACGCCTTTCTGGTTCACCTTGTTCTTTCCGAGCGCTTTGTAAAAAAACAGGACGTCCGGTCCATGCGCGCCAAGAAGAAAGCAGTACCGCTCTTTCTTTATGATCCGCTTGATGACCGGATCTGCCTCCATATATACTTTTCTCCCGTAAAGATCATGTGCAAATGCTGCCGGCATGAAACTCATCTCCTTTGTAATATAAAAAACAGAGTAACTGTTCCGTAGATCTGCGCACTTGCTGCGCTGACCGTAATATAACATAGGTTTGAAGGCAAAAATCCCATCGGCGAAGCCGGTTTGGAATGGATGTCTGCCCGCAATCGTGAGGGTACTGAACAGTTACAAAACGGAAAAAAGCTGTGACAAAATGACTCGCCACAGCTTTATGAAATTCCTTATTTATTTGATTTCGGACTTGCCGCCCATATACGGTCTTAAAACTTCCGGAATTCTTACGGAACCATCTGCCTGTAAGTTGTTCTCCAGGAAAGCGATCAGCATTCTCGGCGGAGCTACAACCGTGTTGTTTAAGGTGTGGGCGAAATATTTCTTTCCGTCCGCTCCGTTTACACGGATTCTTAAACGTCTTGCTTGAGCGTCGCCAAGGTTGGAGCAGCTTCCTACCTCGAAGTACTTCTTCTGTCTCGGGGACCATGCCTCAACATCGACAGATTTTACCTTCAGGTCAGCGAGGTCACCGGAGCAGCACTCTAAGGTACGAACCGGGATGTCCATGGAACGGAACAGGTCTACGGTGTTCTGCCATAACTTGTCGAACCACATCTTGGATTCTTCTGGCTTGCAGACAACGATCATCTCCTGTTTCTCGAACTGGTGGATACGATATACACCGCGCTCCTCGATGCCGTGTGCGCCTTTCTCTTTACGGAAGCACGGAGAATAGCTTGTTAAGGTCTTCGGAAGTTCCTCCTCCGGGATGATCTGGTCGATGAATTTACCGATCATGGAGTGCTCACTTGTACCGATGAGGTAGAGGTCCTCGCCCTCGATCTTGTACATCATAGCGTCCATCTCTGCGAAGCTCATAACGCCGGTAACAACGTCGCTGCGGATCATGAACGGCGGTACACAGTATGTGAATCCACGGTCGATCATGAAATCTCTTGCATATGCGATCACTGCAGAGTGAAGTCTTGCGATATCTCCCATTAAGTAGTAGAAACCGTTTCCGGCAACTCTTCTTGCAGAGTCAAGGTCGATTCCGTTGAATCTCTCCATGATCTCTGTGTGGTACGGGATCTCGAAATCCGGAACGACCGGATCACCGAATTTCTGTACTTCCACGTTCTCGCTGTCATCTTTACCGATCGGAACAGACGGATCGATGATGTTCGGGATCGTCATCATGATCTTTTTGATGCGCTCCTCGAGGTCTTTTTCTTTCTCCTCAAGTTCAGCAAGGTGATCGGAAGCTGCGGTAACCTGTTTCTTTACCTCTTCTGCTTCTTCTCTCTTTCCCTGTCCCATTAACGCACCGATCTGTTTGGAGATCTTGTTTCTGTTTGCGCGGAGATCATCAGCCTCTTTCTTTACTTTTCTGTTCTCCTCGTCCAGCTCGATCACTTCGTCTACTAACGGAAGTTTCGCATCCTGGAATTTATTCCGGATGTTCTGCTTTACGACTTCCGGATTTTCTCTTACAAATCTTAAATCTAACATCGCTTTTCTCCTTATTTTTGCAGCAATTCCAACATTTCAGGATCAGGCCTGCTCATTTCCGGCCGATCTGCGGAAACGCCGCGTAAATTTTCTCTCTTCCGGCTTTATCAGATCCGGTGCCGTCCGTGGATCCGGAGTTTTCCTGATACACGTTCTCCGATATCTGACGGCTTTCCTGCGTAAAACACGCTTTGGTAAAAATATATCATATTTCTTCGAGAAAAGGAAGGGGATTTCTCTTACTTTTTTATCAGTTTCCCCAGAATCTTCTCAAAGCAGACGCCGTTCGCGTGCGGGATCTGCTCCTCATCGGAGACTTTGATGCACTCTTTCACGAAACCTGCTGCCTGAGCGACTGCCTCGGGAAGGGACTTTCCATTTAGGAGCGCCCCCGCCACAACGGAGGAGAAAACATCTCCGGTTCCCGGGCGCTCGCCGCCGGAAGATCTTGTCCTGATAAATTTTGCTTCCATCTGCCCGCGTTCCAGGACCACGTTCGTGTAATAGCTGCCTTCGCGGACTCCCGTGATGACCACGGACTTCGCACCCATGAGCCGAAGCATCATCGCCATATTTAAAAGCTCCCGCCGCGTCCAGTTTTCCTTTTTGTAGGGGGTATCCGTGAGGATGCAGCACTCCGTCACGTTCGGGAGGACGATATCCGCCATGCAGACGAGTTCCTTCATCTGCTCGCACATCTCCGGCGTGTAGGTCTCATAGGCATGTCCATGGTCTCCCATGACAGGATCGACGACGACAAACGTCTCCTCCGACTCCAGTTTCCGGATCATGTCCATGACGATCTCGATCTGCGCCTCCGAGCCGAGAAATCCTGTCGCCACCGCATCGAAGGAGAGACCGAGTTCCTTCCACTTGTCAGTGTAGGCTGTCATTTTTTCCGTGTAATCATCGAAGAAATACACCGGAAATTCCGTGTGGTTCGAGAGGATCGCTGTCGGTACCGGACAGCACTGATGGCCCATGACCGATAAAACAGGAATAGCCACTGTTAATGAACAGCGGCCATACCCGGAAAGATCATTGATCACAGCAATTTTTTTCTGCATAATTTTTCTTCCAGTCTTTCTGTGTTTCCGCAATCCCCTTCGTTTATACACTGCCGTTCCCGGGATTCCTGCTCACACGGGCGGTAGCACATAGACAAACAGAAATTCTGCGGAAAATACTTTGATTCATATCTTTCAGTTATTTTCCCTGAAGCCTGATCTTTTACGCTCTCTCTGCGGCAATCAATCCCGCTTTTCTTAAAGCCGGGCGGAGCGCTGCGTAGAGGATCACGGCGATCACGGAATTGATCACTGCATTGATGATCGTCGTGTACGTTGTGATCGCAAGGAGCGCCTTGATCGCGGATGCGGCTTTTTCAGCATTCGGGAATAATAAGGTGTACCATACATACTTTAACGCCGGCTCGAAGAAACAGTTGAAGCCGAGACCGCAGACTGCAGCGATCGCGGACCAGCGGATCACATACGCATGGTCATGCTCATCGGAAAGCTTCGCGATCTTATGAGCTACGAAGCCGACGATCAGGCCGATCACAAGCTTTGTGATGAAGGTTCTCGGTGCAGATGCCGCGTAACCGCCGACAATATCAGCGATCGATAAGCCGACCGCTCCGGAAAGACCTCCATAGACACCTCCGAGAAGGCACGCGGAAAGGACGACGAACGCATTTCCTATGTGGATCTTGCTTCCGCTGGCTGAGATCGCCGGGAACACCGCATATCCGATATAGCAGAGCGCCGCCATCAGGCCCGCCTGCGCGATTTTCATTAACTGGTCATTCTTTTCTTTCATAATTAAGTCTCCCCTCGTGTGTTACTGACAGTCCATCCGGCAGTTTTCTTCAGATGTATGCCGTCCGGCATCAGGAATCGCTCTTTGTGAATATGAGCTTCCGGAGTCATTCCGACAGGTCATGCAGGAGCTGTCTCTTCTGTCTTGTCATCCATAGTAACACTCATGTGGATTGTGCAAAATGTCCAGTTTTGGTTTTTTTATGCAGTCCAGCATCTTAGTCCCCGGATTCCACACAGATCAGGATCCCCTCACGGAATGAGATCTTTGCAGACTCCCCGGGGACCTCGTTGCTGACGCAGAGACTCGGGTTTTCCAGGATCGAGATATCCTTATTATGGAGCGGATACTTAAATCCATCCAGCGTGATCCCGAGAACTTTCTCCGTGAGCGGCAGAAAGGAGACGTATTTTCCGTAGAGGTCTGTCTTTCGAAAGACGGAATGTTCTTCATCGTCCGGCGTCAGGAGAAAGATCCGGTTCTTTGCATCATAGATCTCCATAAAAAGTCCGGCGTCTTTCGCAGCCCTCATCAGGTGAATGTTGGAGAGCTCGTGGTCCAGTCTTCCGCCCGTAGCGCCGAGCACATGGGCTGTGCAGAAACCAGCGCGGAGAGCGGAGCGGACTGCGAGGTCTGTGTCCGTCTCATCCTTTTCCGGCTTGTGGACATCCGTTGCCCAGCCTTCCTTCTTCCTTAGCTCCTCCATCCGCTCCAGACCAAAGGTGTCAAAATCCCCCACCGCGAGATCCGGGACAAGTCCCAGGTCCTCACAGACAGCCAGTCCGGCGTCCACCGCGATCACATACGGGTACTTCCTCTCCTTTACAAATTTTGCCGCAAACTCCCGATCTGTCGGCCCGCCGGACACGATCAGGCAAGTGTCCGCAGCTTCTTTCATATCTGAACTCATTTTCATTGTCACACTCCTTTTGATCCGATCAGGTGGGATCTTATCTGACTGAGATAAAAATCCAGCCATGACGTTTCCTGTTCCATGATCTTCATGGCATACAGGAAACGCATGGCTGATGAAATGATTTCGTTACTCTTCGTATCCGGGAATTCTTGAAGCGGGAATTCCGTATGATACCACAGTGACCGCAGACTTTGCCGGTTCTATTTTGCAGAATACTCGTCAAAGATCTTTAAAAATTCCCGCGTATTCGCTGCCGCATCATTCTTAAATACCGCAGAACCGGCAACGATGACATTTGCACCGGCGTCGAGAACATCTCTCACATTTGCCGCATTGACGCCGCCGTCCACTTCGATATCCGTGGTAAGACCGGCCTCATTTAACATGGTGCGGAGCTTTTTGATCTTCTCTAAGGTGTACGGGATAAATTTCTGTCCGCCGAATCCCGGATTGACGGACATGATGAGGAACATATCGACCTCTTTTAAGATGCAGGAAAGAGTCTCCACAGGTGTCGCCGGGTTTAATGCGACAGCCGCTTTCGCGCCGGTCTCCTTGATCTGGTTGATCGTACGGTCAAGGTGAAGACAGGCTTCCTGGTGGACACAGATGAGGTCCGCGCCGGCCTTTCTCACATCATTTACATATCTTCCCGGCTCCTCCACCATCATGTGGACATCAAACACACGGTCTGTCGTCTTTCTGAGGGAAGAGATCACCGGCATACCGAAGGAAATGCTCGGAACAAACGCTCCGTCCATCACGTCGAGATGGATGTACTGCGCTCCAGCATCGGAAACAGTCTTTACATCCTCTCCAAGTTTTGAAAAATCTGCTGAAAGAATCGATGGCGCTAAAATATACATGATCTTAATATCTCCTTTTATTCTTAAGTTCATCATAGATCAACCGGTAATTGTCATACCGGGATCCTGCGATCTTTCCTGCTTTTACGGCATCCTTGACACCGCATTCCCGCTCTCCTACATGGACGCAGCCAAGGAACCGGCATTCCGGCTCATAGGCTTCAAACTCCGGGAAATAGTCTTTTAATTCCTCCGGCTTCATATCGTCAACAAAGATCGAGCTGAATCCGGGCGTATCCATCACGAAGGTTTCCTTCTCGACGAAAAACAGCTCGGAATGTCTCGTTGTGTGGCGTCCTCTCCTGATCTTCTCGCTGACAGCACCCGTCTCCATCTCCGCCTCCGGCTGGATGCGGTTCGTCAGGGACGATTTCCCGACACCGGATGGACCGGCAAGAGCTGTCGTCTTTCCCCGGAGAAGATCGTGGATCGCCTCGATCCCATCTCCCTCAAGAGCGCAGGATAAGTGAACTTCATATCCTGCGTTCCGGTAGATTTCAGCGAGCCGGTCAGCGTCTCCCTCTTTTCCGAGGTCCGTCTTGTTAAAACAGATCACCACCGGCACATCCTGGGCTTCCATCGTGACAAGGAACCGGTCCAGAAGGTTTAAGTTCGGTTCCGGATCAGCGACCGCGAACACGATCATCGCCTGATCAATGTTCGCGACGGCCGGGCGGATCAGGGAATTCTCTCTCGGGAGGATCTCCACGATGTTTCCGAGGCATTCCTCCTCTGAGAGCACATCGAATTCCACATTGTCACCCACAAGAGGTTTGATCTTCCTGTTCCGGAATACGCCCTTTGCCTTGCATTCATATACTTTGGAAACGCCGTCATGGACATAGTAAAATCCGGCGATCCCCTTAATGATTTTTCCAGTCATACACTCTCCCATATCTCATCCTGACTGCCCGTATGCTCCGCAGTCAGGTTTCGTATCCGCTCGCTGCCGCCTTTTATCAGCTGTCAACTTCCGTAAAGGTTACGTTGTACGAGGTCAGAACGACATTGTTCGTGAGATCCACGATCTCCACTTCACCGGTCTGCACGCCGTCTGCGCCGCGGATCTTGTCAAGCTTGATATTTAAGGTCGTGTCCGCGCTGTAGGACTTCGGCTCTGCAAGTTTCGTGTAGGTCACTTTTCCGTTTACCGTCTGTTTTAAACGGATCAGGATCTGGATCTCGGAGGACGCTGCCCCCGGTCCATAGGAGACCTGAAGAGGATAACTTGCATCCAGGGAGGCGATAAACTGTTTTTTCGGCGCTTCCGGTCCGAGACTCACGGTATAATCCACGGTCTCTCCGGGTGCGATCTGGGTTCCTGCCTCAACGCCCTGGCTGATGACATGGCCGGCTGAGATCGTACTGTCATACTCTTTTGAGATCTCGCCCGCCACAAGTCCTGCCGCAGAAAGAAGTACGGATGCCTCCGCGTCTGTCTTTCCGTAGAGATTCGGAACAGAGACAAATTCTTCCTCCGGCCCCGTGCTCACATACAGAGTCACGGTACTTCCGAGTGCCACTTTATCTTCCGGCTCATAGCGGATGATGGTTCCGGACGGGACATCCTCGCTGGATTCTTCCTGCACATCTGCTTTCAGGTTCTTTCCCTCTAAGAGGCGCACTGCCGTCTCAAGAGTCATTCCGGAAAGTCCGAGTTCCGCGAGATCCACCTTGTCAGATCCGGCGCTGATGACGACGGTCACCTTGGAAAAGCGCGGGATCACGGTATCCGGTTTCTCTTTCTGGGAAATGACCATGCCTTTTTCCACACCGTCGGAATTTTCCTGCTCCACCTGCATGGAAAGGTCGAGTCCCTGCAGAATCTTCTCAGCTTCATCCTGTGAATGTCCCACAAGATTCGGCATGTAGACCTCTTTCTGGCTGATCGTTGTCTCCGATACCGCTGTGGTCTTTGCCTCCTCCGTGGTCGCCTCCTGGGAGACCTGCTCCGTCGGATCTTCCGGCGTGCTGCTCCTGAAGAGGCCGCCGAGTTTCAGGATAAATACGATCACGACCGCCACGATGATCACGGCTGCCGCAACACCCAGGCCGGTCAGGATCTTTTCCAGCCCGGTCGCTTCGTCGTTCTCTTTGCTCTTTTTCTGGTCTTTCTTTGCGTCCTCCGGCTGCTCATAACGTTTTTCCAGATCACGCCGTTCCCTGCGCTCACGGATCTCCTTCACCGGCTTTGACTCCCGGATCCGCTCTCCACTCCTGGTCTTGATCATATTCAGCTCATTCGGGCTGATCACGATCGTATCGGAGCTGTGGTCTTCCTCCTCGATCACACCGACATTCGGATCATCGTCGTTTAAGAGCGCTCTTCTCAGGTCGCTGATCACGGCTGCCGCGCTCGGATAGCGGCGTTCCGGTCTCTTTTCCGTACATTTTAAGATGATGCGGGCAAGACTCGGGGAAACCTCCGGATTCAGTGTTCTCGGATCCGGCATCGGATCTTCCAGATGTGCCAGCGCAACTGTCACGGTGTTGTCTCCCTCAAACGGGACATGACCGGTGACCATCTCGAACATCGTGATACCGAGAGAATACAGATCACTCCGCTCATCGCTGTATCCGCCCCGCGCCTGCTCCGGGGAAATGTAGTGGACGGATCCCACTACCGTCGCCGCATTCATGGTCTGGGAGGAGACGGCTCTCGCGATCCCGAAATCCGCGACCTTCACCTTGCCGTCCATGGAAATCAGCATATTTTGCGGTTTGATGTCCCGGTGGATGATATGCTGCTCGTGGGCAGCCTCGATCCCGGAGGCAACCTGGATCGCGATCCCGATCGCTTCTTTCACTTCAAGATGACCTTTTTTCGTGATATAGCTCTTTAAAGTAATTCCCTCTACGAGCTCCATAACGATGAAGTGGATGTCTCCTTCATCCACAACGTCGTAGATATTGACAATATTCGGGTGGGAAAGTCCGGCTGCCGCCTGGGCTTCCATCTTAAATTTGCTGACAAAAGTGGCGTCGGAAGTAAACTCCGATTTCAGAACCTTGATCGCGACAAGGCGGTTCAGCTTATGGCATTTTGCCTTATACACATCTGACATTCCGCCAGATCCGATCTTTTCCAGGATCTCATACCGATCCTGGAGCATCGTTCCAGGATATAGAATCATACATTCACCTCACTTATCTGAGGTTCTACAAGGACGATCGCAATGTTGTCCTTTCCTCCGTTCCGGTTTGCCTCATCGATCAGGGCGTCCGTCTTCTCTTTCAGTGTGTCCGTCGTCTTTAAGACGCGGCTGATCTCTGCGTCATCCACCATGTTTGTCAGTCCGTCGGAGCAGAGCAGAACGCAGTCGCTTTCGAGAAGCGGCACCTCGAAGAAGTCCGCCTCCACACGCTTTCCGATCCCTACAGCGCGCGTGATGATATTCTTCTGGTTCCGGTAGGATTCACTGTCCCGCTCCATCTTCCCTCTCGCGACCATCTCCTCCACAAGGGAGTGATCCCGCGTGATCTGGGCCAGGCTGTCCCGCAGAAGGTAGAGTCTGCTGTCCCCCACGTTTGCCACATACATCATATCGTCCTCGATGGTGGCCGCCACCAGGGTGGATCCCATTCCTTCCCGCTCCGGATCTTCCATGGACTCCTCATAAAGGCCGAGATTCGTCTTTTCAAGCGCTCTTCTCAGGACCATCACCGGACTCACAGCGTCAGAATTTTCGATATTTTCTTTCATATGTTCCACGACATACCGGGATGCGAAATCCCCTGCTTTATGTCCGCCCATTCCGTCTGCAACGATGAACAGGTTCGGGAGCGGTCCCACCGGCTGATCCGATGCAAACAGGAAATCCTGATTGGATCTTCTCACGATTCCGGTATCTGTCTTCGCGTAAGAGATCATGACAGTCCCTCCTCACTCAGGTAACTCTTTCTAAGCTGCCCACAGGCGCCGCCGATGTCGCGGCCCATCTCCCGGCGGATCGTAACGTTGATCCCGTGTTTTTCAAGGTAGCCTTTGAACGCGTCGATCGCGTCCCGGTTGGACTGTTTAAAGTCACGCTCCTTGATCGGGTTGACCGGGATCAGGTTCACATGGCCCTGAATATCCTTTAAGAGCGCTGTCAGGCGCTTTGCCTCATCGAGGTTGTCGTTGACTCCCTGAACCAGGCTGTACTCAAAGGTCAGGCGCCTTCCTGTCTTTTTATAATATTCCTTACATGCCGGAAGCACCTCCGACAGGGAGTAGCTGTTGGCGATCGGCATCAGGGTCTTTCTCGTCTCATCGTCCGGCGCATGAAGAGAAAGTGCCAGGGTGATCGAAAGACCTTCATCCGCGAGCTTTAAGATCTTCGGGACGATCCCGCAGGTGGAGACCGTGATGTTTCTCTGGCTGATGTTCAGGCCGTTTTCGTCGGAGAGGAGCCGGATGAAGCGGACCAGGTTGTCATAATTGTCCATCGGCTCTCCGCTTCCCATGACCACCACATTGGAAACGCGCTCTCCCGTGGATCTCTGGATCCGGTAGATCTGATCCAGCATCTCTGAAGGGCGTAAGTTTCTCGTAAGTCCGTCCAGGGTCGACGCACAGAACCGGCAGCCCATGCGGCAGCCGACCTGGGATGAGATACATACGGAATTTCCGTGATGGTATTTCATCAGAACGCTCTCGATCACGTTCCCGTCATCGAGACCAAACAGATATTTTCTCGTCCCGTCGATCCCGGATTCCAGCATTTTTACGGTCCGTAAAGACGTATATGTACTGTTCTCCGCGAGTTTTTCCCTAAACGCTTTCGGCAGGTTTGTGCACTCGTCCAGGGATGCGGCCAGTTTTTCATGCATCCACTGGTACAGCTGTTTCGCACGGAACGGCTTTTCGCCGAGTTCCTTCACAAACTCTGTCAGCTCCTCCAACGTCATTGATTTCAGGTCTTTCTTTTCCATTCTCCACTCTCCAAAACAGCAGTTCTGTTATTTTTTCTGTAACTGTCCGGTATATCTGCACAGTTATTTTCTTCTGAATACCGAGATAAAGAATCCGTCGCACGGATGGACTCCCGGTAAAAGCTGGATCCTGTTCTCCTCACAGGAAGCTTTTAACGCCTCCGGCAGAAGGTCACGGATCTCTTTTTTCTCAAACGGCAGATTTTTTTCGATCCAGTCCGCGTTCTCTGCATTCTCTTCTTTTGTGATCGTGCAGGTGCTGTAAACAAGCGTTCCGCCCGGTTTCACATACTGGGACACCACAGAGAGGATCTCCCTCTGAAGTCCAGCCAGTTTCACGATCTCATCTTTCGTCATCCGCTCCTTGATATCCGGCTTTTTGCCGATGATCCCGAGCCCAGAGCACGGAAGATCCGCGAGGACAATATCTGCCTGTCCGATCATGGACGGATCCAGGAACGTCGCATCCCAGACCATTGTCCGGATATTTGGGAATCCGCAGCGCATGATGTTTTCCTCGATGAGGTCCGTCTTTCTCTCACTCACATCCCGCGCTTCCACCATTCCGGTCCCCCTCAGGAGATCTGCCGCGTGCATGGCCTTTCCTCCGGGGGCGCTGCACACGTCAAGGACAAAGTCTCCCGGCTTGATGGATGCCATCCGGGCTGCCAGAGAGGAGCTCGGATCCTGGACCGTGATCTTTCCCTCCGCGAACGCGCCGACTCGGTCTAAGTAGTCAAATCCGCGGATCGAAGCGATCCCAGGGAATACATCTGACAGATCCACCGTGATATTCTGGGCTCTCAGTTCTTCGACGGTCTCCGCCGCAGGGGCAATACTCTCGTTAAACCGCACCGTGAGCGGACGTTCCTCCAGGAACGATGCCGCGATCGTCTCCGCGGTCTCTTTTCCAAACATCTCCTCCCACATGGACAGCATCCACTGCGGGATCGAATACCGGATGGATGCATCCTTCCAGGACAGATTTTCTTTTTCTCTTGAGACGGTCCTCAGCACACCATTTACAAAGCCGGAAAGTCCCTGGAATTTTCTCTTTTTTGCAAGCTTTACCGCCTCATTGCAGACAGCGGAATCCGGGACACGTTCCATATAGAGGATCTGGTAGACCGACATCCGGAGGATCTCGCGGATCACCGGTTTCATCTTCGCAGTCTTTACCTTTGAGAAGCGGTCGATCACCGCATCGATCTGGATCCTGTATTCCAGCGTTCCCTCCACGCATCTTGTGATAAATGCGCGGTCCTGGCGTTCCAGAAACAGGTACTTTTCCAGCGCCTGTTTTAAGACGAGGTGGCTTAAATTGTGGTTTTCAAGGACTTCCAGGAGGACGTCAAGGACGACCTCCCGGATATTTGTCGTATTAGTTGTCACGTCTGTTTCTTCCTCCAAAGAGAATAATGAGACGAAGAAGCTGCAGGATCGAGGTCGCCGCCGCTGCCACGTAAGTGAGGGCTGCCGCATTCAGAACTTTTCTCGTTCCGCTTACTTCCTCGCCCGCAAGGATCCCCTGGGAATCCAGGAGTCTCACTGCTCTGGCGGACGCATTGTACTCCACCGGAAGCGTCACGAGCTGGAACAGCACCGCAAGGGAGAACATCAGGATCCCGATCTCAACGAGCGGGGAGCCAAGTCCGCCGAACACAAGTCCTAAAAGGATCAGCGGCCAGGAAAGTTTAGAGCCGAAGTTTGCCGCCGGGACCAGAGCGCTCCGGAAACGCAGCGGAGCGTATCCTTCATTGTCCTGCATCGCGTGTCCGCACTCGTGGGCAGCGACACCGATCGCTGCGACGGAAGTTGCCCCGTATACGGACTGGGACAGATTTACGGTCTTCGTCCGCGGATCATAGTGGTCCGTCAGCTCTCCTGCGATCGGCTGGACCGTCACATCATAGATTCCCTGGGCATTCAGAAGGCGTCTCGCCGCCTCAGCACCCGTCATCCCGGTCATGCTGCGGACTCTCGAGTATCTGGAGAACGTGGAATTCACACGTCCCTGCGCCCAGAGTGAGAGGGCAACTCCGATCAGTACAAGGATGATCGTCGGGTCAAACCCGTATCCATAACCGTAACCATACATTCCGTACATAAACATCTCTCCTTTCGATGTCGTTTCTGCCGTTCCCATGTTGACTTCACAGTCACTTTTCTGCCTGAGCGCTGCAGTGTGATCCTGCCACAGGCCTTATTCGCAGAAACTTCCGTCTTCCATCTGGAAGCCGCGCAGGAAGGAAGCCGTATCCATCCGCTTCTTTCCCTCAAGCTGAAGCTCTTTTACATCGAGGACGCCGTCACCGGTCTCCACAAAGAGCTGATTTTTTGTCACATGGATCTTTCCCGGAGTCCTCTCGCCCGGAAGGTCAGCCACATCCGCTGCCCAGATCTTCATGGTTTTTCCTGCGTAGGAAGTATAGGCACTCGGCCACGGATTCAAGCCGCGGACAAGGCGTTCGATGGACGCCGCATCCTTTGTCCAGTCGATATGTCCCATCTCTTTCGTGAGCATCTTCGCATAGGAAGTCTCCGATTCTCCCTGGGGAGTTCTCGTGATCGTTCCGTCCTCGAGTCCTTTTAACGTCGATAAGATCATTGATCCGCCAAGGGCAGAGAGCTTGTCAAACAGGCTTCCGCCCGTCTCTTTTTCATCGAGCGGGATCGCTTTCTGCTCGAGCATATCTCCGGTGTCGAGTCCCACATCCATCATCATCGTGGTCACACCGCTCTCCTTCTCGCCGTCGATGACTGCCCACTGGATCGGGGCAGCTCCGCGGTATTTCGGGAGCAGGGACGCATGAACATTCACACAGCCGTATTTCGGCAGATCCAGGATCACTTTCGGCAGGATCTGTCCGAAGGCAACAACGACGATCGCGTCCGGTGCCATCACTTTTAAGAGATCCACAAATTCCGGATCCCGCACTTTCACCGGCTGGTATACCGGGATCTGATACTCGATCGCTTTTTCCTTTACAGGCGTCATAAGGACGGATTTTCCGCGTCCTTTCGGTTTATCCGGCTGCGTCACCGCAGCGATCACTTCATGTCCGCCCTCCACAAGAGCGGTCAGCGTCGGAACTGCGAAGTCCGGCGTTCCCATAAATACGATACGCATATTATTCCTCTTCCTCTCCGACTGTGTCCTGAAGTTCGCCCTCTACAAGGTCCACATAAAGTTTTCCGTCCAGGTGGTCGCACTCATGGAGAATGCATCTGGCAAGAAGTCCGTCCGCCTCGATCTCGTATTCCTCCATATTTTCATTGAGCGCTTTTGCCTTTACGTGCTCCGCGCGGGTCACCTGTCCGCATTTTCCCGGAACGCTTAAGCAGCCTTCCTGTCCTGTCTGGCTGCCGCTCGTCTCAAGGATCTCCGGGTTGATCAGTACATACTGGTTTCCGTCATCCACATCGATGACCACGATGCGCTTGCGAACACCTACCTGCGGAGCCGCAAGACCGCAGCCGTTGCTCTCGTACATTGTCTCAAACATATCCTCAATGAGTTCGATCGTTCTCTCATTCATTTCTTTTACCGGTTTGCACGGTTTTGTAAGGATCTCATCTCCGATGGTTCTGATCTGTCTGATTGCCATTTTATTTTATTTCCTCTCATATTTATGATACCGGGGCCAGAAAGGCTCCCGCATTGTTTTTGCCGAAACATGATGTCACGTCAGATCGTACTGCACAAACACATTCCGGAAGAGATCCGGGATGGTCTCCCGCTTCCGGGCAGAATTTCTGATTTTTAATAGTATATCATAACTTTCATGTTTCATATATAAAATTTTTCTGTAATTATCATTAAGTTTATACGGGGAATCCTCCACAGGGCCGATGACTTTCAGCCCGTCCAGAGCGTATTCCCGCAGGATAACGCGTTTTAAGTCCTCCGACGCCCGGACAACATCTGCCTCCCTCTTTGAAGAAAGACCGATCGTCAGGAGTCCCACGAGCGGCGGATATCCCATCATCTTCCGGTAGAGAAGTTCCTGCCGGTAGAACTGCAGATAATCCTGTTCGGCTGCCGAGGAGACCGCATAGTGGTCAGGCGCGTAGGTCTGGATCACCACATCCCCCGAAAGATCCCCGCGGCCCGCACGGCCAGACGCCTGGGTCAGGAGTTCAAAGGTCCGCTCCGCGCTCTTAAAATCAGGCGCATAGAGGGAGAGGTCCGCCGCCATGACACCCACAAGCGTCACATTTTCGAAATCGTGTCCCTTTACGATCATCTGGGTCCCGATCAGGATGTCCGCGCCCCCCTCCGCGAAGGTGGCGAGGATCTCCTCATGAGCCCCTTTTTTTGCAGTCGTGTCCGCGTCCATCCGAAGCACGCGGGCAGTCGGGAACTCCCGCTTTGTGAACTCTTCCAGCTTCTGAGTCCCGGTCCCGAACGGCGCGATAAACGGGGATCCGCAGGACGGGCATCGATCCGGGAGCGGGCGCTCAAATCCGCAGTAGTGACACTTTAACCGGCCGTTTCTGTGGTAGGTAAGACTCACGTCACAGTGCGGGCATTTCATCGCTTTTCCGCAGGAACGGCAGGACACAAAGCCCGCATATCCCCGCCGGTTCATGAACAGCATCACCTGCTGTTTTTTCTCCAGCCGGTCTTCGATCAGTTTCTTTAACTTCCGGCTGAAGATCGAGCGGTTTCCCTCTGCGAGTTCTTCCCTGAGATCCACGATGTGGACTCCCGCCAGGCGGCTGTTCTCCTTCGCTCTCTTTGTGAGTGTCAGAAGCCGGTACTCCCCCTGTTCCGCCCGGTAGTAGCTCTCCACGGACGGAGTCGCAGATCCGAGAACAAGGACCGCCCCGCTCATATCTGCCCGGACGCGCGCCACCTCTCTCGCATCGTACCTCGGCGCCGTCTCACTCTTATATGCGCCTTCATGTTCCTCATCGATGATGATGAGGCCGAGATCCGGGAACGGTGTAAAAAGAGCGGAACGAGGACCGATCATGATGTCGATCTCCCCGTTTGCCGCCCGTTCCGACTGTTCATAGCGCTCACCGGCCGAAAGCCTGGAATTCATGATCCCGACCCGGTTTCCGAATCTCCGGTAAAAGCGCATCACGGTCTGGTAAGTCAGGGAGATCTCCGGGATCAGAACGATCGCCTGTCTGCCCTCCCGCAGGACATGATCGATGAGTTCCATATAGACTTCCGTCTTTCCGCTTCCCGTGATCCCGTAGAGCAGATAGGTATTTCTCAGTCCGGAATCATAGTCCCGAATCACAGTCTCTGCCGCCCGTCTCTGTTCCTCATTCAGGGAAATATTCCGCGCGGATGAAAAGCTTCCCAGGTGTCCCGGTTCCTTCGGCGCCGCTTTTAATTCGACGATCTCTTTTTCCACCAGCGGTTTTAATGTAGCGGATGTGACGCCGAGTTTCTCCGATGTGAGCTTTAACGGCAGTTCATCGTTTTCCAGGAGCGCCCGGTAAAGCCGGACTCTTGCCCGGAATTTCTTCTTTTCCGCTTCTATGAGCAGCGTCTCGATCTCCTCCCGGGGTTTTAAGGAGACGATCACCCGCTCCTCCCTGGGCATCACTTTCGCCTTCACGGGGAGGACCGTCTTTAACGCCTGGTTCATCGTGGTCGCATAGCGGTCCTTCATCCAGAACGCCAGACAGATCATCTGGGTACGGATCGGGACCGCACCTTCCTCCACCGACATGAGCTCTTTCATCTTTTCCGGGTCGTAGTCCGTCTCCGTCGAGAGCCCGACGACGATGCCCTTCCGCACCGTGTCACCCTTTCCGAACGGGACATTTACCTGTACCCCCGGTTTTACAGCTTCTCTCAGATGGGCCGGGATCCGGTACTGGAAGATCCGGTCCACATTTTTTACAGAAAGATCAATGATAATGTCCGCGTACTGTTCCAATCCGGGTCCCTCCTTTCTTTGAGAAGCTTTATAGCAGTTTTTATATTACTTCTCTTCCAGTTCCGCAAATTTGTCCGCGACAGCGGAAAGTCCCATGGAGTTGGATCCTTTAAAGAGGATGCAGTCTCCGTCTTTTACTTCCTGCTCCAGATACTTCACCATCTCGTCGCGGTCTAAAAACTCCACGACCGGGATCTCCTTCACCGCGCGGACGCCTTCCGCAAGACACTTGCTCGCCTCTCCGAGTGTCACAACGAGATCCACCCCGGAATTTGCCGCGTATTCACCGACCTCCCTGTGGTAGGCCAGATAATTTTCTCCGAGCTCCTTCATATCCGCAAGGACAGCGATGTGGCGCTTTCCGGTGAGTCCCTTAAATACATCGAGCGCCGCTTTCATGGATGCCGGGCTTGCATTATAGGAATCGTCCATCACCGTGAAGCGTCCGTCCGCATAGACCTGCTGGCGGTGTTTGAAGCCGTGGAACGTTAAAAGTCCCTCCGCTGCCTCCGCCATCGTCATGCCGCACTCACAGCAGACCGCGATGGCCGCCATGGCATTCATCACATTGTGCATGCCCATGACATTCAGGCGGATCTTCTGTGTCTTTCCGCCGTGGAGCGCCGTAAATTCAGCTTCTCCGTCCGTGAGGACGAGATCCACCGCGCGGTAATCACAGTTTTCACCGGTTCCGTAGTAGACGGTCTTCACGCCATCCTTTCCTTTTGTCTTCTGCAGCATATCGTCATCGCCGTTTAAGACGAGAACGCCGCCGTCGGAAAGTCCGTCCTGGATCGTCATCTTTTCTTTATAGATATTCTCGCGCGATCCAAGCTGCTCGATGTGGGTGATCCCGATATTTGTGATCACTGCGATATCCGGCTTTGCGATCTGCGCGATCACGGTGAGCTCGCCCGGCTCGCTCATTCCAAGCTCCAGAACCCCGACTTCATCCGCCTTTGTGATCTCGGACACAGTGATCGGGACGCCGACCTGGCTGTTGCTGTTTCCCGGAGTCTTGTATACATGGTAACGGGCAGAGAGGGCCGCTGCAATCATCTCTCTCGTCGTAGTCTTTCCGACACTTCCTGTAACGCCGACAATCGGCAATGCCAGGCGCTTTCTGAGATAACGTCCCACTGCCTGGAGCGCTTTCTTCGTGTCATCCACAGCGATCCATGCGCAGGAAGTCTTTTCCATCTCCTCTGTCTTCGCGTTCTGCTCACTTGTGAGGACAGCGCCGGCGCCGTTTTCAGCCACCTGCGGTAAAAAACGGTGCGCATCGACCTTCTCACCGATGATCGGCACAAAGAGGTCTCCTGCCTCCACCTGTCTGGAATCCAGACAGATCTTATTTAACAGGGCATCGCTGTTTCCGGAGAGCAGCACGCCCCCGGTGGCATGAACGATATCCTGAACACTTACGTTCTCCATTACTTTCCAATCTCCTTTACTGCCTCTTCCACAACTTCCCGGTCAAGGAAATGGTGCTTTACTCCCTCGATCTCCTGGTAGTCTTCATGGCCTTTTCCGATGATCGCGATCATGTCGCCTTCCTCAGCGTTGTGGATTGCGTAAAAAATCGCTTCCCGTCTGTCCGGGATCACGATATATTTTCCGTCTGTCTTTGCAAGACCAACTTCGATATCTTTGATAATGTCCTCATTCTTCTCAAAACGCGGGTTGTCGGCTGTGATGATGCAGAGATCCGCCATCTTTCCGCCGATCTCGCCCATGGAATATCTGCGGTCCCTCGCACGGTTTCCGCCGCAGCCGAAGACGCAGACGAGACGCTTCGGATGATAATCCCGGAGTGTCGAGAGCAGGCTTTCCATGCTGACCGCATTGTGCGCGTAATCGACGATCACGCTGCACGTTTTTGACACATAGGCGATCTCCATGCGGCCGTCCACGCGGACATTTTCAAGGGAAGTAAGGACTGCTTTCTGCGTTTTTTCATCCAGGTTTCCGCTTCCGCCGGAGAGCGCAAGAGAGCACACTGCGAGAGCCGCAAGAGCGTTGTCCGCATTGAATTTTCCCGGCATTCCCACACGGACTCTGCCGTTGAGCGGTCCGTGGACGGAGAATTCGATCCCCACGAAATCATGGTCTGACGCATAGTGAATGTCATCACCTGTAAAATCTGCATTCCCGCCCAGCGCGTATGTCACCAGTCTGCAGGATGCATCACGGGTGATCTCCTCATAGTGGTCGGTCAGACGGTTCACGACACCTGTTTTGCAAACAGTCAGAAGTCTTGATTTATAGAAAAGATATTCCTCGAAGCTATTATGCTCCTTCGGCCCGATATGGTCCGGGGAAATATTTGTGAACAGGCCGTAATCAAACATGATCCCGCCGACTCTGTGCAGCATCAGTGCCTGGGAGGAAACCTCCATCACGCAGCACTCGCAGCCGGCCTCCACCATCTTGTGGAAATACTCCTGCACCACATAGGATTCCGGAGTCGTATTGGAGGTCGGGAATTTCTCATCCTCGATGACAGCTCCGTTCGTTCCGATAAGCCCGGTCTTCTTTCCGGCGGCCTCCAGGACCGCCTTGATCATGTAGCTCGTCGTGGTCTTTCCCTTTGTCCCGGTGATCCCGATCGTGATCAGCTTCTCCGCCGGATAGCCGAATCTCGCCGCGGAGAGTTCCGACAGTGCAAGTCTTCCGTTTTCTACCCGGATCACCGTCACATCTGCCGGGACTTCCACTTCTTTTTCTACCACGAGGACCTTGCAGCCCGCCTTTAACACATCCGGGATAAACTCGTGGGAATCCCTGGTGCTGCCCTGAATGCACACGAACACAGAATCCGGTCTCGCCTTTCTTGAATCATAGATCACTTCATCCACGTTCTGATCCAGACTGCCGGAAACCAGAACATATTTCATGCGTTTTAACCAATCTCCAATTACCACTGTCGTCATCCTTTCCCATAACCCGCACAGGCGGGAACAAAAAGCGCCCGCCTGCAAGTTTTCTTTCACTTTTATAATTTAGAACAGTCCTGTGATCTTTCCGTTCTCATCCACGTCGATATTGTCCGCCGCCGGTTTTTTCGGAAGTCCCGGCATTGTCATGATCGCACCTGTGAGCGCAACCACAAAGCCGGCACCCGCGCACACATAGACGTCGCGCACCGTCAGATCAAATCCCTCCGGACGTCCCAGCTTCTTCTGGTCGTCAGATAAGGAATACTGGGTCTTCGCCATGCAGACCGGAAGATCGCCGAATCCCATCTCTGTGATCTTTGCGATTGCCTTCTTCGCCGCCGGGGAATAGCTTACGCTTCCGGCTCCGTAGATCTCCTTCGCGATCGTCTCGATCTTGTCGGAGATTCCCATCTCATCCGGATATAACGGAGCGAAATCGCTCTTCTTTGTCTCCAGAGTATTTAATACCTTCTTTGCGAGCTCGATGCCGCCGTCGCCGCCTTTTGCCCATACTTCGGACAGAGCGAACTCACATCCTCTCTCCTCACAGAAGTTCCGGATAAACTCATATTCCGCCTCGGTGTCTGTGAGGAAGGAGTTTAAGGTAACTACGACCGGAACATGGTATTTCTGGATATTCTCGATATGTTTCTCCAGGTTTACGATTCCCTTCTTTAACGCGTCAAGGTTCTCCTCGGAAAGCTGGTCCTTCGGAACACCTCCGTTATACTTTAACGCGCGCACGGTCGCAACGAGAACGACTGCATCCGGATGGATGCCGGCCTTGCGGCATTTGATATCGAAGAACTTCTCAGCTCCGAGATCCGCGCCGAATCCTGCCTCCGTGATCGCAACGTCAGCAAGTTTTAATGCGGTTCTTGTTGCCATAACGCTGTTGCAGCCGTGGGCGATGTTCGCGAACGGTCCGCCATGTACAAGGGCGCCTGTGTGCTCCAGGGTCTGGACCATATTCGGCTTGATGGCATCTTTTAAGAGCGCTGCCATGGAGCCGACTGCATTGAGGTCCTTTGCTGTCACCGGCTCTCCCGCGAAATTATATGCTACGATGATCTTTCCGAGACGTTCCTTTAAGTCCTTCATATCCGTCGCCAGACAGAGGATCGCCATGATCTCGGAGGCAACCGTGATCACAAAGTGGTCCTCACGGACAAAGCCGTCCGCCTTTGCACCGAGGCCGACAACGATGTTTCTGAGCACACGGTCATTCATATCCAGGCATCTCTTCCAGAGGATCTGTCTCGGATCGATCCCAAGTGCATTTCCCTGCTGGATGTGGTTGTCCAGGAGAGCAGCCAGAAGGTTGTTTGCCGTTGTGATCGCATGGAAATCACCGGTAAAATGAAGGTTTAAGTCCTCCATCGGAACAACCTGGGCATATCCGCCGCCGGCAGCTCCGCCTTTGATCCCAAAGCACGGTCCGAGGGACGGTTCACGGAGGGCAAGTATTGCTTTCTTTCCGCATTTTGCCATCGCCTGGGCAAGTCCGATACTGGTGGTCGTCTTTCCCTCTCCTGCCGGAGTCGGGTTGATCGCTGTCACCAGAACGAGTTTTCCGTCCGGTCTGTCTTTGATCTCCTGCCAGAGCTCATTGGAGATCTTTGCCTTGTACTTTCCATAAAGTTCCAGGTCATCCTCAGTGATTCCATACTGGGATGCAACGGTAGTGATCGGGAGCATCTTTGTCTCCTGTGCAATCTCGATATCGGTCTTCATAATCGGTATCCTCCTTTTGTAGTAGCATAACTTTTCAGTGGATCTGCGCAGTTCGCGTCCGGCAGCCGTCTGATATCCACACAGCTGCCGCAGTTCCTAGTATCCTGCTTCCAGGAATTCTTCGAACTCTTCCATGGACATTAAGATCTTCCTTGGCTTCGTTCCTTCTTCCTCACCTACAACACCGGCCTCGGCAAGCTGATCCATGATCCGGGCAGCGCGGTTAAAGCCGATCTTGAACATTCTCTGCAGCATACCGATCGACGCTTTATCCTTTTCGATAATGAACTTGCCCGCGTCCGTAAAGAGCGCGTCCCGTTCATTCTGTCCGCCCGCTCCTCCTCCGAAGGAGGACTGGCTCAGTTTCTTTTCGATTTCCGTGTTATATCCTGCATCCGTGTTCTGTTCTTTTAAGAACTCGGTTACATTTGATACCTCGCCGTCCGAGACGAAAGCGCCCTGAACACGGAGCGGTTTCGGATAGCCGGACGGGTAAAACAGCATATCGCCGTTTCCTAACAGTTTCTCCGCGCCATTCATATCGAGGATCGTTCTCGAATCCACGCCGGATGCGACGGAGAAGGCAATTCGTGACGGCACGTTCGCCTTGATCACGCCTGTGATGACGTTGACGGACGGACGCTGGGTCGCGATCACAAGATGGATCCCCGCAGCGCGGGCGAGCTGTGCCAGACGGCAGATCGCGTCCTCCACCTCATTGGAAGCGACCATCATAAGGTCCGCCAGCTCATCGATAATGATGACGAGCTGCGGCAGTTTCTTCGGGATCTGATCAGCAGGGATATCCCCGCTCTCCGCCAGAGTCTGAACCTTCGCGTTATATCCCTTCAGATCACGGACATTTGAGGCTGCAAATTTGTTGTAGCGGTCCATCATCTCCACAACTGCCCAGTTGAGCGCGCCAGCCGCCTTTTTCGGGTCGGTCACGACCGGGATCAGAAGATGCGGGATCCCGTTATATACAGAAAGTTCCACCACCTTCGGGTCGATCATGATGAGTTTTACGTCATCCGGTGACGACCGGTAGATGAGGCTCATGATCATTGTATTGATCCCCACGGATTTACCGGAACCTGTCTGTCCTGCGATCAGAAGATGCGGCATCTTCGCGAGATCCGCAACGACGACCTGGCCGCCGATATCCTTTCCGACGGCGAACGCCAGCGTTGACTTATGGTTTTTAAATTCCGGGCTCTCCAGAAGATCACGCAGATATACGATGCTGTTGACCTTGTTCGGGACCTCGATCCCGACGGCCGCTTTTCCGGGGATCGGCGCCTCGATACGGATATCCGCCGCCGCGAGATTCAGCTTGATATCGTCCGCTAAAGACAGGATCCTGCTCACCTTCACGCCCTGTCCCGGGTGAAGCTCATACCGGGTGACCGTCGGGCCGCAGCTGATATTCGTCACAGTGACCCCGACGCCGAAGTTCCGGAGTGTCTGCTGGAGTTTGATCGCGGTATCCTTAAATTCCTGCTCCGACTGTCCCGTCACAGGAACACCTTTCTTTAAGAGATCAAGCGGCGGGATCACATACGGTTTCTTCGGTTTTTCCTCCGTCTGTTTGATCTCCTTTAAGACTTCGTTTCCTGCCTCTTCTCTCTCGGCAGCTTCCCGCTTTCTCGCTTCCGCTTTTTTCTTTATGATCTCTTCTGTATCCGTTTCGATCACCTTGCCGGAAGCGGTCACGACCCTGCGCCTGTCGTCTGCAGATTCGCGGGCTGCCGGACGGTCCGGTGAACGGTCTTCCCGGCACGTCGGCTGTTCCATGTCTGACTGTCCGGATGTAGCCGGCGCCGGTTCCACGATCGGATCCTCCGGTCCTGGTCCGAGCCCCGGGATCTCCTGTACTTTTGACGGACTGGTTTCCTCAGCCCATTCGTCCGGTTCACTGTCATCATGGAACTCTGTCACAGGATCATCGTGCTCCGCACTCTCCGGATGCGCCGCTCTGTAAGCGCGGCTTCCCGGCTCCGCAGCCGCCTGGATCCAGTAATCGTCATTTTCCACATACGGCTCCGTATCGAGAAGTTCATCATCTGTCAGATCCATCACGGACTTTTCTTCTGAAATCCGGGACGTTTTCGGAGTTTCCGCGGTTTCGGATACGGATACAGGTTCACTTTCAGCAGCTGCAGCGGTCATTTCCCCGCTCTTTGCTCCTGTCTCCGTTTTTATTTCCTGTCCGCCCTCTGCGGATACCGTCTCCGGCATCTCTGAAGGTTCCCGGTTCTCTGCGCTCTCATTCTGCTCCAGGGTCTCTGAGCGGAAGATCTTTGCTTTCCTCTCTGCGTCTCTTCTCATCGCGGCGAAGATCGCATCGTCCTCCCCAGACTCCCCGACAGGGATATCCGGAATGTTGGATAAGACAGACACCTTCGGTTTTCTCTCCCAGGCTTCCGTCTCCCTCTTCTTTTCATCCGGGAAAAGATCCGGATCATCAAAGGCATTCTCCCCATGACGGATAAACACGTCCTCGTCCTCACGGGTTCCGGCCGATGCCGGAGCTTCCGCAAACGGAACTCGTTCTGTATTCTTTGCAGTCTCTTCCGCCGTTCTCTCTTCCCGGGAGACATCCGCCTCCTCAAGAGGACGTCCGCCCATCGTGATCTTTCCTTTGAAGATATCGGCCGGATCCGGCTGCATCTGCTTCGCCTCTGATCTTTGACCCTGTTTTTCCTCATGATATGTACCGGAGGCTGCTTGTTTCTCCTCCGTCACGTCCGTCTCAGAAACCGCCTCGGCATCCACAACCCCCATATATCCGCCGGCGATCCCGCCGAAATCCGGATTTTTCGAGAAATCCGTCGCCGCAAGGTTAACACCCTGGACGCGCTGTTCTTCCCGGAGTCTGCGCTTTTCAGCCTGGCGCTCCTCATGGATCTCTTTTCTTCTGCTGTAATCTTCCTTCGCGTACTGGTAGGCTTTTCCGCTTCCGCTCTTCACCGCGGACACGAACGATCTCTCCGTGATGCATACCAGGGAGATGATCATGAACACGATGAGGACCACATAGGCTCCGATCGTTCCGACCGCTGTGTGAAGGATCATGACGAGGACGCCGCCAATCACACCGCCGCCGAGTCCGCTCGCGCCGGCAGACTGGTAGATATCGAGGATCGTCTGCCCTTCCTGGTATCCACCTCCAAAGATCAGCTGCGCAAGTCCGCAGAGCACGATCAGCAGGACCTCCACCGCGATCATCTTGTAGACCGCGCGGATATTTCCCTTATTTGAAGCGTAAAATAACAGCTCCGCGAAAAGCAGGAGCGGCGCAAGATAGCCGATACAGCCAAATACACCCAGCATGATCTGGCTGAAGAAATTTCCGAGGAATCCGCAGATATGGAAGTTGCTCAAAAATAACAGCACACATACCGCGAATGTTCCGAGGATCACCGCTTCGGATTGTAAAAATCCGGTGTCCTCCTCGTACTCCGGTTCCGGCTCTCTCTTCTTTGCCGTGGATCTTGTCTGATTTTTTGCTGTCTTATTTTTAGACGCCTGTGCGGATCTTCCTGTTGTCTTCGCTGTTGATGATGATCTCGTTCTCGCAGACGTCTGTGATTGTTTTGTCGTTTCTTTTTGTTTCCTGGTTCCAGCCAAGTGCTTTTCCCCCTTTTATTTTACAGGGTAAGTACCCCAAAATATAGTATACAAAAAAATTTTTCAAAATGCAACCGTAAGAAATCACAAACCGAACATATTTTCGATTCCGGATTTTCTACCTGTGGGAAACAACGTTTTCTTCCATCATCCTATTTAATCTCCCGATCGCGTCCCGGATCCCGCCTTCCCCGTCGATAAGGCCGCACTCCACCGCCTCTTTTCCGACAAGTACGGTCCCGAGATCCTTTGTCAGCATTTTTGTATTGTGCATGAGCTTTTTCAGTTTTTCCCTGTCGATCCGGCTATGCTCCGACACAAAACTTATGATCCGGTCCTCGATCATCTCAAAATATTCATACGTCTGTGCCGTTCCGATCACCATCCCGCTCATGCGCACCGGATGCACCAGCATCGTTCCGGTCGGCACAATAAAAGAATAATCCGATGCCACTGCAAGCGGAACTCCGATCGAATGGCTGTCCCCGATGACAAGAGACACCGTCGGCTTGCTTAAGGAGGCGATCATCTCCGCCAGTGCCAGTCCGCAGCTCACATCCCCGCCGATCGTGTTGACAAGGATCAGGACACCGCCAATCGTCTCATCGCTCTCCACCTTGGCGAGCTCCGGCAGGATATGTTCATATTTCGTCGTCTTTGTGCTTCCCGACAGGTTCTCATGTCCCTCGATCTCCCCGATGATCGACAAAAGATGGATCCGCTTTCCGTTCTCCTCAAGCGTCGCCTGACCGTTCTCCCGGATCCGTTCCTCCTCCGCCTTTATCTCCGTCTGTTCCTTTTCATTCATATCAAAAAACTCCTTTCCGACATACCAGGTATCCCCAGTATGCACAGAAAGGAGTTTTCCTATCCATTCCATTTCAGGAAATCATATTCTGTTTTGAGTCATTCTCCGTTTTAAGAACGGTTTCCGATCACATCCACGATACAGATCGGTGTGCGGTAATTCCAGGTCGAGATCTTGATCCCGCTCCGGCGGCTCGCCGCATTGATGACCTGCCCGTTTCCGATATACATTGCAACATGATTGATCTTTCCACGGCTGTTTCCGTAGAATACCAGATCACCCGGACGCATCTCGCTCGACTTGATCCGTTTTCCGCTCTTTGCCTGGGATCCGGAATAATGCGGGAGGGAGATTCCGAAGTTCTTCATGACGGACATCGTAAATCCGGAGCAGTCCGCTCCCTTTGTGAGGCTCGTTCCGCCCCATACATACGGATTTCCAAGGAATTTCATCGCGTAGTTTACGATCCGGCTCCTTAAGGACGCGCTCTCCTCCGTCGGCGAGAACTTGATCGCCTCGGAAAGGGCATACCGTACCTCCACGAACTCGGAAGATACATAGGCCGCCGAGATCTCATCATCTCCGTCTCCCTCGCCGCTCTCATCAAATTCGATCTTTACCCAGCCGTCAAGCTGTTCTGCGACATGGTAGCGCTCGTTCTCAGAAATCTGGGTCCAGATCTTCGCATCGGTGGACGGCTCTGTTCTCGCATTCAGTCGGTCCGCATGGACGATCGCCATTAACTCCGCGTGGTTCATCGCCGCCTGCTTAGCCTCGTCTCCGGTGAGGATATAATCGCTCTTTACATATCCGGTGATCCCGCCCGAACTGATCTTGTACCAGCCGTTCGTATCCTCCAGGATCTCGCATCCGGCATAGCTCGGGAGTTTTCCGATGATCTTCTCATTTTCCCCGGCGCCGGCACGGATATTCAGGTAGTTTGAGACATTGGAAACGCCGGGACGGTCATAGAAATTTAACACCATCGCCTTCATATCCAGCTTGTTCGCCTCATTCATACAGAAGCGTTTCTCCGCATAATCCGCAGAGATGTAACCGCCGGAGATCTTATACCAGCCGTTCTCTTCCCCGACGATCTCGTGGAGCTCTCCCTGCAGGCATTTTCCGACGATCTGTCCGTCTGTGGACGGAGTCTCACGGATATTCAGGTTATCCGCCGTAATATAGGCGCGCTCCTTCACGAGGTCCTTCGCAGCCTCTTTCGCCTCATCCCCGGTGAGGATGTATTCGGAGCTTGCATATCCCTCAACTTCCCCGGAGCTGATCTTTACCCAGCCATCCAGAGTCTCTAAAATCTCACAGGCACTTCCGTCCGAGAGCGTTCCGACGACATTCGCCGCTCCGTCCGGGTCTTTTCTGATATTCAGGTATCCTGTCACCTTCGCGATCCCGAGATTTGAATAGGAATCGATCACTTCCTGGATCTTCGCATCTCTCGCCTCAGACTCTGATTCGATCTCAGCGCGGCTCTCCTCTTCCGCCGCAAGGGAAGACTCCTCCGCACTCTCGCTCTCCGCCGCCGACTCGGAAGCCGCCTGTGCTGCCGCCATCTTTGAGCGGACCGCAGTCACAGCCTTTCCTCCGAACAATACCGCCAGGGCGATCACCGCAAGAACTGCTGCGCCGATCACCAGGATCCCGTAGTGTTCCCAGAAAGACGGTTTTCTTCTCCGCTTTCTGCTCGCTTTATTGATTGAATCCATATAGTTTACCGTATCTTTATCATCATTCATATGTTTCTCTCCATGCTGTTTCCGATTTCCGCTCCCCGTCTGTCACGTTCCGATCAGACGAAGCAGCGCGTTTTGTGGGCAGGGACAATTGTCCCTGTCATGCACATACAAACATTAGTGTAACATATCTGTAATCAAAAAGCAAAAAATTTTCTATTAAAAAATTGTGAACATGGCGTCACCCGGTGACTGTACACGGTGCTCCTTCCCCGGGCACTGTCGTCAGCCAGAAAACAGATCCTGTATTTTTTCTTGCACAAGCGACATTTATAATTGAAAACATTGCTAAATTTTTATATAATATTCTTAATTATTTGTCCATATTGTCTAAAGTTACAAAAGTCATGACTTTTCCGGCATATGGAATCAGATCTTCTGAACGCTTTCACGTTGTATATAAGTCTGATGCTTTTTACCGGCCGGACGCAGCCGGGATCTTATCAGACTGAGATAAATTCACCCAGGAGGTACCCCACATGAAACATTACACCAGCCCACGGATCCAGCGGGCACAGCTTTTTCTCATGAAAGTCTCCTCTTATCTTGAGATCGCCTGTGCCCTGATCCTGATCGTCGCGATCTGTATCGCGTTCATACCGGTCCCGCACAACCTGTACAGTCTGTATCTTGACAACGGCTTTGATCTCTCAGACTTTATGAAGAAAAGTTTTGATCTCGTCATCGGTGTCGAGCTTCTGAAGATGTTCTGCCGCCATGATATCGACTCTATCGTCGAAGTTCTTCTCTTCTCTGTCGCAAGACAGATGGTCATCGATCACCTTGCCATAAAAGAGGCGCTCATCGGCTGTATTGCCGTCGCGATCCTCTTTGCTGTCCGCAGATTTCTCTTTGTGCCGATCCTTGACAATCCGGACGAAGCGGAACGAAAACTGGAAAAGGATCAGTACATTAAAGAACGGATCGCTGAGGCCATCTCCGCTTACAAAAAAGAAAATGCCTCAGTAAGTCTCAGGGAACGCGCGGAAGCATCCGTCAATACAGCCTCTGCAGATCCGCTCAGTGATAAGAGCGGAAACGAATAACAGGGTCTTTTGCGTCACAGGATTTCAACAAGTGAAAACAAAATGGAGCAGATCTTCTCTGCTCCATTTTTTCGTCTGATTCTTTTTACATCAGCGGTGCAATGAGCCGCATCGCCTTTCCGCAGAATTTATGGAGTGTCGGAAGTGCATCCACACTCTCCTTCGTCATCCGGACACATTTCTTTAATGTCTCATCAAAATCATACCGGATATCCTTCACGACCGGATTCTCATAGATATAAACACCGCATTCAAAATTCAGGTACTGGCTCCTGAAGTCCATGTTTACAGATCCGACGACTGCCTTCTCCCCATCACTGACGAATGTCTTGGAATGGACAAAGCCCGGAAGATACTCATATACCTTTACACCGGCCTCGATCAGCTCCGTATAGTAGGAATGTGCCAGCATGAACGCCGATTTCTTGTCCGGGATATGCGGCATGATGATCACTGTATCCACACCGCGCTTTGCCGCATAGGTGAGCGCCGTGATCATATCGTCATCCAGAACCAGATACGGAGTCATGATGTACACATATTTTCTCGCCTGGTAGATGATGTCCAGGTAGAGCTGGTGTCCGACCGGCTCCCCGTCGATCGGGCTGTCGGAAAACGGAATGGAAAAGCCGTCCATGTTGAGCTCCGGGGCGTGGAAATAATCGCCGGTGTCCAGATATCTGCTGTAATCGAAATCGGAGTCCAGCTTTTTCACACAGACGTCCCACATCTGGAGAAACATCACGGTAAAATTATTCACCGCATCGCCCTTTAAGCGGATCGCATTGTCCTTCCAGTGTCCGAAGCGGACTTTCCGGTTGATATATTCATCCGCAAGATTCACTCCTCCGGTATATGCCGTATGGCCGTCGATCACGAGGATCTTTCTGTGATCGCGGTTATTCTGGCTTGTCGAGATCGCCGGGCGGATCGGATTAAAGATCCGGCAGTGGATCCCCTTTGCCTCCAGCTCCTTCGGATAGTCATGAGGCAGATTTGAGAAGGAGTTCATTCCGTCGTAGAGGATCCGCACCTCGACACCTTCCTTCACCTTCTGCTCCAGGATCTTCACGATGGAGTCCCACATAACTCCCTTTGCGATAATAAAATACTCGATAAAAATATAGCGCTTCGCCTTCTGAAGCTCCTGGAGAACATCTTCATAGAAGTCATCTCCCAGCGGGAAATACTTGAAATTCGTCCGGTCCCAGGTAGGATAGCCGCCGCTCTCCTTCATATAATGGCTGAGATTAGAATTGCTCCGGCTCCTGAGTTCCAGTCTCTTACAGACATCCAGGTCCTGATCAAGGTAATGATCCGTCTTCTTTTTCACCTGTTCAATCCGTCTCGCAAAGATCTTCGTCTCTGTCTGGAGCTGGACAAACACATAAAACAGGGTTCCGAATACCGGGAACAGGAGGACCGGGACCAGCCAGGCCATCTTAAAGCTCGCATTCTGCTTTTCATTCAGGATATGGATCGTGAGGATCGCGCTGATCACAGCAAAGGAACCATATCCCCATGCCTGGTATCGCTTGTCCAGCCACACATAGACCCAGTACAGCACTGCCAGCTGCAGCGCGATAAATAAGAGGAAGAACGCAGTTCGTCCGAATACGACTCTCAAAAGTCCGCGTTTTCCCTTTCCCTTCATTTCATCCATTTCCATCATATATTATGCCTCAACTTATCTCGTCCATATCAGTCTCCGATCAGTCGGCTGATCTGCAAAACTGTTTTTAATCTTCCAGTGCCTGTCTTAAATCTTCGATAATGTCATCCACATCCTCAATCCCGACGCTCAAGCGGATCAGGGACGGATCGACTCCGGCCTCCACAAGCTGCTCATCGGTCAGCTGGCGGTGGGTATGGCTCGCCGGATGAAGGATGCACGTTCTCGCGTCAGCGACATGGGTAACGATCGCAACGAATTTCAGTTTGTCCATAAATTCGCCTGCTGCCTGTCTTCCGCCCTTTAAGCCGAAGGAGATCACGCCGCAGCTTCCGTTCGGCATATATTTCTCCGCGAGCGCATGGTACTTGTTGTCTTTGAGTCCCGGATAGTTGACCCAGGCAACATCCTCTCTCGCGAGCAGCCACTCTGCTACCTTCTGTGCATTCTCACAGTGTCTCGGCATTCTGAGGTGTAAAGTCTCCAGTCCGACATTTAAGAGGAAGGAATTCATCGGGGACGGGATCGATCCGAGGTCACGCATCAGCTGGGCTGTCGCCTTTGTGATGTACGCTTTCTTTCCAAAACGCTCTGTATATACGATTCCATGGTAAGACTCATCCGGTGTCGTAAGTCCCGGGAATTTGTCCGCATGGGCATTCCAGTCGAAGTTTCCGCTGTCAACGATACAGCCGCCGACAGTCATCGCATGGCCATCCATATATTTTGTCGTGGAGTGTGTCACGATATCTGCTCCCCACTCGAACGGGCGGCAGTTAATCGGAGTTGCGAACGTGTTGTCCACGATCAGCGGTACGCCGTGTTTATGCGCAAGGCGGGCAAACTTCTCGATATCGAGAACGACTAGCGCCGGGTTTGCGATCGTCTCGCCGAATACCATCTTTGTGTTCGGGCGGAACGCCTTCTCGATCTCCTCCTCCGGTGCATCCGGATCAACGAGCGTCACATCGATCCCCTGTTTTTTCATCGTAACGGTAAACAGGTTGGAGGTTCCTCCGTAGATCGTTGCCGCGCTGATGATATGGTCACCTGCGTTGCAGATATTGAAGGCTGCGTAGTAGTTTGCAGCCTGTCCAGAGGAAGTCAGCATCGCAGCGACACCGCCTTCCAGCTCGCAGATCTTTTCTGCGACTGCGTCGTTCGTCGGGTTTGCGAGTCTTGTATAGAAATATCCGTCCTCTTCCAGATCGAACAAACGCCCCATCTGCTCGCTCGTCTCATATTTAAAGGTCGTGCTCTGATAGATCGGGAGAACTCTCGGCTCCCCGTTCTTCGGCTTCCAGCCGCTCTGGATACAGATCGTTGCTGGTTTTCTCTTCTCTCCCATAATAGTTCCTCTCTTTCCCCCGGACTGTGGTCCGATGTGTAAACTGACTATTATCATAGCACACTTTCTCTTCCGCTTCAACCTACCAAAGTCGTTACGCTGCTGACTTGAAAAAGTAAATTCCAGTGCAAAAGTAAATTCCACCGCTCTTTTAAAAGTTGCTTATAATCTAGTGATTTTTAAGAAGAAAAGCGGAATCTATGCTATAATACAAGTAATCTATGGCGAAATTTTCTGTTTTTCTGTATGGCAAACAAGCTGCTGGAGGTCGGTGTGCACGACTAAATTCCACCAGCCACATTTGAAAAATGTGAAAAGTTTACTTCCAGTCTGACAGCAGATTTCTTCATGGGTTAGTGGTTATAGCGGATCAGCTTAGGTGTTAAGATGACTTTGTCAGGGTCAATACGCCTAAGCTGAAATGCTTTTAAGACGTCTTCCCCAAAAGCCTCCAGGGCGACATCATACGGTGTACGCCCATTCAAACTCTCCCGCGGTGTTGAGTTGATGTGGCTGGTGATTAAATTCACATCCCATTGAGTCAGGAATTCAAAGGTAGTTCGTTTCGGCAGTATCATGCGGAGCATGGTGTGTGCCTGTTCAATGCCGCCTTTCTGTCCGCTTCTCATGGGATCACAGTAATAAATGTTGGTTCTCTGGATACCAGTAACACCGGTTTCGAGAGAATCAGGATCACCGAATTCAGCGCCTCTGTCGGTGAGTATATATTCAAACAGAGTCAGGAAATCGAAGGTACCAAAACGCTTTTCTAAATGGTCCAAAACGAGTCGTACAGATCCTTCCGTATTCCGGTTCATGAGGAACGCAAGAAACAGCTTTTCCCTTGTAAAAAAGAAGGTAAGCAGTGTTTTAGAGGAACCAACAGCGGAGTGGACGGTGTCCATCTCTACAAAAGATTCCAGGTGCAACTGTTGAAAATCAGCGTAAGTTCTGCCATTAAAGACACGGCGGTCAGATATCTGTGATTTATGGACTTTTCTGGGTTTAAACTTCACTTTACGTTTCAGATCAACGTTTCTGGCAGTCAGAAGTCCCATATCAAGGTAGTTGTAAACGCTGCGGACGGAAAGATTCAATTCCGGATGGTTTGCAACGATCTGGTAAGGAGACTGGCCCTGATCGATCAGAGGAGTGATGATCTTATCCTTTTTGTGGAGTTCCTGTCTGGTCATAGCGATTCCGGACCTGGAATCCTTGAGACACTCCCGGTATTTCCGGTCAGCGAACCTGGCATTGTAGGTATATTTGTGGGCAATCGTACAATGATTGATCTTTTTACTGCATCCATTGCAGACGTAGGGAGCCCGATCAAGTTTGCTGCAGCGTTCTTTTTGAAAATCCGGACAGGTCTGGTTACAGGTGGGACAGGAAGCACATTTAACGCCGCAAAAAAGGATCTTATTGCAGGCATTCGTTTTCTTACAACGGAAACGCTTGGTACAGAAGTTCTTCACATTAAGAAAAGTCCCTTTGTGAAACCAATCGGAGGCTCTTCTGGCCTTCACTTCTTTTGAAATCGTAGTAGGGTCCTTACAGAGAAAGCGGGCAATATCTTTAAAGGATGTACCCTTATCCAGTTCATTCTGGATATAGATACGATCCTCTATGGTGAGATGCTTCTGGTTGCCTGGGATATATTTACTCATAGTCAAACTCCTTCTACTGCTGTCAGAAGGACGATTAAAGTATCATATCAGTATGCATGAGTAAATATCAACTGTGCAAGAGTAAACTCCACCGCCCTTTGGAGAAGTGGAATTTAAATTTTCATTTTAGGAAGTCGTTACGCTGCCAGCATAATGATTGACTTCTCCCACAAAAAAGACTAAAATAAAGATAATATCCAGCGTCTGTTCTCACACAGCCGCTCACGATCCATATTCAGAAAGGAGTCTATTGCATATGGCATTTTTTACAGATATGAAACGCAGTCTCACGGAGGCCGGAAAACAGGTCGCTCAGAAAACGAAGGAAGTTTCCGACACCGTTCAGTTAAAAACACAGATCTCCAGAGAAAAAGAGGCGGTGAACCGCCAGTACGCCCAGATCGGCAAGAAAGTCTTCGAAGCCGCAAACGCAGTCGACGAGGAAGCTTACTCTGCTGAGTTTGCCCTGATCCGTGAAAGCTTAAAGACGATCGACGAACTCCAGGACAAGCTCTCCACCCTGGAAGGATTCATCCACTGTCCGGAATGCGGTGCAAGGATCGAGAAGACCGCCGCTTTCTGCAGCAAGTGCGGTGCTAAGATCGCGGAAGTGATGCCGGAGGATGCTCCTGTCGACGTTGTCGATACTGCTGAAACAGCTGAGACAGCCGAAAACGAAACATCCGATGATACCTGCGCCTGCGAAGCGGTTCCGGATGAGAAATTCGAAGACGGATCCGCCGAGACTACGGCAAATGTGACCGAAGATCACGAATAAACCATCTGACAGAAAGAAAACCGGCGATGTCTGCAGGAATCCCTTTCCACGGATCCCAGCAGCAGCGCCGGTTTTCTTTTATTATTTTTCTCCCACAAACACCGTCACAAACGCACCCGCGCCCATGAGAACGATCCCGAATAAGATCTCCCAGATGGACAGGGAACCAAGCTTCGATACGAGACCCGTGTTGATAAAAATCGCGATCGGGGATGAGATCACAAGTCCCAGGATTGCACAGAATGTCTGAACCCCGTATTTTTCAAAGAGGAACGTGATCAGCTTTGCGATCAGGAAAATCCCGAGGATCACGCCGATCCCGAACGGAGCCAGAAGCAGGATCCCGTCCTTCATTCCCATGAGATCAAACGCACGGAGATTGTCGAGGAATGTCTTGATCGTATTGATGATCGCGTAATAATATCCGAAGATCATGAGCATCATGGATCCGGATACTCCCGGGATCACCATCGTCGCAGAAGCCACAACTCCGAGAATAAATAAGATCACCATATTCACCGGAGTCACTGAGATCACGGTCAGAGCGTCCTTGCTCTCCTTTAAGAGCGGCATTCCACCGGAGATCACGAAGGCGATCACAAACGCCAGGATCCCGAACACGCCGATCCCGCCGGAAGTCATCTTTGACTTCATGGAGGAAATGATCGCAGGAAGTCCGCCGAGGATCAGACCCACGAACGCCATACATGTCACAAATGTGTGCTTGTCGAGCAGATATTCGATCGCATAGGTAAATCCCACGATCCCGATCCCGCAGCCGATGATGATCGGGATCAGGAATGCGATGCTCTTCTTAAACTCCTTAAACAGACCGGAAACCGCACCGATCAGCCGATCGTAGATGCCAAGGGAAACCGCCATCGTTCCTCCGGAAACGCCGGGAATGATGTTTGCGATCCCGATCATGACTCCCTTTATGATATTGCCAAAAAATTCCATGATAAACCTCCATAAATCTTTTGTCCGGATGATCCCATTCTCCATTTCCACACAGCGCAGCGATCTGCCGGGAACGTCCGGGTGTCTCATGCGCCCGACAGACCAGGCAGTTGCCGGTGTATCCGGCGCCTCTGCCTGGTCTGTGGTAAATCCTGTTTCATTCAGACGATCTGATTATACACGATACGTTCCATTCCATCAATCACTTTCGCTGACTCCGATCCCCTGGTTTACAGATTTATTCACGATCTGATCGTAATTTAACGTCTGATCCAGGAATTCCGGGATTGTCGTTCCAACGAATCGGTACAGGCGTTCTTCCGGAGTTCCGGTCAGAACCTCATTTCCCGACGGTTTCAGTTCCACATAGATCTCGATCCCGATCTCATATGTGCAGAGGCGGTTTCTCTGGAGAAGGTTATCCGAGGCACTCGCCGAAAGGACCTCTCCGATCTTCTTTCTGTTTTCCTCCGATCCATCGTTTACGATCGTGATCGCCCGGTAATTGTCATCGTACGTTCTCGTCGCGATCGCCATTCCTTCGTCCGAAGAAACTTCCGCCTGCACCGCGCTCTCGTCAGCCACCATATCTGCCGCTAAGACAGACTCTCCTGTCTGAGGATCTGTCCCAGTCTGCTCCGTCTCATAGTCCACCGGATACAGGATCTTTACGGCAGCCACTTCATCCACGGAAATTCTCTGCTCTGCATCAAGACCCGCCTGTTTTAAAAGGGCGATCGTCTTTGTAAAGGACGGATAGACCGGGAAGAAGTTTACATTATTCATATCATCAAGGCGGAATCCAGAGGAAGTATTTCCGCGCTGTTTGCTGATCACGGTGAGGTATTCCTGCTCAGCCGTGGTGAGGAAGCGCAGCGCAGCCACCGGTGCATTTACCGCTCTCTCATTTAACGTCAGACCTGCAAGCTCATCCTGGTAGGCGGATAAGATCTCCGCCTTCATGGAATCGTCCGTCCTGAGCTCCGAGATGTCTCCATCCGTCATCCAGTAGATCCCCGTGATATTCTCCGGTGTGTAGGACATGACCGGATAAATGCCCTCTTTGTACTCTCTCGATGCGTAGAGTTCATCGAGACTGCTTCCGAGTACCGAGCGCGGGATCGTGTAGGAGCGGTAAACGGTTTTGCCGTTTTTCATATGGAAGCCGACCTGTGCATAGATCATTCTCTCGCTGTCATCATAGATGGAAGTCGAATTTCCTTTGATCTTCGCCTCCCTCTGCAGCTTCGCCTCTTCCACGCCGTGCTCCGCGAAGGTGAGGACTTTCGCGTAATCGGTAAGTTTCATATTCTCATCCGCATAATTTCCGTAATCCAGATACTTCCATCCGTAGGAGGTTCCGTTCCGGTACGGAAGCCCGTAATCGAGATCGTCGAGATGGGCATTGATCGATGCATAGTTAAAGTTCTTCTCGTTCGGAAGATACGAATCATAACCGATCGCATCCGTCCAGAAGATCCCGATCAGCAGAAGGGCAAGGACTCCCCCTGCTGCTGTCTGGGCAGGATTCGAAAAGAGCTTCGAGAAATCGAAATGATAGATGATCTCGATCATGCAGCTCATGAGGACAAGTCCCAGGATAAAGCCGATAGCTGCCCAGGACAGGCTGTAGTAAATACTCCACAGCAGGATCGTCGCTGCCGTTGTGACCGGCACAAGGAGCAGGACTTTGATCGGGGCCTGCGTCTTTTTGAAGGCCATCGCTTTTCCGGCAGACTCTGACGGGCGGAGCTTATAGAGGATTAGCGCCAGGACGGTGAGGAGCACCGCAGCAAGGAGGCCGATCACACAGAGCTTATAGAGTCCCCTGCCCGTTCCCGTGCTTCCGATACTCATCTGGATCCTGGAATATCCATAATCGATATCATCAAAAAACTGATCTGAATGGAAGATCCGGAGTCCCGCTTCCATCAGTTTTGCATAATATCCGATCGGGGATCCGTACTCCGCAATCCATCCCATATCGCTGTTTCTTCCGGTCGTCACAAAGAAAAATTCCTTCAGGACACTGAGTAAAAGGGAAATGGCCGGAGCATAGCCGTACAGAACACCTGCACCGAGGATCGAGATGAACAGGTTTCCCGTGAGCAGGACCGCGATCACCATCACAGCATAGATCAGTAAAAATCCTACCATATGAGTGGCGAACGCAGAGAGCATCATCTTCACGATGCTGCCTCCCTGGATCCCGTTTCCGCAGAAGATTGCAAATGCAGTGATCATGTTGATCAAATATGCCGCAAAGAGGATCAGGAAGCCGTCCAGAAACTTCACAGCAAACAGCTGCTCTCTTTTGACCGGGAGACAGTTATAAAAATCAACCTGCTTTTTGGAATGCAGATACAGAAATCCGGTCAACCCTAGGATCATAGCCGCTGCCGCCACTAAAACGCACAGGAACGCATTCTCAAATCCAAGAACTTCTCCGACGAGGCGCAGGATCTTCGTGTGTTTCAGGGCATCTGCCCCGATCTCCGCATATCCGGTCCCGTTCACGAGCCAGTTTTCATACTCTTTTCCGATGCTCGCGATCCCCATGGCCGCCGCCATCGGCATTGCAAAGAAGAATGTGAGCAGGGAAAAAGCGACCGCCCAGAGTCTTCGTTTCATGTCCTCTTTCATAAGTTTAAAAAATAAGCTTTTTGATGTCATATCCTGCCACCTCCGTTTCACTGATAAAGATCTCTTCCAGTGAGAGCGGGATCAGTTCAAAGAACAGCGGTTCACACGCCGCCATCTGCTGCTCCACATTCTCTCTCGTCCCGCGCACCGTGATCGTCGCCAGGCTGCCCCGGTACTCTGTCTTCAAGATATCGAGACTGGTAAGGTCCTCCACCTTCACTCCCGGTTTTAAGACGCACTGGATCTTATGGATATTCAGCTTCATGTCATCGAGATCCTTTGAGAGCAGGATCCCGCCCTTGTGGAGAAGTCCGACATGGTCACAGATATCTTCCAGCTCCCTCAGGTTGTGGGAGGCGATGATCGGTGTCAGGTTCCGCTCCGCCATATCGTTCGCGAACAGGCTCTTTACCGCCTGGCGCATCACCGGATCTAGACCGTCGAAGGTCTCGTCACAGAAAATATAGTCCGTTCCCGCGCAGATCCCGTAGATGATCGAGAGCTGCTTTTTCATCCCTTTTGAGAACGTGGAGATCTTTCTCTTCTTTCCAAGGTCGAAGGACTCCAGGAGATGGAAAAATCTCGGCTCATCAAACGCCGGATAGATCGTCTTGTAGAACTTCATGAGTTCCACCGGGGTTCCGTTCGCAAAAAAATACTGGTCGTCGGAGATATAGAAAAACTTCGACTTTACCTTCGGATTCTCATAGACGTTCTCCCCGTCGATCAGAACGGTTCCCTCGTCCGGTTTTAAGATCCCGCTGACCATCCTGAGAAATGTGCTCTTTCCGGCGCCATTCGTCCCGATCAGCCCGAACACGCTGCCCTCTTTGATCTTCGCATCGATATGGTCCACCGCTGTGATGTCATCAAATCGTTTAGTCAGTCCGCTTGTCTCGATCATTCGTCTCCACCTCCGTTCTTTCTTGCCGCCTCATACTGGATCTCCACCATGTTTTTGATCTCCTCTCCCGGGATCCCGACACGGATCGCCTCATCGATCATATCGCTCACCTTCAGGAGAACCTCTTTCTTCTTGTTCTCTTTCATTGCCTGATTGTCTGCCACAAAACTTCCCTTTCCCTTCACTGTATAGATGTATCCCTGCCGTTCCAGCTCCACATACGCGCGCTGGATCGTATTCGGATTGATCGAAAGTTCCATCGCAAAGCTGCGCACGGACGGCAGCGGTTCATTCTCTTTCATCACGCCGAGCAGCATCAGCTCCTCGAGTTTCGCGACCACCTGTTCATAGATCGGCCGCCGGTCTTTGTAGTCTAACAGGATCATAAGCCTCCTCCTTTCCCGAGTCTCTGCGTGATACACTCCTGATTTCCGGGCCCTGGGGCAGAAAATATTTCTGTCCGTTTATTCTTTCTAAGTGTATCAACACTCTTAATACAGTTAGTATAGAGAAAAAGACCTGTGAAATCAAGGAATATCACAGGTCTTTTTTCTTACGATTTATTTACGATGAAGCGGAAGCCGCTGCAAATGCAGCGCACTGCAAAAAGATCCCGGGAAACAGCCGAAGCTGTTCCCGGGATCTCAATACGATCTGATTCAATTTTGCAGATTACTGCTCGTTGTCATCGTAAAGCTTTACTAACTTCTCAAGGTAAGCGTACTTATCTTTCGCATTCTGCTCAGCCTTAGCAAACAGCTTCTCAGCTCTTGCCGGGTTCTTCAGTGCGAGGGATGTGTAACGAACCTCACCCTTGATGAACTCCTGATAATCAACGGTAGCCGGCTTGCAGTCAAGGCTGAACTTCTTGCCCTCAGCTGCCGGGTTGAATCTGAAGAGGTTCCAGTAACCGGACTGAACAGCAAGTTTCTCCTCTGTCTGAGCCTTTGCCATACCTTTCTTGATACCGTGGTTGATACACGGAGCGTAAGCAATGATCAGGGACGGTCCCGGATATGCCTCAGCCTCAGCGATTGCCTTGATGGTCTGGTTCATATCAGCGCCCATGGAGATCTGTGCAACGTATACATAGCCGTAGCTCATAGCGATTGCAGCAAGGTCTTTCTGCTTAACTTCTTTACCGCCTGCAGCGAACTGAGCAACAGCACCTGTCGGAGTAGCCTTGGAGGACTGTCCGCCTGTGTTGGAGTAAACCTCAGTGTTGAATACCATGATGTTGATATCCTTGCCGCTTGCAAGTACGTGGTCAACGCCGTTGAATCCGATATCGTAAGCCCATCCGTCACCACCGAAGATCCACTGGGACTTCTTAGCCAGGAAATCTTTGTTCTTGACGATGTCCTTGCATGTCGGGCAGTCAACGTTCTCAAGAGCAGCTACGAGTTTGTCAGTTGCAGCACCGTTTGTAGCACCGACACTGAATGTATCTAACCACTCCTGGCATGCAGCTTTTACTTCTGCTGTTGCGTTCTCGTTTGCAGCAACTTCCTCAACTTTAGCCTTTAAGCCATCGCGGATTGCCTGCTGAGCGAGTAACATACCATAACCAAACTCAGCGTTATCCTCGAACAGGGAGTTAGACCAAGCCGGTCCTTTGCCTGCCTTGTTTGCTGTGTAAGGTGTGGACGGTGAAGAGTTACCCCAGATAGAAGTACATCCTGTTGCGTTTGCGATGTACATTCTGTCACCGAATAACTGTGTGATCAGTTTTGCGTACGGCGGCTCACCACAACCAGCACATGCGCCGGAGAACTCAAGGAGCGGCTGTTTGAACTGGCTGCCCTTTACAGTTGTCTCTTTGAATTTATCGATTACATCCTGCTTGATGTCAAGTTTCTGACCGTAGTTGAATACTTCCTGCTCTGCTGCGTTGCCTTCAAGCGGAACCATGGTAAGAGCCTTCTCACCCTTCTTGCCCGGGCAGACGTTAGCACAGGAACCACAACCGGTACAGTCAAGTGCGGAGATCGTCATAGCGAACTTGTACTCCGGCATACCTGTCATCGGGATTGTCTTTGTACCAGCCGGTGCGTTAGCAGCCTCAGCCTCTGTCATAGCTACCGGACGGATTACTGCGTGCGGGCAGACATAAGAACAGAAGTTACACTGGATACAGTTGTCCGGATTCCAAACCGGTACGTTTACTGCGATACCACGTTTCTCGTATGCAGCAGAACCGGACGGAGTTGTACCGTCAACATACTCTTTGAATGCGGATACCGGGAGGTTGTTACCTTCCTGAGCGTTTACAGCAGCCTGGATGTTGTTTACGAAGTTGATAACATCCTCGCGGCCCTCTGTAGCGTGAACCATGTCAAGACCTTCGTCTGCGCAGTTCTTCCAGCTCTCCGGAACCTGAACTTCTACAAGTCCCTTAGCGCCTGCATCGATCGCTGCCCAGTTCTTCATAACAACGTCTTCACCCTTACGACCGTAAGTAGCCTTTGCAGCTGCTTTCATAAGCTCGTTTGCTTTGTCAGCCGGGATGATCTTTGTCAGCTCGAAGAATGCGGACTGAAGGATCGTGTTGATACGGGTCGGGCCCATGCCTGTCTCGATACCAAGTTTAACACCGTCGATGGTGTAGAATTTGATGTTGTGGTCAGCGATGAACTTCTTAACCTGTCCCGGTAAGTGTTTCTCAAGACCCTCAGCATCCCACGGGCAGTTGAGGAGGAATGTACCGCCGTCAACAAGCTCCTGAACCATGTTGTACTTGCGGATGTATGCCGGGTTGTGGCATGCAACGAAGTTTGCTTTGTGGATCAGGTATGTGGACTTGATCGGAGTATGTCCGAAACGTAAGTGGGACATTGTAACACCGCCGGATTTCTTGGAGTCATAATCGAAGTAAGCCTGAGCGTACATGTCTGTGTTGTCACCGATGATCTTGATGGAGTTCTTGTTGGCACCTACAGTACCATCAGCACCAAGACCCCAGAACTTACAGTTTGTTGTTCCTTCCGGAGTTGTAACGAGCGGAGCACCTAACTTTAAGGAAAGGTGTGTCACATCATCGTTGATACCGATCGTGAATCTCTGCTTCTCTGTGTTCTCGTATACAGCAACGATCTGTGCCGGTGTTGTATCCTTGGAACCGAGACCGTAACGGCCTGTGAATACCGGAACCTTATCGAACTTGGAGCCCTTTAATGCTGCAACAACATCAAGGTATAACGGCTCGCCGATGGAACCCGGCTCTTTTGTTCTGTCGAGTACGGAGATCTGCTTAACGGTATCCGGGATTGTGTTGATAAGAGCCTCTGTGCAGAACGGTCTGTACAGACGAACCTTAACAACGCCGACCTTCTTGCCCTGTTTTGCAAGGTAGTCGATCGTCTCTTCGATTGTATCGTTTACGGAACCCATAGCGATGATAACGTGCTCAGCATCAGCAGCTCCGTAGTAGTTGAACAGTTTGTAATCTGTACCGATCTTAGCGTTTACTTTGTCCATGTACTCCTGTACGATTGCCGGAAGAGCATCGTAGTATGGGTTACATGCCTCTCTTGCCTGGAAGAAGATATCCGGGTTCTGAGCGGAACCTCTCTGTACCGGATGGTTCGGGTTCAGAGCGTTCTTACGGAATGCATCAATGGCGTCCATATCAGCCATTTCTTTTAAATCCTCGTAATCCCATGTCTCGATCTTCTGGATCTCGTGGGAAGTACGGAAACCATCAAAGAAGTTGATGAACGGAACTTTACCCTTTAATGCTGCAAGGTGTGCAACCGGTGTTAAGTCCATAACCTCCTGTACGCTGGATTCGCAGAGCATTGCGCATCCGGTCTGACGACAGGCGTAAACGTCGGAGTGGTCACCGAAGATATTTAAAGCGTGAGTTGCTACACAACGAGCGGATACGTTGAATACGCCCGGGAGCTGCTCACCAGCGATCTTATAGAGATCCGGGATCATAAGAAGAAGACCCTGAGAAGCTGTATAAGTTGTTGTTAATGCACCTGCTGCAAGGGAGCCATGTACGGCGCCGGCAGCACCTGCCTCGGACTGCATCTCGGTGATCTGTACCGGCTGTCCGAACATGTTTGTTCTTCCATCAGTTGCCCATTCATCGGTAGCTTCCGCCATCGGAGAAGAAGGGGTAATCGGGTAGATGGCTGCTACATCCGTAAATGCATAGGAAGCATGAGCGGCTGCATGGTTACCATCCATGGTTTTCATTTTTCTTGCCATAGTTGATTTCCTCCTGTAAAGTGTATAAATATGTAAATATTTATTAAACTTATGTGTTCCGCGTTTATCAGAACATCTATAAATTATTATAGCAATTTTTCCCTAAAATGCAAATCAAAAACGGCAGAATCATGTACCAAATCATAAACAATATTAAAATTTTTGCATTATCTTTTCACATTATGGAATGTTATCCGCATTGTGAGAATGTGCATTTGGTTAGTTTTGACAAACTTCTGTTCCGGAGCACTTCTCTCTTTTACAGATAATGATTTCTTTTAAATAAAAAGCGGTGAGGCAGGAAATCATTTTGATTCCTGTTCACCGCTTTTTTATATAAAGTATTCTTTTTATTGGTCCGACCATTCCCCGCTCTCAAGCAGGACCTTCGCTGCTGTCCTGGAGTGGGAGATCCGCTACTGTCCGTTCGGAGCGATCAGCCCCATATCGGACGGAGCCTGGTTCGTCTCCGCATGCGCTGCCGTTGTCTCCGGCGTATATCCCGGTCCGTAGTTAGATCCAGCGGACGGTGCTGCCGTTGTCGGCGCTGCTGTTGTCTCCGCTGCCGTTGTCGGTGCTGCTGTCTCTGCAGCCGTCGTCTCCGCTGCCGTTGACTCCCCAGCAGATTCAGACGGTGCTGCCGCTGACTCTGTGGACGGCGTTTCAGTCGCCGCAACCGTTCCGGAAGTATTTCTCTTGATCGTAGCCGCCTTTCCTTTATAAGTGCTGTTGTGGAGAAGGACATCGCTCACGACCTGCCCGTTCTTTTTCGTGATCAGGTTCGTCTGCCATCTGCTTCCCGGTGTTGCCGCCTTTGCGACAACTTCGGTACCCGGCTGGAGAGTCGGGTCTTCGACATAAGTCGGTGCCGGCGCGTCGAGTTCCTTGATCTTTTCGGAATGCATCGACACGGTCACGCCGTCCTCTAAGATCGGGTTTCCGTAAATGGAAACCGTCAGGGTCTGACCGGAGATGGACGCTTTGATGCCGATCGCTGTCTTTCCGTTATTCACAAACCGCAGATCCGGACCCGCATATCCGTCATAGCTTACCATCGCATCCTCGCCCGGTGTGACATAGGAAGGTTCATATGTGTGTGCATGGCGTTCCGTCGTCTTGAGTCCGGCAAATACGACCGCATTGTAGAGAGTTGAGGATACCTGGCAGACACCGCCGCCCGGCTCCTGAACCACAACGCCGTTGGAATACGCACCCGCTGGTTTGTATCCTTTTTCTGTGGTACGGTTGCCTGTCATCTTATTAAAGGAGAATTCTCCTCCCGGCTGAAGGATCGTGCCGTTGATCGCCGCGCAGGCGAGACGGATATTTTCGTTTCTGTCCTTATTTGTCGTTGTCGTCGTCGTATATGTTCCGATCTTTTTGAAATTGTCGCGGGCCTGAGCTTCCGTGATCTCCGGCTGTACCTCGTTCGCCGTCGCCGTGATCGTCTTGTCGTACTCTCCCGCTTTCATCGCCGCCGTGATATCGGAGGCAAGTTTTTCCTGATCGATCTTCTTTCCGGTCTGGGCGCCCGCGAATGTAAATTTTTCGGTCGATTTATCATAGGAAGCGATCGAACCATTCTTCGGCTCAACATCCCACTTTGCGGCCAGCGCTTTTACCTCGACCTGGACCGCGTCATCAAGGCCATCCGTCTGAACAGTATAGTCGCCGGATTCCTTCTTTGCGAGTGCCTCTTCGATCACCGCATCTACATTTGCTTCCATAAGGTTCGGAAGTTCTTCCGTGCTGTCACCGAAGGTCACCTTCATCTTCCATCCCATATCTGCAAGGACCTTCTCCATCGCCTCGGATTTTGTGAGACCGTGGATCTGAATCCCGTTTACCGTGATCTCCGCTTCAATCTCTGTCTCCGGCTCCGTCGTTGTCTCCTCCGTGGATGTTTCGGATCCCGCGTCCTGTCTCCCGGACCTTGCACAGCTCTGGAGTCCGACTGCCACGCAGATCAGAAAGATCACGACGCCGATCGCGATCAGGACGATCTTTGCCATATCCGGTCCCTGACCTCTTCCTCTTCCCCGGCCCCGTCTTCTTCCGGAGCCTCCTCTTCTTGCCCCGGTTCCCTTATTCCGGGCATTCTGTACCGCCATGATGCGGTCTGCCGCGCTGGACTGGCGGGATCTTCCGCCCGCTCTGCTGTTTCTGAATGTGTCACTCATTGCTCTCACCTTTTATTTTTGTTTTCAGGACGGATCTTCTCTCTATCCATCCGTTTTTCTGAATCCGAATCCGCGCGAAGCTTCCGGCTCTTACAGGCAGCCGATCCCGGTACAGAAAATGTATCGGGACATCGTTTCCGCAAAACGCGCAGATATACAGGTAGTAGTATAGCATAATTTAAGAAAAATGGTATAACAGAAATCTTAAATTTTATTCACAATTTTGTCTCAGATATGTTAAAATAAGGTAACAGTCTGCTGTTGTCATTGATGTACAGCATCGCAATTACAGATCAAGAAAGGAACTCCCGATATATGAAACTCATCGACCTTCACGTTCACTCTACCGCCTCCGACGGCTCCTTAACTCCCACCGAGGTCGTAAACCGTGCAGCCGGTCTCGGGCTCACCGCCATGGCTCTCACGGACCACGATACGGTCTCCGGGATCGACGAGGCGTTAAAAGCCGCAAAGTACCTCGATATGGAGGTCATTCCCGGGATCGAGGTCTCCTGTATCTATAAAGAAAAAGAGATCCATATCCTGGGTCTCTACGTTGATCATACGAACCCGGAGCTTCTCTCCTTTTTAAAAGAAGCTTCCCGCAAACGATATGACCGCAATATGGAAATGCTCGCCGCCTTCCGGAAGGACGGTTTCGCGCTCACCGAGGAGGATCTTTTCTGTGGGAATCCGAAGACGGTCGTCACCCGCGCCCACTTTGCGAGAGCACTTTTAAAGCACGGATATGTGACAAGTGTGGATCAGGCGTTTAAAAAATACCTGAACCCGGACCGCCCATACTACCGCTCCCGGGAGCTCATCACTCCGGAGGAAGTTCTCACGGTACTCCTCGGCGCCGGCGGTTTCCCGGTACTCGCCCATCCTCTCCTCTATAAGCTGGGCTGGGCGGAAACGGAGGCACTGATCGCGATGTTAACGGATCACGGGCTCCGTGGTCTTGAATGCTTCCATTCGTCCAACAACCAGGACGAGAGCGGAAAGCTCCGGAAACTTGCAAAAAAATACGCTCTCGCCCCGACCGGCGGCTCCGATTTTCACGGCGCCGCAAAGCCGGATATCGAGATCGGTTCCGGGCGCGGCGGTCTGCGGGTGTCGGCGCTGTACCTGGATGATATTAAATTAGCGATGTTTCTTGGCGGGACAATGCATGCATAAGTGAAATATGGCTAAGCAAAAAGATTCAGGAAAGTTAAGTTATACGATCACCTTTCCTGAATCTTTCATATTCTGCCTCAAACAAAGATTGCTGGCTACCGATCCAACACCTTCCGGATCTCCCCGGCCAGTTCTGCAGCCTTTTTGTGGTCGCTGCCGCCGGACGTAATCCCGATGACCGACTCTCCCTTTTTCGCAATCCCGGGGAAATAGAAATCGCACTGGTCCCGGTCGGACGCATTGTTGACCGGGATCTTTTTTTCGCGGCAGTCGCAGACGACAAGCTTGTTGACCGGGGCCGTGGCAGCGGCAAGGACGAAGAAAAATCCATGACTTTTTCTGCCGTGATCTCCGACATCTGCCACAGATCCGAATCTCTCTCCTGTTTCCAGATCTCCAACATCTGCCGCAGATTCCGGCGTTTCTTCCATTTCCAGATCCCCGGCGTCATACATTTTTTTCTTCCATCTCACGCAGGCTTCGGAAACATCTCCGTTCCTCTTTTCTTCTTCGCACATTTCTCTTAAATCCCCGCACACTTCCGGCGAGACGACCGTGATCTCACAGCCGAACTCCAGAAGTGTCCGGATCCGCCTAGCCGCGATCACTCCGCCGCCGACCACGAGGACATGCTTTCCTGCAAGATCGACAAACATTGGAAAATATGCCATTTTTCCGCTCCTCCCCTGCATTTTATACTCCCGCACACCAGATCTTCCAATCGCAGGTGCTTTCCACACACTCAGATTTCCTCTCCGTAAATTCCGGACGTCCCTTTCGCCGTTTTTTATAACATTTTCGACAGTTCCGTCGGGATTGTTCAACCATTCCCCATAATTTCCATAAAAAACCAGTTTAGATTGTTAAATTTTTATCTAATCCGTCGATTGTTTTTTTCCTACTCATCTGGTAGAATTCAAGTCGTTAAAAGATAAACGAAGTAAATCAATCACACAGCGGCAGAAAATTCCCAGAACACAAGGGAACCGCTGCGATCACCTTTGAGGAGGTAACAATCATGAAATTAAAAATGAAAAACATTTCCAATCTTGATACATTATTTAAAGTCATCAACCAGTGTGACGGCGCGGTTGAGTTAAGTCTTCCGGAAGGCGGAAGTGTAAACTTAAAATCAAAACTCAGCCAGTATTTCTCGATGGCAACTGTATTTTCAAACGGGAACATCAAGGAATTAGACCTTACGACCCACAACGACAGTGATTCCAGACGCCTGATCCAGTACATGGTCCAGGGCTGCTGATCTGATCCGGATGATCCGCTTCCCTCCGCAGATCCCCACACGCCTTTCCGGGCGCATGATGTCCCGTTCAGAAAGGCGTGTCTGCAGAAAGCATAAAGCAGTCATCAGGCCATAACGAATCCTTTCGCGGCCAGACTGGCGATCAGGTTCTCTTTCTCCGTAAAGAAAGTTCCCTGTGCCATCTGGCTGCTTCCCCCGCCTCTTCCGGAGAGTTCCCCATTTAATGTCTTCAAGAGAGCGCGCATGTCCTCGCTCTGGCTCCCCAGAACATAAGAGAATCCCCCATTCACGCTTTCTGACAGGGCGAGGACAATTTTCCCCCTCTTTCCTTCGAGTGCGAAGTTCACAAAGTGACGGAGCTCCGTCATATCAAGATCATCTCCGAGATAACAGATCTTATCATTTCCCTCTTTTAGCTGGTCCGCTTGGAATTTCATAAGTTTTCTTGAAGTCTCAGACAATTTTGCCTGGGTCTGCATCAGCTCATTTTTCAGTTTTTCCACGGCATCCGCAGTCTTTCCGGCTTTTGCGGACAGGAATACGGAAATTTTCTGAAGTTCTTCCCTTTTCTTCTCATAATCCATCACGGCCTCTTCCCCGCAGAGCAGAGAGATCCTGACACCGCCCTTATAGTGGATCATGGTTAAAAATTTCACGATCCCGATCTCACCGGTTTTTGCCACATGTGTCCCGCAGCAGGCGCAGGTGTCGCCGTTCGGGATGCTGACGATCCGGATGTCCCCGGTCAGCTCCTTTTTGCTCCGGTAGTCCATCTTTGCAAGCTCTTCCTGGGACGGAAATCCCGCGTAGATCTCCAGGTTCTCCCAGATCATCCGGTTCGCTTTCTTTTCGATCTCCAGAAGCTCGTCCCATGTGAGTGTTCCGTTCAGATCGATCGTGATCTCCTCCGATCCCATATGGAATCCCACATTGTCATATCCATATTTCGCATGGATCAGTCCTGAGACCAGATGTTCGCCGGAATGTCCCTGCATGTTGCGGAAACGTCTGTCCCAGTCGATCTGGCCAGTCACGGTCTCGCCGACAGGTAACGGCGCGTCCGTATAGTGAATGATCTCGCCATTCTTTTCGTGGACTGCCGTCACAGGAACGCCACCGAGAACACCCGTATCATAAGGCTGTCCACCTCCTTCTGGGAAAAACGCTGTCTGATCCAGAACTACCTCATATCCCTTTTTTCCTTCCGCACAGGAAAGAACCTTTGCCTCGAATGTGCGGGTGTAGGCGGAATCGTAATATAATTTCTTCATTACTCTATATCTCCTGTCACTGTTTTTCTTTCATCAAAATATTGCCCTGACTTACACAAGGTCTATTATACGCACAGGAGACAGGTATGGCAAGCGGAGACTTTCTGCAATCGTTTATGATCGTATCATACCCATGCCCCATCGGCGTTCACATAATACCCGTCCGGAGTAACCGTATTTACGAAAAGTGTTCCATCGGCACCCGCATAGTACCAGATACCGTCGACTGTAAACCACCCGGTCTTCGCATATCCATCGGCATCTAAATAGCTCCAGGTCCCGTTTGTATTCTTCCACTCGTTGGAATGCCAGTTTCCGTCCTCCTCCATATACCACCAGCCGTTTGCGTCCTTATACCAGCCGTAAGCGATCTCCGTGCTGCGTATTTTTTTCGCTTTTTTCTTCGATTTTTTCTCCGCTTCCAGAGTTTTCGCCTCAATGGCATCCTTTCTCTCCTTCGCGCTTGCCCCCGGTGTGCTGAGTGCATCAAAGGTCAGATAAATACGGACTCCTCTGACATCGTCCTCTTCCAGTTCATCCTTTTTGATCCATTCACATTTCTCGTAGGCGCAGTCAAGCCCACGGATCCGGGTCTTCTCCACTGTCTCTTTCGACAGACGGTAACCGGAACTGTAGTAGAGCTCCACCATAAGCTCCGGCGTATCCCTTCTGTCCCATTTGACCCGGTCATTTACATAATCATATTTATGGATCGTGTACTTCTCCCCGGATGTGATGATCTTTCTTCCTGATGTCACAAAATTCATTTCTCTTATTTCATGATTTCCTGCGAAATTCTGACATGCCATCCCGCATATACTGAAAGTGTAAAGAAGATTTCCGGAGGAAATAACATGAGTGATTTAGCTGCTACAAACTGTGGATGTGGGTGTGACTCCCCGGCACCGGGCTGCGGCGGTGGGTGTGGATGCAACAACAATATGATCTGGATCATCCTGCTCTTATGCTGCTGCGGCGGATGCGGACATAACGGCTGCGGCGGTGGCTGCGGCAACAGCTTCGACAACAGCTGTATCTGGATCATTCTCCTTCTCTGCTGCTGCGGCGGATGGGGAAATGGATGCGGCAACGGCTGCGGTTTCGGATGCTAAGCAATCTGCGGGCTATTTCAGGGGGCGGTCTTTCCGCCCCTTATTTTGTGCCGCCGGTGTTCTCACCGTCCGCCTGCCGTTTCTGTTCCTCCTTCTTCCGCTCGCATTCCTCATCGATCTCGTAAACGCTGTTTCCATCTATCACAAGTCGTCCCATAAAACCCCACTCAAATTTTTCTGTCTGCTTACTGTCATTTTATTCCCCCGGACCAGCTTTCGTGAAGAATTCCCGCATGAGAACCCCCTTCTCCTCATATATTGTCACATACAGGAGGTCCAAAATATGAGCGAAAAAGAATTAAAGCTAACCGATCTGGATTACGCCACCGGCGATCACCATCTTCAGATGATGAAGGCGGCGCTCCCCTATCTGGATATCAGCAAACAGCGTGCTCTGTCCATGTTTATCAAAGCCGATGAGCTGATGCGCACGATGGAGTTTTTCCGGGAGAACGATGACGGAATGCTAAGTGTCTGTGATCTGAACATGGATCATCCAACCCCGGAGGCCATGCTCGCCGCCGTCCGCCCCTACGCAAATAAGCAGGAACAGGATACCATCGACATGATGACCCGTTTTCTAAACAGCCGAAAAGGCCGGAGCAGCGCCGGGATCACGCCGGACCAGCTTCTCGCGATCCTGCCGCCGGATGTGCAGGCACAATTTGAGACCCTGCAGATGGTGATCCAGAGCTTCGCGCCGGGAGGTACCCCATGACGGAATACAACGGAAACACCCGGAACAGCCAGAGCAAAAACTGGCGCTCCGACCCGAGGCTTCACAACATGGATCCTGCAAAGATCGCTCTCCTAGCCTCCTTTGCGGATGAACTTATGAAAACGCCGGATAACCGGAAGATGCAGGCCTTTCTCTCCCTGAACCAGAAGATGCGGAAAAGCTCCATCTACTTTTCCGGAAACGAGCAGGAACTCCTGTTCGAGGTCCTGACAGAAAGTCTTTCCCCGGCAGAGCGTCAAAAAGCGGAGATGATCCGCCGGCTTGCCGGCAGACTTCAGAATCCGCCGTAATACCGATACAACGGATCTCTTCTTTTCTGTAATCTCTGATTCGTCTGTTCAAAAAATACCTGCCAGTAAAAAGGAGGCTGCCGGACGTGTTCGCTATCACCATGTCCCTGCAGCCTCCTTCTCAATTTACGCAGACATTGAACCAAGACCTGCCCTTGTACGGGACCTTGAAAGCTGCCGCGACATCAATGAGCCAGACACGACTATGAGATCCATGCTCCTGCTGTCCCGTCGGATCCGTTTCCAAAGCGGTACACAGTTCCGTCAATGGTACGCTCTCTGGTCACCATCGCTCCTAATCCATCCATATAATACCAGGTTCCATACGGATCCTGATACCAGCCGGTCACCATATAGCTGTTCTCATCGAACCGGTACCAGATTCCGCCTATCTCCTTCCACTGATCCTTACAATAGGACAAGCCCCGGGCACTCGTGACGTAGCGCCACTTTCCGGTTCCATCCTCCTGGATCCAGGCACCGGAGAAGGTCTGTCCGGAATCACTTTTTCCATCCTCGGAGACAAACCGGGTTCCGGTATAGACCATTCCCGGTCCCTCGACGGTCTTGCTCTTTTTTCCATCGCTGTTGACCGCTGTTACCATAAACGTATATAACTTTCCTTCCTTCATCTCAGAAGAAAAGTCTTTGGTGCAGCCCTTTAAGGTCTCGTTTGTTTTTTTCTTTCCATTCTCGTATAACGTCACGCTGTAGCCCAGTCTCGGATCCGGCTGTACTCTCAGCTTCGCTGCGTTTTCAACTGCCTCGTCATGCCGATGATTCCGCCGACGTAGGAACCTGAGGCTGCCGTTACCTGATAGCGGAAGAGGCTGCCACTCGGCATATCCTCCATGGAAGTATACTTGACCGCGCCTCCCTCTGCCTCAACATGCTTCACAGTTCCGGTGTTGTAGCCGATAAGACTGCCGATGTAATTCATGGAAGCCGTGGTAGACACATTGATGTTCTTGAGTCTGATATTCGTCACACTTCCGCTGTTTGACCCGATCATACCCACCTGGGATGCCTGATAACCGCTCAGCCGGATATTCTCAAACTCACAGTTATCGATCGTACCCTGATTTGACGCGACGAGGCCGAAGTTTGTTCCGGCTTTCGTTCCGTTATCCAACGTGATATTCGCAAACCTAAGGTTCCTGATCCCACTGGAGATCGCCGTAAACATGGACTCTGCCGGAGAGGACGTACTGTAGGATACGTTTCCGCTGGAGATCGTATACTTTTCTCCGCCGCTCTTTGAACCGCCGGTCAGGGAGTTGATTTTTAATCCCATCGGGAGTTTTCCGGCCTTTGCATAGCTTGTGAGATCAATGTCGCCCTCGATCTTGAAGTTTTCAAAGTTCTGTCCGGCCTCTGTCATGGCATTTACCCACTGTTCCGCATTGTAGATGACTCTCGCAATGACCGTTCCGTCCTCCACCCGGATCTGGATCTCAAGACGTCTTGTCGCATCGCCTTTTCTGAACACGGCGACAGCCGGATATACGGACTGGTATTTTACCGGTCTCACATCGTCGTACTTGAGTCCCATCGGGGATTCCTGTGTCCTTTTTTCTGCCATCTCAAAGTTCAGGCCTTCACATTCGATGTGATCCAGAAGGAAGCCGTTTCCGCCGTTTTCTGCAAGGACTTCCACGATATACTTTCCGGAGAACTCAAAGATCCGTGCCTGCGTCACTTTTAATTTGACACATAGCAGTTATAGATCTTGATGCCTTTTCCATAGCCGGTGAGTCCTCCTGCGGAAAGTGCTTTGCCTCCATAGACCGCCGTTGTGATCGAAACGTCTTCCGTGCGGCAGTCTTCCATCGTACTGTATTCCAGATACGATACGAGTCCGCCGACATGGTTCGGCATATCGGACAGTTTTACATGGAAAGCCCGGATATTCTTTAAGGTACTGTTGTTTAAAACTTTTCCGAAGATTCCGGCTTCTAAGGACTTCGCCTTATTATCATTGGAATCATTGGTGATGAGTTCCACGTTTTCAAAGTTCAGATCCTTCACTTCCGCGCCGGAAAGGACCGACAGGACGGAGGAGCCGACCCCGCTGATATTCCGGATCGTGTGGCCGTCCCCGTAGAGCTTTCCGGTAAACGGATCACGGTCGGAACCGATCTGCATACTGGAGATACTCTTTCCGGAAAAATCAAGATCACTCACAAGAATGTTCCGATACTGTTTTTCGCATGAAGTTCCTTCTCGATCTTGATGGAGAAATTTTCGATCACGCCGGATTTCCGGTTTGTGAAGGCTACAAAGCCCTCACTGTAGTTCGGACGGATATTTCCAAGCTTCACCGTCATGACGAGATTCCGGATCGTTCCGAAGTTTGCACACACGAAAGTGGAGGTATCGAGAATCCGGGAACACCAAGATATAAGAAAGATAAAATGCCGATTACCTATATGCAAAATGGTATTCAACATGAAAACGGCTCTTTTAATGTAAGACTTTCTTTACAAAAAAAGCTGAAGGAATATATGGCTCATACCTATAATATTCGTGCTGCATACCTTTATTTGAAAAATCCTGTTTTTTCAAACATGGATATCATAAAACAGATAAAAATATATCCTCCGGCAAATGACGGAACCAGCAGGATCCTTGTTATTTATGAGGTGGAAGATGTTTTGCCAGAAGAGCACAATGGACATTATCTGTCGATTGATCTGGGCTTGCATAATCTTATGACTTGTTATGATAATGTAGGGAAAACTTTTATTATTGGAAGGGAATATCTTTCTCTTTCTTATTTTTATAACAAGGGAATCGCGAGAGTCCAGTCACAATGGGACCGGATCCAGGCTGCAAGGGAAAAGGAGGATCTGAAAACATCTAAGCATCTGCAGAAACTCTATCGAAAGAAAAATGACTGTATCAAAGATTATATTCATAAGATGACACGATATATCACGAACTATTGTGTAAAGAATGATATTCATACGGTTGTAATTGGAAATATAAAGGGGATTTGTAAAGAGAGAAACTTGGGGAGGAAAACCAACCAGAAGCTTCACGGTTTGCCATATGCCCGTATCTATATGCAGTTAGAATATAAGTTTAAAATGAAAGGGATTTGCCTGATAAGACAGGAAGAAAGCTATTCCAGTCAATGTTCGCCGCAGCCAGAAGAAGTATCGCGCATTTATGCAGAGAAAAGGAATCGAAAAAAGCGTGGCATCTACATTATAGATACCGTGATCTACAATGCAGATGCAGTAGGAGCTTATAACATTTTGAGAAAGTATCATGCCGTATTCGGCAAAGAAATTGATATGCCCGTAACCGGGCTGAGCAGCACAAAAACAATAAAAGTAGCTGTGTAACCCATCTGGGTAGCAGTACGGGTATCATGGACACACCTCTGAAGCTACGGAGCTATGCTTTGTAATCAGATGCTCGGTAATTCAATTGCCGATGTAGTTCACTTCACCATATCTTCCAGATCTTCTACTTCCCCGGCGATCATGATTCTGGTCCCGGAATCCATAGACTGGATCAGCATTCTCACATAGGACTGAGCGAGCTGGATCCCGCAGAGGGATCTATTCTTTGCGCCGGACTGCTGGCAGTTTACCACCAGTGCCGGATAGCCTTCCGCGTCCTTTTCCGGTTTTAATATCATTCCAAAATTAGAAAAAGCACGCATTGCTTCCAGATTGACAAATTGAGCCGCCAGAAGTCCTTCCGGCTTCTTTCCGGCGATCACCCCGAAACCGTCTGCTTCCGGATCCGTGATCCAGTAATCGTTTTCCGTAAGTTTCCGGTACGGTGCAAGGCTGCCCGGGTCATTCTCACTTCCGAAGGTGCTCTCCAGACGGTAAACACCATACGCCTCGGAATCATCATCCTGGCCTCCGGAAACATAACAGTTGACCGAAAAATTTTCCTGCCAGCCGTTATCCGTTCTCGAGAGGTAGAGAAGTCTCGAGTTCCCCGGAAGCTGTTTTCTCTTCGCGCGGACAACCTTCTCGCTGGAGGTAAGATCTTTTGTTGTTTTTACTGTATCCGTTTCGATATCCAGATTATTGATGATCAGGAGCAGGCTGTTTACATCGTCACCAATCCCCATCTTATCGATCCAGCGTCCTTTATCCTGCTGGGTCTTCCAGCCGAGATCTACCGCTACCTCATCATCGGGCATCTCTGCGTCCATCGTGATCGTATCGACTTGCGCAGATCTTACTGCGCCAGACGCAGGGCCACCAGAAATCCCAACTGCTGCTGTCAGCGCAAGAACTATCGCAAATAAGCGTTTCCGCATGCAAAAATCTCCTTCTCTGATCCAATCTCGCCGTGAAGCTTACTGCTTTCGCATTTCCACAGGAGTCGTGTATAGTGAAAACCGAATATAAAATCGAATTTCTTACGGGATCTGTAAAGACAGACCCACACTTGTATGTATAGTACCATACTTTACGCAACTTGTCACCGAAAAATCAGGACTGACGAAATTTTGCCACAAAAATTCCATATTAAGGCCTGTCCGCTCCACTTAAAAGCCTGTCATACTTCCAAATTCATCAATATAAAAAGGCCTGCTAATAAACAGAGATGCAATGATAGAATCATTTCCGTTTTCTCAGCCAAAAAGGCTGCCCTTTCGGACAGCCTCTTTGCTTTAATATAAATTGTTGACTTTTCTGTTGTCTGCCATCTTACTTCAGATACTTCTCAAACCACTCCATCATCTCCGTCATTCTACGGATCCTGTGCTTCGGCTTGCCGCTTCTTGAAAGTTCGTGGTTCTCGCCATGGAAAAGGCACATGCGGGCTTCTACACCGAAGTATTTTAACGCGGAGAACATCTGGATCGCGTCACCCATCCAGCAGCGGTAGTCTTCATCCGACTGGATAAAGAGGGTCGGAGTTTTCGCCATGTTCGCATATTTGAGCGGGGAGTGCTGCCACATCTTCTCCGGGCTGTTCCATGGGTCTGCTTTGATCTGGTCCATATTGAAGTAATAGCCGATATCAGTGGTCATGCACTTGGATACCCAGTTGGAGATACTTCTCTGGGAGCAGGCCGCCGCGAATCGTGTGGTGTTTCCGATCACCCAGTTTGTCATAAATCCGCCGTAGCTTCCGCCCATGACACCGAGGTGTTTCTCATCGACCTGCGGATAGCGCTTTAACACCTCATCGGTCACTGCCATACAACACTCAAAGTCGATCCCGCCGTGCTTTCCGGTGATGTCTGCGAACTCATTTCCGCGTCCGTCACTTCCGAGCGGGTTCGTGAAGAATACAAAGTATCCGGCATTCGCGAATACCTCACTCTCATGGAAGAAGGTCGGACCGAAGGTCGCGCGCGGACCGCCGTGGATCGTTAAGATTCCCGGATATGTCTTATTCGGGTCAAAGTTCACCGGTTTGATCACATAGCCGTCAAGCTCCAGATCCTTATATGTAAATGTGAACCCCTCGACTGGGCATACACTGCGCTCTGCCATCACAGCATCGTTGAAGGAAGTGAGCTTCGTCTCCTCTTTTCCGTCAAACGCGTAGCACTCGGTGAGTCCCATATCACGCATACCGGTAAAGTACACGGTATCGCCGGACTTCGCCAGTGTGTGGACACTGCCCTGACGGTCCAGGATCGTCTCCATGTGACCCTCCGCGTCAAAGGTACGGATCACGCTCTGTTTTCTCAGCGTCGCGATAAAGTAGATCTTGTCGTCGTCATGGATCGCGGAAGCTCCGTCCGCAAACTTGCAGTCACAGCAGATCGAGTTGTGGACGCTGTCATCATAGTCGGAAAGAAGCTCTACCCTGCCGTTCTCCACCGTATACAGCTTGTCATTCTCATTAAAGCCGTATTCTTTCATGTAGGAACCGAAGAAGGTTACTTTTCCCTTGAGGATGCACGCGTAATCGATGCTCATATCCTTCTGCTCTACAAGAGTCTTTAACTCACCCGTGGAGATCGTATACTGCTTTAATCCCTGGTAGACATCCTTTTTATCCGTGTAAAGGCTGGAAACATAGAGGATCGTATCATCGCCCTCGACCCAGGAACTCTCGACATTCTCGTAATCCGGAGTCACAATCTCACAGGAACCGCTCTCCATGTCATAGACTGCAAGTCTCGTTCTCTTCTTATTTACAATGCCCTGACCATTCGCCCAGAACGGAAGCTCATCGAATACTTCATAATCTTCCTCTTCCTTCCAGGCCTTGAGAGCGGCCTTCTTCTCCTCGCCCTCTTCCATATGGGAGAGATCCGGCTTATTGTAATCATATTTTACCGTGAGGACAAGTTTATTTCCGGCCTTTTTCATCTTCACTGCCTTATACGGAACAGCGAAAGCGAACTGTGCCTCGCCACCATGGATATTCAGGGTGTAGAAGCAGGTCCAGTCTTCCTCATTCTTCGCCTTTTCCTGATAAGTCTTCTCACGGTCCGCAATAAAGAGGACAGTCTCGGAATCCATCCAGATGAAGGTGCGCTCTTTCTTTCCACCTGTCAGTCTGGAAGTTTTCTTTGTCTCCATATCATAGAGCCATAAGCAGGACTCATAGCAGTTGTCTTTCTCATTGGCATCCACCACTGCCATCACCGCATGTTTTCCATCCGGTGCCGGGGTAAAGATCGTAGGATAATGATAATTTGTAAAGTCTCTGATATCGATCTGTTTCATGGTTCCAGGTCCTCTCTTTCCTATTTATATATGTAGTTTTATCGCAGGATCATTTCCCTGTCAAATTTAATATACTTACGTATCTGTTCGATACCATCACAGCCCTGCACAGCATATCACGTCAGCTCTGTCGGCAGTTCCGATTGCAGAGCAAACAATCATTTAAAACAGTATACCCCCGCCAGATACCGGCGGGGGCATATAAATGTCTCCTTATTTGCCTTCCGTCAGATGGCATGCCACGAAATGATTCGGTTCGATCTCGCGGAGTACCGGTTCCTCGCTTCTGCAGCGGTCTGTCGCATACGGACAGCGGGCAGCAAAACGGCAGCCAGGTTTCGGGTTGATCGGAGATGTGATCTCACCTTTTAAGATGATACGCTCTCTCTTCTTTTTCAGGCTTGGTACCGGGATTGCGGAGAGCAGAGCCTGTGTATACGGATGGGTCGGCTTATCGAAAAGCAACTCAGACGGAGCTTTCTCGATGAGCTGTCCAAGATACATAACTGCAATATCATCCGCAAAGTGGTTGACAACGGAAAGGTCGTGTGTGATGAAGATATAGGTTAATCCCATCTGTTCCTGAAGATCCTGCATCAGGTTTAAGATCTGCGCCTGAATGGATACGTCAAGGGCAGAAACCGGCTCGTCGCAGACGATAAGCTTCGGTTTCATCGCAAGTGCTCTCGCGATACCGATACGCTGGCGGCGGCCACCGTCAAGCTCATGCGGATATGTATTGATCAGGCGGTCTGCAAGACCTACGACCTGCATCAGCTCACGCACTCGGTCCATACGGGCTTTCGGGTCCGTAATAAGCTTCTGGAGCTTTAACGGCTCAGCAATGATCTCACTGACTGTCTTTCTCGGGTCAAGGGACGCGTACGGGTCCTGGAAGATCAACTGCATGTCACGTCTTAAGAGACGGAGCTCATTTTTATTCTTTTTACATACATCCTCACCATCGAAGATGACCTCACCGGAGGTCGGCTCGATGAGACGTAAAATCGAACGTCCTGTGGTGGACTTACCGCATCCGGACTCACCTACGATACCGAGGGTTTTTCCGCGTTCCAGAGTGAAGTTCACGTCATCGACCGCATGGAGCAGTCCCTTTGGAGTGTTGAAATATTTTTTCAGGTGTTTTACTTCAAGGATCGTATCTGCCATTACTGCTCACTCCTTTCAATGGAAAATCCCGGCTCTTCGTAGCGGACGCAGCGCACATAGTGCGTATCGCTCGCCCACTTCTTTTCCGGTCTGTCTTTTTTGCACGCTTCTGTGCAGTACTTACATCTCGGGGAGAACGGGCAGCCCTTCGGAAGGTTTGTCGGATCCGGCATCAAGCCCGGAATCGGCTGAAGTCTTGCCTTGCGGTCCTCAATGTTCGGAAGAGAACCGAAAAGACCTTCTGTGTATGGGTGCATGGTGTGGTTGAAGATATCTTCCAGAGTTCCATGCTCTACGATCTGTCCGGCGTAGACAACGGACACCTCATCACAGACCTCTGCGATAATTCCCAGATCATGGGTGATCATGATCATCGCGGAACCAAATTTCTTTCTTAAATCCTTCATCGTCTCGAGGACCTGTGCCTGAATCGTCACATCGAGAGCGGTTGTCGGCTCATCGGCAAGAAGGAGCTTCGGGTTGCAGGCAAGAGCCATAGCGATAACGACACGCTGCTTCATACCACCGGAAAACTGGTGCGGATACTCACCGAAACGTTCTCTCGGGATACCTACGACCTCCAACATATCGCCGGCCTTCTGCTCAGCCTCTTTCTCACTGATCTTATCATGAAGCTTGATAACCTCGGCGATCTGATCACCGACAGTGAGCACTGGGTTTAAGGATGTCATCGGATCCTGGAAGATCATGGAAACGGTATTTCCACGGATCGCCTCCAGCTCCTTCTGCGGCATATTTAAGATATCTTTTCCGTCAAGAAGGATGGAACCGTTTTTAATAACTCCCGGCGGGTCCGGAACAAGACGCAGGATCGAAAGAGCGGTCGTTGTCTTTCCGGATCCGGTCTCTCCTACCAGTCCTAAGGTTTTTCCGTGCTCTAACTGGATATCGATGCCGTTTACCGCCTCTACAACGCCGTCATCGGTCTCATAATGGATCACAAGATCCTTGATATCAAGAATTAAGTTTTTGTTATCTTCCAATATTTTGTCCTCCCTACTTCTTCAGTTTCGGGTCTAACGCATCACGAAGACCATCGCCTAACAGGTTCAGGGAAAGGATCGTAATGATGATCGCAATACCCGGGAATACGGTCAGGTGCGGAGCGTTTCTTAAGTAAGCACGTCCGCCGGAAAGCATTGCGCCCCACTCCGGTGTCGGAGCCTTTACGCCGAGGCCAAGGAAGCTTAAGCCGGATGTGGAAAGGATCGCGGATGCAACCTTTAAAGATACCTGAACGATGATCGGTGCCATACAGTTCGGGAGAATATGGGAGGAAATGATCTCGAAGTTGTTTGCTCCGATACATTTCGCCGCCTCTACGAATTCCTGATCCTTTACAGTAAGGACGGAAGCCCGGACGATTCGCGCGTAGCCAGGCACAGAAGAGATCGCGATGGCGAGCATTAAGTTGAAGATGCTCGGTCCAAGTGCGGATACGATCGTGATGGAAAGAAGAAGGCTCGGTACCGCAAGGAAGATATCCATGATACGCATGATCACGTTATCGATCTTTCCGCCGTAGAAGCCTGCGATCGCTCCTAAGGATCCACCGATCAGAAGTGCGATGGATACGGCTACAACGCCAACGCTTAAGGATACTCTTGATCCGTGAACGAGACGTGCCAGAATATCACGTCCGAACTCATCTGTTCCGAGCCAGTGAGCCGCGCTCGGAGTCTGGAGACGGATGGCTGTGTTCTGTTTGATAACAACGGTATTGTAATCGAACAGGAAATCTGCAAAGATGGAGATCAGTACGAGGAAAACGACGATTCCAAGACCGATCATTGCCATTTTATTCTTTTTCAAGCGGCGCCAGATCTCTTTGAACTGGCCGCGCTTCTTTACAGTCGCGCCGGACGCCGCTTCCTGATTCTTTGATGTTCCCATACGCTTTCCTCCTTATTTTTTCTTATACTGCGCTTTGATACGCGGGTCAATGAAAGCGTAGAGAATGTCCACGCAAAGGTTTACGATACTGAAGGTAATGGTCATCATGATAACGCCGCCGAGGACTAACGGGGCATCTTTACTCTTGATGGAGTCTACCAGGAGACGGCCAACGCCCGGCCATGCGAATACGGTCTCGGTAAGAGTCGCGCCGCCAAGAAGGGAACCGAACTGAAGGCCGATAACGGTAACGACCGGGATCAGCGCATTCTTTAACGCGTGTTTCCGGATCACCATTTTCTCCGGCACACCCTTCGCTCTCGCGGTACGGATATAATCCTGACGGATGACCTCAAGCATGGAAGAACGTGTCATACGACAGATCAGCGCCGCATCGCCGGTACCGAGTGTGATCGCCGGCATGATGTAGTTCTTCCAGGATCCCATACCGCCGGATGGAAGCCATCCAAGGTTTAAGGAGAATACGATGATAAGCATCAGGCCCAGCCAGAAGTTTGGCGTCGCGACACCCAATAGGGCGGCGACCATTCCGACATTATCGATCGCGCTGTACTGCCTCGTCGCACTGATGATACCGATTGGGAGTGCGATCGCTACTGCTACCAAGATCGACCAGAACGCAAGCTTTGCTGTGTTCGGGAAAGCTGCCATGATCGTCGGGAAAACGTCACGTTTTGTCTTGTAAGATTTACCCATATCGCCGTGAAGAAGATTCAGCATATATTTTCCGTACTGAACGATAACCGGCTGATCAAGTCCGAGGTCTTTTCTTGTTGCCTCGATCGTCTCCGCATCGGCACTCTCACCTGCGATCATCGCTGCCGTATCACCTGGTGAAAGGCTTAAGATGAAATAAACCATGAATGTCACGCCGATCAGTACCGGGATCAGCATCGCAAGTCTCTTTAACACATATTTGCTCATGCACACCATCCAATCTACCGCATCCTGCGGCTGTTTTTTGTGTTTCCGAAACCCGTCTGTCGGGGCCGAAGTTCCGGATCCTTGTCTCAGGGTTTCTGGAATGTTTTCCGGGCTTTCACCGGATTCTGGAAATAGGTACGGATCCCTTTTCGTGACCCGTACCCTGTTTTTGCATGGACTCTGTCCTCTTTGCGGATCAGATATTATTTTTCATAATGGCAGTTGCCAAGGTAATGCTGTGCGCCTTTGTGAAGCTTGAAGCCCTTCAAGTCTGCACGGACACCGACGTTATCGTATTTGTAGTATAACGGGCACCACGGGGAGATCTCGTGGAGACGATCCTGAAGCTCCTTGTAGAGTTCCATACGTTTGGTATCATCGCTTTCCTTCTGAGCGGCGATAATGAGTTCGTCGACCTTCTCATCTGTTAAGAATGCACGGTTGCCGGTCGTACCATGGTTCTCGGAGTAGAATAACTGGTAGGTGCTTCCGTCTGCGTCAAAGCTTGTGTTGGACCATCCGAGGATGAACATCTCATGATCACCTGCATTTAAGGAATCAAGCAATGCGCCCCACTCATATGTAGAAATATCAACAGTGATTCCAACTTCAGCGAGCTGTGCCTGAACGATCTGAGCGGAACGTGTACGAACGTCACCGTTTACATAGAGGCTGCACTCAAATCCATTCGGATAACCTGCTTCTGCAAGGAGCTCTTTTGCCTTTTCCGGATCATACGGATAAGCTTCTTCCTCTTCAGACCAGCCCGGGATCGTGGAGTTGATATAGCTGTTTGCTACAGTTCCGCGTCCCTCAATGATCGTATCAACGAAGGTCTGTTTATCCAGCGCGTAGTTGACTGCCTGACGGACTCTCTCATCGGAGAATTTCTCCTTTGTCGTATTCATTCCAAGGTACTCGATGGAAGAAGACGGCTGGGAAAGAAGCGCTACGTCGGAGTTTGCTTCCACGTTCGCACAATCTGTCGGGTCAACGTTCCATACAAGATCGACCTCTCCTGCCTCAAGAGCGATGGTTCTTGCACTTCCCTCCGGGATTACGCGGACAGTAATGGAAGTTGCGATCGGTTCTGTACCCCAGTATTTTTCGTTTTTTGTGAGGATGTAGTGATCGTTCGGAACCCACTCCGTAACCGTGAACTCACCGGATCCGAGTACATTCTCCACATCGCCGTAAGCATCGCCTGCTGCTGTGACAGCTGCCTCAGAAACGATACTTAAGTTTGTCTGGGTAACGATTGTCTTGAACGCTGCGTATGGCTGTGTAAGCTTGAAGGTTACGTGGTAATCATCGTCAGCGATAACCTCTGCGATCTTTGAAGTATTGGACTTTGTCTTCGGCATATCCTTCGCACGGTCATACGTAAACTTTACATCCTTCGCTGTTACCGGTGTTCCGTCTGAGAAGCATGCATCCTCACGGAGCTTGAAGGTATACTCTGTATCACTCTTCATCTCATAGCTCTCAGCCAGATCAGGAACAAGGTTACCGTCATCGTCGATATCCATCAGTGTGCTGTATACGTGATGGATCAGTACTCCGGATGTGGTATCCTGCTGTCCTGCCGGATCCAGTGTTACAACATCTGCACCCTGAGCCACAACGATATCCGTCTTTGTGATCTCGCCGCTTCCGCCGTTATCGGTAGTTGTCTGCGCGCTGCTGCCTGCCGGTGCGTTTGTAGACTGATCCGCGTTTCCCCCTCCGCAGGCTGTAAGGATCATAGCTGCTGCCATTGCCATTGCTGTTGTTCTTGCAATACCCCTTCTTTTCATTCACAAATTCCTCCTGTTATTTTCTTCCGCTCCCCACAGCGGTCGCACTTCATAACGGTAATATGTGTCAGTATTCACTATACCCGTCATGCAGTACTTAGTTCGATCTCATGAACCAATGATAACAGTTTTGAACAAATTTGTCAATAATTTTCAATTTACACGGGGTTATTTTAGCAATTTTCATAAATTATTGTGATCTTTTTTGTATTGTATTTACTATACTCCTATCACACTGATGGGTTGACCCCTTTCCGAAGATCCGCCCTATAAACCGTCTTTAACGAAGTCGGTGCTGCCGATTGCACTTCTCACTTCCGAGAGGCGCCCACGGCGTTTATTCGTCTCCTCCGGATTATCCATGGCAGCGAAATATATCAGGGCGTTCGCCACTGACATATATCCCATCACGGAATTATAAAAGAACAGGTCGTGGTTATTGCAGGTAAAAACGGTCGTTCCGTAGGACGCGATCGGTGAAGTCCTCTGATCCGTGATGGCGATCTGCGGAATCTTCTTCTTATCGAGATACCTTGCGGTATTCACGATATGTTTCGCGTATCCGGGTGCGGAAAAGATGATCGCGCAGTCCTCCGGTGTAGCGTGGGCCAGGTAATTATTGTAGAGAGCCCGGCTCAGATTCGAGAGATCGAGCGTCTCCAGCCCCAATGTCAGAAGTCTTCTCGTCGTGTAGGCACAGAGTCCGGTCACCAGCTCGCTCCCCACCACATAGATCGTCCGGGACTGCCTGATGATGGCCACTGCGGAGAGGATATCCTTTAAGGAGACCTGTTCAAAGGTCTTCGCGATCACATTTTTCTCGTTCGTGACAAACTCCCGGAACATTTCTTCCTTATCGTGGTCACCGTACCGGATCCCGCCCACATGATCCGCGATCCTGTTTAAACCATCCCCATGGACCAGTCTCGTCTGTAAATGTTCCCGCAGACGGTTCTTCATTTCCACGAAGCTCTGGGCCCCGATCTTCTTTGTGAACCTTAATATGGTCACCTCCGTCACACCCAGTGTCTCCGAAAGCTCTTTCAGGGAGTAAAAGCAGACCTGATCCGGATATTTGAAGATAAAATCCGCGATCCTTTTCTGAACCGGGCTGAGTTTTTCATAGCTTGCGTTTACTTCTTCGAGAATTCCCATGCTCATCTCCTCCTGTTTTACTATTCAGCCCTATCCCTATTTTATCAGCGAATTCTCTGAATAGTTATAATTCACTATACATTGTACTATACATGATAGTGACATTATAACTGAACATCTCATGCAATTCCAGTATTTTTTGTGTATTTTTTTAAATGTGTCTTTACAACTTCGGGCATCCCGCGCAGCCTCTTGCGGCTGTCTGCATCTTCGCGCGAATGCGTATCATTGAAAAGGGGGCAGACATCTTTATGCCTGCCCCCGTCTTTTACATTTTAAATATTATCAATCTTCATAGTGGCAGTTGCCAAGGTAGTGCTGTGCGCCCTTGTGAAGCTTGAATCCCTTTAAGTCTGCGCGGACACCGACATTGTCATTTTTGTAGTATAACGGACACCACGGGGAGATCTCGTGGAGATATACCTGAAGCTCTTTGTAGAACTCCATGCGCTTGGTATCGTCACTCTCTTTCTGTGCATCGATGATCAGCTCATCGACTTTATCATCGGTTAAGAATGCACGGTTACCGGTCGCTCCATGGTTTCCGGAATAGAATAACTGGTAAGTACTTCCATCCGCGTCGAAGCTTGAATTCGACCATCCGAGGAGGAACATCTCATGCTCACCTGCATTTAAGGAATCGAGAAGAGCGCCCCACTCATAGGTAGAGATATCAACCGTGATTCCAACCTCTGCAAGCTGGGCCTGAATGATCTGGGCGGAACGGGTACGAACGTCGCCGTTTACATAGATCTTGCATTCAAATCCGTTCGGATAGCCTGCTTCCGCAAGAAGCTCTTTTGCCTTCGCCGGATCATACGGATAAGCTTCCACTTCGTCTGTCCAGCCCGGGATCATTGAGTTGATGTAGCTGTTTGCTACAGTTCCCCGACCCTCAATGATCGTATCAACAAATGTCTGTTTATCCAGCGCATAATTGATCGCCTGTCTGACTCTCACATCCGAGAATTTCTCTTTTGTCGTATTCATACCGAGATATTCGATGGAAGAAGACGTCTGGCTCAACAGCGTCACATCCGGATTTGCCTCGATGTTCGCACAGTCTGTCGCGTCAACGTTCCATACAAGGTCGACCTCTCCTGCCTCAAGGGCAATGGCGCGGGCGCTTCCCTCCGGGATCACCCGGCAGGTGATCGTTGTCGCGATCGGCATCTCACCCCAGTATTTTTCGTTTCTTGTAAGGGTGTAGTGATCGTTCGGAACCCACTCGGTAACTGTGAACTCACCGGATCCGAGAACATTGTCAACATCACCGTAGGACTCTCCCGCCGCTGTGACCGCCGCCTCGGAAACAATACTAAGGTTCGACGAAGTAACAATGGTCTTAAATGCCGCATATGGCTGTGTCAGCTTGAAGGTAACATGGTGATCGTCATCCGCGATAACCTCTTCGATCTTGGAGGTATTGGATTTCGTCTTCGGCATATCCTTCGCACGGTCAAATGTAAACTTTACATCCTTCGCTGTAACCGGCGTGCCATCGGAGAAACATGCATCCTGTCTCAGGGTGAAGGTATATTCCGTATCACTCTTTATCTCGTAGCTCTCTGCCAGATCCGGAACAAGGTTGCCATCGTCATCGACATCCATCAAGGTACTGTACACATGTTTCATAAGTACACCGGAAGTGGTATCCTGCTGTCCTGCCGGATCCAAGGTCACAACGTCAGAGGCCTGGGCAAAGACGATATCTGTCTTTGTGATATTTCCGCCGCCGGAGCTTTCCGCTGTCGCCTGAGTCTCACTGCCGCCCGCCGCCGCGGTCGTTGCCGCCGCATTGTTTCCGCCTCCGCACGCTGTCAGCACCATTGCTGCTCCGACAACGGCTGCCACCGATCTCGCTGCTGTTCTTTTTCTCATTCACATGCCCTCCTTCAAGTTATTTCTGTTTCGTCAGAGTGTTGTTGGTAATCGTTAAATGTAAATATTTACTATACCTATATATACACTCTTTTCTGAATTTCATGATTAAAGGATATCATTTTCTAACATTTTTGTCAATACGGTTTTCCTTTCTGCGTATTTTTTGTTTAATTTGTTTGTTTTATTTGGTTTCAGCCTTTCTATCGCCATAATCTGTTTACAATTTGTTCAAAATTCACAAAAGGAGATTTCCAGCATGTATAGTAAATACTAACTCTTTCCGGCCTGCGTATCTTCAGACGGATCGTTTTATCCTTTATTTTCTCAAAAGGGCGGGATCAAAAAGATCCCGCCCCAAATTTCTCTGAATATTTATATTATCAGAAATTTATTAAACGATTTGAATGCTCCTGATTTCGCTGTATCTATTCTTCGTAATGGCAGTTACCAAGATAATGCTGTGCGCCTGCATGAAGAGTAAATCCCTTTAAGTCTGCGCGCACACCAACGTTATTCTCTTTGTAGTATAACGGACACCACGGAGATTCTTCATGAAGTACAAACTGGAGTTCTTTGTAAAGTTCCATACGTTTTGACTCTTCGCTCTCCCGCTGTGCAGAAAGGATCAGTTCATCAACCTTGTCATTTGAGAAGAATGCGCGGTTTCCGGTTGCACCATGATTTCCAGAATAGAATAACTGATAGGTACTTCCGTCCGGATCAAAGCTCGTGTTGGACCAGCCAAGAAGAAACATTTCGTGTTCGCCTGCATTTAAAGTATCAAGAAGGGCACCCCACTCATATGTGGAAATGTCAACCTTGATTCCTACATCCGCAAGCTGAGCCTGAAGAATCTGTGCAGAACGGGTACGGAGATCGCCATTTACAAAAATCGAGCATTCAAATCCATCCGGGTATCCGGCTTCCGCTAACAATTCTTTCGCTTTTTCCGGATCATACGGATAAGCTTCCACTTCATCGGTCCATCCCGGGATTGCTGCATTGATATAGCTGTTTGCTACAAGACCGCGACCTTCAATGATCGTGTCAACGAAGGTCTGCTTGTCAAGGGCGTAGTTGATAGCCTGACGGACTCTTTTATCAGAAAACTTTTCTTTCTGGGTGTTCATTCCCACGTAGTCAATACCTGTTGACGGCTGCGAAAGAAGTTTTACGTCAGGATTTGACTCTACATTTGCGCAGTCTGTCGGATCTACGCTCCAGACAACATCAATCTCTCCTGCTTCAAGAGCGATCGTGCGGGCACTTCCCTCCGGGATCACACGACAGGTAATAGAGGTTGCGATCGGCATCTCCCCCCAATAATTATCGTTTCTTACAAGAGTATAATGATCGTTTGGCACCCACTCTGTTACTTTAAATGGCCCTGATCCGAGAAGATTATCCACATCACCATATGAATCTCCCGCTTCCGTCACGGCTTTCTCTGAAAGGATGCTCAGGTTGTGCTGTGTTACGATTGTTTTAAATGCTGCATACGGCTCTGTCAGTTTAATCGTTACCTCATGATCCCCATTTACGGTAACCTCCTCAATCTTTGAGGTATTCGACTTTGTCTTCGGCATTCCCTTCGCGCGATCCAGAGAAAATTTAACATCCTGAGCTGTCACCGGAGTGCCGTCCCAGAAGCAGGCATCTTCGCGGAGTTTAAACACATACTCCGTGTCGCTCTTCATCTCATAGCTTTCTGCCAGATCCGGAACCACCTTTCCTTCATTATCAACGTCCAAAAGCGTACTGTACGCATGTTTCATCAGCACACCCGAAGTCGTATCCTGTTGTCCCGCAGGATCAAGCGTAACAATATCCGACGCCTGACCGACAACGATATCTGTTTTTGTGATCTTCCCGCTTTCTGCACTCTCAGAAGCTGTCTGAGTCTCTCCTCCGGAAGAAGCACCTGTCGTAGGAGCTGTAGTGTTTCCACCTCCACAGGCTGTGAGCACCATTGCTGCCCCCATAAGTGCCGCCATCGACCTCGCTGCTGTTCGTTTTTTCATTCGCATATCCTCCCTCTTATTTTCAGACAGGTATCTCATCTGCACTGTCCTTCTCAAAATTTATAAAATAAGAATATCACCATTTGTTACTTATTGTCAATTAAATTCGTTATTTCACGATTATTTTGTTTATTTTGTATAATTTATTTTCTGTTTTTTGACATTATGTACATGCACGAGGAACATATGTCTTTATTGACTCGCAGAAGCAAAAAAGGCACTGAAAGCCGTTTCTGCTTAGAAAGCGACTTTCAATGCCTCAATTTGCTGCAGCAGGTCCCAGTCTCTATCACATGTCTGAACTGCTGCTCTTATTTATCGTAACTGTTCACTGCATTCAAGCTTATGCTTTACTGCAATCAACGCAGCAGATGCGCAGACCTGCTGAATCATTACTTTTTATTTTACAACAAGGTTTACAATCTTCTTCGGAACATAGATCTCTTTCACGATATTTCCAGTGATCTTTCCTTCTACCGCAGCTTTACCTGCAGCAATCGCATCCTCTTTTGCGATATCAGCCGGAACCATGATGACCGCTTTTACCTTACCGTTTACCTGTACAGCAACCTCGATCTCATCGTCCTTCATGGCTTCCTCATCGCACTCCGGCCAGGTCGCGTGGAATACGCTGTCTGTACCGCCAAGCTCTCTCCAGAGCTCCTCGCCGAGATGCGGGGTGAACGGAGCCAGTAAGATCACGAAGGTCTTTAAGGTCTCCTTGTCGATTCCGCCTTCCTTCTTTGCAACATCTGTGAGCTTGTTGCAGTACTCCATGAATCCGGATACCACGGTATTCAGGCTGAACTGGTTGAAACGTGTCTCGATATCGTAGACAAGCTTGTGGCGAAGCTTCACCATCTCCTTTGTCTCCTTGATATCCTTGTCCTTGCTGTCCATCACAAGATTGTAGAAACGATTTAAAAATCTGGCAACGCCCTCGATTCCTCTGTCGTCCCACTCGGCATCCAGCTCCGGCGGTCCAACGAAGAGCTCGTACATTCTTAACGCATCACAACCATAATCTCTTACAAGATCATCCGGGGAAACAACATTTCCTTTGGACTTACTCATCTTGATACCGTTCTTGCCGGTGATCATACCCTGGTTGAACAGCTTCTTAAACGGCTCGTCAAAATCTACCACTCCGATATCATATAAGAACTTCGTGTAGAATCTGGAGTACAGGAGGTGAAGGACAGCATGCTCAACACCGCCGATATACATATCTACCGGAAGGTACTTGTCTGCTTTCTCCTTGGATACAAGCTCCTTATCGTTCTTGTTGTCCACATAACGTAAGAAGTACCAGGAAGAACCAGCCCACTGCGGCATGGTGTTTGTCTCACGTTTTGCCGGTGCGCCGCAGCACGGGCATGTCGTGTTGACCCAGGAATCGATCGCCGCAAGCGGGGATTCACCGGTACCGGTCGGCTGATAGCTCTCAACCTCCGGAAGCTTTAACGGAAGCTGATCCTCCGGAACCGGAACATTGCCGCACTTCGGGCAGTGAACGATCGGGATCGGCTCGCCCCAGTAACGCTGGCGGGAGAATACCCAGTCACGAAGCTTGTAGTTGACGGTCTTCTTTCCGATACCCATCTTCTCGATGATGTGCGGAGCTTCTTTCTTTAAGACGGAGGACTCCATGCCGTTCCACTCGCCGGAGTTGATCATGGTTCCCTTTGCGTCTGTGTAAGCCTCTGTCATGTTTTCGATCTCTTTGCCGTCCTGGGCGATGACCTGGATGATCGGAAGACCGAATTTCTTTGCGAACTCGAAGTCACGGTCGTCGTGTGCCGGTACGCACATGATCGCTCCGGTACCGTAGTCAGCGAGAACATAATCAGACAGCCAGATCGGAACTTCCTTGCCGTTTAACGGGTTGACCGCATAGGATCCTGTGAAAACGCCTGTCTTTTCCTTGCCCTGGAGACGGTCTACGTTGGACTTCATGGATGCGTCGAAGATGTACTTCTCAACAGCCTCTCTCGTCTCATCCGTTGCAAGCTCTTTCGCAAGCTTATGCTCCGGGGAGAGTACCATGAAGGTTGCGCCGTGAAGCGTATCCGGTCTTGTTGTGTAGACAGTGATCTTCTCGTCGCGTCCCTTTACCGGGAACTCAACTTCTGCACCGTAGGATTTGCCGATCCAGTCTGTCTGCATCTTTTTAACCTTCTCCGGCCAGTCAAGCTTGTCAAGATCATCCAGAAGACGGTCTGCGTATGCTGTGATCTTTAACATCCACTGACGGAGATTCTTCTTTGTAACCGGTGTGCCGCAGCGCTCGCAGCAGCCGTTTACAACTTCCTCGTTCGCGAGGCCTGTCTTACAGGACGGACACCAGTTGATCGGGAATTCCTTCTCATATGCGAGTCCTTTTTTGAACATCTGTACGAAGATCCACTGGGTCCATTTGTAGAAGGACGGATCTGTCGTGTTTACTTCCATATCCCAGTCATAAAGTGCTGCGATCTGGTTGATCTGGCGTTTGATATTTTTGATATTTGACGCTGTGGAGATCGCCGGATGAACCCCCATCTTGATCGCATAGTTCTCAGCCGGAAGGCCGAACGCGTCCCAGCCCATCGGGTGGATCACATATTTTCCCTTTAATAACTGATAACGGCTCCATACATCGGAGATTACATAACCTCTCCAGTGACCTACATGAAGTCCACTGCCGGACGGATACGGGAACATATCCAGACAGTAATACTTCTCTTTCTTTCCATCATTGACATTGATCGGATTCTTTTCCCAGTTCTCACGCCACTTGCTCTCAATGGCGGTGTGGTTGTACTGTGCCATGACGCTTTTCTCCTCCATTTCATATCGTTGAAGGCGGTGCAAAATACGCTCCGCGGATTTCGCCCGCCGCCGCTGCATTTACCGGAATCCGGGAACTCCCAGACCCTGTTCGATTGCCTGACCGCTTTTCCGGTTTCCGGGCAACAAAAAAGTCCCTCTATCTCTATCATAATTTTATAGAGACGTGGGGGACTTAGATTCTCACGCGGTACCACTCTATTTCATACAGGGCTTTCACCCGTATGCACTCATTTTCCGATAACGGTGGAAACCGGCAATGCCTATCTGAGGATATCCGCAGACAGCGTTTCGTTTTCCCGCTGCTCTGCCCGCTCTTTCAGCATGCTGCTCCGAGGCGAGTTCGGAAAGCTTCTGGACTCTGCCTCGCACCGCCCGGCAGTTCTCTGTACCCCGTCTTCTCTCTTACTGTTCCTCTTCGACGCATTTTAACTCAATAAATTTACCATAGAATCCCGGTTCTGTCAAGGTGTCATGCACAGCTCTATCCTGCAGTCATGCATGGTTCATATGTATGGTCGATTCTGCAGAAAACCAGTTGACTTTTTGGGGGTTCTTATTTAGTATGGAAGGACAGGTCTCTGCCTGAATTTTATCAGAAAAAGCGGTATTGCGGCATTTTTTCTGCCCGCCGCCAAAATACAAGGGGGATATCCATGGAATACGTCCATAATCTGATCTGGCTCTGCCCGCTCCTCTTCATTGCGGGATTTATCGACTCTATCGCCGGAGGAGGCGGCCTGATCGCGCTTCCGGCTTATATGATGTGCGGAATGCCGATCTACTATGTTTACGGCTGCAACAAGTTCCAGTGCGCCTTCGGAAGCACCGTTGCGGCATGGAAATACTTTAAAAACGGCTGTCTCGACCTTAAGATCACGCTGATCAGCGCAGTGACCTCGTTCCTCTGCTCCATGCTCGGAACCAGAATCATCTTTTACCTCAAAGAGGAACAGATCCGCTCGATGTTAATGGTACTGCTTCCACTCACCGCGGTCCTCGTGATCTTTATGAAGAACGCCTGGAACTATACCGATACGAAAAAGCCGCTGATCCTACCGAATGTGCTCCGCGCCCTTTTCATCGGAATGACCATCGGTCTTTACGACAGTCTCTACGGGCCGGGCGGCGGTACGATCGCCATGCTGCTCTTCACGTTTCTTTTAAAATACGATGTCCGCACGGCCTCCGGAAACGCGAAGCTCACGTTGATCGTTTCCAACTACACAGCGCTTCTCTCCTATATCCTTTCCGGAAATGTGTTCTACATGATCGCGATCCCATGTGCCGTAAGCAACGTTCTCGGAAACTATATCGGTGCCGGCTTCGCCATCAAAAACGGCGCGAAGATCATCCGGCCGGTGATGATCTGCGTGGTGACGGTGCTGATCGTGAAAATTGTTCTTGGGAAATAAAACAAGTGAAAACACACTTCGCGAGTTTCCCCTTGTCATCGCGACAGTCGCCAAGGTCTCACACATGCGCGGACTTTGGCTCGTTGTTCGCGTAAATTATACGGGGCTGTTGCACTAACGTGCGGCAGCTCATTTCATATTCCCAACACAAAACGCCGAGCTTCGAAAAGCCCGGCGTTCGTGGTATAATCAGTTTATGCGACTAAACAAAATAATACAGAGAGATTATACCTCGTTTTCTCTGTATTATCAAATCAAACTTCCGCTGGATTTAGAGATTTCTATTCCATCTGATGATCCGGTTCGTCTGGTAAGTGCCTTTGTGGAGGAAATGGACCTTTCTGAACTGTATAAAACTTACAGCAGGATCAGAAAAAATCAGGCAACGCCGCGTCAGATGCTGAAACTCGTCATCTATGCAGTAATGAATCGAATCTACTCAAGCAGGGATATCCAAAAGGCATGCAAACGGGATATCAACTTTATGTACCTCCTGGAAGGAATGCCGGCTCCTGACCATGCAACGATCGCGCGTTTTATCTCCCTGCATTTTTCAGCTTGTGCAAAGGTACTGCTTGCCCAAATGTCAGATCTGCTCTATCTTCTTGGTGAGATCTCAGGAAAGACCATTTTTATTGATGGCACCAAGATCGAGTCTGCAGCCAATAAATATACCTTTGTATGGAAACGGGCTATTACGAAAAATCAGGCCCGGTTATACACAAAACTATCTTCTTTTGTGGCTGAATGTGAAGAACTCTATGGAATCAGGACCGTATACCAAGACCGGATATCCATCCACACATTAAAACGGTTAAAGAAGCAGTTGTGCCGCATAAAAGTGCAGGAGGGAATTGTGTTTGTACATGGAATCGGGCGTAGAAAAACACAATTACAGAAATCTCTGGAACAGCTGGATCAATATCTGGAGAAACTAAAGGAATATACAAAAAAGCTGTATACGCTTGGGGATAGAAACAGCTATTCCAAAACAGACCCTGACGCAACCTTCATGAGAATGAAAGAGGACGCGATGCTGAATGGACAGTTAAAGCCTGCTTATAACATTCAGCATGGAGTGGATTCCGAATACATCACATGGATCGATATCAGCCCGCACCCTACCGATACACGTACCCTGATCCCGTTTTTGAAAGACATGGAGAATCACTTGGGATTTAAGTATTCAGAAGTCGTTGCAGATGCCGGGTACGAAAGTGAAGAAAACTATCTTTTCATTGAGGAAAACGGACAGACCGCCTATATAAAGCCGCAGAACTATGAGATTTCGAAGACCCGAAAATACAAAAAAGACATCAGCAGAAGGGAAAACATGGAGTACCATGCAGACAGGGACAGCTACATCTGCCTCAACGGAAGGGAACTAACTGTCACAAATGAACGCAGAAGTAAAACAACTAGCGGATATGTCAGTGTAAAAACTTATTACAGAAGCCCAGACTGCACTGGTTGTCCTTATAAAACGGAATGTATCAAGGGAAACAACTGCAAAACACCTATGGAAAAGCGCAATAAAGTGCTGATGGTTTCAAAAACAATGAGCCAGAAACGCGCAGAAGATCTGGAACGGATCACAAGTGAGTATGGAACGATGCTCCGTATGAATCGCAGTATTCAGGCAGAAGGTTCTTTTGCTGACGTAAAGGAAGACATGAATTTTCGAAGATATCTGTATCGTGGAAAGGCAAATGCACTGGCAGAGAGCATCCTTCTGGCAATGGGACGAAATATCAATAAGCTTCATTGCAAGATTCAGACCGGAAGAACGGGAAGTTATCTTTTTCCATTAAAAAGGGCATAGATTTTGATAGTTGAAAACAAAACAGCCTGAAATAAGGCATGCCGAAAGGGATGCCTGGGAATGAACTGCGTTTATAAAGAATGGCATCGAAAATGTGACCGATTTCGCCCCCATTTGGGCATAAAGCAGGGCTGCCGCCCAGCAAAAAATATTTGCTAATGCGACAGCCCCGTTTACTATCATCAATTCAGCCGTATCTTTTTTCCCTCTGTTTCCTTCTTACCACACCGGAAACTACCCGCTCTTTCCGTACCGGTTTCCGTCCTCTGTCACAAACCAGCCGTCCGGAGTCCTGCGGTTTGCGTAGAGGATGCCTTTTGTTCCGTCCGGGATCGGGTTGAAGTAGTACCACTTTCCATTGATCTCGATCCATCTCCCGGCATTTAGTTAAATCCGAAAAACTTCTGCGCGATCTTATATCCCGCGATGGAAAGGGATCTTCCGCCTTTTCCCGGAAGGTTCATGCCCTGTCCCAAGAAGCCCCAGCGGAGTCGCAGGTAGAGCGCCGGATTGGATTTCTTTAACTCTTCCCACAATGCTTTTTTCTTTGCCATATTCTCCTCGCTGCCGGATTTGATCGCGAGGATCGAGCAGATGACCATCATGATCTCTAAGTAACGGACCATATAGTGGCGGAGCTTCCGGTTCTGGATCTTCGTCACATCATAGTAGCCAAGCATCAGCTTCGTCACGCGGATCTGCTGGTCGATTCTTCCGATCATGACCTGTTCATTGACAGACTGGTCGGAGCGGCCGATAAAGTAGCGATAGAAGTTCACATCCAGGTAGTACATCGTATGTACATGCGGGAGCGGCTCGTAGACGAAGATATTGTCCACGTAGAATGTGTGCTCCGGGAGCTCCAGTTTACAGTCTCTCAAAAGTTCCGTTCTGTAAACGACAGAATGCATCAGGATATACTGTCCTGCAACGAACACCTTCACATCGCTCCAGGTAAAGATCTCGTTCTTCGGAAGCGCCAGATTATAGTTCATGACTTTCTTGTGCTTCGCGCCCTGTTTCTCATAGACAAAGTTTGTGATCAGCATATCCAGGGTATCTTTTCCGTAAACAAAGCGGCGCAGGGTGTCGAGCACCTGCCTGTAGGCCTGCTCATTTACCCAGTCATCGCTGTCCACAACCTTAAAATAGATTCCGGTCGCGGCCTTTAATCCCGCGTTAACCGCAGCGCCGTGTCCACCGTTCTCCTGGTGGATCGCCTTACAGATACCCGGATATTCTTTCTCATAACGGTCAGCGATCTCCGCCGTATTGTCTTTTGTGGAACCATCATCCACGATCAGGATCTCCACCTCATTTCCGCCCGGAAGCAGAGACTTGATACAGTTTTCCATATACGCCGCTGAATTGTAGCATGGAATTGCTATCGATAACAGCTTCAAAATTGTTTCCTCCTTACGTTCCCCGTGTTGGGGATCATTCACTGCCGCCACACAGAGCGCACGCCACAGTGATCTCTCGACTCAGTTGTTCCTATTTTAGCATAAGTTATCTGAAAATGCAAAAAATTATTTCTTTCAATTCTCTTTCATTCCGGCATAAAATTCATCCCGTAAGCTTCTGCCGCCACAGCGCCATATATAATTTTCAGTTCAGGAAATTTCTCCTGTACTCAATCATAAAACTTTGAGTTTTTTCTTCCATAATCTATCAAAATATGGTAAAATATCTGAAAATACACAGGCGCAGACCGTTTTGTGCCGGTCCGCGGAGAAAACTTATCCGCGGCTCCCGCGCAATTTTATCTGCCCAGACGATATCGGTACATAATAGAAATGAGGTATTAGATATGGCAAAGAAAAGACTTGTTTTAGCACTTGGACATGACGCTCTCGGAACGAACCTTCCGGAGCAGAAGACCGCCGTCACAAAGACAGCGAAAGCCATCGCCGATTTTATTCAGGACGGCTGGCAGGTTGTGATCACCCACGGAAACACTCCGCAGCTCGGCATGATCCACACCGCGTTAAATGAATTTGCGAAAAATCATGAAGGTTACACTCCGGCTCCGATGTCCGTCTGCTCCGCAATGAGCCAGGGATATATCGGCTACGATCTCCAGAACGCTCTCCGCTCCGAGCTTATCAAACGCGGCATTTACAAAGCTGTATCTACGATCTTAACACAGGTTACAGTTGACCCGTACGATGAGTCCTCCTACACTCCGATGAAGGTGGTTGGACGTGTGATGAACGCCGAGGAGGCAAAAGAGGAAGAGGCAAAGGGTAACTTCGTTGTGAAGGAAGGCGACGGCTACCGCCGTATCGTTGCGGCTCCGAAGCCGGTCGCAATCGTTGAGATCGACGCGATCCGCGCTCTCGCTGATGCTGACCAGCCGGTGATCGCTGCAGGCGGTGGCGGAATCCCGGTTATGGAACAGGGCTCCCACTTAAAGGGTGCCAGCGCTGTGATCGAGAAAGACCGCGCAGCCGGACTTCTCGCGAAGGAGCTTGACGCTGATGTCCTGATGTTCATCACAGGTGTTCCGAATGTCGTATTAAACTACGGCAGTGACCATCCGATCAACATCGATAAGATGACAACAGCTGACGCAGCCCGCTATGCCGGGGAAGGCCACTTTAAGACAGGTTCCATGCTGCCGAAGGTTGAAAGCTCCATCGACTTCATCAACGCAGGAAAAGGACGACGCGCGATCATCACTTCCCTTGACGGTGCAAAGAGTGCTTTAGCAGGTAAAGGCGGCACGACGATCCAGTAGGCAATACATTCTGATTTGACTCAGGTCAATCTTATTTAAATCTGGAACAAACAAGAATATGATCCCAGGGAGTTCTATACAGGAACTTCTCTGGGATCTTTTTTCAACTAATCTTCTCCCAACTGTTCTAATCGTCCAAATCTCTTTAGTGAAAATAATAAAGAATGCACCTTGGCGTATTCTCGTGCCGCGCGCGGTCGCTTGCGACAATCTGCATCTTCGCGCGAGTATGTATCATTCTCACGTTAGTGCCTTTTGTGTAATAGGAAATTCCTTGTAATCTCCTATTACACAAAAAAGACCCGCCAGAAGGCATTTCTGCCTTCTGCGGGTCTTTCATTTTTCTACAAGTTGTTATCCAATCAGATAATAACATGTGCCGGGCACTTCGCCGCGCACTTGCCGCAGCCGGTACACTTTGTGTAATCGATCACAGCAACGTTGTTATCCATATGGATCGCATCGAATTCACACTGCTTTGTGCAGAGCGTACATCCGATACAGCCTGCCTCGCAGACCTTCTTGACAGCCGGTCCTTTGTCGTGGGAGCTGCACTGTACGAGGTGGTTTGCCTTATACGGAACGAGCTCGATCAGGTGACGCGGACAAGCCTCTGCGCACTTACCACAGGCAACGCACTTCTCCTTGTCGACAACGGCAACACCGTTTACAACATGAATCGCGTCAAACTGACATGCCTTTACACAGCTTCCGGAACCGAGACATCCAAAGGTACATCCCTTGGAGCCGCCGCCCGGAACTGCATCTGCGATCTTGTGGCAGTCGTCAATACCATAGTAATTGTATTTCACAGTTGCCTTGTCGCAGGTACCTTTACATTTTACGAATGCAACTTTCTTCTCAGCGGAACCAGCCTCAACGCCCATGATCGCAGCGATCTTTTCTCCTACCGGAGCGCCGCCGACCGGACACTGGTCAACCTTTGCCTTGCCCTCTGCAATTGCTTTTGCAAGAGCGTCACAGCCTGCGTAACCACAACCGCCGCAGTTGTTGCCCGGAAGCTCTGCACGAACCAGAATTTCCTTCTCATCTACTTCTACTTTAAACTTCTCGCTGGCGATTCCAAGGAGTACGCCGATGACGATACCGACGATACCGACAACCGCAGCAGCGATGATAATGCCTGTCATGTTCATCTCTCGTTCCTCCTTAAATCATTCCGGAAAATCCGAAGAGAGCGATCGACATTAAGCTTGCTGTGATCAGAACGATCGGGGATCCCTGGAAAGCGTGCGGCACATCATTGTGCTCGATCTTCTCACGGATACCTGCAAGCAGGACGATGGCGATCAGGAATCCAACGGAAATACCGATACCGTTTACGACACTCTGAATGAAGTTGTAGCCCTTCTGTACGTTTGTCAGCGCAACACCGAGAACCGCACAGTTTGTTGTAATTAACGGAAGGTATACGCCGAGTGCCTCATAAAGGCTTACCATGTTCTTCTTTAAGAACATCTCAACGAACTGAACCAGAGCCGCGATTACAAGGATAAATACGATCGTCTGTAAATACTCGATATGGAGCTTTACGAGAACGAAATCATAAACAAGGCTTGTGCAGGCAGATGCGATCGTAATAACGAATACGACTGCAGCGCCCATACCAGCTGCTGTCTCTGTTTTCTTGGATACACCAAGGAACGGGCAAAGACCGAGGAACTGGCTTAAAACAACGTTATTCACCAGGGCAGAACCGATGGCGATCAATAAAAGTTCTTTCATTTCTCCATTTCCTCCTTAATTTTCTTTGCCGGCATCTGCTGCTTCAGTCTTAGCTGCCTCTGCCGCTTTTGCAGCCTCAGCTGCCTTCTTAGCTGCGAGAGCCTTCTCTGCTGCTGCTTTCTTTGCTGCCGCTGCGGCTGCTGCTTCCTCTGCCTTCTTCTCAGCAAGAGCAGCATGGTTTGTCATGCTGACACAGCCTGCACAGCTTGCACAGTTACCGCCGCATACAAGGTCAGACTTCGGTGCGTCACCGTTGGTCGCGCATGGAAGACGGAGCTTGTTCTGGATCGCGGAAAGCATAGCCAGAGTGAACAGAGCACCCGGTGCAAGGATGATGATGGAAATGTGGTAAGCTTCCGGAATGATAGTGTGTCCGAAGATCGCACCTGCACCGAAGAACTCACGGCACATACCGATGACGGTAAGGGAGAGGGAGAATCCAAGTCCCATACCAAGACCATCGAAGAAAGATTCAACCGGACCGTTCTTGCAGGCATATGCCTCTGCACGGCCAAGGATGATACAGTTAACAACGATAAGCGGGATATAAATACCCAGGGATGCATACAGGGACGGAACGTAGCCCTGCATTAAGAGCTGTACGACTGTAACCAGGCTGGCTACGACTACGATAAATGCCGGAATACGGACTCTGTCCGGAATGATCTTACGCAGTGCGGAGATCAGCAGGTTGGAAAACATCAGTACGGCTGTTGTGGAAAGTCCCATGCCGAGACCGTTGATGGCGGATGTTGTCGTCGCAAGAGTCGGACACATACCTAACATCAGGATGAAGGTTGGGTTTTCCTTGATAATACCGTTATATAAACGTTCTACGCATTTATTCATGAATGCCCACCTCCTAGTTTAAGCAGTTATGCAGATAATATAAAGCTGCATTGACTGCGTTTGTTGTAGCGTTTGATGTGATGGTGGCACCGCTGATCGCGTTGATCTCAGTGTCAGATGCGGAACCGGACTTTGTTACGCTTAAGCTCTCGCAGTTCTTGCCGACGAACTGATTTCTGTAGTCATCATCTTTTGCCTTTAATCCAAGACCAGGAGTATCGCTTGTCTCACGGATACCAACACCTGTGATGGTACCGTCAGCGTCAAAGCCGATGGAGAGCTTTACAGCTCCGCCGTAGGAGTCGTTGGACAGGGAGTTGATCACATGTCCCACTACTGCTCCGCTCGCGTCCTTTGCCTCGAGTACAGACTCGATCTCAACGCCTCCGAAACCGAGGTTTGCGATCTCATCAGCAGTCTCAGCGATCTTCTCTGTGGAACCTTCGACGTCAGAGAAGTTGTCTGCGTCCGGAAGAACCTGTTTGTATGTTGCGTTGTTGGCTGCGATGGTAGCCGCCTCGATCGGAGCTTTTGTCACATCATAGACAACACCGAGACATAAACCGGAAACCAGGGTGATCGCAAAAAGGATCAGGGCATCTTTCATAAATCCAGACTTACTTGCTGCCATTTTTCTTACCCCCTTTTCCGAATGCTGTCGGGAGAGTTACCTTCTCGATCAACGGAACGAGCATGTTGCAGAAGATAATTGCGTAGGAAACGCCCTCTGCGCCGCTTCCGAAGATACGGAACAGTCCTGTTAAAATACCAAGGCAGATACCGAATACGATCTGTCCTTTTGCAGTGATCGGGCTTGTTACATAGTCGGTAGCCATGAAGAATGCACCGAAGATGAGACCGCCGCCGCAGATCTCAGCCAGAACATAGTTGATGTTGTGCTGACCGAAGATGAATGCGAATACTGCGAATGTGATGATGTAAGCTGCCGGGATGCGGATGGAGATTACTTTCTTGATGAGCAGGTAAGCTGCACCGATCAGAAGAGCAATCACAGAAACCTCACCGATGGTTCCCGGGATCTTACCGATGAACATTGCTGCAAGATCATATGTACCGCCTGCTTTGATCTCTGCAAGAGGAGTTGCACTTGCGATCGCATCTGTTCCCGGCTCTGAGAACTGGGTCATAGCCTGTGCGAAGGAGATCAGCATGAAGCATCTTGCTGCCAGAGCCGGGTTCATCCAGTTCTGACCAAGTCCGCCGTAAAGCTGTTTTACAACGATGATCGCGAAGATACCGCCAAGGATCGGCATCCAGATCGGGATTGCCGGCGGCATGTTTAATCCAAGGATCATACCTGTGACAAGGGCACTGCCATCACTGATGGTAACTGGCTTGTGCATCAGGGTTTCAAAAATGTACTCACTGAGTACGCAGGAAAGAACCGTTGCTACTACAACGATCAGGGAACGGATACCGAACTGCATCACACCCCAGATCGTAGCCGGCAGCATTGCGATCGCTACATCGTACATCAGGTTCTTTGTGGAAACACCGCAGCGTACATGAGGGGATGATGATACGTTTAATAATTTACTCATTTGTCACACCTCCTACGCTTTCTTTCTTCTGGCTGCCATGACTGCCTTACGCATCTCTTTGAATGCCTGGGTCAGCGGTCTGTGGGCAGGGCAGATGAAAGTACAGGAGCCGCATTCGCAGCACTCCATACCATTTAATTTTTCAAACAGGGCAAGATCATTTCTTTCTGCTGCCGCCATCATCATCTGCGGGACAACATGACCAGGACATACCTCGATACAGCGTCCACAGCGAATACACGGAGATTCCAGATTTGCCGCAACCGGATCTTTTATGAAGCAGGTCAGGGCAGAAGAGTTCTTCATGACCGGAATATCCAGAGAGAATAATGCCTGTCCCATCATCGGACCACCGGAGATCATCTTTTCCGGTTCTTCCTTAAACCCACCTGCAGCCTCGAGGATCTCCCGGTAGCACATACCGAGCGGAACCTGGAAGTTCTGCGGATTCTTAACCGCATCACCGGTAACGGTAATGATCTTACGAATTAACGGTGTGCTCTCACAGACTGCATTGTAAATGGAGATAACAGTATCTACGTTATCTACGATACATCCTGCATCCGCCGGAAGCATAGTGGAGTTGATCTCACGTCCGCCCGTAACCGCATAGATCAGGAAACGCTCGCCGCCCTGCGGATATTTTGTCTTTAACGGACATACCGTGATCTTCGGCTCGTCTTTTACGAGACCTTCCAGAAGCTTGATCGCCTCCGGCTTGTTCTCCTCGATTCCGATCACGCCCTTCGCGTTCGGGAACATGCTTAACATGACTTTGATGCCGCCGATCAGTTTCTCCGGCTGCTCCATCATCAGGCGATAGTCACTTGTCAGATACGGCTCACACTCAGCCGCATTTACGATAATGTGATCGATCGCATTGTCATCCTTCGGTGCAAGTTTTACGTTGGTCGGGAAACCTGCGCCGCCGAGACCTACGATACCGGCTTCTTTTACGATATTCCGGATCTCTTCCTTGGAAAGTTTTGTGTAATCGCGTTTTTCGCCAAAACCTTCGATTGCTGTGTACTCGTTATCGTTCTCAACGATAATGGACTGTACGATTGCTCCGTTCGCAACCAGACGCGGTTCGATTCCCTTTACTGTACCGGATACGGAACAGATAACATTTGCGGAAATGAAGCCGCCTGCTTCAGCGATCTTCTGGCCAACCAGGACCTTGTCACCCTTGGCAACAAGCGGTTTCGCCGGAGCACCGATATGCTGGGAGAGAGGATAAACCAGCTCACCCTTCGGCTGGATCACCTGAATCGGCTTATCTGCAGACAGTTCTTTTCCCTCATAAGGATGAACGCCGCCTATAAATGTGCTCAGACCCATTTAACAAACCTTCTTTCTATAAAATTTCATAGTACCCATCACACCGTAGTATAGCATATTTGGAATTTTTCTACAATTGGAAATCGGTTAACTTTTTAACGGAAATGGCCGTTTTCGGCGTTTGTATCAAAAAAAGAACAAAAGCAGACATCTGATTTCTTTAAAAAATGAAGTTTTTACCAACTAACTCCCGCTCTTTTCTGCTGTCTCTTATGGAATTGCTACAAAATTTGAAAAAGCCTGTCTGGGTGCGTATGATCGATACGCAGTGACTTTTTATGTAACAGGAAATTCCCCGGAATTTCCTGTTACATAAAAAACGGGCAGATTTCTTCATCTGCCCGTTTTTTCTTCTGCGATCGACCTAACTCAGCTCCGCCATTCCCGTATATAACCGGTAATAACGTCCTTTTTCTTTCAGGAGGTCTTCATGATCACCGCGCTCAATGATCTCTCCGTTCTCCAGAACCATGATGGCGTTGGCGTTCCGCACTGTGGAAAGACGGTGGGCGATCACGAAAGTGGTCCGCTCTGCCATCAGCGCATCCATGCCCTGCTCGATATGCTTTTCCGTTCTCGTATCGACGGAGCTCGTCGCCTCATCGAGGATCAGGATAGGCGCCTTGGACACTGCCGCCCGCGCGATATTAAGAAGCTGTCTCTGGCCCTGACTCAAGTTCGCGCCATCGCTCTCCAGAACCGTGTCATAGCCCTTTGGAAGACGCATGATAAAGGAATGGGCAGATGCCATCTTCGCCGCCTGAATAACTTCCTCGTCGGTGGCATCAAGCCGTCCGTACCGGATATTTTCCATAACCGTTCCCGTAAACAGATGCGTATCCTGAAGCACCATGGCAATGTGGCGGCGCAGGTCGTCCCGCTTAATATGGCAGATATCAACGCCGTCGATGGTGATGGTCCCGCTCTGGATATCGTAGAAGCGGTTGATGAGGTTCGTGATCGTCGTCTTTCCGGCTCCCGTGGAACCCACGAAGGCGATCTTCTGTCCCGGCTTCGCGTAGAGGCTGATATCCTTTAAGATGACCTTATCCGGGTTATAGCCGAAGGTCACATGATCTAATACCACTTCCCCGCGCATGCCGTCCATGGACACTGCGTCCTTATCATCCGCCGTCTCCGGCTCCTCATCCATCACGGAGAAAACGCGCTCCGCTCCGGCGAGAGCTGAGAACACGTTGGAGACCTGCATGGAGATCTCGTTGATCGGCCTTGAAAACTGTCTCGAAAAGTTTAAGAACACCGTGAGGCCGCCGACATCGAAGTTTTTCACCACACAGAGGATCCCGCCGATGCACGCCGTCAGGGAATAGTTTACCTGACTTAAGTTGTTCATCACAGGTCCCATCATGCCCCCGAGGAATTGGGCGCGGATCTGCTTTTCGCGGAGATCCCTGTTTAATATATCAAATTCTTCCTCCGCGATCTCCTCGTGGCAGAAGACCTTTACTACCTTCTGTCCGGTGATGGTCTCCTCGATGTATCCATTTAAAGCACCGAGAGCCGACTGCTGTGCGCTGAAGTATTTCTGACTCCGCTTCGCGACCTCTCCGCCGGCCCGCAACATGAGCGGGATCATGATCAGGGTCACAGCTGTCAGCCAGATGTTCGTGTAAAGCATGAGGAACAAGGTTCCGATGATGCTTAAGGTTCCGGAAAAGAGCTGCACAAGAGTACTGCTCAGCATATTTCCGATGGTGTCCACATCGTTTGTGAAGCGGCTCATCAGATCCCCGTTGGAATTTGTATCATAAAATCTCACCGGAAGCTTCTGCATCTTTGTAAAGAGGTCTGTCCGGATCCGCACAGGGGCGCTCTGGGCACCCTCAAACATCAGTCTTGACTGGAGATAATTTGCGATACCCCCCAGAAGATAGCCGCCCGCCATCATGGTCAGCCTTTAAAAAAGTCCCGCCACATCTCCGGGACTTCCGTCCGGCGGTGCAATAAAGCGGTTGATGATCGGGCGCAGCATATAGGAACCGGTCAGTGTCGCCACCGTGTTTACAATGACGCAGAAAAATGCGATCCCCATCCGGAGCCTGTCCGCTTCCAGATAGGACATCAGGCGCTTTAAGGCCGCTCCTGTGCTCTTTGGGCGTCCTCCGCCTCTGGGAGCACCCGGTCCTCTTCCCATTCCTCTCCTTTTCGGTGCGGCTGCCACGCGTCCGGCATATCGTTTTTTCAGACTCGCTTCGCGGTCTGCTCTCGTGACGCTCATACTGCCGCCTCCTCTCCTGCCCCGATGGACTGATTTCCGATCTGGGTCGTATAGATCTCGCTGTATGCCTCACAGGTCTTTAAAAGTTCCTCGTGGGTTCCATGACCGATGATCTTTCCGTCCTCCAGTACCAGAATCTGGTCCGCTTCCTGAACGGAGGAGATCCTCTGGGCGATGATGATCTTTGTGGTGTCCCCAAGATCATGATAGAGACTCTCCCGGATCTTTGCCTCCGTCGCCGTGTCAACAGCGCTGGTGGAATCATCCAGGATCAGGATCTTCGGGCGCTTTAAGAGTGCTCTCGCGATACAGAGACGCTGTTTCTGACCGCCGGAGACATTGACGCCGCCCTGCCCCATCTCGGTGTCGTACTCGTTTTTGAAGGTCTTAACGAAGGGATCTGCCTGGGCGCTCTCTGAAAACCGGATCACATCCTCCATCGGCGCGTCCTCATTTCCCCATCGGAGATTTTCCTCGATCGTTCCCGAGAAGAGGGTATTTTTCTGGAGGACCATGCCGACGCCCTCACGCAGGTGTTTTAAAGAGTACTCTTTGACGTTCACGCCGTCGACAAGGACTTCGCCTCCGGTCACGTCATAGAGTCTCGGGATCAGCTGCACGAGGGAGGTCTTTCCGCTTCCCGTGGAGCCGATGATCCCGATGGTCTGTCCCGGCTCTGCCGTGAAGGAGATCCCTTCCAGAACGAGATCCTTTCTCCCGTTCTCTCCGCTGTAGCCAAAGCTGACATCCTTGAACTCCACACGGCCTTCCGTGACTTTTTTATCCTTATTTTTCGCATGATCATCATTTAAGCCGATCTCCGTGTCGAAGATCTCATTGATCCGCTTCATGGACGCGCTGGCGCGGGAGCTCTGTAAGAATACCATGGAAAGCATCATGAGGGACATCAGGATCTGCACGATATACGTCGTAAACGCAGTGAGATCACCCACCGGCATCTTTCCGGCAATGATGATATTTCCTCCATACCAGACGACAGCCAGTGTCGTCACGTTCATGGCGAACATCATCACCGGCATCGTAGTGATCACGATCCGGAGCGCACGGAGACTGCTCTCCTTTAAGTCGCGGTTCAGTCTGCTGAATTTTTCGATCTCATGATCCTCCCGGACAAAGGATTTGACCACGCGGACATTCGTCAGGGATTCCTGAATCCCGGAATTCAAACGGTCCAGTCTCCTCTGCATCTCCCCAAAACGCGGGAATGCAGTCTTTAAGATCAGAATGATCGCCGCGAGAAGAAGCGGGATCACGATGAGGATGATGACCGCAAGCTGACGGTTCATCATAAACGCCATGATCAGGGCGCCGAGAAACATTCCGGGCGCCCTAAGCGCCATACGGAGACCCATCATCAGGACGTTCTGAACCTGCTGGACATCGTTCGTGAGCCTCGTGACGAGAGAACCGGTGCTGTAGCCGTCGATGTTCTCAAAGGAGAACTGCTGAACCTTTCTGAAGAGGTCATTTCTCATGTCACTGGTAAAGGAGATGGACGCCTTCGCGGAAAAGTAGGCGCCGAGGATCCCACCCACCGCCATAAAAAGGACAGTCAGGACCATCAGCGTCCCCATCTTTCCGATATAGGCAACATTTCGACTCGCGACACCGTTGTTGATGATCATGGACATAAATTTCGGGAGCATGACCTCTCCCGCCACCTCGGTGAGCATCATCATCGGACCGATCACGAAGGCACTGAGATACGGGGTGATGTATTTTTTGTATCGTTTCAATTCTGTCGTTTCCTTTCTGGTCAGATCTGCATTCGTTGGATTCTTCCGTTGCTGTTTATCACGCATCTTCCCTCGGAAGTTTTCTCCTCACGATACAGAAGCAGATCATATGGGCCGTCGCCGTGACGATCCAGGTAAACGGATAAGATAAGTATAACACCGTCAGGTTATGGTATACTTGGAACACCGTAAAGATCCAGACGATCCGGAGTCCGCACGCTCCCAGAAGGGAGACGCACATCGGCATGACGGAATATCCGAGACCGCGGATGCTGCCCACCATCGTATCCATGATCCCACAGAGGAAATATGTCGTTCCAAAGACCACAAGTCTTCTCATTCCGTATACCATGACCTCCGGGTCTGAGGAATAGATCCGGATCAGGGCATGTCCGCAAAGATATGCCGGAATTCCCATCCCGAGTCCCACGGCTGTCACAACGCCGAGGCAGGTAACCATAATCCGGTTGATCCTCGAATACTTTTTGCCGCCGAAGTTCTGGCTCGTGAAGCTTAAGTTTGCCTGATAAACCGCATTCATGGCGTTATAGATGAATCCCTCAATATTCTGGGATGTCGTATTTCCCGCCATCGCGACAGAACCGAAGGAATTGACAGAGGACTGGATCAGAACATTGGAAATAGAAAATACTGCGCCCTGCATCCCCGCCGGAAGGCCTACCTGAATGATCTGACGGAATTTCGAGCGGTGGATCTTCAGATCTTTTAAATGGAGCTTCAGACCGCCCTCACTCTCCATCAGACAAAGGATCACCAGGAACGCCGAGATTGCCTGGGAGATCGCGGTCGCCAAGGCAACTCCCGCCACATCCATCCGGAACATGATCACGAAAAAGAGGTTTAAGACCACATTGATCACGCCCGCCGCCGTAAGGAAATACAGTGGGCGTTTTGTGTCTCCCACAGCGCGGAGGATCGCGCTTCCGAAGTTGTAGATCATATTCGCAGGCATGCCGATAAAGATGATCCGCATATAAATCGTAGATTTATCGATCACATCGTCCGGAGTTCCCATGAGTTCCAGCATTGGCCTCGAGAGAAGCTGACCCACAATGATCAGAAAAAGACCGCTGACGATGCTGAGTGCCATGGCCGTGTGGATCGTATCCTGCACGTCTTTTTCCCGCTTCGCTCCGTAATATCTCGCCACGATGACATTGACACCCACGGACAGTCCGATAAAGATATTGATCATCAGGTTGATCAGCGCCGTTGTGGAACCCACCGCCGCCAGAGACTGGCTACCCGCGAAACGTCCCACAACGATCACATCCGCAGCGTTGAACAGAAGCTGCAGGATTCCGGAAAAGATCAGCGGAATCGTAAAGGTGAGCAGTTTTCCGAGGATCGGACCGCTGCACATGTCCATTTCGTAATTTTTCTTCATAATACTCCTTTTTCCCGTATCTGTATTTTCTTTCCGGCAGCATCCGGAAAGAAAAGCAGACTGGCATTTCCCGCCCCTGTCCGTCTGCTCATTCTATCCACGGCTGCTCCCGGTGCCGGAATGCGTCAGGCACATTCCTTTTATCTGTTACGCAGATTATAGACGATTTTTACAAATAATGCAATCCTGCCGCAACATGCTTCAGTCCTCGAGGACATACGCCCGGAAGAGACCGGACCACGGATTTCCGATAATATAGCAGGTGTAGGCTCTTCCAGCGCGGACGTTGACGTTGAAGGTGAGCAGCGGATTCGACACGGTGCAGGTCGGACAGGAAACGCCGACGATGGAAGAAAGGACAAGGACCGGAAGCTCGCCTAAGGCCGAAACTGCATACTGGGAACCTGTCACAAAGAAGGTATAGGTTCCGCTGGATGTCTGTTTATAGCTCGTCACTTCCTTGTATCCGACCCCCGCAAATGCTGTCTGGTTGTTGAAAGTCCGCACATCGTAGCTGGATCCCGCGTAGGACATGTTCGCGACGCGGAGGCAGCCGTAACCTGCCGGAACGTTCGTGCAGCCCATGTCAGAGACACGGGTCAGGGACACTCCGGATACCGTGTCTAAGATCACCATCGTGAGTCTCTCACCGGACACAAAGGCAATCGTCTGCTGATAATAGATCTGACCGTTGGTCCTGCGCACAGTGACGGTGTGGAATCCGTCCGTCACGCGGATATAAGAAGAGATCGTGGCAAATTCGGAACCGGAAAAGATATTCCGGCCATCGATATAGACATCCAGCGTACGGCCTGATGTGCTGGCATTTAAAAACCGGACTCTGCTGTAGTAATTCCCTCCTGAGACCGTCGGGTATGTGACTGGAAAAGAAATCGTCGGAAAGCCCGGGTGCCCGATGGTATTGTCGGGATAGACAGGGCGACCACCAGACGGCGCGACCGGTGTCGTCGGGATTCCAGCGAGATCGTCATCTCCAGGATAAACAGGTCTTCCGCCCGGTGAAGCGATAGGCGGCACAGGGATTCCCGCAAGATCATCGTCTCCCGGATAAACAAAAACTCCTCCTAATGGCTCGGCCGGTGTCTCCGGTACATTTGCGTCGTTCTTCCCTGCTACAACCTCCGCCGTATTCTCGCCCGACGGTTCCGGCATTGATGTTGGATTTTCTGGCATATTAACACCTCAATATCTTTTTTACTACAAAATATGAAAGCAGAACGGAAAGTGTTACCTGCACGTGTTTGAACCTCCATGAGCTTTCCGAGGAATTGATCTTTTTGTATGAAAAATTTATTCAAATTTTTTTGTTTTTATCGTTGACAAACCCGTTGATCCATGATACTATATTGGAGGTTCGAAAAACACAGTAAATGTGTTCGCTGCCTTGGCTCAGCTGGTAGAGCGTCGCCTTGGTAAGGCGGAGGTCGGCAGTTCAAATCTGCTAGGCAGCTTAAACCATGAGGCTTTCCGGAATATCCGGGAAGCCTTTTTTCGCGTTACAGGAAATTCCTGTTACGTGAAAGGGCACGAACGCAACACTGATGCGCAGCGATTCTGTATGGAATATGTCAGCTTTGCCGACCAGAAGCACGCACCAAGTCTCACGGACGTTCGACTTGAATTCGCAGGAACTCCGCCTCACGCAAAAAAGACCCACGGAACTCCTCTCCGCAGGTCTTTTTATCATAAGCAAAATTATAAATTCTATGCCTTCGCCAGTCTCTGTCTCACGATCTCATACGCGAGAACACCTGTCGCAACGGACGCGTTCAGGGAATCGATATCACCCTTCATTGGGATCGACGCGATCATATCGCATTTTTCTTTCACGAGACGGCTCACGCCCTCCCCCTCATTTCCGATCACAAGACCGATCGGTCCGGTGAGGTTTAAGCGGTACATACTCTCTCCGCCCATATCGGCGCAGACGAACCAGATCCCACGCTTCTTCAGATCCTCGATCGTCGCCGCCATGTTGGTGACTTTCGCGACCGGCGTATAGTTTAACGCACCTGCGGAGGTTCTCGCAACCGTCGCGGTAAGTCCCACCGCGCGGCGTTTCGGAATGATCACTCCGTGAGCGCCCGCAAGGTTCGCGGTACGGATGATCGCTCCAAGGTTATGCGGATCCTCAATTCCGTCAAGCAGGAACAAAAACGGCGGTTCGCCCTTCTCTTCCGCGATTTTCAAAATATCTTCCACTTCAGCGTACTCGTAAGCAGCGGCATACGCCATCACGCCCTGATGGTGTCCCGTCTCGGACATGGAATCCAGACGTTCCTTCGGAACAAAATTTACGATCGTGTCATGCTTTTTCGCCTCTCTCACGATCGTGCGCACCGGTCCGTCCTGACATCCGTCAAGGACAAACAGCCGGTCGATGGTCTTTCCGGAGCGGAACGCCTCCAAAACAGCGTTGCGCCCTTCAATCGTCAGTTCTTCATATCTCATCGGAGTTCTCCTCTTCTGTTTTTTCTGTATCTTCCGGCGCGGCTTTTCCGGTCTTCTTCATCGCAAGGGCGACAAGATCGACCATCCGTTCCGTCTTTCCGGACAGGTAAAGGTATCCCATCAGCGCCTCAAATCCGGTCGCCATCCGGTAATCCTTCATCGTCGCGTTCTTCGCCATGGAAAAGGATTTTGCATTCCTTCCCCGCTTATAAACGGCATGTTCCTCCTCCGTGAGGTCTTCCTCGATCGCCATCAGGAATTCCGCCTGTGCGGCAGCCTTTACGAGAGCCGAAGATTTTTTGTGCAGCTTATTGACCTGCATATTTCCCTCGCTCACAACGATCGTCCGGATCAGGATCTCATACACCGCATCCCCGAGATAGGCGAGGACCAGTGGGGAATACTGGTTCGCGTCCGTCTCTTTTAAGTGAAATTTTTCCTTTAAGAGGATTAAGCTCTCTTCCATTTTACGCCCTCTCTTGTGTCCTCGAGAACGATTCCCATGTCGAGAAGCTTTCCTCTGATCTCATCTGCAAGTGCAAAGTTCTTTGCCTTTCTCGCCGCCTGTCTCTGGGCGATCAGATCCTCCACCTCAGAGTCAAGAACCTCTTTCTTCTTCTCCGTGATGATTCCCATCACATCGCAGAGTCTCTGGATCTCATTCTTCATCCAGGAAACATATGCCTTTGTACTCGTCTCGGATACTGTAGAGTTGGAGAGCTTGATAAGTTCGAAGATCGCGGAGATCGCGTCTGCGGTGTTGAAATCATCATCCATTGCCGCCTCATACTTTGCAACGAGCTCCATTGCCTTTTTCTGATTCTCCTGCTCTTCCGCTGTCATCGCGTCTCCGGATACCTTTGCCTCCATCTCGCGGAGTTTCTCCATTCCGGTTAAGATCCTCTCAAGACCGTTCTTGGAAGGTTCCATCAGATCTGCGCTGAAGTTTAACGGGCTTCTGTAGTGGGCGCTCAGCATAAAGAAGCGGAGTACCTGGAGATCATATTTCTCGCTGATCTCGCGGACAGTGAAGAAGTTTCCGAGAGATTTGGACATTTTCTTATTGTCGATATTTAAGAATGCGTTGTGCATCCAGTATTTCGCGAAGGGCTTTCCGTTTGCTGCCTCACTCTGGGCGATCTCGTTCTCATGGTGCGGGAAGATCAGGTCCTCGCCGCCCGCATGGATATCGATCTCATCACCGAGGTATCTCTTTGCCATAACGGAGCACTCGATATGCCAGCCCGGACGGCCTTCGCACCACGGGGACTCCCAGTACGGCTCACCTTCTTTTTTCGGCTTCCAGAGAACAAAGTCGTTCGGGTCCTGTTTTCCTTCCTCACCGGTTACCTTAATCTCACGGAAACCGGACTGAAGATCATCCAGGTTCTTGTGGGACAGCTTTCCGTAATCTTTAAACTTGCGGACACTGTAATAAACTGTTCCGTCCGCAGCAACATACGCGTAGCCTTTCTCGATCAGGGTGCTGATCATGTTTAACATGCCGCAGATCTCTTCCGTCGCGAGCGGATTCTTTGTCGCCGGTTCGATATTCATGCCTTCCATGTCTTTTTTGCACTCTGCGATGTAGCGTTTGGAGATCGTCTCGGCGTCAACGCCTTCCTCGATCGCTTTCTTGATGATCTTGTCATCGACATCGGTAAAGTTGGATACATAATTGACATCGTATCCTTTATATTCAAAGTAACGTCTCACCGTATCAAATACAATCATCGGTCTTGCGTTTCCGATATGGATAAAGTTGTACACGGTCGGTCCGCATACATACATTTTTACTTTTCCCGGTTCCACCGGAACAAACTCTTCTTTTCTCTTTGTGAGTGTATTGTAGATCTTCATACCTTAGCTCCTTCATCTATCTTTCTGTCTGCGAGTCTCTTTTCATCCCTGCTGTTTACAGCCCGGACAGCCTCCGCAGCCCCCGGAGATCACTCCGACGCGGTCCTCCGGCGCGTAATCCGCAACCGAACTCAAAAGTGCGATCGCCTGGGCGGAGATTCCTTCCCCGGTCCCGGTAAATCCAAGACCTTCCTCCGTCGTCGCCTTCACGCTCACCTGATCAGGCTCGATCCCCAGCGCATCCGCGATATTTTTCGCCATCTGCGGACGGTACGGCAGAAGTTTTGGTCTCTGCGCGATCACCGTGGAATCGATATTCTCGATCAGATATCCGTTTTCCTGCAGGATCTTTCCGACTTCTTTTAAAAGTTCAACGCTCGAGATCCCTTTATATCTTTCATCTGAATCCGGGAAGTGCTGACCGATATCTCCGAGAGCCGCAGCCCCTAAAAGCGCGTCCATCACCGCGTGAAGAAGGACATCCGCATCCGAATGTCCTAAAAGTCCCTTTTCATACGGGATCTCCACACCGCCGAGGATCAGTTTTCTCCCTTCTACCAGACGATGTACGTCATATCCCTGTCCGATTCTCATGAGAATCTCCTTTCCATAGCTGTTCATCTTCTTCCGTTTATGGGCAGTCCAAGACCGGCCCCGATACCACTTCAAGAACCGATCATCCGCATCCGCTTCGGGATACAGCGCACCACGAGATTCTGCTGGCACATACAGCTCTCACCGTCCATATGGACCGCGAGCGGTCTTGCCAGATGGACTTCCGCCTCGTTGCACTCAAAGACCCGGATCCCACGTTCTTTTTTCCGGACCCCCATCACAAGGTCCCGGAGGATCGGGATCATTTTTGTCTTTCTCGCGCTGTTTCCGATATAAACCGTCATCTTACCATCATCATTCATCAGTTCGCTGTTCTTCCGTTTCTTCTTGTCTTCCCTGCGGACCATAAACGTAATGAAATATATATGATTAAACTCCACTTTCTGCGTCCCGTCAAGCAAAATATATCCTTTTGTCGGTTTTGCGAGAAAAAGCTGCTTGAGACCAAGGCCGAATCTGAGTATTTTCGTCAGATGAAGTCTCGTCATCTGGTTTCTCACCGGGCAGCACAGAAGATTATGGCAGATCGCCGCGTCCAGTCCGATCCCGCACCGGCCCGCAAACCGCCTGCTCACGATCTCCTCATCTCCGAATGTTGCGACCCCATAGTCCAGCATCCGGTAATATTTCGGATGAAGGATCCGTTTTGCCTGACAGTTGACCTTCCAGAAGGATTCAAATCCCTTCGACAGCGCATTCCGAAAACCCGCCGGTACATATCCGAATGTCAGGAGTCCCCGGAAGGATACGCCATTCAGCACTTCATTATAAGTTCCTTCCCCGCCGACGATCACGATCACTTTCGCGTCATCCCGCTCGGCAGTCAGTACTTTTGCGATCTCAGCCGCGTCCCCCTGGTGTTCCGTAAAAAAGACCCGGTACTCCCGGCTGTCCATCTCCAGCTGATGTTCCAGTCGTTTCCAGATCCGGTATCCTCTTCCGGCACCGGCACTGGGATTTACGATAAACTGATACATAACGTCCTCCGAATCTTATATGTTCAGAATTTTCCGTGCAGCCATACACATCCTGACCGGGTCAGTACCATATGACATACGATATAGATTATAGTATATCACATAACCGCTAAAAAAAGGCTAAATTTTTTCTAAACTTCATGCAAGTGCACCGCGGGCACGTTACTGTTCATTCCTTGCGCAGACAGTAACTGATTTTGCCGAGGCTTCGCATTCCAAATCAGTGAAATGCACACACCACTCTATTGTCCGGAATTTTCAGTTCAGAAAATTCCTGCCCGCATACAGTAGCACGGACACATCCGCGTTGAAACGTAAGGAAATAGTAAATATCTCTTTCTTGTCAGCCAATATCTGTATCGATTATAATAAAAACAGATATAAGAAGCAAAGATATATAATTTTATGAACCCAAGCTCTGAAAGGAGGTCCCTGCTATGAAAAAAAGAATGCATGTCAGGCTTTTCATGTTGCTGTTCTATCTGATCTTTACAATCACAGCACTTCCGATCACCGCGAAAGCTGATATAGGTCCAAAGCCCTCGGTGCGCATCCAGTTCAAAAATATGGGCGATGACCTGTGCTACGGCACACTGCTTTCAAAGGAGGCATGTACAGGACCTGCACGTGTCTGGGACGGCACCGCCAGAAACGGGCAGCTCTATGATCTTGACCGGAGCATATGGAAAGCATTTGTAGATTACAAAGATCCTGACGGATATTATTTCCTGCAGAGGGGCTGGACGGTTAGCGAAACAGGCGAGATCGCGTGGACCTATTATCCACCTGAGAATTTTAAGATTCTCCTTTATTATCCGGAAACCGAGACCTTTGTTTCAAGCGGAAGCTATGAGCGTTATGCATTTGATACCTATTACACCGTTGACATGGAGGGCGTCCGGATCGGATCCGTGGAATACAATGAGAACCTGAGCACAAACGAGCGGATCAACGCGTATCGTTCCTATAATTATCGAATGGAGCTTTTGTCACTCGCGGTCCGTATCCTTCTTACGATCGCAATTGAAATGGCCGTCGCACTGTTATTCGGCTTCCGGCAGAAAAAGCAGCTGCAGATCCTTGCGCTTGTAAATATCACGACACAGCTTCTCTTAAATCTGCTTCTCAATATCATTCATTACAATGCCGGTCCGTTGGCCTTTATCACAAGCTATGTCTTTTTTGAGTTCATAGTCTTTGCGCTGGAGGCAGTTCTGTATTGCAGATTTCTGAAGAAAGTGTCCCTAAAAAAGGAAAACGAGTACTACGTTCTCTATTCATTCATCGCAAATTCAGCATCGTTCTGGGTCGGATATTATCTTGCAACAGTATTACCGGGAATCTTTTAAGTGAAAATCCAGACACCGACAGAGCCTTCCATATGTTTGCGAGATCATTGCAGATGTTCTTTTCTGTTTGGTACAACAGAATATTTCAGAAAATTTATTATAATCGAAAAAATCCCGGGAATCTGCGAAGACTCCCGGGATTTTCAATCGTAGCGGAAGGGAGATTTGAACTCTCGACACCACGTTTGAAATACCCAATAAACAAGGAGGTTTGAGCGCGTCATCCACCCAATGTAAACAAAAGTGTAAACAAATTTGGGCTGTTTTTTCGAACGTAGGTTCGGAAGTTGAATTAGCGCCTTTTTTCAAAATATAACCATTATATTATATCATAAAAATCCAATTTAAGGGAGTAGTCATTTTATTTGGCTGCTCCCTATTTTTTACGCCTCAATTTTGAGACTAATAGCAATAATAGTGATACTTCGTTTTCAAGTATACTTTACCCTGGCGACCGCCACTCTGGTATAACACGCCGTCCGGGAGAATGCTTCCATTCTCTAACAGCCACCGTGCATTTGCCCAGTTGCGATCTGTGATCTTACGGTGAGCGTTACCGTCCCACCAGCTTGAATACTGCCCTCTCTGCGTGGCTACACCCGCAAATGTATTAGGAAATTTATTACTCTTGACTCTATTGAGGAATACTGACCCTACAAGTCTTTGCTCCTCGTCAGGAAGACTCTGGGCTTCTCCGCATAGAATCATTGCAAGGATTTTCAGATCCTCATCAGAATATGTACTGACCGGAACATCAGAGAACCAGTCTGCCTTCATATAGGCGTATCCATCTTCGGTGGTAATCATTGCCCATCCATTGATCTCTGTAACAATCTCAAAAGATCCACCTCTCATGCTCTGTCCAAGGATTTCAGAGTCGGCGTTTGGTTCTTTCCGGATGTTTACAGTAGTTGTAGTATACTTTGTTACTGTATCTGTCACGCTATTTAGAGTCTCTGTAAACTGTGCTGCCGTGACTGCAGTTGATGATTCAATTGTATTCGCCCGTGTCGCCACAGGCGTACAACAAGTGAAGCACAGGGCAAACCCTGTTGCTAAAAGAAATTTTTTCATTAAAATACCTCCTGTTAGTTGTGGATACCGGTTATCCATGTGTATGTAAACTCAAATTTGAGGAGTTACCAAACTTACAGCTTAATTGATGCTGTTGCAGTCAATACCATAAGACTCATTATTGCTGCCGAAGAGCAGAAAAGCATTCTGATAATGTTTTTTACAGATATATATTCAACGACACCAAAATCAATTGCCATCCAAAGCATTCCTACCATCGTCACGAGAGCTAATATGCTTATAAACACTATTTCCATTGTCATATAATACTTCTCCAAAATATTTTGAATTTCTTGTCACATTTTGCGATCTTTATCGTTTATATTGATGAAGGGCGGCAAAGCAAAAAGATATTTATGTGTAAAAGAGGTTGTGGTATCTTATGCTGTGCGTGAACCGCCCTTCCGCCAGAACAATTGTTCCGTCTTGAAATTATTCCCATGAGAGATATACTGATAGGCAAGGTGAGAGGAAGTCCAGATTGTTCTGAGACTTATGGGTGTCGGTCAGTAGTCAGTCTCACGGTACGGCCGCTGTTTAGGTAGGCGTGAACCTCATATACATCACTATTTCGCAGGATCTTTTATATAGATACTATAAGTCGAAAGAAGGTGCTATAGTAATGAGAATGGATACCAGATTTCTTATTGCACTTATGATGTTTTACATCGTAACTAAGGTTTTTGCCTAATGACATCGAGGCTGGCGAAAGCTGATGGGGACACCATCTCTCATGGGAATATCGAATATTTGAAATCACCATTTTATGGTGATATTTTTTTACTCTTGTTGCAGCATATACTTCATTAGGCGCTCAGAATCGCCTGTGGTGGACGTTACGAGGGTTAACTGTGAAATATACCCATCACTGAATAAATTGGCGACTGCAAGGTACTGTGAGAGCTTGCTTTTAAGATTGATCATATCTCCTTCATCAGAGGCAAGGAATACATCTCCTTGGCATTCATCAATGACCTTGAAAAAGGTATTGACATCTTTGATATTCATAAGTTTCATCTTCATATGGTTATTCTCCTTTAGCCCCATGGACCAATAGTGCGTTCATACGATGTCATATCTAACGCTCCTGTCTCAAACATTCTGTCGATCAGCTCGTCCATTATGATTTCCGGCATTTTATACCTTAGAGTAACGCCTGTAATCGCTATGCAAAGATAATATCCATCTGGTTCAATACCATTTTTTTTGTAAATTTCTTTCGCTTCTGATACTGTAACTTTTCCATCTTCTATATGTTTAACTCTCATATAATTATTCTCCTAATTCGCAGTTGTGGAACCAAATCCGCCATTTCTAACTCCGTCAGCATCATCATCTGTTGTGATTCCGTATTCGACAAAAATTCCTTGCATAAATCCATCACCGGCTTTAACAGAAAGCATTTTTGCTTCGTTTGAATCATTTGTAATCTTCGCCATGATATGCCCTTCGTTGTCGGAATAGACAAAATCTCCGTCGATAATACCTACAGTGTTATTTAGTTGCATACGGAACTTAAATCCAAGACCACTTCTCGGATAGAGCTTTAATACCCAGCCATCTTCCATATACACTCGAATTCCAGTAGGAATTTTTATTGTGCATCCAGGCTGTAAAACAATCTGGAATGGAGCAAAAAAATCATATCCGGCTGATCCAGTTGTGGCTCGTTTTGGAAGCTTGATACTATCATAGATTTCCTTAATATCGTCCTCTGCTAACTGTGGACACGCATCGGCGCAATCCTTCTTAAACTGTTCAAAACTAACTTTTTCAAATTTGGCAACTCTCTTCATTACTTTTCTTCCTTCCTGTATAATACTTCTCTTTTTGTAAGGTCATTTATCAAGGTTTCGAAGTTCCTAATCACGTTTTCTCGTACCAAATCGCGGCAACAATTCGGGTTATAGTAGAACGTATGGTAAGTTGACTGTGTGTTCTTATCTACTACTTCCCATTCAATTAAATCGTGCGGATCGTTATTCAGATCAACGTGAATTGAGACATAGATAAGATTGCGATATAGGTTCTTTCGCAGCTCATATTTTGTCCCAAATTGTTTGTAGAAGCCAGCCTGAACTAACTTCTCAGGCGTGGCTCGTTTATGTAAATATAGTTCCAATTAGTTATTCTCCTTTGTGGCAGAAAAATTGAATTCAGAGGACGAAATCTTCTTGTTGGAAATCTTTTGATAGATGTCTACATACATCTCATCTTTGTCACGGTTATAAGTAACTTCTGCATATTTGATTCCCATTGGTGGTCCCCAAATAGTACACTTTTTATAGCCCAATTCATGCGCAAACCAGACAAAATCTAACCTTGAAATGTCAGTTTCAACGCCATAGTTTTTTAGCTCATTAACAACAGCATTTTTAGCAACTAATTCGAATTCGTAACTTGTCATATAATTATTCTCCTTCAATCGCAATATAGGACGATTCTGCCCTGTTTAAGAGTCTCTTGCACGTCGATAACGCGCTGATTGGACGAACCTCTCCATTTAAGCGTAATATCGCGTTGCTCCTTTATGTATGGACCATCAACAAGAACATCACAACGTCTGATAATTTCCCATCTTTCCAACCATTCATCATCGCGATATTCAAACGGAGTCTGTCTATATGATTTATAATTGTCCATCAATTCGTTGAAAGTAAAACCTGTATACAACCAAATTGTTTTAGTGGGAAATTTCTTCTTGATATTGTAAATTAAATAAAGAATCGTATCGAGATTTTGGACGTATAACGGATCTCCACCGCTCAGAGTAATACCAGAAATATATGGTTTTTCAAGCTCTTCAAAAATCTCATTTCTGGCAGGTTCATCAAATTCAATCCCACTTTTGGGATTCCATGTTTGATGGTTTTGACATTCTAAGCATCCGTGAGAACATCCTGCAACCCAGAGGACGACTCTAAGGCCGTCCCCGTTGTTTTGATCATCATGAGTTATGTTATGATAATTCATTACATACTCACCCTTTCTTTAATTTCGGCATTTTTTGCATCGTTGTATCTGGTTTCGCCATGAACTCTTGTAAAGCCCAGATAACCATTCATGCGGTCGATTTTTGTAATCATTTTACTTCCACATTTTGGGCATACGTCCATTTCCACCTGTTGATAACCGCAATCTTCACAATAGCACATTGCAAGATTCACTCCTTCATAGAAGCCCATGTCCATAGCTCTAAGCACTAAGGTTTTGATAGCCTCTTTGTTATACCCAAGATTGTATCTGCAATACTGAATTTTTCCGCCATTAAAATAGTTCCAGAAACGATATTCCTTGTCCTGCTTCTCAATTGGGGACATATTCTCAGATACATGACAATGGAAGGAATTACTTACATATTCTCTATCGGAAACGTTTTCAATGATGCCATAAATCTTTCTAAACTGTTCTACCTGAAGTCCGCAAAGCGTTTCTGCAGGTGTGCCATAAATTGCATATAAAATATGGTCCTCTTCTTTAATGCGATTCACATAATCATTAATGTATTTCATAACCTCTAATGCGAATTCACCGTCTTCACGAATGGATTTGCCATTATAAAGTCTCTGTAATTCATTCAGTGCTGTGACTCCATAACTCATTGTCATTGGAGGAAGAATACTCTTGATTTTTTCGTCCGGTTTTAATGTACCACCATATAAACCACCTTCACAAAAGGCTACCGGGTTAACACTGGCTCTTAATTCCCCAATATAATCGTATGTTCTCTTGTGAAGTCCACGGATAAGTTCGAGATAGTAATCTAAAACTTCATAAAAATCTTTTGACTCTCTTCTCGCCTTTGCAAGAATCATCGGAAGGTTCAAGCTTACAACTCCGAGATTGAATCTGCCCTCGAATACTGGAACGTCATTCTCGTCTGCTGGATGCATACCGCCCCTCTCATACCACGGAGAAAGGAAAGCTCTGCAGCCCATTGGACTTACAACTTTGCCGTATTTTTTATACATCTCTGCGACATAACCGTCGCCAGTTAAAGATAACCAGTCTGGATACATAGTCTTTGAAGAACACTCTATTCCAGCATTAAATACATCTGCAGATGGGTATTGATCAGATCCGTCTCCATGGAGATTTTTGTCGTAAAGGAAGATAATTTTTGGGAATAGAACTGGACGTTTAAATCCTTTTTTGCCCTGACCATTAGAATGAACATTAAGAAGCGAAATGGCTGCCATTTTACCAAATTCAGAAGTGGCAAGTCCAATAGACATGGAAACGAAGGGGTAATCCCCTCGGCTGCTCCCCACACTGTTTAATTTCATTTCAATACCTTGCCAGCCCTGATCAAAGTCTCGGCGAACTTTTTCGAGGGCATATTCATGTGCTGATTCATCGATTCCAACAAGATCTCTTCCAAGATGAGAATCAGAAACTTTATCAACAATATCTCTATATTCTTTAACATATTTTTTATATGATTTTTCAGCATATGGAGCGAGAATTTTATCAACTTCTGGAACAGTAAATCCGCCATACTGTTGTGCAGCAGTAGAAAGAATGATGTCTCCCATCACATCAAAGGCAGTGTCAAGATATTTAGGCTCGTTATACCAAATATTTCCCATCTCAAATCCATTTTTCATAACATTGCCAACCATAAAAAGATCACAATTAAAAGTATCAAGTCTTGCTGATCTGTCATGAATGTAGATGTATCCATCTTTAGCGGCCTGTTTTTCATCATAAGTTGAGAAAAATTTCTTATATAGTTCACTACTTAGCTCGTTGTAAATTAAACTTCTTTTTGTCGCTACTAATGCAGAATCAGTGTTTGCATTACTTTTATCTCCGATATAACGGATAGATTGGCTTTTTTCATATACTTTGTCCATCATATGTACGAAATCTTTTTTGTAATTTCTGTACTCTTTATACATTTTTGCAACTTTTGGATAGTCGTCTTCGAGAACTGCCTCCACAATATTATGCATATCATAAATCTCAATATCGGTATCCTCTGGATAATTCTCCTCAATAGATTCCCAAACATCGTTTAGAATTCTGTTATAATCTTTTTCTGTTAACTCAATCATTGCTCTTCTTGCTGCTTTGTTACAAGCATCAATGATTTTTTGTTCATTATAAACTTCGATAGTACCATCCTTTTTGATGACTTGCTTAAATTCTTTCAATCTCATACCTCCATTATTCATCCTTTAACACAATGCAGATATGGCTCTCCAAAGAATCACATCCATGAGTTTTCATGCGTCGCACCGTGTCAATAGTATATTCTCTACCGTTGAGTTCAACGGTGATAAAATCGTCATCCATCTGAGCAAGAGTTCTTCTCAGATCTGAACTTGTAAAAATCACTTACAGGTTGCCACCTCGATCCTTACAAAACTGCTCCATTACAGCATCAAATCTTCTGATGTCTTCTTGATTATCGCTGATCAGCACAGCTTCTGCCTTTAACGGATAGGCAAAGCAAAACATACCTAATGCAGACTTTCCATCTAAGTTCATAGATCCGCAATTCAGATCAACGTCATCGGCAAAAGTATTTGCAATTCTACAAAATTCATTGCCTTCTTCTTTATTCTCTAAATAGATATTTACTTTTCTCAAATTCTGTGCTCCTTTACTTTCAAAAACTGTTCTAATTTATCCGCCACAGCCGCAATATCATCTTCATTGTTATAAACAATTCTATCGGTTTCCTGCTCGAAACCTTTAAAATCATTGATATCAGCTTCAATTCTTCTCTTCGCTTCTTCTGGATTATCGCCTCTTAATTTAAGGCGTCTCTGAATTGCTGCTAGATTTGCAAATAAATAAACGACATGTGGCATAAATTCCAATTCTTTTTTTACCGCTCGAATTCCAGATGGTGTTAGAATAATAAATCGATCAGGCTCGTCAATATAATCCTTGATTGCAGATCCATAATACCAATCGCCAAATTCGGTGTGAAAGACATTATATTCTGCAAATTCATGATTTTCCAGCATCTCCTGAAACTGTTCATTCGTGATAAAGTGGTATGTCTTTCCATCTACTTCTCCATCTCTCGGAGGACGGGTCGTATATGTTACAACCCGTTTATATCCACGAGAGATTAATTCTTGAGACAGTGTATCTTTACCACTTGCGCTTTTTCCTGCAATGATAAACATTCTTAATCTCCTAACATTTTGATCAGTTCGTCCTCTGTGATAATCTTCACACCTAATTCTTTCGCTTTTTTATTCTTAGATGAGGTGCTGTTAATATCATTATTTACGAGATAATTTACTTTACTGCTCACCGATCCAACTACTTTCCCGCCGTGATTTACGATTGCGTCCTTAACAGCATCACGATTTGGAAAATGTTCCACAGAACCGGTGATCACAAACGTCTTGCCGGAAACTTCGGAAGAAAGATTCAGGTTTACTACTTTTGGAATATTAAAATTGAATTCTTTGGAAAGCTGGAAGATATTAGAGCATTCTATATTAAAATAATGATCTAATGACTGAATAATAGACGGACCAACGCCATCAAGATAATTGAAGAAATTAGCGCCTGTAAGCGTCATTGTCACCATAAACGTATTAAAATCATAGTCACAAGCTTTGGCGATCATCTCACTGGCAGTTTTACCCACCATGGGGATACTTAAGCCATAGAGGAATCTATCCAGCGTTGTTTCTCTGCTTTTCTCGATAGCAGACAGAATACTTGTTACAGATTTTGTTCCAAATCCAGGGAACCTCGTCCATTCAACCTCATGATCTTTTAAATAGTACAAATCTTTAAAACAATTTACCCATTTTCTTTTGAGTAAGAACTGGATTGTGGATTCAGACAATCCTTCGATATTAAGCGCATTTCTGTTTGCGAAATGAGAAAGTTTGTAGAGAAGTTTTCCCTGACAATCAGGATTTGCACAAACAAGAACCTCAGAATCATTCTCTTTTACAATCTTCGTTTCGCCGCCACAAACAGGGCAAGTTTGAGGGATTGGAACATTATCTGATTTGTCAATGCTGTCGTGTACACGCGGAATAACCATATTGCTACGATATACATGGATTCGGTCACCGACACCAAGCTTCAGATTCTTAATATATGTAATATTGTGGAGTGTTGCTCTTGTAGTGATTGCACCCTCTAAGTCCACGGGCGAGAAAACTGCAACAGGGTTGAGAAGTCCACTCTTAGAAATGCTCCACTCTACATTTCCAAGTGTAGTTTCGTATAAATCGTCGGCATACTTTAATGCCATACGGCATGACTCGTGGTGCGCAGTTGCACCAGCGGCTTTGGAAATCTTAACACTGTTTAGTTCAAAAATCAGACCGTCACAAGGATACTCATATTTTTCTGGGTTCATCGTCTCAACCGCCTGATCGACCGTGACACCCATAATTCTCTGAACGGTGGAAAAGCCAAGATTGTCGAGATACTCCATGCCTTCCCATTTGGATTCGATCTCTGGCGACACAAGCTCAAACGGGATAAATGAAAGTTTTCTATCTCGGACAATATTAAGATCGAGATTTCTCAGTGTTCCTGCTGCCAAATTTCTCGGATGAGAATACAGCTCTTCCAGTTCCGAATTGATACGATTAAATTCTCCCCAAGAAATCACACATTCTCCTCGAACTTCGATGTCTTCTGTGGTGTTAATTTTCATTGGCAAATTCTGAATAAACCGGCAAGCTTCAGTAACATCTTCTCCGATAGTACCGTTTCCGCGAGTGATACCCTGAACAAATTTACCGTTCTTATATTTTACGACCAGTGTCAGGCCATCAAGCTTAAATGAACAGTACCACTTATTATCCTTGAGGAATTTCTTGATTTCTGTAGGATCTTTTGTTTTTGCCGCGCTAAGCATTGGCTTTGAATGGGTGACTTTTTTAAATCCATCCAAGACGTATCCCTGAACTTTCTGCGTTGGACTCCCGGCTAATGAAATACCCATTTTGTTTTCAAGGGCTTCCAACGCGTCATATAGATCGTCATAATTCTTATCCGACATAAACGGCTTGTCATCTTGATAATAAGCTACAGAGGCTTTGTGTAGCTCTGCTGTGAGGGTCTTTAATCGGTTAAGGTCTTTGTCGTATCCTTCTGTCATTTATTATCCTCCTCAGAATACGATTCTTCATTGTTACTTGTATGACGCTTTAGAAGATCATCGACATGCTTTTGAACCATTTCATCATATTCTTTCATTAATTCTTTTGAAACTGTCACCTCTCGACAATTCGCCTTGATTGGATCTTTTACCGGCTTTACAATTCTAAAAAAATCATTTTCTGTTGCGACCGTGTATTCTTTAGTTTTTCCAAGCCAATGTAATAACTCAAAAAGTTCTTTTGTTAATTCTGTCTTGTATTCTTCTACAAAATATGGCCCACCTAAATCACCGCCATATCTTGTTGCTGTTTCAAGGATTGAATTAAGGTACTCAAAAAATGCATCTCCGATATTGATCATTTATTCTCCTCTCCTACGTATTTATATAACAGTTTCAACATTTCGTCTTCTTCTGGAAAGAATGGATCTCTTCCTGATGAAGCAACATTACCCAAGAAATTCATCATAAGCTGACCGAAACGCCAATCGCTGAAATATGTACGGTGAACCCTACACAACTCGGCATAGAATCCATCTAATCTATTCGGATCACGCATTCTTACCATTTCCTTCATACATGATTAACTCTTCCGCATACGGCAGAGTCTTAATCCACTCTACAAAAGATTTGGACCATTCCGTGAGTTTATGGTATCTACGATCAAAGTACATCTGGCGGAGTACCTGATAATTCAGAGTCGTCATTCTTTTCTGAAGCCATCCTTCCGGCAGTAATCGGATCAACTCTTTCCAATAACGCTTATCATTTGTAGCCAGGTATGCTTTTCTAAGATTCTCCATCACCATAATCATGTCTTCAACATATACAGAGATGTCGTCCAGTCCATCGTCATAATCATCATCTTTCTCTTCATCATATGCCAGCGAAAGCTCTGGATCATAATCATCGATTTCAAAACAATCCAGTGTGATCGGTGTCTTAGCCAACCGGTGCATGGTACTCTCACTGTTTGTAGTTACTCCCACACGATACTGATCGGCTTCCTTCCACCAATAAAGCGGGGCCGTAATATTTACACTTACCAGAATCTGTCTCATAAACTTACTATGAGAATTACCCTGAGCCATAGATGCTTTTAATAAACGCTGCATGAGTCCTAAATCATTTGGACCGAGAATATATTCTCCGTTTTCATTGTAAAAGCTGTCCATTCTTTTATGGCTTTCCATTGGGTTTCTTGCGCCAAGAATGGCATTTTCAAAATTTGTTACCATCGTATTTTCAAATTTCATACTTCACTCTCCTATTTAATTGCACTGATGCATCTTCCAACTTTTTGTCCATTGGAATACTTAGTGACTACTTCCAGTTCTACTCTGCCACCAATCTTCTTATTTGCAAAGCTCGGCGCGTTATCATATCCATCTACCGCTCCGTCGTTAATCAGTGTTAAATCCTCATACTTCACGATGATCCGCCACTCATATTTGTCGGTCTGATCATACCAGTGCCGTATATTGAGATCAGCGATTCTACCTACAACATCCTCGCGGCTATATGTAATATTCTCTCTTTCTGTTGACTCAACGGAATTTTCAGTAGTGCGACCGCACCCAATTAGAAACAATAGAACTGCCAAAAGAAATACAAAATGTGTTTTAGTCGATTTTAACATCTACTCCACCCTGTTCATCCTTGTGTAGATCAATACCTTCGATAACGGCTCTTGTTTCAAGAACAGTGAGGTAATCCTTCATCGCGCGAATCTGTAAATCGTAAAGACTTCCTGGGCAGGTTGGCGTAAAGTTTAATGTACCATGATCCATTTTCTCTCGCATAATCACAAGACCGGTAAGTCTGCAAGAAAGTTGCTCATACTCCGCAATAAACCTTTCCTTATAATCGGTGCTACACATAAGTTCACAAGTCTCTTTTAATGTCTTCATAATTTATTTCTCCTTATTTCTCCATGAAATGGTATAAAAATATCCGTTGGTTTTTATTTTATAATTTTTATTTTCAAAATATTCTTTTGTTAAATCACTCAGCTCACCATAAGCAGTAAAACCAAATTTGCCCTCTTTTATAGCATCAAGTATATGCTCTTTTAAATTTTGAATTTCTGTCGTATCGTATTCATCGATTATCTCACTTGTTGCTTTATATGCTTCCTTTGCATCCAGAAAATCATCTCTTGGTGTTTTTACTTCGGGCATCGGAATTGTATTGAATGGTTTGTCATTATAAAGCATTGTATGTATACCTCCACATAGATCTCTTTCGTTACACAAGATACATGCATTATGCATTCTGCTATCTGGTGGATATTTGCAAATCATTATCGAATATCTCCATTCATTTTTGCTTTGAGTAAAGCGCTTAAGTATTCCTGCGGGTTATCTTTTGCCGCCTGGAATCCAGCTTTCTGACGCTGAATATCATCCATCGGAATCTTATATTTAGGGCTATCAGATACTTCCTTGCGATACGCTGCTACCTCGTCACGAGAAACAACACCCTTCTCTACCAGAATACGTAAAGCAACCTGGATATCAATAGCTGTTCTCAGGATGGTTTTCTGAACTTGCAGCTCATGCAAAGCTTCATCAGGTTTGTAATAATTGCCATTGCTTACTGCCATATATACCTCCTATGAAAAACATATTTTATTCCAAAACACTTACGGCTTTATCTATATTCTCATTCGCCCATTTAACCCATCTTTCTGCATATGGGCGCGTCTTTTCATTTAGACCAAAGATCTCATTCGTAAGAATCCAATCCTTTCCGATTGACTCTTCCATAATCTTTGTATTACTATCTATATCATCTGCATCTAATGGATAGAATTTAGATTTTGTAAAATATCTTCTACCATATGTTTTTGTGATTGTGATCTTGTTGATCTTATCTTCGATAAGCCGCCAGAATGTTTCCCCATCTTTTTCTCTTTTTTGAAGCATTCCAACAAAATCACCAACATTTAATTTTTCCATATTGCCCCCCATTTTTAATTCCCAATTGTTTCATCAGAAGGAAATATTTTTATTTTAGACGATTCTATAAGTCGCCTATATGTAAGTAAAAAATTATTTGCATTCGACACAGGAACAATTCTAATTGCACCCTTTCTCGTCCCAGCAACTTTGATGTCAAAACAAACATTGTTCCCAATCATGTTGTCTTTGCGAAGTTCAGCGACTCTGATGGAGTCTAAGGAAATTCTCATCTCGTCCAAAACATAATAGTTGCCAGCAAATCGTTTAATTGTCTCTACTTCAACCAGCCTTGTCATGTTATATCACTTCCGTTTTTTTCGTAGTTCTTCTTTCTCTCTCGTCGTTCTCGTTCCAATACTTGCTGATATTTTAGGATTCTGCATCCGTTGCAGTTGCTTCTGTTTTTACAAAACCAGCAACCATCTGTATCCAACCAAAACCATTTTGGAGGTTGTGGTCGTTGCTTCTTTTTTGCTTTACTCATGTTTATAATTCCACAAAATACGACTCGAAATATATAACTTCCTTCATTTTGTCATTCTTCTGGACAGTAGTAAATTTGAACGAATAATCAGTAACAGTGGATACTGTGCCGTTCCGGTGATTGGTCTGAAAAATATTCGCCATTTTGAACATATCTACCATTTATTTTTCTCCTTTTGAAAGTGCGATTTCAACAGTTGATTTTTTCAGTATATTTTATTTCTTCCATTATTGAAGTTCCTATGGTATATAATTTTTTCTGTACAATATGTTGTACCCTTATGAGAAAATCTTTAAAAAATTCATCTTGACGCTCGTATAATGTAATTGATTCATTTCCATTTCTACGGTCACAAGGATACAGCCCGTCTTCGTATTCAGAACCATAATAATAGAAATACAATTCGTACTTATAACGGCAAGTGAATTGCCAAGGGATAAGTGTCGCAACGGTCACATAGTTATTTCCAATTTTAATTTTGAAGTCATAGTGACGATTTATTTTTACGATTCTCATTTTCCTCTCACCTTCCTGCCATCAGATATTATTTTATACCTTTCCATAGTTCGATACCGCGTTGTTCACAAATCCAACCGATCAAACCATTCTTTTCGCGAAGAAACTTCTCATATTCTCTTCTCTCTTGGATGTCCGCAAGGTCATAACCAAGCTCGATCATTCCGTCCACAAGAGTTCCAAGTGAATCGTATACTCCATCGTAATATTCTTTCTCTAACCGTGCATCAGATTTAGTTGCAGCCCACTTTAGAATCTCATTTTTCTCTGATTTTTTCATACAAAATCCTCTTATTCTATTGCTTCGAAATAACACTCTAACGTTTCTTTTGTGATTTCTAGCCAGTATAAAATTTGTGGGTCAACACTCTCTAATCTTACTGTCTTTGGTCCATCACAAATCCTATACATATCGTAAGGATCTTCCTTCCAGATGGTATCCTTTTGTACAGTATCGTATTTGTCAGTTGGGAATCCATCATAATTACGTATTTCGAGGCAAAGATTCTCTTTACATTTATATTTTTTGATCATTTAATATTTCTCCAAACTTCTTCATTACATATGACTTAAACAAGTTTAAATCTTATAAAATATACAAGGATTCTTTTGCTACTTGTCTGGCAGAATCCTCGACCTTTACAAATTCATCAAAGTAACTGCTACTAAATGCACAATTTGAAATAATCTTGTTAATTTCCATTTCTATTTCCTTAAAAAGTTCAGATGAGGAAACCGAAGATCGAAATACTTTTGATCTATATTTATTTAGATTCCCTCTGAGAACCGGCAAGTTAGCATTTCTTCTTTTGTTGTTATCCCAATGCATAGGATTGTTATAGAATTCTTCTCTTCTGGTTTTATAATTGTTTATATCCTGTTTTGCTAATTGTTTGATCTCTTCAACATCCATGTCCATCTCCTAAAATTCACGTTTCATCAGCACATTTCGTTCCAAAATCCATACAATTTATGGCAACTCCATCCATTTTTTAATTCTCCTTTGTATCGTCGAATTCTCTTACTGGATTGTCTTTTATAATATTTTGACCTTTTCTTTCGATACCATCTTTTATAGTATGGCTTTTGGCGTTTAAACCTTATACCCCAACTGATCCATATCTCATCTTCAAGAGTAACAGGAAATGGATATCCAGAACAATTTTCTGCCAGCCATTTAAGATGACGCTGATGTCGGATATATCTTTCTCTTTTATCATGTTTTCGTCTACAGGAACTCGAAGGTTTTACTACCAGATCAGGCTCATGCATCTCAGAGCAGTGTCCTGCCCAAATGACTTTGCCACCAACTTTGTCGCACCAGCAATACTCTTCTGCTTGTTTTATCGCCTCATCTCGTGACATATCGCCGTAAACATCATTTGGAATCCCCTGTTCTGCAACAATAGCATCATACATATTTACTCTTCGAGTATAATCGTATTCACCATAAGGACATTCGCTGCAACGCATGGAATCACCTACTCTCGAAATTTTTCTTTTATATCTTCGTCGAAAATTACAGACCTATCACCATTTGCCGAAAAGAACTTAAGCGGATGATCATAATAATCTTCCAAAAACTCTTTTGTATATAATTTTCCTGTTTTCTCCAACCATTTTCTAAAATCATTTTTAGAGGAAAAACAATGAGAACATCCCATATTGCGTAGAACAAAAGACGTCGTACAATCTCTAAATTCACATTCATACATAAGCTCTCTTTTGTATTCCATACCACACTTGTCGCAACGATAATAGAATAAAATTGGAAAAAATTTATGTATCGAAACCGAATTTAGGCAATCACTAACATATTTTTCTTTTGGATCTCTTATCATAGGCTATAATCCTTCATACATAATGTGGTTTAGCTTGCTGGCAACCTTATCGAGATGCCTTTCTATCTTCGCGTTGATATGCTCTTTTGCTGTATCGACTTGTATGCCAATATCGATGATATCCTTACAGTATGGATCTCCTGTTAATTCTTCTCCGTACCAAAATTTCTCAAACGGAATAACATACCATTCGCCCGTATCAGTGTCTGTAAAACTAAACTCTAATTCTGTGTTTTCATCATATCCTATCTCGTTCAGCTTTTTTATCAGCTCCATGACTTTCATTTTCTTCCTCCTGAAACAACGGTTTTATCCGAATAAAATTTTCTTTTTTCGATCTTCTATTTTCTTTAATCTATCAATATGTTCCTGTGCCGCTTTTTCTTTTAATGCCGCTCTTTCTAGCTCGTTGTATTGATTTGCAAACAACGGAAGATTGTGTTTTGCGGCATATAATAGTTCAATATTATTTAATTCCTCCATGCTTCATCCTAAAAACTAATTGCTGACATATCTTTATCGAAATAATCGCCATTATGTATTGTGGTTACATATTTTATATATGGATACTGCTTTGTATAATTCTCCATGTGTTCACAATTATTGCATTTATGCGGAAACTGTGGCGGATATGTCATTAGCACAACCTCTCCTGATTTTTCCATAAATCCTTTCCCACATTTGTCGCACTTCATTTTTACCAAAACGGTTTCAACTTCGCACTCTACTTCCATTGAGTTATTCCTCCTTTAGATCTTCTGCAATCTCTTTAATTGTTTCAACAATGTCTTCTGCATAGTGCGGATTATGTAATTCGTCTGGATGAACGCCAAGATATTTTAATTTAACCTTGGAGACAAACTTATCAATGATGGTATTTTTATTAGAATTCTCTTGAGGGTTATCTCGTGTTTCTCGAATTAACTTTGCGATTTGCTGATACTGATTTTTCTTCTTCAACGTCTCATATTTATCTAATATTTCGACACATTCTTTCAATGCACCGAAATATTTTCCAAGGGCCTCTTGAGAACCTTTGAGTTGAATTTCTCCGTACACGCAGCTTAATGATTTCTTGATTTCGTCTGTTGTCATATTTTCTCCTACACAGCCTTATTAAAATTTTCTGATATAACGAGAGCTTATATCCCAAACATTCTTCCGCAAAAATATCTGGATGCCTCCTATAAAAGCGAATCATGTTCTCATATTCTTTTTCTCTCATACTATTAAATCCAATTCTTCATCACTCACTCGAATCTGCACATAACACTGATCGCCAATCATAAATCCGTAATAATAGCAATCGCCGAGACGATAATGAATCATATCTCCGTTTTCGGGAAGAAGCTTCAATAGTCTTTCTGCATGTTCTATAATTGCCCTGCGCTGTAAAAGCTTAGAGTGACGGCGTAGCCGACTTCCACTCCAGATCCAACCGTATCCAATTCCTTCAACATCGATCCAAGTATTATCGTCAGGATAATCTTCATTGTCGTACCAGTATTCATAGACATCTATATATTTGAACAATTTTATTTTCAACAAATTTATGTCTTTCTTTCCGAGAATATAGACTCCCAACTTCTGCAGCTTGAATTCATCAATTATTTTTTCTAGCGTCATTTGAAGCCTCCGGATCAAGTCTAATAAAAAGATCAAATAATTGCCGATCTTCGTAATTATCACAAATGGGTTCGTTGTCTCCAATCATGTCTTTCGCACACTCTCTCATTCTCTGCCAAAAATACATAATCTTTTCATCGACAAGAGAATTGTAAAGCTCTACGCATTCCTCATACGTATCAGCATAATAACGACTCAAATCTGCTAAGACTTCCTTGGATTTTGCGAGATTCTTTGAATCCTTTTTGTATGGAGCAAAATAAGCTCTATAACCATCTTCATAAATTTCACCTTGTATCGGTTTTTGAATAAGGCCATTTTTGTTTTTATTATTTTGCAGTTCATAAGCACACGCCCAGATAGGTTTATTCTTATGCGAATCAATTAACTTCCAAATGTCTTTTCGTTCTCTGTAAATCATGTTTCCTCCGCTAATTCAACAACCTTGCAAATCCCATACCGATGCCACAGCCAAGCCCCATAAACCATGCCGTTGTTCCAAATTCTTGTTTCAGCATCACTAAACATGCAATCCATGTAACCAATCCTGAAATTCCAATGATCTTTGCCAATTTTTTCATTTTGTTATTCTCCTATCCAATAGTAAAACCACTGTAACTTTCATATTCTTTCGGTTCTTTTACCGAAACATATGTATTAGTCACCTGGTCGTATTTAAACCACCAACGCTCGCTGCTATTGGCTGGCTTATACAACCCCTCCTCGATTTTCTCGATTAAAGCATAATCATAGCAGCATTCGTCGATCCCGCACCAGTTTTCAGTAACCGCTGAAACTGCCGTTTCATAGGAGCCGTACCAGCCCACCAGACGGCTTGAACCGAAGTCTGGGAAGAAATTTTTGACTCCCATGCGTTCACACATCATAACGACGTATATAAAGTCTCTGTGGATCGTTAGAGGCTGCACATTAAGGTATGTAAGCTCCATTTGAGGAGTAAGTATTTTATAGCCGGTCGGCATGTCCAATGTAGCTGTGCCAAATGTCATAGATTTATTCTCCTTCCTGAAGCGATAACCAGGTATGTCTGGAAACGCTTTTATTGTTTGTCATACACATCTTAAACGCTGCCGGTTCTGCCAATAGAAGACATCTCTTTTTTGCTCTCGTGATTGCCGTGTAAAGCATACAAGTGTCAAGTAGCGTATAATGCGTCATATCAATAATAATGATGACATTTTTAATGCCACTTCCTTGCAATTTATGACATGTGGCTGCGTATGCCAAATCCAATTGATCAAGTTCACTTTTATCATAAACAACCATCTTTTTCTGGTCGCCTAATTTGAATTCAATTTCAAGTTGTATTGACTTTTTTCCATCGATTTCAACATCAGAAATATTTTTTATATATCCGATTTCTCCATTAAACACATTTTTTTCATAGTCGTTGTCTGTCTGCATCACCTTTGAGCCTACATAATATATTCTTTCTCCATATTGAACATGCTTTTCAGATGGTTTAAACAGCAGATCCGTAATCCTTTTGTTGATTTCCAATGCGCTGTTTCCGCACTTTTCACGTCTTGGGGTAATAATCACGACGCTGTCCATGCCTTCTTGCTCGACCGTTTTCATATATGTTTTAATGGCGATATTCTGTAATGCTTCTCTGGATTCTCTGAACATGTAAATCATATCTTGCAATTCTCCATTTACAATACGGAGTTCTGGTCCATTAATTGGATAAATTCCTCCTCTGATTTTATTCGCGTCCATTAAAATACCAGACTTTTCTGCTTGTCTTAAAACTTTTGTAAGCCTGTAAATTGCAAATTCATTTTTGAATTCTAAAAGATCGCCAAACACATTTCCATATCCGATTGGTGGAAGCTGTCTGTTGTCACCACACATGATGATTTTCTTTCCCTCTTGAACTGCGTCAAGAATTGCATGAAAAATTCCAACATTGATCATCGAGCATTCATCGACAAGAATTACATCAGAAGGAAGAGGGTCGATATGATTAAATGAAAATCCTTTGGGAGTATATCCTAACAGTCTATGGATCGTACACGCTGGAAATCCAGTCGCTTCTGTGATTCTTTGTGCCGCCATCGCTGATAATGCACAACATGAAATTGAATATCCTGCCTTTTTGTAAACGTTTAAGATTGCGCGAGAAATTGAAGTTTTACCACTTCCTGCTTTTCCTGTAATAATAACAACATTGCTATTAATACTATTCTCTACAACTGAACGCTGTTCTTCTGTTAAAAAGAACCCTTGATCCGATTCTGACTTAGAAATACCAGCTTTAATATCATCATTAGAAACTTCCAAAGTGTCATAACTGTTAAGTTTTTTCAGAATATCAAGAATTGACTTTTCTTTTTCATAATATCTTTTTAGTCCAATTCTGTTTTTCTCCATATCACGCTCAATATGAAATATTAACTCATTATTGCATTCGTTATCCATAATCGTTTTGTATATATCCATACAATCGAAAAGGTTATCTCTTACTGCGTTTTCAAGAGTATTAATATTTACCCATGTATGACCACTACTATTCCCAAGTTCTTCAAGGTAATTCTCTATAAAGGCATAGACTCGTTTTGCAGAAACTCGAATTTGTGGATTAATCTTTAATGCCAATTGGTCTACTGTTTTAAAACCAAACCCTTTAATTTGAAGCATAATATATGGGTTTTCTATCAATTTTTCTTTTAGCAGAGTTGGGTTTGGTTCGTTGGAAATTAATTTTTTGATTTTATTGTATGTAACCCCCAAAGGCTGTAACATGACCAAAATGTCAGAAATAACATAATTACTCAGAACTTTTTCTTTAATCAAGTTATAGGTATGTTCTCCAATACCTTTAAGATTGGTCAGATCAACATTATCTGTTCCATCAATAATATCCTGTACAATATTCGGGTATTTTTCAATTAAAGTCTCTGCCTGTCTTTTTGTAACAATGGATTCGAGAAACATTTTCTGTTGCTCTTCTGTTTTCGGTGCAACAGACACGACAGACTTTGGTTTATACTGATAGTTCTTATATTTATTGTTATAGTCCAATGTCGCAGTTACTTCGTATTCTGATCCAATATATAATTGCTGCATGTTTCCAGCAAGAATTGACATTTTTAAATTTTCATCCAAATATCCACCAAAAGGATCTTGTGGGACTGCGTCATATTTGGGAATGTCGTCTTTTGTATGAAACACGAAAACGCCATAATTAGAATCTTCTGAATAATAACGTTGTGTTACCGGTATACATTTGAACTTAATTTCTTCCAAGTTTTTCACCTCTCGTAAAATCACAGTGAGGATTTGACTCCTCACTATGATATTCTCTGTTTTAACTGTCGATCTTCAAGCCATTGATCATAGCTTTTCATTTCCTTGACAATCGCTTTATCGTCGCTTTTCGCGCAAAGCATCGCGACCTGGGTTCCGCGTTTAATTAAATCCTCATACTGTTTAAGCTGTGTATGCCAACACGTTGCTTCAATTAGTCCAAAGGCCGAATACATCCAAATAAACGCAAATTGCTTTCCAGTTCTGTCTTTCTTTTTTTGAATGTTTGCAATAACACCAACAACGATGCCTTTCCCACCGTCGTCAACACTTTCAAATGGCATTTCAATAAATTCGTATGCTTTTTCGAAAGGATTATATGTTAGAAACACCGATAGTGCCTCGAACTCCCACAGATCCTCGTTCTTTAAATATTTCTCGGTAAATTCGGATATTGCTTTTTTATTTTTTTCGTCCTGAGTACGATAGAATTCTTTCATTTTTGCAGTGTTGTAAAGCTTTAATCGATCTTCTTTTGCTTTAATAACTTCACCGTCTATACCATACTTCTCTTTTAATACAGATAGTTTTGGCAAAGTAGAAACTGGTGTGTACTCTTTATTTTTAAACTGGGATTTAGCAAAAGATAATAGAAACTCTTTTTTATTTTTACAAGGAATAGCTCCAGCTTTTGCAAGACTGATAACAATAGAAATTGATGGATTCATACGATCATAGAAGTCGTCAAAATTATCAAATTTCCGACTCGACCGTTCTTCGATCAAAGAATCAACGAACTTTTTTCCAACACCTTTGATCGCCTCAAGCCCAAACAAAATCTTTTTACTGTATACGGAAAAGATCCTATCAGAGCGGTTAATATGAGGTGGAAGGATCTTGACATTAAAGTTCTTGGAATCGATAATGTATTTATTTAAAGCACCATAATCATTACGCTTCTGATTTAGAAGACCACAGAAAAATTCAGTAGAATATTTTGCTTTAAGATAAGCAGTTTGAAGAGTGATAATACTATATAAAGCAGAATGACTTTTATTAAAACAATCCTTAATACCCTCGGTTTCCCGATATTTATTAGGGGAGTAGACTATACCATCATCGTTGTTTTAAAACTCGGATGCTCATTGGTAGTCGTTGCGAGCTTGCCATATTGTATATAACAACGTAGGCCTATCTCTCAGGATTATCCAATCTTTATGCTTAATTACTATACCGTTGTGATTGGCAACGCCACATTTTCATTTCTGAAAATGTTTAGTACATAAAGCTCTAAGGATTTCCCCTGATATTCTGAGTTTTCTATAATTATCACTAATTATAGGGGCTGAATATTGTAAAATCTATCATGCTTGTATGTTAAATAATAAGTGGCATTTTTGTATAAGTATTCTCTAATTTTCACAAGACTATTTATACCTTTATATGCAATACGTGTAAGTCCTGGTATTCTTTTTACATCATGTAAACGTGTATGCTTCACATTGCAACAATTGCATATAACTAATTGCATTTGTTCTAAAAAATCTGGTGTTCCTAAAATTTCCATACAATATCTTTTTCTCTTGTCATAAGAATCATAATATGTAAAAATTGAGCCGTCTCCATCGAAATAACCCCGAATAAAATGATTCATATATTGTTCTGGAATATTAGGGAAATATGTCATGTTCAAAGATTTTCGCGGAAAAACACCTAATTTATTTAAATCAGAAACTATTTTTTTATTTGAAAATTTGAAAATATAGTGTCCATAGCCATCTTGTGTCTTTGTTTGAAGAACATTTAAATTTGCTCCAAGCTCTTCTTTAAAATAATTTAACAACTTATAATTGTCTTCACATTTGTCGGATAGCCCAAAACAAAAATCATCATGATCACCAACAAAACCATCTGCATATATAAAACCTAAAATATAAGCCTTAAATTCTGTATCTATATTTTCAAAATAGTTTTCATTTTGTATAACATATCGATTTTTTAGCTTTGCATTAATTCCTGCATCTACCAAAACTTGTCTTAATGTTCTTTTGGAAACATTTAAATATCTATTCATGTCTCCGACTTTTATTTCTTTGTGTTTATAATAGAAATCAATAATTGTCTTTCTGTCTTCTGTTGTTAAATCGCTATATTTTTTCTTCATTTGTCCTCCAAAAAAATATAGCATGATAGATTTTATTCTTTTTTAAGTTAACCCGCCCTTTTGCGATAATTCTTCGCTAATCTCTCTTGCAATCTCTTCAGCGTATCCATTGTCAATAATTTCTTGATAAAGCTTTGCAGACTCCTCTTTGATCATTTCTATGTTTTTCTTACCAATCGCTTTTCTGAATTTGTCTGCTCCTCCGTATGTTCTACCACCGAATTTTCGAACAATCTCCATGACTTCTTCCTGATAAATTATGCAACCATATGTGTCTTTCAATATCGGCTCCATATCAGGATGGATATAATGGACTTTTTTTCTTCCATGCTTACAATCGATATATTCTTCTAATGCTCCCATACTGTCAGGACGGTATAACGCCAACACAGCAGATACATCTTCTAAACTGGATGGTTGTAGGCGTTGAATCAGATCCTTCATACCCTGTGATTCAACCTGGAATACACCATTTGTGTCAGCCGAACACAATAACTTATACATATCTTTATTTGCAAGAAATTCAGGATTGTTTACATCAATCTCGTATGGGTCTATGTGCGCATACTCCACACATTCTTTAATAGTGTTCAACGTATCAGCAAGCCCAAGACAGTCGAATTTGATGATTCCAATCTCTTCAATGATCTTTTTATCAACTTGAATGACGTGTTCGCCCTTCGATCCAAGCTTCATCGCCATATAGTCTGTGATCTTTGTATCTACGATTCCAACTCCACCGGCATGAACTGATGTCTGTCGAACCCTACCACTGATTTTCCCAGCAATGTCGAATAATTCTTTGTAATCAGCGTATTCTTCGTATAACGTAGGATTATTCTCTACGCATTCTTCGAACGTTGGATAAGTAAATTTCTTACTAATCTTGTCGCAGACCTTATATGGAATTCCCAGAATTCTTCCAACATCTTTGATCGCAACTACCGGTGTGATGTATGAAAAGTTGATGACCTGGCATACTCTGTCAGCACCGTATTTCTGCATCAGATACTCTACTACTTTCTCTCGATCAGAGAAGTCACTATCAATATCTGGCATAGACACTCGTTCTGGATTTAAGAAGCGTTCAAAAATAAGACCATATGAAATTGGATCAAGCTCTGAAATTCCAAGAAGATAATCGACGATTGCTCCTCCGCCGGATCCGCGACCTGGGCCAACGGCAACACCATGACTTTTAGCCCATTTGATAAAGTCCCACACGATTAAGAAATATCCGTCGAATCCCATCTGGTGAATGATTCCAAGCTCATAATTAAGACGATCTCTACGAACTTTTTGATCTTCTGATGACATTTTATCAATGTTTCTTCTGTGCCAGCCCTCTTCGCAAAGATGTTTCAAGTAATCATAGTTTGTGTCAAACCCATCAGGGAGCGGGAACGTTGGTAACTGCGGGGACTGAAATGGCATGTTCACTTCATCAATCATATCCGCAATCATGTCTGAGTTTTCCAATCCAAGAGCTACGTTTTCTTTGCCAATTTGAGCATCCATGATTTCATGGATCTCATTGTCAGACTGCATATAGCAGCCTTCATAGGTTTCCCCAATGGTATCACTGTCCCTGGCGATTTGAACATGTCGTGCCTGATAATAGAGATCTTCTTTTGTCGCAGCATGGCTATCTGTCGTGATTGTAAATAGTGTATTAGTGTCTTGCGATAATCGAAGAATTTTTTTGTTATACTCGGCCTGGTCTTCTGACCTGTGACTTTGCATTTCTAAAAAGAAGTACGGAAAGATTTTTTTATACTCTTTTACATATTCTACACACCTGCCATAAGCTTTCTCACGAGATATTTTTGATGCAAGACACGCGGACATAATGATTAAATTTTCTGCGTATGGCTTTAGAGTTTCCAAGTCTACACGAGGTTTATAATAAAATCCTTCAAAATTACTCTTAGTAACAATTTCATTAAGAGCAATCCTACCCTTTTCGTTCTTGGCCAATGCGACTAAATGAAAATACTTGCTGTCAGGATCCTGAACCTTAATGTTAAAACACTCATATAATTCCACGCCATAAATCATTTTGACTTCTGGATATTTCTTTTTTAACTTATCAAAATATGGCCAGGAATATTCATTTGCATGTTCAGTTATAGCAAATGCATGAATCCCTAATTCTTTTGCTCTTTTTAAATATTCTTCCGGATGAGAAAACCCATCGAGAACAGAATATTCAGAGTGATTATGTAAAGAACTTGACATCTTATTTCGCCTTTCTATGCTATGGTAAACTCATAGTCTTTAACAATAATCTGTGGTGTAAGAATACCTTTATAATTATTTAAAGCAGCCTTTCCAACCACATCCATATATCCCAATAAAGAATCAAATGTTTCTTCTTTACTCTCATATTCCTGAATAATCTGGTCTTTGTCTCTATCTACACCAAACATCACAAAAGCAAGTTCGTCGTTATAAATCGTTTTCCAAGTATTTAGGTTCTTTCCCATAACCATTGTGGATTCTTTGTATACCGGAATATGTGAAATATGAATCAAAGGTTCTTTCACGCCTTGACCGAACATATCCTTCATATCATCGATTGCTTTAATAAAAGCAACATCGATATCCTCTGCGCTTTTGTCAAAATCGACTTTCCAAATTGCTTGAAAATCAATATCTTTCCAGTTGTTATTGATGCAAGAAATTGCAGCTTGTACATTATCTCTGGCGATACTAAAACCTGCAGCATTATCATGTCCTTGTACAAACTCAAATAATCCGGTGTTTAACAGCTCTTTTTTTAAGCTCTCAATAGGACTATTATCGAAATTTCTACAAGAACCTCCATAAAACAATTCCCCATTTTCGCGTGGTGCTTGTCGTCTTAATAATAATGTCGGAAGGTTATATTTTTCTGCAATCTTAATAGCTACTAATCCCGTTAGTGCTTCTCCAAGAATTCCGGTTACATTTGCGAAAATAGCTTTATTTTTATTAAGGCATTTGTCAGAAATAAGGCGTTCAACCTCTGCTACCTCTTTGGTGACCTCTTTTATTTGTCTCGCCTTGGCGTTGGAACACAACCGCGCCGCCCTATCATAGATGGATTCATCAACCTCTTCGGTTTCACCGCGTTTTTTGTATTTGAACACTTCGTCAGTCTCAATAAAGGCTCTAAATAATAAATCCTTTTCGTCCTGATCACCAATGCGGATCATAGCGTTTAAGACTGGAGTGATATAAAACTGCACAGAAGTAATATTTACAATACCGTTCATAGAATAAGACTGTTTATCAATCAACGCTTTAAACAGCTTACTTCTGATTTTTGCAAGACCGCGCAAAACATAATATCTTGTTTCTGGTTCTCTCATATCCATAACATCAGAAATATTTGCTAAAGCGCACATATCTAACATACCAGATGCCGTGTCTTCCCATAATTCTTCGTCCAGTGCTTCCAGAAATTTATATACGATTCCCGCACCACAAAAGTTTTTGTTTGGATATCTACACATCTGGTTATTCACAACAATTGCATAATCATTTTCAACGTCGCAAATGTGATGATCCAGAATAACAATATCCATACCTTTATCTTTTAAATCTCTGCACTGCTCTACATCATTACTACCAGCATCAGGAATAATAAGCAGTTTGCAATCATCTGGAATTGTAATGTCCTTCGATAGCCCATGCTGTTTTTTTGTATGAAGCGAATATGTAATATTAAGATTCGGATCAATTTTCTTAAAAGCACGATAAACCATACTTCCAGCGGCATATCCATCAACATCGCAGTCTATCAGAATATGAATTCGATCTTTATTTCGAATGTGCTTTTCTGCACATTTTACTGCTTCGTCGATATTGTCTAACATACTGTATGAATAAGTATCACTTTCCTCAGGAGCTAAAAACCTATTTATGTTCTTAATTCCTCTATTTCTTAGGATTGTAACTTCTACATTACGTTCATCGTTTAACGATCCTTCAATTAATTTATATCTCAAGAAAGCACCTCTATTTCAATCTGTACACATTGTTTTTTAGTAACTTTTCAAATTTTTCTATCTCATCTGTCGGAGATTCTTTTTCATTAAGAATTCCGTCTTTATCTATTAGTGCATATACTTCTACTTCGTTGATAAAACGATCTGCAATTTCTTTTAATTCTTCTTGTTGAACGTCTTTATCATAGACAAAATAAAGCGGCACACACAGTCTGGTAAGCTTATCTATTTGACATTTAGAAATCTTCTTTCCACCTGTCGCAACAGCTTCGCAATAACCAGCTTCCCATAACTGCATAACTCCCTTTTCGGCTTCCACAATAAATGCGCGTCTTCTATTTCTTATATATGGCATTGTTTTATATAGCCCATATAAAATTTGTGATCTCGCACATTTTTCTAAGTAAATAAATTTCTGTACATTTTCTGGAACATCCCTATAAAAGTATCTTCCCTTAACGCCCACTAAATTACCCAAATCATCTCTGATTGGAATGATAATCCTATCAGACATTTCATCATATCCAACTTCGAACTCACGTTGAGTTTCGTATCCTACATGGTCTTCATTGAACATCTCGTTCACATAAGGTTCGAAGTAATTTAAGATTTTTTCAGGTATCGGTTTTAAAGGTTTTTCTTCTTCTCCAGATATATCGTCTGATATCTGCATCTGTAATAACATTTTTGTTATCCGTATGCTTTCTGGAAGATCTTCGTCGAAATTTGAGTAATAATCAATATCTAACTCATCGCAGATCCACTTGACTGCATACGGAAATGATTCTTTTTTATAAAACTCAACGAGGGATATAATATCTGATGATTTTCTACCATTTGTTATATCCCTCGTATAATTGATGGTAGTTAAATTTGTATTCTCGTAAACACATACGGCTGTCGTATTATCACCATCTGGATTAGTAGCTTGTATAAAGCCATCTCTTTTTCTGATGTGATGACACCCCAACCCTTCGAGAATTTTTTCAATTAGATCATTCTCCAAGATGTGCTCTTTTAAGACCTCGATATCCATTTATAACTACCATCCTCTCATTATTTTTTGACAAGAGAGCCAAGCTCTAACCATATATTTAAATCAAGATCAACTTCAAATAGAAGTCGTTCTTTCCGGCCAAATCTATTTTTATCACACACACAACAGTAATAGCGTTTATTCTCATCAAGACTATGAACCGTCTTTGTTCCCCAATCGCTGGTAGCAACATATCCGTATTTATGAAATTCTCCTTTGGGAATTTCCTTAAAGAGAAACAGAGTATGTAATACATGCTTAATAGCTTTACAGTTTGCAATGTTACTCGAAGTTAATTCATCAGGTTTAACAAAGTTAGCGTCATCAGTAAGCTGAATGGAAAGATATCCAAACATCTTTAGTTCTTTTGCCAGTTCTGTAAGTTTTGTTGCTGTAACCTTCATGGCAGCCCAATCTCCGGTTGTCGCTAAATCATTTTTAAATGTGTCATAAAAGAAATACTTTATCCCATATGTAAGATTTGCTTTTCGGATTTTAAACTCTAACGTCTTATCATCATATGCAGTAGAGATATCTTCTGTAAAAATAAGTCCCTGTGTTTCTTCTTCGATCCATTTTGCGATAGACATAATTTTCTGATATTCTTCTGAAGTTTCAGAAACACGCTTTACATAGTCTTCGATTGGTTCGATCACATCTCCCCACTCATCCTTTTTAGGGTAAAGGAATTCACCATTTTTGTCCCTGTAAAGACCCAGTGTTAATTCTTTCTCCTTTTTCTGAAGCTTTAATCCGTACAATGCTTGAAACTCAGGATTATTGATAACCGTCGTGATCAATGCATATCTAATCTCCTGAATACTCATCTCGTTAAGCAACACATATACTTTTTCTTTTAAAACCAATGTGATATAAGCAATCAACTTAGTCATATAACGACTTTTACCGGCATTGCTCAGCATACCTACTGCCATCGTAGATTCTGTTTTTAAACCTCGAATCATGTCGTTCATAATGGGAAAAGGAATAGGAATACCAAGATCAGGGGTTTCCATGCAATGAAGCAATGTAGATTGAATATTAGAATTTAAGATTTCTGCTTCCTCATTTGTTAAAATTACTGTGTGAATTCTATCTACTTTTGATCGAACTAAGCGATAAATATCCATTGCCGAGAGCAATTCAAATTTAGGATGTGTCATAATTTTCTCAACATTAAATCCATTTTTTTGATATTCTCTCAGTAACGAATACTTTTTAAGGACCTCATAATATCCGGCAAAATTTTCTGGAACAGCCAAGCTCATCCAGCTTTCAATAAGCTTCCAACCGCCATATTTTTTATATAACGATAAACGTTCTTCATCTTCTGCCATATAAGTGCTTATGATGCTTCGATTAAAATTTTGACTTCTTGTTTGATAAATTATTTCAGCGTTGTCGTAAAAGAACCTTGTTGACTCATCGTGAAAATCATATTTTGAACGAATGTTATGACCATTCTCAATAAATAAATCTGGTGATTTGTAAATACTTCCCACAACCAGAATTTCATTTGTAATATTAGATACTACATTCAAAATCGCACCGCCTTATTAAATTTCATCCAGCATCGAACTGATGTCTATTGTGTTATTCTCTTTCTTTTGTCGTTGCGGCAACACATCTCTATATCCAACAAATTCAATATTTTTTACCCGCTGCTCTTCTGCATCTGCTTGAGCAAGTTTTTGTTGTTCTTTCCATTTAAGATAAGCGTCATATTTCCCCAAAAGTATCGCAAGATCATAATATACCAAGCTAATACCGTTTATATCTTTTCCTTTTTTTCTGTTGTTTTCGGCTTGTCGCAAAAGGTATTTCTTTTTCTGTTTCCACATATCCAGAAGGTCCTCCGGTGGCACTGGTCGATTCAGATTTTTATATGTCCCTTTGTAAATGGATGCCATAAACGAAAAGAAATATTTTGGGAAATATGTAAGACCATACATATCAGAAATAAAATCATATAGCTCGCTTGTGGAGGTTTTTTTTCTTGGTTTTACTATTGGTTCTGGTTTCTTTTCTTCTTCTGAGATAAATTCCTGACATTGCTCTATTGTCATAGGGCTTCTTCTCTCGTTTGATGTGTAATAACCGATATAGCAATCTTTATGAGCACACACTCTCGTCTTTGCTCTTTCAAAAAAGAAATAATCATTTGACGCTATTGAGGTATCTATATCTTTTTTGCAAAAGAAGCATTTTCTTATTTTTTTTGCCATATTTTTTTAAAGCTATGCCGGGAAATCCCCAGCATAGCGTGAAATCTTGTTATCGAGTTACAATTTCGTAATACTTCTTTAATGTATCGATATCTGTAATCTTCTGATATGCTTTCGGAAGACCAGCTTCAACAATTGCCGTCTGTTTTTTACTCTTTTCTACCGGTGGAAGATTAGTGATTGCTGTCTTGATAGCTTCCTGATAGTCTGCTGCTGTTTTCGGACCAGAAACAGAGTCTGCACCAGTAGCCTTGTTATCTTCATACTCAGAATCGAATTTTGCATTATCCTTCTCTACTTCCTTAAGCTCCTTGGAAATAGCTGCATCCATATTATTCTGAACCACAAAATCTTTCTTGCCTTTGTTTTTTGTAATAGCAGACTGCCAATCCAGAATAGATGGCTCGACAATAATTTCATTCTGCTGATGTACAAGCGTTCTGTCCTTATTATCAATGAGACCTTTAATAATTCCATCTGTATCCTTGAACATACGGATTACGGTTTTGCAATTGTATCCAACATCTTTAAATCCATCAGGAACAAATCTACCAGTTCTGACCATCTTAATGGAACCATCTTTATCTCTGGAAGAATCCGTTTCTGCCTTCTCTCTGGCTGTCACAGCAAAATGCTTACCGCAAGCAAGAAGATCAAGGATAAGGTTCTGACCATCAAACTTTAAAGTGTTCCAATCTTTTAATTCCATCCCGGCTCCTTCGATTGCAACCTCTTTATCCATTCCAGTAAGTTCATTTCTCTTGGCTTTTACAGTTGCTCTCTTCTTGGAAAATTCAATGATACTTTGCTGTTTTGCCGTATACAGAAGCGTTGCTCCATCAACAACAATCATATCTGGTCTGAACGGCTGACCATCAGCATCAAGATATACTTCATCGGTTTCATTGCCGTCCTCATCAAACTCATAAAAATCCTCATTATTTTTTGCTTTCTTGATGAATTCTTCCACTTCTGTAAGAGACTGAGTATATACGATATAAATATTTCTGAGGTCGTATCCTTCCTCTTCGTACTTATCAAGATATGTATCAACGCCACCGTTCTCTGGGTCAATAAAAAGAACTCTAAACGGACGACCTTCCTCATTTACTAATTTCATAGACTCAAGACAAAAACTGGACTTCCATGTACCATAATCACCGTAAAGTAAAAAGCCTAATCTTGTCTTAATTTTATTTCCACCACGTCCTGTAGCCATTTATTATTTCCTCCGTATTATATGATTTTCTAAATTACTGTTTGTTGAAGCAGAACTGGATTTACCAGCCTGCCTCCTCATCTTCATCTTCTAATTTTCCGGAACCCCAACCATCAGTCTGTTTTCCGAAGTCATTCTCTGCCGCTTTAGACGCTTTAATCATTTCGATTGCTTTATCAATTTCCGCCTCAGAATATGTATTTGTATCAATGGTTTCAGGATCAGCGCCAGTAATAATCAGCTCACGCTTTGTTGGATTATTTACACGCTTCATATCGTTTTTCTGACCCCATACATTTGTAGACTCTACTTCCGTAACATCTTTCTCTACAGAAATATCTCCCCATACGTTGATGGAAGTATATGGCTTCAACTGCTTTCTAAAGGTATTTGCAAGACTTGCATCCACAACAATAAATTCAACATCTTCAATAGAGTTGTAGTTTACAATCTTTGCAGAAAGAGCAAATCTTCCGTCCTCTGTTTTTTCAATTCCGGTATATACAATAGTCTGGGTAAACTTTGCGTTCGGCTTGAAATCTTCTGCTGTAAAATCAATATCCTTTCCAAGAGAAATCTGGTTAGGAACAAACTTAGTGGAATGCTTGGATGTTTCACCGTCCTGATAAGAGCTGTATTCAATATTTCCTTTGATGAACACGGTCTTTTCATCGACAAGATTGTTGGAGACCTCAAGACAAGCATCATAGTCAGTTAAATGCTTTTTATCGTTTACGTCGTTACCCTTTGCATCCTTTGTTTTTGTAACCCCAACATTTACACCGATAAGAGAAAATCCATCCTCTGCAAAATTAAAACGATCCTTCCACGGAATTGTTTTAGTCTCAGACTTCCCTCCATTTTCTCCTCTTTTTGTAAAATACACATTCTCCTTTTCCATGCCATTAAGACCTACGGAAAGGGTTGCCTCCGGTTTAAACTGAACTCCAAAATTTACACTTCTCCATGGCTTGCCAGTTTTGGTAATCTTTTCTGTATAGAAACTATCTCTTTCTGTACCAGTAACCTTGCCACGAACCTGGAAAGTACCTCTTGTCTGTGGAAGATCTAAACCTTTTTTCTTTGTGTTTTCTGCCATTAAATGGACCTCCTAAAAATTTAATTTATTTGAATTATTGTTAATAAAAACAATCTATCTCAACGCCCGCATCTCACCGATACGGACGGATCATCAAACCGCTAATATGTAAAAATCTATCCAAAATAGCGATTTTGGGGTACAAAAACCCAAGGGTGCGCTATTTTCACCCTACCGAAATTTGGTATTATGTTTTATTTTTGGATTTTTAATCCGAACCGGATCAGGAACAAAATAGAAATCCTAATTAATTATTCTCTGTTTTCTTTTTACTTTTAGAAGATGTTTTAGCTGCTTCCATCAGTCGCAGATTGTCATTAATAAGAAGTGCCATTGCCTGGTCTGCTGTGAAACCTACATTCATATAAGCATCATAGGCATTCTTAAACACCCTTGCTTTCGTCTCTGGAAATTCTGTATTGTTAGCATAGTCTTTATAGATTCCCAGAAACTCATGTAGAATTCCATATGCAGCTGGCTTGTACAGCTCGATCACCTGTTTTACAAGCTCTACTGCCGCCATCGGATCCGCCTTGGCAGCTTCTACAAGTGCTTTTGTTGTTTCATCATTCATGTTGAAATTCATCTTTCGTCCTCCGTTTCTACGTTTCTAAAGTTGTGCCGATTCTTATACCACTCGGGATTGTTAACCGACTTCTCAGATACTTTTACACCCATGTTAATAAGCTTGCTCGCCTGAACCTTTCTAAATACATCTGAGTGCGGACCAATCGCCATACAGTAGTTGTAGCTGCCTTCTGCATCAAACACCCCACCATTACTACACACGAGCTGATTAAATTGGTATGTACCTTTGTCTGTTGTAATCTCTGTAACCTTCATATGTATACTCTCCTAATTTTTCGTAACAAGAAGCATAGCAATTACATGGCAAATCAGAAAAATTGTTCCGCCAACAGCGCTACCAAAAATACATTTTAGAACAGAAATTCCGATCATCGTCCCAGTAAGTGTTCCAGTATCAAATGCAATACAGCAAGCAATAATCGGTTTAACAAACATTAACCAACCACCAACATATAAACTTAAAATCACACCGAAAACCCAAATAATTAAAGCAATGGTTCCCTGAATCTTCCATTTATTTATTTTCACTCTTTTTCTCCTCTTTTTTCTTCTTTGCGCTGACTCTTTCAGCCTTTTCTTTTTCCTGCTGAACAGCCATCTTCTTCATTGTGCTCTTCATTTCTGTCATTTTGCATGTGATTCCCATAGTAGAATCCTCCTTGAAAATATATTATTTGCATTACTGCAGTGGACCAGGCGGGACTTGGACCCGCAAGGAAGTCTTATGCTCCACTTCTTCTGTTTATGAGACAGCTGCTTTGCCAATTTAGCTACTGGTCCATAACTGGGCATGTTGGATTCGAACCAACGAGTGCAAGAGTCAAATTCTTGTGCCTTGCCGCTTGGCGAATGCCCATCATTCTATATAGTTATTCTCTTTTCTGATCTCGATTTTTCAGAATTTTTCTTTCCAGTTCCAAGCGCATTTTCCTAAGTTCTTCTACGCCCATGTTCAAATACTCTTCTGGAATCTCGAAATGGTCATTTTCTTGGATCGGATCTTTGTTATTCATACTCTTATTCTCTTTTCTGGTGCAGAGCCGAACCGAAATCCAGCACCGCACCGTATTGTTTAATCTCTTCCTCTTACTACATTGTTCAGCAGCATCGCCACTGTCATCGGACCAACACCGCCAGGAACCGGTGTGATCGCAGACACAACATCTTTTACGTCCTCGAAATCAACATCGCCGCAAAGCTTGCCATTTTCATCGCGGTTGATCCCGACATCAATCACAACAGCGCCCTCTTTAATATATTCTCTGTTGATCATCTTAGGCTTACCAATTGCAACGATTAGAATGTCTGCTCTCTTGCAAACTTCCTTAAGATTCGGCGTATGGGAATGAGCAATCGTAACTGTCGCATTCTTATCGAGCATCAGGAGCGCCATTGGCTTTCCTACAATATTACTTCTCCCAACAATCACACACTCCTTGCCATCTGTCTCGATATTGTATTTCTCAAGCAGTTTTATAATGCCAAGCGGTGTTGCTGGTACAAAAAGACGACCGCCGTGCATTAAACGTCCTGCGCTGATTTTCGTGAATCCATCAACATCTTTAATTGGTTTAATTCTTTCAACAACTCGCCATTCAATAATATGTTCAGGAAGTGGTAACTGAACGATAATACCATTAACGGATTCGTCCTCGTTTAAAACATCGATTTCAGCGCGTAATTTTTCTTCTGGGATGCTCTCTTCGAAGTGTTTTACTTCACACTCTACACCAACATATTCACACGCCTTGACTTTGTTCTTAATATATGTATTTGATGCTGGATTATCGCCCACCTGCACGATTACAAGTTTTCGATGAACTCCAGAATCAACAATCTTCTTCAGATGCTCTTTTACTTCCTGGGCCGTTGCTTTTCCATCTAATAGAGTCATAAAATCATTCTCCTACAATCTTTACTTTACATCCAAATTTTTTCTCAATATCAGCCATGGTCACTTCCTTGGTTTTATTCTCAACTTCTATTAATGTAAAATTGTCAATTGGATACTGTTTTCCATTCAGCACTAATTTTCTTTGAACCACTATGTTTGGCGGAAAATACACTCCACGATCTTCTACTGATTGAGAAACATCAACACATGGGTTCACAAGCTCAATCCCTGTATCAAAACCAGTAATTTTAAATTTACAAATTTTTGTTTTAGTCTCTGCTTCCACACATAGCTCCAAATAAATTTTCTCATTTTTTATGTAGCCAGACACTTGTGTTATTTCAATTTTTTCAGCCACTTCGTTTAAGGTTTTCTCAACTTCGTTCATATATTTATTCTCCTTAATAATCCCAAGTTTCTACTGGATCTACTTCCCGATCTCTAAGCATGTCCACTTCTCTTTCGAGATCTTCGATCTCATCATTTAGGCTGTCAATTTCGGAACTTAGCTCATTGATTTTTAATGCGTAAAAGTATTCAATAGCTCCCGCAAGATTATCATTAAAATACTCTTTGACTAATTTTATGCAGTCTTCCATGTCCAGTGGAAATTCCCATGTCTCTCCAATAAGAACCGAAGTCGGATTTTTAACCATATGTATATTCTCCTCTCGAAATCAAACTTTCATAAAACTAAAAATGTGAGCTATTACTGGAACCGTCCATCCATCACCAAGAACATCTGCCGCATCTTTTTCGGACATATTTTTTATATATTCTTCTGGAACTCCTTGTAACCTTGCGCGTTCTTCTTTCCATAAGTATCTCGCTTTGTCAAAATCTCTTCCTTTGTAATCATCATATAATCTCGCAGAGGATTTTTGACCATTCAAAATTTCTTTTGTGATTTTTAAACAATTATCGAAATAGTCTTTAGAAGGAAATACCATCGTTCCAAATGATTTATACCAAAATCTATGAAATCTCTTAATTGGAGTCCAATTACAACCATTATAATATCCATGCGAATCGTTTTTACATAAACATTTTGCCTTTTCGTTCGGTACATATCCATCATTTAATACACTTGTCAACGTAACATTTTGATCTTTTGGAATTGTTACGTTAGGAATGTTTGTCCAATAATACCTATCTCTAAGTTGACCAGTTAAAATGGCGGAATTTATTCTAATAGGACGAACTCCCATCATTTTTGAAATAACCTCCTCGTCTTCTGGTTTCATCACCACATTTTCCATAAGAAAATATTTTGGTTCTACTTCTTTTAAGATCCTGTTGCACTCATAAAATAGACCTGATCGTTCAGGATCTTCTAATCCAATTTTTCTCTTTTTAATCATTGCCCTGGAAAAGCTTTGACAAGGACTTCCAAATATTACAATGTCAATATTTTCTTTAAAATCCCCAGTTTCTGTATGTAACATACCATTTTTATACGCTATTTTATTGACATTTCCAATATGTATAATATCTGGATAATTATCTTTTGCTACTTTAATTGCAATATCTTTGATTTCTGATGCAAAATATTTATCAACCTTAAAACCTGCCTTTTCCAATGCAATACGTCCACATGCCATTCCGTCGCATAAGCTTAACACAACTAATCCATTATCTAATGAATTTTCATTTTTACAAGGTGGTTGCAAACGCCTTATTTATATAAGTATTTACAATTTTAGAAAGGAAAATTGGTAAACTCCGGAATAAAGTGATTGTACAATCCCCATAAAATATGGGACTTTGAATACATTAAATAAAAATGAAATTTCTTTTATTTATTCTCTATAAAATAATTTGAAAGCAAAATTTCATCGGTTAGTCAAGTTTATTTTCTTCTTCCAGTTTTTGCTCTTTGTTCCGCCTTTCTTCGCATTTCTTTTTCTGATAACATTTACCACAAAGAGAAACCGGCGACCTTTTATACGTTTTAGGAGAGATGATATTTAGAATAATATCTCTCTCATTTAGACACGTATTAAGATAAAGCATTTTATGTTCTACCTGTTTTGCAATTCTATCCCTGTACCATGTTAAAAACATACCGCGCCTCCTATTCAACAATAATTTTCGCATCAATAACCAGAACTTCCGCTGAATCTGGGATCCCATTTATCTTATTTTTTTCAAAATCCACAAATCTATTATTAAAATATTCGTCTGGTGTGTCGGACTTTAATTTCATACAAAGCCGATTATCATACATGAAGCATTGACCTACTGGAACATCCTTAATTAGCTTTCTTCTCCCGCCATAGTTATTTACAATTTCCACTTATTTCTTCTCCTTTTGAAACGCAGGTTTTACAAGTTACTCGATTTGAACAAGCATTCCACTACAATCATATTCTCTTAAAAAATCAGTAAAAAATGTGTCGTTTGTATACTCATCTGCAAGCTTACATTGCTTTTCATTCAGCATTGTTACGCTGTTGAAATCTGATAAATATTTTCCAAAATAAGAATTCTCATAGAACCCAATTATGTTCTTTGTAATATCTTTAATTGAATCGTCGTTTGATAAAAATAATTTATCGCAAACCACAAATTTACCCGTTTTTTGTTGCTTTAAATTAGGAGTATATAAGCTGTAACAATATCCCATTTTTTATCATCCTTCCGCTTTTTTGACATCAAACAGTTTCTCGGCACACTCGTGGCAGATCATGATCGTTTCATAAGTCGTCCAATCTGGTAGCCGAAAAAGCCCAATTCCTCGCGAAGTATTTTGATATTTAATTCTCGTTGACTTTTGAAAACAATATTTCTCATCTGCGTCATTTTTCTTACAAACATCACATATTTCTCTAATCATAATTACCTCTGAAAAACACATTTTATTATTTTTCTACAAATGCATCATCAAGCTTTCTCATCTCTCTGATACAACCATCAAGATACAAAATGGTATCATCAAGCTTTATTGTCATATACTTTACACGCAGTTTATTAAGTAGTTTTTTTATTTCTTTCACCGATTTCTTCTCCCTCGAAAGATTTAATTCATCTGCCAGTTACCACCATAAATGTCGGAAATATTTTGCGAACAGTTCCAGTCCTTCTTCGATCACTTTATTGCGGCGTTGTTCTTCTTCGTCATGTGCTTTTCTGATTTCTGCTACCCAGTCCTCTTCGTCAATAACCAATTTATGAAGACCTGGTTTTTCTGTTGGCTCCGATCTAATATATAGTCCATCAGTATAGTCATATTCTTTATTGTTAAGCCACCAATTGTCATCGTCAACGAGATATTCGAAAGCAACGATCATCTTGTCCAAAATAGCGTCCCATTTTTCAGGAGTATCAACTTCGCCAAAGCCTGGATAGCCGTTATTTTTCTTCTTAAATAGCTGTAAACGCGGGAGAACGTACTCGGCAATTTTGTAGTAGAGGTTCCAGGCGTCCTTTGGATTAATGTATTTTCCATGCTTCTTCAGCCATTTCTTTCTGCTACGATCCTTCATATATGTATTCTCCTATTTAAACTTTCTGAAATCGAATTCTGCACCACAAGAGCACTTAATTACGCCGACCAATCCAAGCGCTGTCGGAGTAAAAATATAGGTATAACTTGCTTTCGGATGTTCCTGCATTTCGTGCTTATACTTCCATTCATTGATCTGCTTTTCTTCTTTTTCGGTAATAGGAAATCCTCTGTGAGCATCCTTCTTCAGCTCGTCATATTTATGCTGCAGATTCCGCAATTCATCATCTTTGTAATGCTCGCTTTTGAGATGTTTATTATCTGCTTCGAGAATTTTAATACGAATATTTTGATCAGCATTTCTTTCCTTCAAAGATTCTATGCATTTGTCAAAATCAAGTACGTGTTTAACCTTGCCGTCTTCCCATTTTGTATATTCCATATGATTATTCTCCTATGCCATAGCCAGATCACACTCATGGAAATCTAATAACATCTGATACTTTTCTTCTCCGAATCGACGCTGCCATCGCTTCATAGTTCTCGTCGGCTCGCTCCAATTGAGGTTCCAACTGAACGGTAGCATATGGTAATTGATCAGGAAACAGATATCCACGATATTCTTCTCGTTTGGTTTTTGCGATAAGACTTCATATGAACCGACATTCTCATGATTGTAGTAACGAGCTACACCATTCTCGTCGATAGTCTGTGTAAACAGTTTCCCAACATCATGCAGTAATGCCCCAGCATACCATGGCTGCCTGTATTCCTTGACGTCGAAGAACATATCTGCAGCAAGCTGACAATGCTTATCTAAAGTAAAAGCATGGTACGGACTTTTCTGATCATACCCTTTCATCATCTCGCCGAATTTATAAGGTCGATCTTTAAAACCACCTACAATCCTGATCTCCGTCCAACCCTCCTCTGGATAAGGAATTTGGAACCGGCGGCGCTGGTGTTCAATTACCTCATCAGGGACCGGCCACTCACGCAACTTGTTGTCAACCAGGCATTGCTGGTATGGTTTTGGAACGATCAGACAAATCTTATTGATATCCAGACCATTCACCTTGTCCAGAATAGCTCTACGGGACTTCATTGTGATGTTTGTCGCATCTACGATCACACTTTTATGTTTCTCTAAATTTTTGCGGATTCTATCATGGAAAATTCGGAATGCCTCGTTATTCTTGCTCTGATCCGCACGATTTCCATTGCATAATTCTTCCCTGATCTCGTCAGAGGAGACGATCACGCTGTTAGGCATCTTTTTCTGATACTCTTTTGCAATGGTGGACTTTCCACTGCCGGAAAGCCCGCATATAACATAGAGTGAAGGTTTGTTGTTTTTGTGCTCGTTCATACTTCTCCTTTTACAACTCTCTCATTTACACTCTCAACAAAATCGTTGATTGCTTTGTAATCCGGATTTTCCGGAAGACTCGTATTCTTCTTCGCGTAATCCAGACGCTTCTCGTATTCATCTACCATTTCATAAAATTCTGGGATTGGCTGCCGATTGGCATCAAGATATTTACCGTTTCGAATGTCCATAAGAAGATCATGCTCGTCTGCTCTATATGTAACAATTCTCTCTTTTTCAAGAATGTCTAAACACATTAAATACAGTCTGATAAGATGCATCATGTGCTTTCCTAATTTATCCTTCTGGATCGCTTTCTCGTTTCTTTTACCAATTTTGGCATAGGATTTTACGATACTCTGCATCTCAGACCATAAATCTTTGTAATCTCTTAGTGGATAATGTTTGAGGTGAACATCCATGAAAATTTCTGAATCATATCCTTCCTGAATTGCAACGTCAGTATAGAGTTTGATCGCGTCTTCTGGCATAGTGAAGTATCGCGCCTTAAAATCATATTCTGCATGTTTAATGGTATTCAGAATATATTCTTCGTTCTGTGCCTGTCCAACTAACCTATTAGCTTTATTCTCCATCCTTCGCAACTGCTGGTTCGCATATCCTCCAAAAGAATATACCGCCCTCTTAGACAAGAATAGATGTGTATTATCCAGTAACTCCTGACCAATGGGAGAAACGTAAAGATAATGTTCCGGCTTGTTACCAAGTTCTTCGATGGTGTTGGGATTGCAGTTAGAAAGTAGTGTGATTAGTTTATTAAAGGAATAGATTGTAGTGTCGGTCTCTTCGTTTACAAACTGCTCAAACTTTTCATTTGTAAGCAACTGGCGTTTCGAATTTAATGCACATCCGCGAATGTCCAGATCAGAGTTTTCGGTGTTGGTTCCATAGGCATAGCTGCCGCCAAGAGTTAAAAGAATAATATTCTTTCCAAGATTCTTATCGGTTTTCAAGAAATCATATTCTTTTGACGAAAGTTTTGTTTCAATGTCTTTGATTGTCATTCTTACTCCCACTTCTCCAAGCTATTGTCTTCTGGACAATAACCAAGTTTAATTTCACTTAGCTTCACATAACGTAAAAACGATTTATCCCATTCTTCCTCAATGCTTTCCAAATCGTATATTTCACGATATTCTAATAAAACATCTTTATCCGGTAATTCTATAAGATCTTTGATTTGAATATATGTATAGCAATCATTCATATAAAGAGACTGGTCTGAAAATTTCTTGTCTATTTCATAAGGGGTAAATTGACCAGGTTTTCTCACATAGAGTATTCTGAAGATATGGTCGCTACCGAAATCAAGGAACCAAGTTTCTAAATCCGTCATTAGCAAAAGTCTCCTTTTATAAAATCATATCCATCTTTATCCTTTGTATAAAACGACTTATCGGGACGCCAGAAATTATTATGATTATAAGGATCTAATTTCTCATACTCAATATGATCAAATGGAGCAGTAATATCATAATCATCTTCCGTGCTTTCAATGAGATATTGTTTCCCGCCGAACCCGTTTTTAACGCCCTCTGGGATATATTTCATATACATAATCTTTTGATCTTTTCCCCAATCAACAAGTTCATGTTTTAGCTCATCTAACGTAAATACTTGCCCGTATTCATCAAAAATCTCAAGATCATTTTCGTGAGCCGAAATAAATTTGATCATTTCAGAAACGCTTCTGTATGCTTTGTCATGATTCTGGAATAGCGGCATCCATCCAATACTTCTCTTTCCAATATGTATTTCATATCCCAAATACGGCTCATCAACCAATTCATACTCGTTTGGAAAATGTTTCTTCACAAGTTCCTTGTTTTGAGTCATCAAATAGTAATTTGTACTCAATTTTCAGTCCTCCTGAAATGCTTATTTTGTCACTCTCTATAATCATTATAAATCTCTAAGCACGGTGTCTTTTCGTCCTCAAATGAAGTTCCAAGAATAACCTCGTTATTCACGTTCTTTTGAAACTCTATTAGCTCTTCCAAAGTATTCAGCTCAATTCCCCAAGTTGTTACATCCATAAGATCTCTGGCAATATGGCCATTCTCTAAAATTCTATGATTTTTTCCTTCCTCAAACCATTTCTTTTGACCAAAATAACCTTTGACAGCTTCGTCAAATTCTTCTGGGGATTTAAACGTTCGTTCATCAACATATGTCAATGTCATCTCAAAACATTTTTTATGAGGTTTTCCTTCTCTCTTTCTTGTTTCTGTTACTTGAAAAATCATATATCTCTTATCTCCTATGCCACAATCATGTTGCAGCTCTCTGGTGTCTCAATTGTCTCTTCGCCATCATAGCTAAGAATGAAAAAGTTAGTTCCCTTTGGGATCCAAGCAATTTCCAAATTTTCAGTATCAGCAACAGCCCAATCATATCCAATACTTTCTAAAAAATCTGCCATATCAAAACAATCTTTATTGGACAGCCAGAACTCTATAACTCTTTTGTCTAAAGCCAGCCGGTATGCTTCTTCACCTTTTAAGTGGTTAAATTCGACATCCCAGGTGCTCCAACCTTTTCCATATAGTACCGCCAGTTCACCCTTCTCATTGTACAGTCTTTCATATGTTGCCATTTATATATTCTCCTGTTGAAAGCGTAATTTTATCGATCTACAAAATTCATTTCTTTTTCACTCTTTTGTTCACAATTCTCTCCGAACCACCATTCTCGAAAATTTTCAGCTTGCATATTTTTCTTCAGTTCATCAATGTTTTCTTCAATTAGCTCTAAAGTAAATAATTCCTCTGAAAGAACTTCAATACAGTTCTCGTCCATGTATAAGTTCACTCCATCGGACCATGTATCCCAGTCTCCCCAGCCACGAATCACTCCCGTATATGTCTTTTTAAACCATGCGCTATATTCCTCCTCTGCAACCTTTTCGCTTTCAGCATAAATGAATTTTTTGTTTCTTAATACCCAATATTTTTCTACTTTTGGCTCTTTATTTTTACTAAATATGCCTGGATATGTAGTGTATGAAAAGAATTGCGCCGTACAAACACTATATAATTTTTTCATAATTACCATTTCTCTCTTTCACAGTCCAAATTTGGAAAGAAATTCGGATTTTTGATGAATTCATCCCAACAGCAACATCCCATTTCAAGGTCATGAATCCAGTTAATTAATTCATGTAAAGCATCGAAAAACTGCTCTTTTGTTGGCTTATAAATATACCCGATATCAAAATCGTCATCGTCTCGTATTCCAACGCCGATTTCATATTTAGACCATGAAAAAAATGGCTTATCATACATTGCAATTAAGATAATTCGAGGCTTTCCGCAAAATACTTCCTCATTATCGAATTTTATATTTGCATCTATACTGAGATACTCTGTTGCCTCGATGCGTGTTCTCAAAGGTGGATAATAACGTTTTACAAATTCCATTTTATTCCTCTTTATTTGCTTTGTGTATTTAACATCTTTATCATTGTATCAGCTTGCTCATTTACCGTCTCCTGCAAAACATTGTTATTATGTACAAGACAATGGATATACTCAACAAGCTGTTTCTTTGTAATACTCATAAGAGTAGAATCTGAATATTCTTTCTCCCATTTAATCGGAGCTGAATCAGACTTTAGAGGGATATAATGAGCACAATCTTTCTCATTTACATCACCAAACTCTCTGCATAATTTCCGGAAATCACACTCCAAATTCTGACAAGTAAACGGTTTATAATTCGGCATAAACTACCTCTTTCTGTATTTCTTAATATCCTCTTTTCTGGCAAGTTCACAATTAAACCATGAACTTGTTTTTTCATCACAAGACCAGCTCGTCGCTCCAAAATCAAAGGCCATGAATTTTATTCCATTTCTTCCAGCATAATATCTTCTCCTTTTAGCTCTATCATCAAAGTCCCAGACTAAAACCGGTGTATCTACTGGAACCCTCTCCCAATCAATTTCTAATTCTTTATATTCAGAATTGGCCCATTCTTTAAGCTCTTCAGTACAGGTATCACAATGAAAATCACAGTCAGCACAAAAAGTATCACTACAAGAACATGGCTTTCCATTGACAACACCAACATCTTTTACATTCACTGCAAGCTCAACAATTTCCTTTGCAAATTTTTCTTTATTTAACATCTAAAACTCCTTTTGAAACTAAAATTTTGTTAGCATTTCTCAAACCTAAAAATACTGTTTCTGGTCTCGATGATAACAGTATTGTCATCCGGCACAGAAACTCTTTTCACACGACTCGTTGCCAAGATAAAACTGCTATAATCGCTACCGTCCTGATCCTTTACATAATGCAGAATCATCGGGATTCCTACTTTAATGTTCTCCAAATTAAGATCTACTGTTCGTCCCACTCTATGTATGTATCTGCCGTCTTCACGGTCAGTCCAGCGTTCTCCACAAGTGCCGGAATGCTGAATTTTTGTGATTTTATACTCCATCAATTTCTCCTAACTTAATTCAATAAACATCAGCCATGTTCCAATAATTTGAACGAAATGAATTACTTGATCCTGAATTAAATTAATCTTTTTCTTGTTTGCTTTCTGATCGTCTACGTAACAATGGATTGCCCAGTTAAGCACAAAATACACAAGTAAAATAACTGAAATTTTTCCAGTAGTCACATATGTGTAAACTGTCGGAATCAGCATAATCATAAATGTCCAGCTAAACGCATGTTCACAGAGCGCCATAAGATAATCTTTTACGTATAATTTATCTGGCGAGTTTTTCTCCCACCAGCTTTTTTGTTTTGCAGAAGCCAACCAACCTTGCAGGTAATAATCGTCCACAATATGCAAAAATAACATTCCAAATAATAAATATAGCTTCAAATTTTCTCCTCCTACGAAAGATCGATTTCATCGTTCATTTTTATAAAATAAGTACCACAAAATAAGCAGATAAATGAAACTTACGATATTGTCACACTCTCTGTTAAACTGTAATTCTCCAAACTGCAGCCATTCTGATGCGTACCATATTGCCGTGACTGCGAGATTTACTATCAGTGCTTTAATAAATGCTTCAATCATCTTGAATTTCCAACTTTACTAATTCTACCCAGTCCTTATAGTCATCATGTAATACTTCTTCCGGCATACATAATGCCAATCTATAAAAGCCAACCTCAATTAACGCCTTAATAATTCTACTGCGCTTTATTTTGATATCTTTTTGAACTACTTTTACGATAAAATTTGCATAATCATCCAACATTTCCGCCTGGTATAAATTGATTCTAAGCATCCTGCACCACCTCTTTGAATTTAGCCTCTTTCACGTTATAATTGCTTGTAACCTGAACGCCTAACATCGTCAGCAATTCGATCCAATCGACGCTATGTAATTTATCCCTTTCAATCTTAAATGGTCCAAACTCAAGGATCTCTTTATTATCCTCAAGCGTATAAATAATCTGTGGTGGCATATCGTTCCTCCTATATTTTCTAAAGCACTACCCGTGGCTGTGACACCACGGATAGCAAAAATCAATCACTCTCCCATATTGATGATTGGAGTGTTACTCCCCACAACCTCTGGAAGTGCGCCATTCCATTTTTCATACTTCTGCTTCTGAATCAGTTCCGGTGTAAGAGATGCCGCAATTTTCTGGTTAGCTTCGGCTTCTGCCTGTGCCTTAATTCTTGTAGCTTCGGCTTCACCTTCCGCCTGGATCTTCTTCTGTTCAGCAACAATAGCAGCCTTTTCCTTTTCCTGCTCTGCCGCGATCAGGGCAACTTCCTTATCCTTATCGGCCTGAACCTTTGCAGTCTTAGCTTCAATATTGGCAAGTTCCAACTCCTGCTGTGCAGTTACTTTCTTCTGGATCGCTGCAGATGTCTCGGCGTCTGTGGAGATGTTCGTAAAGTTCACGGTGTCGATAACAATACCATATGGCGCAAATTTCTGTTTCAAATATACGTCCAGGGCCTCATTGAGTTCCTGTCGCTTATCGCCAAAAACGTCGGTTACAGGGTATTTTGCAGTAACTTCCTGTGTCCATGCTCTCATCTTCGGCTTAATAAATGTGTCCTTAACCGTTTTGCCCGACTGTCCCTTAAACATTACAAACGTATCAGCAATCTTTTCCTGGTCGAACTTGTAAGAAAACTCCAAATCGACCTTCAAGGATTTACCATCAGATGTTGGCGTGGAAAAACTTTCATCTTCTGGCGAATCACCCTTTTCCTCGGACGTAAGATAGGACTGCTCGATACCAATGGAATATGTTGTAACTTTCTTTGTCGGTGCTACCAAATGCCAGCCCTGTGTGATCACCTCTCCATCAACTCCGCCGGATAAACCGTTATAAACAACTCCAACATAACCTGCGGGAATCTTCTCAGTACACTTAAATCCTCCGGCTACAATAGCGATAATCACTGCAGCTGTTGCCGCTCCGCCTAATAGTCCCCTTTTACTCATCCTTTTTCTCCTCGTTTTCGTTTTTATCGTCCATCTGATCAAATGCATTTTTACCAATTTTTAAAAGCAAGCTTCCTAATGGTTTGAATGCAAATGACAATAGAAACCAAATTGCAATCGCAATGACAATTACCAATACTACAAATACTGGGTTCATAACTTCTTCCTCATTTACTTTCTCTTTTTACCAAACAGATATCCTGCTGCGAATGCAATAGCAAACGCAGCAATAAATGTTCCAAGATTTAATGCAATCATAGCGGCTCTCCTACTCAATACACTTAAAGGACACGTCTGTACGACGATTCATAGCCTTATGCTCTTCGGTGTCATTGTCAACCATCGGCTTACTAGAACCATTTCCAACTGTAATAATTCTGTCAGCAGAAATTCCATTCAGAACAAAATACTGCTTAACAGTTTCTGCCCTCTGCTGAGAAAGCATCTTATTTGCAACATCCTGCGGATCAGAGTATGGATTCGGGTCTGTATTTCCCGCAATTTCAATGATTGTTCCGTCAAGAACCTTTGCAATACTAATAAACTCATCGAGTTTTTGAGTAGCTTCGGCAGAATCTGTAAACTTTGCAGTGTTGATGATAAAGTTTACGGTCGCGGATTTCTGTAATAATGCGGTAGTGTCGAGCACTTCCTGTTTATTCTCTTCTGTAACAACTACATTAGCATCTGTTTTTGTAAGATCCTGAGCGTCATATTTATCAGAGAGAGCAGACATATATGTATTATCAAAAATTGTATTCAGAAGGTCTCTGTTCACCGTTTCTCCAATGGATTCCCAAACACCACACATATCAGAGAAAATGGTCTTTGCTGTTCCATCTAATAAACTCATATTGTCGGCATAAGTACAAAGTTTCGCAGATGCACAGTTTCCTAAAATATCGTCATCGGAAGCTGTAGAGAACATCGGCATAACACTCTTGATAGTAGTTAAATCCGTCTCGTATAATTCTGCAGCCTGGAGAGATCCATCGATAAACGCCGTCACTGTATCTGGATATTTCTCTGCAAAATCAGCATTAAATAAAATACCATCCATAATTAAACTGGAAGAGCTTGCAGTGCTGAATAAAATATGTGCATCGGACATGTTCTGAGCCTGAGTAAGATACGGCTCCCATGTAGCAGCCACATCGATCTGTCCTGCAAAGAATGCTTTTGCAGCTTCGTCTGGAGTCTCAAAGAAAATAAGATTATTAATGATCATATCTTTCTGATCCTGAGATAAGTCAGACTGATTTACAAACCACACAACTAAAGAGTGTGCTTCAGAGAACTGCGGAACGCCAATCTTTGCATTCACAAGATCTGTAACGGAATTAATAGAGGATTTCGCGATAATGCCGTCACCGCCATTAGAGAAATTGGTAACATACGGCATAATCACATCTACACCTGCATCGTCAAACTTCTTAGAAAGGAACGCCGTTCTATTGATTGTGTAACCTGCCGCGTCTAATTTCCCGCTAACTAAAGCGTTACTGGACTGAGTAGCATCATTAATAATGCTGATGTTTACTTTAATGCCAAGCTTATCGTAAATCGAACCTTCTTTTGTGCTTAAACCACCGTTAGCGTCGATAATGGACTTCCAACCAATCCACTCATCCAAGGAAAGGTTGATAGTTCTATCATCATCTTTGTCTGTGTTAATCACATTTCCGTCATCGTCTGCCACCACAGTCTCAGATACTTGTTCAGTTTTTGTTCCAGCCACGGTTTCTGTTGTGTTTTTATTGGAGTTTTTAATAAATCCTGTCTTCATTCCAACATACATACCACCGCAAATTAACGCCATTACAATAATTGCGATCAGGATCTTGGCCGCCTTGGTCAGTCTAAATCTCTTTGTACTCATACTCTTCTCCTTATTTATTGTATTTTTTCTTTAAAGAATCCAGATAGTCGTTGCTACTGGTTTTTCGCGCTTCCGCTTCTGCTCTTGCAAACTTCGTAGACGTTCTGTTTTCATGCACAACTCTGGAACCCTCAACAATAGCGTCGAGATCCTTATTTTTTTCGCGGACAGAGGTAAGAAGTTTGTCCGTCGCAGTGACATTTTTCAGATCGTCCATGTCATCATAAACTTCCTGAAGCTGTTTCTTTACTTTCATATTCTCTACAACTTCCTTGCTTTCTCGTCTTAATGCTCGAAGATTTTTTTCGCAGCGTTCCTGTGTTTCTTTTGCGGTCGCTGTAGCTTTTTCATACGCTTTTACAAGCTCGGCTGCCCTGTTAATATCCGCAATAATTTCCTCTCTCTCTTCGGCCTTTAACTGTGCGGAATCAATTTTTCCAGTTTTCACTAGCGCTTCGCAGTCCATCTCAACTTTTTTCAGCTTTGCTTTTAAATTATCCAGATCTCTTTTAGCATTGCTGTATTTTCCTGCTGCAAGTTTATATGCATTATCTGCTTTGTTGTACGCATCCTGCGCCTGGTCAATTTTTTCTCCATAAATAGCCTCTGCGCCCTCTGGTGTTGTTGCCATATCCTTAACAAAAACTCTTGTAATTCCCTTTAAAAGAGTCCGAAGCTCAGGAGAAATCCATAGCGCCAATCCAATTACAACAATAATAAGAATTGGCAGAATATTTCTAAGTTCCATTAAACCTCACCTCCTACAAAAGAAATTAATTTGCTGATTCTGTCAGACTCCGCATTGATTGTCTCGGTGGAAACTTTAAGCACAGCCTGTTCCTCCGCAATGTTCTTCTCTAACTCGGCAATTGTCTCTTTGCAAGATTCGATTCTTTCCTGATAGTCTGCAACCAATGCATTCTTTTCAGAAGATATCTTTTCAAGCGCACCCTTTAAAATCTCAACACGCTTTTCGCCATCTTCGGTAACGATTTCGGCATTTAATCCGAATACTCCCAGCGCAGAAAGAACGCTATTTTTCTTTGTTTCAGTCACCATCTCTTTAGGAAGAGAATTCATAAGTTCCTCTACTTTAAAAATAGACTTTGACTGGTCGCTAAGGTCGTTCTGATCGTACACATCTGCAATCAACGTATCTGCGTTTACTGCTTCCAGATTTACATCTTCGACCTGCTCATCTGGGAGACCTACCATATAATCTGCGTCACTTGGTCGGTCAACTTCCTCTACAAGACCTAATTTTTGAAATAATCCCATGTTCTACTCCTTTTATAAATTTATAATTACATCACACATTTTTTCAGCCTCTGCCGAACTATGTGTAACTAGGATCACTGTATTATTCTCTTCTCGATGCTGCTTCATAACTAAATTTTGCATTGAAGTTCGAGTTTGAGGATCAAGAGCGGATAACGGCTCGTCCATTAAAATTATTTCTGGTTTTGCAAAGAGCGTTCTTGCAAGCGCTAGTCTCTGACGCTGACCGCCAGATAACTGTTTTGGATATTTATCTTCATAGCCCTTTAATCCAACACAATTCAAAAAGTCTTTGGCATTTTTTATATCCTCTTCTGTAACCGATCTTTTGATTTTTATTGGTAAAAGGACATTATATAGGCAGGTCATCCAATCAAAAGAAGTATAATTTTGATGCATCATAAAGATATTGTTTTGAGATGCTTTTGTTACCGTTTTCCCGTCAATTATTACTTCTCCATTTAGAGGCTTCATTAGACCTGCAATTGTGCGCAATAAAGTCGTTTTGCCACAACCAGATTCACCTAAAATTCCATAAATTTTCCTATCGAATTTTACAGAATAATTCTTTAATAACGGTTTGTCTCTACTATAACCAGTCGTCAGATTATGCAGCTCAATCATTGATATACCTCCACTTGAAAATCTTCTTAATAATTCTCTTACTTACCCAATCGAAAATCACACTAATGATCATAATTGTGATAATTGCCATAAATACCATATCGGTTCTTCCTCTTGAAGAATTTTGCTGAATGACCCAGCCAAGACCATATTTTGCATTGATTGTTTCTGCAACTGCAAGATATGTAAAACCGATTCCATAACACATCACAAAACTGTTTAAAATACTCGGTAGTGACGCTGGCAGCTGAATTTTATATACTGTCTGTATCTTGTTCATTCCAATAGTAAGACCCGTATCAATTAAGTCCTGATTGATTTCGTCCAAACACAGAATCACAGATGGCATCATGTAAACAAATGTTGCAATAAATAAGAAAACAATTTTCATCGTTTCGTCGATTCCAAACCACATAATCAAAAGAGGATAAAATGCTGTTACTGGAATATATCTAAGAACCGAGATTACTGGATTCAGAAAATCGTGTGCCAACGGGACATTAAAAACAATTAAAGCGATTGGTAAAGAAATTAGCGCTGATAATATTGATGCCGCTGTGACGCGTAGGAACGAATATTTAATTGCAATAAATAGTTCTCCGCTTTTTATAGAAATTTTGAAATTATTAAATACGTCCACTGGGTTTGGCACAAATAGTGAATTGTAATGTTGCGAGGCAATTAGCCAAACAAGAAAAATCGCTCCTATCAAGCACAATCGTTTTAATATGTTTTTCATCATATATCCTTTCTTATAGCATCCGATTCTCTTTATAAACACGCCATAAATCCCTTAATTCCAACATCTTAGGATTTAGCGTATTTTGCGCCGATTCAATCTCATTAGCGTACTCTAAATATGTCTTAATGATTTTCATATTGAGATCCATATATTTATTCTCTAGTTCTTCTTGCTTTTCTTTTAACTTTTTGAGATTATTTTGGAAGACTTCCCGACGTGAAGACGTGTTTGTGATTAAATTTAGGTCATTTTCGGTCTTTGAAATCAGAGTTTTAACTGAGTTAAGATTTTTAATTACCTTGCAATATTCGTCCACTAAAGCGCTCAGACGGCTTCTGAAAGGCTTATACCACTCGTATTGTGGAAATTTCTGTTGGTGATGCAGTAACCAGAACCACAGAGCCGTACAGAAAGCCACTAAAAATAATATGTATTTTGTCATGCTACACCTACACTTTTATGATATACATGTCGTCTGGTTCTCTTGTAACCAATAGCATTTGCATATGCTATAGTAATCTGTCGTACTCGTTCTCGTGATATTCCAAACTTTTCACCAATCTTGGCGTATGTATATCCATCGATTAACATAAGAATAACCTGTTGGTCTCTGGGTTTTAATTTCAACAAACCCTTTTTAAATCTTTCAATATCGATGATATCGTTTTCAAAAGATCTGTCGTCAGTAAGTCGCTCAACATATTCTTTTTTCTCGTTGTCATCATATACGGTGCGATCATAAGAACAGATTATATCTGCCGGAATCCTATGCTGCGCTTTTGACAATTCAATTTGCTTATAAATCTCGTTCTTCATTGCCTTACAAGCATAGGTTGAAAATTTTATGTCTCTATCTGGATCGTATAATATTGCTGCATTACATAATACAATTGCTAAGATGTCATACCACTCCTCCATATCCAACTTGCTATCATAAATAATTCTATAAATTAAATTATGATTTTCTTCGACAAGTTTTCTTTGATCATCGGTTAATTTCTCAACCTTTTTAGGTGCGAAACCTCCCATATATTGTTATTCTCCTATCTAAATTTATTATCGAATAATTTGATCTTAATCGAGTCTTTTAGAGTTTTGTTAACCCAATCAACATGGGTTTCATCGTCGAACCAATCTTCGATGATCTGTTCCAATGGGAAACTACTATCCGCCAACTGCTCTTTTACTTTTTCAGCAATCTGAGCTTTAATAATATCTCTGATTTCGTAGTCTGAAATTGTCTCAGCCACTTTCTTAAAACGGTCAGCAATTGGTTTTAGTGATACGTAATCAAATGTTTGTTTATCCACTATATATTTCTCCTTTTGAAACGTGCATTTAATCGTTGTATGGAAATGACGGCATGAGCTGTACTTTGAAAAGATTCTTTTCGTGCAGAGTGTCGATTTTTCTTTTAACTGCTTTACTATCAATCTTTCCGATTCTAATATATCTATCAAGGACATCATATGTGAATCCGAGATTGTCTTCATCAGTCATCCCGCAAAGTCCATCTGTCGGTACTTTATATACCAGTTCTGCCGGAAGTTCGAGTTCACAACCAATTTCTTTTACTTCTGTCACCGTTAGATTAGATAGCGGACTAAAATCACCTGCGCTGTCGCCATATCTGGTTGCGTAGCCGACCCAATCCTCTGAAAGATTACAGGTATTGGCCACACGGCCATTCACTGTCTGAGACACCGCATAAAGCGCCGCCATACGAATTCTCGGCGGAAGATTTATTTTCGCCTGAAGAGACATTTTTTCGTCCATAGAAGTTTCAATCTCATAAGTTGCTGTATTTACGATTTGTCCAATGGGAACAATAATTCTCTCGATTCCTAAGAAGTTACAAAGCATATGACTATATTCAATATCACTCTGCCTTCCCTGTGGCATTAATACACCAAGAACTCGATCTTTTCCTAATGCTTCGACACACAGCGCTGCAACAACGCTGGAATCCTTACCACCAGAAATTCCCACGATGGCCTTGCAGCCTTTTCCGTTTTCCTCGAACCAATCTCTGATCCATTGAACAATCTCATCTTTGACTTTCTTCGCATTAAAATTACTCATGCTTAATCTCTCCTTTTTCAATCTTCTCAATTAAAGTAAGTAGTTCATGATAAACCTGCGCCAGTCCTGCTCTGTCATCAATATAGACATTCGCATAAATTTTTCGACCAGGAAAACCAACCGAAGCATTACAGTTGATTCCCTTATGTTTGATATTTTTCTCTGCGAGATAACGCTCAATCATCTCGTATTTATCTTCTCCGTTTCCAGTGAAAATAATTACTTCAGAATACGGCTCCCAACGATGAAGTAGCTGGATCACATCATCATAGGTTCTTCCTTTTTTATGGAAATCATAGATGGAATCGTCAAAATCCACGCAGAAAATCAGTTTTCCATATTTCTTGAATTCTTCTTCAAATCTGTTATAAGATGTTCCCGCCTGTAAGTAATAATCCATTACTGCTGTCCTCCGTACATTCTGTTTCTGATATCCGTAAAAGTATCCTCTTTTATTAATTCTCCATCTTTGAAGACGGTTGTAAGTAAAGTATCATCCGTCATATCGAGCAGCTGGTCCTGACATTTAAGCTCACCACTCTCTTCGTATACTCTGCAGCATCCTTTATGAGATTTTTTGAGATGGCTTGTATCGGTCTTCGGATCTTTATAGATCATAAGTTTCTTGCCGTTAATCACTCCGTATGTTGCCTTCATAGCAATACCGAATGTGTCTCTGGTAACAACAATCATCTTTCCATCTTCCACGATTGCAGTGAAACAGAATGCTCCGACGCCGAATGCGATATTATTGGCGGCAAAACCGCGTTTCTCTAATTCTGCCCAAATCGTCTGGACATTCTGAAGTGTGCAGCCATCACCATAAATAATTCCAATGTGCGGATCGAGCACTTTGTAACCTTTGGCGTTAACTGACCCACCGAAGGTCTCCCATAATTTTTCAACTGTCTTTATGGAAATCTCTACAATGTCACCACTATCAGGGCGCACAAGAAGTTTTCCGTTATGATTCATAATCTCTTCTCGGCACTGTGGAAGAATATTCTCCACCATATTCCAGTAATCATATGTGTCAGATACCATACTGAAAGAGGAAATCGGATAAAGCTCTGTCAGAAGTCGCTTCACAAATGTGATCTCATCGCCATCAATAGCAAAATTTGCACCCATACAAGAATGCTCTGTAGACACCGCACCGATTCCAATTCTGTTCTTCTCGCAATCGGCATCATAGTATCTATCAATATAATTGATTGCTGGAATTGTGGAGGTTTTATTGAAGGATAACAGCCATGCGGCTGAACATCTCTGTGCTTCATCCATGCAGGACATTCCTCTCATACCGAAGTCTGCGCAAGCCATATTTCCCGGTGCTCTATCCGTTGTCTTTTCATACCAATAATCCGCAATCTCGCGATACATATGACCGATTGTCGCATGACAGCAAGGCTTCCAGAGTTCAACCTGCAGGATACACTCGATCCACTGTACTAAAAATGCAAAATCCGGATGAGTATTTGTAAGCTCAATACACGGAATTCCCATCGGTACAAGCGTTCCTTCCGGAAGCGCTCTGATTTCAAGTGGTAAATACCCCAGTTTATGAAGTTTGAGGATCGGAGCTATATCATAATTCTCTTCTCCGATTTGAATATTCATAGCTTCTGTGTACTGTTTACAAACATCATCGTCGGACAAATCAAAGAAATTTTTATTGAAATAATCAACCAGATATTCCTTAATGAATGCCTGTAATCCGAAGAAAACCATCTTGTCCTGGTTCTTCAGCATTGATCTTCTTGGAACCCAGTAAGATACGAGTTTGGTAAGTCCCGCCGGATACATTCTGTAATGACACTGTTTATAAGTATCAGAAAGCAGCATTGCTAATGTATTGTCCATCTTAAACCTCCATAACAGTGATTTTTTCATGTTTTCCTGTAAATAGACTATTCGTAGTAAATAACCTTTCTACTGTATTATTCTCTAAATCTTTAATCAAAGTTCCCTTTTCTTTATTGAGTACGGAGTTCTCTGTATGAGTTGCGTAAGCATATATCTTGCCAGCTCCACACTTCTTTAATTCGGTCGCGCTATAGTGCATTGACCCGCCGAAGCTGCAAATATCATCAACCATAAGAACATTCTTGCCATCCAAATTAATTCCATTTGTTCTAACGGTCAGTCCAAGAATTTTTCCAGTCTTCCAGTCTCTATTTTTCTCTCCATAGCAATATGGGATTTCTTGGAACAAGTTACTGTAACGTTTGGCTGCACCGGCATCTGGAAAATACAGCACAATATTCTTACCAATTTTGCTCATTGCATTTTCAATATATTCTTTAGGAGATTCGTTGAAGCAACGATCCAGAAGTGCGGTAGAAACATCACTATGAGCGTCTAAAACTTCGACACAATAAAAGTTTAGCCAATTGATAAAGTCACAAAAATGTTTTAGGGTAAACACTTCAAAATCGTTTTTTGTTCGATCCATTCTTGCATTCGGAATATACGGAAGTTTTAAAATAATTCCTTCATTCCTATAGTATTTTTCCAGATGCTTTTTTATAAAAGCTAAATACATTAGCTCTTCGTTACTTTCGTAAAACCATTCCACCGTAACAGGAGCAAAATGCTCATATGGATTAAGATTAATTCTTGGTGTACCATCAGGAAACTTCTCAATTACAATCTCTTTCCCATCAATTTTAATCATACCTACTCCTCTCCGATCACGTCGATCTGACAACTCTTCATGACTTCCAGCGCCGCCTTGTGTTTCTCTGGTGTAGAACCAGCACAACAGCTCGCATCAACGACAATATTAACTTCCGGATATAACGCTTTAAGAATAAGTGCATTAGAAATCACGCAGATGTCCGTATCGAGACCTACAAGCTCAATCGTGGTATGGTTTCCAAGATATCCCGTAAAATATTTATCAAAAACTTTTTTCCACTGATCATAACCAAAAGACATTTTGTCGATAATTTCGTATTCTCCTGGAATTAATTTGATAGCAATTTTCCAGCCGTTGGTATTGTAAATACAATGCTCTACCGGCAATTTTCTCCCTTCTGAAGTCTCAAGATAATTTTCTTTGTGTGTATCTCTCGTAAAGATAATCATCTCGTTTCTATCCTGATATTCTTCGATCTTCTTTTCGACTTTTGGAACGATTGCTTGGGCTTCTTTTGAACCGAGAGAACCGCTAATAAAATCATTCTGCATGTCAATAACAATTAAAATTCTATTCATTTTTCCTCCTGATCGATTCCAATATTTTTATATTCCGTATATACTTTATTCTCGCAATAATACAGATTATAGTCACACTGTTCGATGTACCACCAACGCTTCTGATGACCTTCTCTCAGATACTTCTGACAGTAATAAGTGTCTTGATAATGATCGTCAACCATCTGCCGGAAACTCAGCTCATCAATCTCAGAAGATTCCTGGCAAAATGTTGCGATTTTATCAATTAAACCTTCTGTAAAATTCTCTGTAACGACAAATACTACACGAACAATTTCGTTGCCGTCTCGCTTAATAGTTTTCAACTGATCATAACTGTGCAAGTGGTATACAACTCGATTAAAGAAGAAATATGGGAATGTTTTTACGTTCGGAATACTTGTATGTAGCTCGATCTTATAATCTGTTGCGATATCAAAAAATTTTCTGTACCAATCTTTGTGGCTCTGATACTCCCACAATGGATCGCCACCACCGGATAACGAGATCCAGTTACAACCGCCCTTTTCAGCTTCCGAAATTAACGAATCTAATCCTTCGACTGTACTCTTCGGAATATGTAAATCATTGTTTTTCACGATACAATATGGACACGAATAATGGCATCCAAAGTTTGTGATCACACTTATATATTTGTCCATTCTCTCTCCTTATGAAACCAGTATTTCATACTTTTTTCATTAAATAATAGATCTGCCGCCCGTCACTGTACTCGTCGTACAAAAGCGGCGTAAACCCTTGTTTTTTAAGGGTTTTAATTACTTCGTTTGCCTCAATGCCAGGATTTAAGATAAATTCACCAATTTTTGCGAAAAATTCCATTTTTTATCTCCTTTGAAATATCGGTTTTATAGCACTGTATACTTTTTCTCCATACCGCATTTTTTACATCGATAAATCTTTATCTTATTTATAGCATCGCCACTATTATTAGCAGTGGTGATGTCAAAAATCATTTCCCAGTCGTGTTTACAAAAGCACGATCTGAGATAATTGATTAACCAACGCATAGCATCATCACCTTTTCTTTCTGATTTTTTCAAACATGTCGTCAACCGAGTCCAATAAATCATATCGCTGGTCCATCGGAACAGTCGAACTCTTTGCGAATCTTCTCTCTACCATATCAATATAATATGTAAACTCAGAGTCATCGCCCATATAGAACTCGTCCCACTCTTCTTGGCTCAACAGACGTTTAACCTGCAACTGCTCGATGGCAAGATTATCAAAACTTACCACCTTGAATTTTTCAACAAGGCTTTCTAAATTCTCATACAGCCAATACTGCTTATTCTCGATTTCTGTCTGATCAGCCTCGAAATACTCGTTGCCTCTTCTCAAATGTTTATATCCAAGAATAAGCATTTTCAAATCGTTATTCTGTAATTTTTCCACATCGGATTCGGATAAAATTCCGTTGATTACATGAATTACCGCATTACAGTATTGTTTGATAAGATCAAGGAAGTGTTCTGTTGGATTTACGAGGGAAACGCCAAGACCATAAATAAGTTTTTCATCAACAAGTTTCTTGATAAGTTCCTGTTTTTTCTCAAAGTGAATCTGATTAACTGTGATATTTGCGATAACTTTTTTCTCTTTGAGTTTCTGCAGAAATGGAATTAAATCAGGATGACTTGTTACGTCGCCTCCACCGATTGCAACCTCTTGATATGGGTGAAGAGTATCAATAAACTTCTCATTTAAGATATCTCCGAGTTTTCCATTTTTTGTGCTTCCCTCATGACAAAAGGGACAAAGGACGTCGCATACGTTACAGATTTTTATATCCATATTTTCTGCAAAATCCGGCACAAACTCATCGTCGTTTGTTTCTCTAATTTTTGATCCATCGTCAAAAATTGCGACATGGAAATTGCCGTTTTTATATCTCCCTAATAATTTCATTTCTACATTCTCCTTTGCTTAATCGTGACCGTAATAGCCGAAAGCTACAATGGTCTCACCGCCTGGTGTTGTATATCTTTCTGAATACGTTTCATACCATTCATTATCAAAAAATTGATCGCATGTTGTAATATTTTCGTTATTAAAGATTTCCGCAACTTGATCCTCATCATCCCAGTCGGTATCGCGATACCAAAGTTTTCCATTCCAACCAGTATACTTTTTTAATTCCTCAATAAGTTCTTCTTTAGTCCCGAATTTGTTCTTATATTCCCAGAATAATAATTCTCCATTTTTCCATCGGTCGAACTCGCTCTCTGTACACATTGCCAATGCATGGACACTGGAAGAATTTGTTTCAAAAACACCTCTTCGAATCTGTCTTTTCATGGCTTTCTCCTCTCGAAATTTCGATTTTATCTGTCTCTATATACCTGAATCCGACCATCAGCAAACACTACTTCATGGGCAACCAGAGGAGCAAGTCGAGCCACATTTTTTAATGACTCTCTAATTAGTGTTCCATTTGGCGTCCGATGTTTTCCAAGTTCGTACCAGTCCCACTTACCGGTTTTCTTTTCCTCGTCTATCAGCCTATCGTACAATTCCTTATAGTTTTCGGCATATTCCAACTCATCCAGTGCCACCTGTAACGAACTGATCATAAATTTAATTTTCTCTTTCTGATCCATATATGTATTCTCCTTAACACAGTGCCTCTGCTAAAATATCCTGAATCACATCATCACTCATGTTTTTGACGGAATCCTCGATCTTTTTCAGAATGATTCCCTTAAGCTCCTCTGGCGTGATTTTCCTTACTGCTTCTTTGAATTTTAATTCCAATAGGCAGTCGGCGCTCTCAGCAGCTCCTACGACTTCTGCATGTACAACATCTTTTACAGCGTTATTTAGCTTATTTATATCGTCTCTACATAAAAACCATTCTTCTGAATCATTAGTTTCATCTGCTGGATTTTCGCTTTCTAATGGCTCAAACATACTATCAGTCCAATTCCATGTTCCATAATCTTCTTTGATTTTATACCGATTGATATCCTCACGAACTTCGCAAATTGTTACAGTTTTTCCTAAAAATACAGTCATCGAAGAATTGAAACAGCACCCATTATCATATTCTTCCCATGTGGACAAATCTTCTCTTACTCTAACCTTATCTCTAACTTTATATTTCATAATTCTCTTCTCCATAGACATTCTGCCCGTTTTGTGTTATTATGTATTTGGTAAGAATCCCACGTTCTTACTCTTATTCCTGTGGCTGACCAGAATACCCGTCAAGTTTTCCTGGTCAGTCAATTTTTTTGTTATTCAGTTACCTTTTTATACTCGTCTACCAGCTTTGCAAACTCAGGGTCGATCTTCGCAAAATACTCATATTTCTGAATCTCAACAAGCTGCTTCATTTTCTGATCCAGCTCTTTTTTGAGCTTTTCAGCCACTCTTCTCTTCTCAACACGCGCTTCATACGCCGAAGTATCCACTACAACCTTGCCGATTACCTCTGCTATGATCGCCTTGCTGCTTCTTCTCTTTGCCTCATCTGGTGTCAAAATATCCGTGATCTCTAACGCTTCTTTGTTGACTCCTGAAACAAGGATTTTATCGCCTTTTTCATATGTATTTCCATCTTCGAAAATAGCATAATAGTATGTTCCGTATCCCTGTTTTGTTTCTGCCACCTCGTAATATCCGCTCAATCCTTTACTTGCCATTTTGTTACCTCATTTCTTATTATTTGCTTTGTCAAATGAATACTTATTCTTCTACAGACTTGTTCTCATTTTTCCCTGTTTCAGCTAATGCCTTCTTGATTGCTTTCGCAATAAGTTCCTCAATTTCCTTATCACGTCTTTCTTTCTCTTCCTTTTTCTTATTTGCTTCCTTATCAGGTGCAATTACTTTTTTGTACTTCTCTGCAGCTTTTTTCTGATCTTCCTTGACGGTTTTCTTATAAGATTTTCTCGCAGCATCCATGATTGCCATATATTCCTTATGACCACCAAGAAGATACTTCAGAAGACAAATCCGAATTCCATTATCCAGATCAAATGTATCGCCGTCATGAACTTCAGCTCTGGTCTGGACGTTTTTACCATTCTTATCTTTCTTGTCGAACTGCATTACCATCGCACGGTCTTTGTAGTTTCTTACTGCCAAAATGTCTTTCTTATCCATGGTCGTATTCTCCTTTTCATCTTTTAATAATGAAATTGCATCATCTAATTTTTTTAAGTAATCTTTTCCGTATAAAGATGCTTTTGCAAGAGAGGCGAAAGCGTCGGAATGCATTGAATCAAAAGTTGCTGGTCCAAAAACAAAACGTGCTGGCTTCGTATATATGTCCTTTTCCAGTCCTTCAAAGAATTCTTCGGACCACCAACTATCAGATCCTTCAATTCTATAAGTTTCATCATCATCCACTTCTTTTATAGTGACTGTCTTCCCACAAAACGGTTCTATGTAAAACATACCCTGTCCTATTAAATCTTTTGACTTTTCCTTGGAAATTACAACCACACGGTCACCTACTTTATACTTACTCATGCTGCTTTACCTCCATTTTCTCTTTCTAAAAATGCATCGAAATCACGTTTTAAATATGTAAAATTGGTCTTATGATTACTACTATATGTATTATTTTTGGAATTCTCTTTATCGATCCATTCACTGAATTCGCTGTCTTTTTCCATGTCTGTTGCATATGCCATTAATGCAATAACTACCTCTTCGCCCGCATTGTAAATCGGAGATCCATCCTTGATGTAGTCGTCAAGAAAATCTTTGTACAATTCAATATCTTCCGACTTGATGGCTTCTCTTACATTTTCCTGTACAAACTTTAAAACGGGATCTGCTGTTTCGGCTTCAGGCACATTACTATTCTCTTCTGTATCCGGTTCAGTTTCAGTTTTTTCTACCTTTTTAATGTCAAAAAACTCATCAATCAGCTGGCACAGAACTTCGATTTTTGCCTTAACAAGACCGTTATCAGTTGTACCACGCATTCCATCCAACTTGTCCCAAGTGATCTCACCATCAAGATCCTTGGATTCGTAATCACACTCAACAGGACTCATATGTAAATTTTCCTGGAAAGCATCCAGGAATTTTCTAAATTTTACTTCCTCAATTCCAGATTCAAGGAAATGATTATATGCAGCGAACCAAATCGGAACATTTTTCTGTGTGAATAATGCTTTATATGCGTCACCTACTACATTACATAAACTGTCGGCAATCGTCTGGAATAAATTAAATTCTGCATCACTCGCGTTGGTATTCAAGAATACTGCAACATCTTTTGCGTTCTTCTTGTAGGAATCCAGGTGAAACACTGTCATAATGGATCTTAAAATCATACTCTCGCAAGCCCCCTTGTCGTTCTGTTTGCTCTTAAGCGCGGTTGATTCTTTGAAAAATCCCTTAGATCCAATTGTCTTAACTTTACGAGCATACATATCAAGGTAAGTGAAACTTTTCTGAGCAGTGTTCATTCCAGTATTCATATTGAACTGTCTAATCTTCTTACTAATTTCTGCCATAGTTTTATATCCAGTCAGCGTTGCGAGTTTTACCTGGAATTTGTCAAATTCTCGCTTCAGTTCTTCTGGAAGATCTTTGTAGCCTTTCCCCTTCACGTCAAATGTCGCGATCTCCCAAACCGGTTCACCATTTTCATCTCGGACAACAACACCATTTTTATCAACTTTCTTTTTCTGATACTCAACAACGCTGTCCTCACATTTTTTTCTAATCTTATGAGCGCCGTTTTTAAATCTTCTTAATGCCGATGTTCTCTGCATTCCGTCAATAAGATATTTTTTAGTAATTCCACCCACAGAAATTTCTCCGATAATTAAAGAAGGAAGATATTCACCGGATAACACCGTTAAAACAATTCCATCCTCGAACTCTTCTGTAGAGCAGAAATTTCTCTGTACATCCTGATTGTCGCTAATCGTTTCGTTAGCAATGTCACTCAGATAGGACTCCACAGATACGGCCTCTTCAATAACTTTTCTCTTCATGATTAATCTTCCTTTCTTTTATTGTACAAATATCTTGTGTTGCAATCAGAGCGAATCCACGCCATATGTTCGTTGTATTCTTTGACGCTAATATGCAGCTCTTCCATAATCATCTTACGGTCATATTTATTAGCTAACAGCAAGATAATTTGCCGTTGTTTCCGTGATAAACGAGATAAATATTCTTCTATATTTTCACTCATATAAAGAGAGTTAAAGCGTTCCTCAAGGATGTCATCTACCGTATTGCCTGACCCCAGGCATTCCTTTTCCGCCTGACCACTCTGCTTTATCGCATCGTAAGATTCGTTTTTAATGAAAATTGTTTTCTTCCCATCTTTATCTTTTTTTACATTTGAACGTTTATCACGGTTTTTATTCCGTAAGTATGTATAATATCTCAGTTCCAGATTGTGGACAAAATATGTATGGAACTTGCAGTCCTGATCCTTTTTGTATTTGTTGATACTCTCACACAATACATGCAATCCCCAGGAATAAAGATCGTCATATTCCCATTTGTCGATTCCGCCAACAATTCTTTTAAAGATTGGATAACACGTTGCCTTCAACTTTGACATGTCGTTCTGACAATATTCTTCTGCCAATGCCAACTGTTCGGACGACCAATGCATTTTCAGTACCTTTTCGTTATATTCTTCTAAGCTCATCTCAACCTCCGAGTATATCTAATACTGTCTTATAATATTCTGTTCTCCCCTTATACTCAGAGTTGGACGCTTTCGATAACTCTTCCTTCAATTTTCCGATACTATACTGATACTTGATTCCGTCCTGCATTACCTGAACGTACCGGATGCATTCTTTAATCCGTTTATGCTTGTCCCGCACCTCTTCGAGGATGTACCCTATCTTCGCCATCTTATGAGCCTGTGGCTTTTTCTTATGTATATCTTTATAAGTCTGCAACGCATGTACGATGTCCGATTCTGCACTGTCGTATTTCCCTAACGCCGCACTCAACAGATTCATATATGTATTAAGCTGTCCGGAATCCCAACCGGCTAATCCTAAAATATTGTGCGACTCCTCATAGATCTTATCCAGGATACTTTCATCGAACTCAATATTATTCTTTCCGATATAAGCACCAGCATTTCCCTTGTAACTGAATGGCTGGTCAGGTTTTTCTCCTGATCCATCATCGATCATCTGGTATGATCTCACCCAACTGTACCGTTTTCCCGGTCTGTTCAGAAACGATTTCGCTTGTTTATAGGTGAATTTCTTTGCCTTGACTGCATATGTAGTCGGCATATACTCTCCGATCTTCAGCTCGTTTTCCATCACGTATTTTTTTCCGTCTGATAAAATATACATTTCTCAATCTCCTTTCGCTTATTTATTCTCCAAAAAAGGAATGCTCCAAGTGAGATTTGAACTCACACTCTTGATAATACAAGAAAAGATTTTTGAGACCTTTGCGTCTTCCGTTCCGCCATTGGGGCTTGACCACCACCGAGACTGACGGGAATCGATGATGGGTACACCTATTAGAAGGCAAACCTGTACAAGTGAATGTATTTTGCGCGCACTAAATACACCTAGAGCAGCTTGTACTCTACTTATGTAACCTAACGCCGACCGTTAGGACACCCGGACATAAATCCGAGCGCACTGGGCCAGCCGGATTCGAACCGACAAATACAGCAGTCAAAGTGCTGTGCCTTACCTTTTGGCGATGACCCATTAGGTTTTTCTCTATTAAATTGGTAACAAGTGGAAATAGTTTGGCGATATACCTTGCGATTTTCGGGAAAAATATGTATAATGATATCGCAATGGCAGTTGTGGTGACCGCTTTTGCACCTAAGAGCCTTTTACACAATGGGCGGCAACCCGGTGTAGAGGCTCTTTTGGTTTTATTTTGCCTATTTCCGTTGGCAATATTTACTATATACCCGAACGTGCGTTCTGTCAATACTTTTTTCGAACGCTTGTTCTGGTTATTATTTTGACAATCATTCCCTTAAAAGTACCGTTCTCAGAAATCCTCTTGGCTCAAAGTCTATCGGGTCTGGCTGTTTTTCACTAAATACCCGGAGTTCGCATTCGATTTTTGCAATCAGTTTTGCCTCGTCAATGAAGTTACGACAATCTTTCCCTTTTTTCTTGGAAAACTTCACAACGCTATTTTTCAAAGAAAGATCCTGTACTGATACCAATACCGTACAATCCTCTCCGAGAATTTCCATTGCTTCTTTCGCCGTCATTTTAATATACGTATTCACTGTTAGTCCTCCCCAAAATTTGCGTTATACACACGTTTAATTTCTAATCTGTCGTCTGTATTTTCGACAGAACCAATCTTACCAATGATTCTCTCTTTTGAAATTTGCCTTATACATTCTCCAAGAACCATTGACTCCTGTCGTAGTCCATTGTCGCTTCCGGGAATCAGTAGGAAGTGAGTAGGCTGTCTGAGCTTTTTAATTTTGGTTGTAAGCGCCATCACGATTGTTGTGCAGCTATGTTTGTTTCCTGTATTGTTTTGAATAATAACGCACGGACGAACACCGGCCTGTTCACCAGCAAATTCATCGTCGCCAAAATCTGCAATCACGATATCGTACTTTTTAAGCTCCATTTCCATGTTCTCACTTCCTCCCTCTTTTAATATTTTTACTATTCGTTTGAATATTTTTTATCTCTGTTTGTATAGTTAATATAGCACATCAAGGATTATATGTCAATAGTAAAACTTCACATTCGCCAAGTTTTTATTGACTCTCCGATAGTTTATGTTAAAATATGAATAGCGGAGGTATTCGTATGTTAAGCTATAAACCATTATTTAGATTACTCCTTGAGCGGGACATGTCAAAAACACAATTAAAAAATGCTGTTTCTCTTAGTCCTAATGTTATGTCAAAGCTATCAAAAGGCGAGTATGTGTCAATGGAAGTAATCGAGAGAATTTGTAAATATCTTAATTGCCGTATCGAAGACGTCGTTGAGATATTGCCAGATGAGGACGGTGAATAACCGTCCTTTACATATCCCACCAATCATCTAATGCGAACTGGTCTTTAATATCATCATCTCTTGTTAATCCCAAATACCTCAACGTTTCACTTGTATTCCGGTGATTCAAACTATGTTGGATCTTGGCCAAGGCCAGTGGATCACCTGCCTCAACTAACATCATATATTTTTGATACGCATTGGTTTTCCGCAAGCTATGTGTGTTATAACTTCCTTTAAGCTTCAGATGATACTGCAGATCCTTCATCATATTCGTCACAGGAACGCTCCCGATTGCCTTTCCGGTATTATACGAGATAAACACCGGTGCATCGTATTCCGGCCGGATTCCGGTTTCGCTCAAGTACCATGTGATTACGTTCTGAATCGACTCGTTTGGAATCACCAGTTTTTTCTTACCGGTTTTCTTTTCCTTCTTATTTCTGGCGTCCACGAATGTTTCCATATCCTTCTCAAAAAAGTTTGACCACCTGAGTGCAGACAAATCAGACACTCGTAATCCAATATTGATCCCCACAACGAACAGCATCAAGTTTCTCTTCGAGGTGAATTTTTCATTCTTTTTATGTGCCATCCGGACTTTGAGCTTCAGGTATTCAATGCAACGCTCTACATCAGTCTTATCCCTGATCGGATCAACCCAACGCTCTTCTGACTGAGGGTTCGGGATCCATAGTCCATTCTTTGTGAACCAGCCAGTTCCATTTACAACCTTAAGCTGGACCACATCCTGTTTTTCATTTTTTACAACTGCTAATGCCATAAAATCCATCCTTTCCAATGGTTATTCTCCATTTTGAGCAAAAGAAAAAGAGCGAAAATTTTTCGCTCTTTTCAAAGATAAATATATTTATCAAATTAAAATTTAAAATATTGTCCAGGATAAGCATCCATATGTCCGAAACATACGTTATCAAACCACAGATATCCTTGATTATCCAATTCAATTATATCACCTTTTTTGATATGAACTTCTTCACATCCGTCTTTATTCTCTTTTAAGAATCCAACACCATCATAGTCCTTAATACATGTTGCTGTACTCATCTTATAATCTCCCTTCTTGTCTCGAAATTCAGATTTCATTAATAGTATTTTCTCAGATATCTAATTGTAGAGTAAATTTCTCTAGTATCATACAAAATGTTTTATATATTTTATGAACGAAAAAGCGTTTTCATACGATCTCATATTTCGACCGATTTATTTTGTTTCGTTCTTCGATAATAAGGTTTAAAACGGTTGTTAATCTCTTTCGTTTACTTGGTTCTAAGCCTTGACTTAATTTACCTTCATATTCTAACTGTAATCCTCTTAAAAGACCAGCATAAGCATTTAATTCTTTTAATGTCATCTTCATTTAACTATAAATCACCTCGTTTTTGTTCCAATTCTTTTTGGCAAACGGGGCATAAAACTCGATACGTCATGTCTTCTGTCCAGCCCTTAGTTTCTTCTTTTAATTTTCGTATTGTGCCTGGGCTATAATAATCACATCCATTAGCAGCCCTGCCACAACGCCCGCATGTTACTTCACACCATATAATATTTTTCATTTTCACCTTAAAATAACCTTTCACTCGATTACTTCATCATTATCACACAACTCAACAATCCACTCATCCGGTTCGAACACAGAACTAATATTGTCCCAGAACCAGTCTTTTGCCAGTTCCTCTGCTTCGTCGGCATTATCTGCCCTCACAATCAGATTATAATCATCATATACTGTATGTACGAGATATAATTGTTTCATGCTCTATCCTTTCGAAAACAATCTTTCATCGTATCTATACTGATATAAAACGATCCGCCTCATCATAATCAAGAAAACATGCATGTGTCCCGTTTTCGATATATACAGTTAGGCCTGTTTCGTCTTGGTCTACAAAATACCAATATCCTTTTTTAAATGTATATTCTGTGCCGTCATTTGCACTTATATCTTGCTTTATTTTTACCATGCAGCTTTTGGCAATATCTCGTAAAATTTCAATGTCGTTGATATTATCTAAATCCATTTATCCTCCATTTCCCTATGAAAGCAATTTTTCATTTCTTAATTAAAACCCTATCAGCTTCATCATAATCAAGAAAACATGCATGAGAACTATCTTCGGTATAAACCGTTATCCCAGTTTCGTCTTGATCTAAAAAATACCAATATCCTTTTTTAAATATATAATTTGTTCCATCGTTTGCGTTAGTATCTTGCTTCATTTGTACCATATAAGTTTTTGCAATATTTCTTAGTAATTCAATATCAGTTATATTATCTAAATCCATTTAATCACCTCGTTTTGCTTTGGCAGGAAATCGTCATTTTAAAATTCTCTGCTTAAAATTGAGTTCTGCACCAATCAAATGCTTTGTTCCATTCAGATTTTTTTACAAGATCATCAAGCTCATCATCTGTAAAGTCCAATACACGTTTAACTTCTTTACGCCCCTCTTCATTAAAGCACATTGCTTCCATATATGCTTCAAATGGTATGAATAAATTATATTTATTTAATCGTCTTTTTACAAAGCAATCACAAAATATTTTATTCCATAATTTCTTCGACATCATTCCCATATATATATTATATTCTATAGCCATATCAACATACTTTTCTACATAATGATGACCATTGTTTATTTTGTTTCTGTCAAAATACTCGGTAATGTGCCACATTACATCTTTTCGTCCAACAAAATATACCCTACTATTTGCGAATTGTAATGATACTGTTTTAAACTTATCCATTTCTCCCTCATGAAAGTTAAATTTTCTCTTGCTCTGCCAAATGCTTCATTTTCTCAATATCGAATTTCCAAAATGTTATACCAGAATAACGATATCTGCTTTCTGCCGCCATTTTTAAATCCTCATTAGTGTAAATTGCATTCGACTTTTTTAGATCCTTCACAAGCTTTTTACTCAATTTTGCTGGCGATTGAGAATCTAATCCTATGCCAGTAAATTTGGTAATCAACTGAAAACAACATCCATTATCCAAAAGTAAATCGTTTTCATTTACGTCATATACATATCTTCCAATTTTTAGTTCCATAAAATTCCCTTCGAAAACTATATTTCGTTTTTCTTTACGTAATCCCAAGTGATACTTTCCGGTACTGGATCTGAATATTTGAAAATAAAAACATTCTTATATCCAGCACGAATCAGTTCGTTTGCCTTTATTTTATATTTCTTCGGATCATCTTCCAAGTCATCTGTAATCCACGGTTCCGTTTCACTAAAACCTTTCCCTAATCTGTCTTTATATGCGATGGCAAACATAATATCACTGCCTTTCAAACCAACTAAACTTTTCCATCCGAAACTATTCTTTCATCGTCTGTGTGTTCTGTAATAATCCTCATCATCCCAACAAGAATGATATGTGATACTGCCTCTGGCTCCAGGGCATTTCTTGATTGCTTCAAACTCTTCCTCACTGATTATAATACCAGGATCTCCATCTTTGACAGAATTTGGAAGAACTTTGCATGTATAAGTAAGATCTCTTCCTGGATAAATATCACGGTAGATATCGTACCAACGCCATTTTCTACATTCAACTTTTCCGTTTTTAATTTTGCGTTCAATCTGGGCAATACGCTCTCCCGTATCCAAATTGGTTGTTACCGGATTTATACTTCTATCGCAGAACTGCGCACAATAGCGATACTGACCAGTCGGAACTTTATTAGCAGCTTCCGTATTCCATTGATCAGTTCTTGACCAAATAATTCTGCCTTTTGCATCTTTAACATCATCACCAGTTCCAAAAATCTGCCGACCGTCAAGAAGAAATCTCCTTCCTTGACGATCATAATAATACGGTACCCCATTTGGCAAATGTTGAACATCTTTTCTACACTGTGCATTTTCAATTCCGCATTTCGCTGCACTGCCTAATGCGGCTCCACCGAATAATAAACTCATTAACCAACCCATTCTAATACCTCCTCAAGATAAAACCCTAAACCGCCACAGTCAAGTGCCATCCACATGATGAAACACATCATTGCAAAGAAAAATGGCATTAAGAGTATCCATGCTCTCATCATTGTCTTATTCTTTCTCTTTTTGTTTATAAACACAGCAAATATAGACAGAAAAAAGCATCCTATAGCAAACGCCACACATAGCCACCAAAATACTATATCTTTTATAAAATCGCCTCCAAACAATCACAAGCTTCCGAGATACTCTCAGCCGCATTGTCCAAACTCTCTATTGCCTCTTCTGATGTTTCTGCTCTTGTCGATCCCTGAAGATTCTCGGGAATATTATCATGATATTCCTCTTCCTCGTCATGGATTTCGTTTAACTCACCAAGGCAACGACGCAGCTCGTCGTAAATCTTTTTGATTCTCTCTTTTCGGATTCGGTTCATCTTTGTCTCCCATTAGTTTACCATATTTCCTTTTGTCGGGCAACTGTGTCCGCTGGCTCCCTTATTTTCTTGACAACCCGTAATGAGCTAAGATTTAACAGATTATGATTCCGTAAAATCCACGGCTCCATCATACATTTTTGTTTCGCTTCGTCGGCGCTGTCTGCCTCAACGATAAAATACCGTAAACCACCAAGGAGACAGGCAACGCTCATTTCATATTTACTCATCCAGATTTCCTTTCTTCAGAATCATTGCGAACTGATCGGCAAGATAATCATAGTCCCGTCCCTGAATAAATGCCTCAGTTTCAGACGCAATTCCTTTTTCCGTAAGGAAATCTTCAACAGTATCGATCAGACTGCCGATTGTATCCAATCGCTCTGCTCCGTGGTCTTCTGTTCCAAAGTATTTTGAAAATTTTAAATAACAGAATTCCTCAATCGAGTCGTAGTAATCTTCTGCATTTACATCGTCCCAATCTGTGCCTTCGTGTTTCTCTTCGTACTTTTTAGCCATCTGATCGATTGTTTTCCAGATATCTCGACTATCTTCCGGAACCTCAATTTCCCTCTTAGCGACCATCTGCCAGAAAACCGATGTCATTTCTACTACTGTTTCCGTATATTTTTCTATATTCATCATAGCTATTCCCTCCTCTGAAACATGTGTTTCATACACCAATAATTTTTTCATTAAAACCAAATAGCTTGATTAACCAGTCATGGCATAAATTAATTCTTAGTCCGAATCCATCACCTGTATAATGTTTTAATAAAATACAAAATGCCTTACGTCCACTGGTGTCTCCAATCTGGAAATACCAATCATATTTTCCAAGATATGGCTGTTTTTCAAATCTCATAAATATACCTCCTTTACCATCCTACCGGCTGCATATCAACAATATCGTTCTTTGCGAACTCATAGAAATCCATTGTGTCATCAGCCGTGTATGTTTCCAGCCAATCATCATTCAAACCATTCTTTTCCATGTATTTCTGTAATACGCTTTCCTTTACCTGAACATCCAACAGGTTATCATCTCCGCCGTCGTCGAACGGAGTTGTATCTTTATATACCTGTACCCACACATATCCATGAGCTTTCATATTCACGCCACCTCTCCGTATTTCTTTTCGTATTGCTTTGCCGCCCATTCGATGCACTCGTATTCAGTTTCGCCATTCCCCTCTGAATACCGTTCATATGCTTTTTCAGAATATTCGATTGCATACGGAGCCGGTACACTATACTGAGTCTTCAACTCCTCTTTCATGAAATTGATCACAAATTCCTTATGAGCCTCATACAGTTCGCTGGCTGTTAATACATATTCTCTATTTCCACGTCTGATTTTCATTTCCATTCTCCTGTTCTAATCACAATTTTGTCATAATCATTCACTGTCAAATACCTCGCATTCGGGACCGAAGCGATTTCCAGATGCTTAACCGCCCTGATATGATTCCGTAATTCGCTTGGTGTTCTGAATCTGTTAGTTGAAAACTCATATTTTCCGTTTACATACACATCTAATTTCTTATACATATCATCACCCCACTAAAAATTTAATTACAACTGCTACCACAAGAATTCCAAACAACACTTCTGGATACATAAGCCACAGCAGGAAATATCCAACAATACAAACCTTTTGAAAGTTCGTTAGAATCATTTTTCCATCACCCCTTAAAGCAGCCGATTACTGCGTAAATAATCATTCCAAGTGTAATAAGTGGACAAATTCCCATTAACAAGCTCAAAACAAAAAGTCCAATTAAAACTGCTACTGCTCCATTATCTTCCATATCGTACCTCCTAAATTTCTACACCGAGTTTATTAGCTGCCTTGTACAAAACCGCCTCGAAGTTCTCTCCGTCAGCTCGTTTCCATTCATCTTCCATACCGGCAAACCAACATAATTTCTCGCAATCAGCCATACTCCACACATCCTTTTCCTTGAATGAATCTCTTATCTCTTCCACTAAATCCCTTGCTACTCCCATATTTTCCTCCATTTTTGTTTTATGCAGCCACTCCACCGATAATTGCCGCAACTTCGTCTTCTGTAAGTTCTCTATTGATTTTCATTCTCTGTGCCAGGATCCATGTTCCACCCTGACTTTCAGGTCGATTATATGTATCATAATCTTCAACTTCACACTCAACCCAGACACGCTGTTCTCCGTTTGCAAGTCTCATGGAAAGATGCGGGGCCACAGGGGTAAAACAGCAATGCCACCCTTTTCGAACAGCAAATCCCTTTGTTGGATAACATTCTGCCTGCATCCATTCTCCAAATGGAGTTGTATGTGTCTTGTGAATGAATAATGGATACAATTTTCCATCTGACAACTTCCGCAATAATTTATATGCTTTCATATGTAATCCTCCAATTTTTTGCATAAAAATAAGAGTGCCGGTTTCCCTACACTCTTTGATTCTCCGTTTTATTCTATTGAAAACTTTATTTCGACCAGATACCGTCTGCCTTATCTTCTTCCTTATCCCATTCGTTAAGGAGAATACATTCGCCTACGTACTTCTCGCCCATTAAATTTGCCAATCTATCATACGCTTCAATTCGCCTATTGAGCCCCATGAGATCATTTTCTTTTTCATATCCCATTGGAATTTCAATAATTACTCTGTTTATTTCATTTTTGAATTTTGCGAAAACTTCCATAGAATCACCTCATGAAACCTTGCTTTCAACATTCTTTAATAATTTCCTTTTTCTTTACTGTATACTCAAACCGATGATCTACTAAATAGCACAGCGAATCTTCTAATACATCATCGAATCTCTTTAATAATTGCCTATCTGTCTCATCTTCACGACCCTGTAAAGTTATAAACACCTCTGCTTTTAATTCCTTATCCATGATTAATCCTCCAATTTAACTAAATAATTATCTCCGTACTCTCTTGCGTCGCTTTCATCGTAGACAATTTCTACAGAATAATCTTCTCCAATATTGCTATCATATCCGTTTTCACGGTTCCATTCATGGAACAACTCTTCTGCCTCGGTCTGACTTCCAGCACAAAACCGAATATATCCAAATCCATCGACATCTTCATCATATGTAAATTCAAAAGTATACATCTTATTCCTCCATTTCCGTATGAATTATATATGGTTCGTAGAAATAATCTTCTACAGGATCATAGTCTGGATCTCCCTCTGGCTTTTTCTCTGAATTCAGCTTATCTACCACTCTCTGTGCTAATTTTTCCGTAGCGTAAATTGCAATACTTTCCTTTTCATAGAATCCAAATTCATTTATATATTCATGTCGTACCAAATAACATTCCTGTTCTGTATTTTTATCCATATAACTTCCTCCTGAAATGCGGTTTTCATATTATTACATAAATATTCTATACTCTTCATCTGTTACTTCTGGGATTATATACATCAAGAATTTTATTAATTCTTTTGTAGGTTTTCCATCGTATTCTAATATTGCAAAGTCAAGAATATTTTCCAATAAATCCCAATTCCAATGAGTATCAATTACTCCTGGAAATTCTTCTTTTACATATCGCATAAACCCTTCTTTGTCCATATTAATTCCTCCGATTTCCATCCACAACTGACATTCCAACAACTCTAAATGCCCGTGGCAGCCCTCTGTGATCGCTGGCGATCAGTCCTTGATCGTACAGCCGATTCATATGTAGGTTTACCGACGAAGTACTCCAAAGTCCAACTCCGTCTCCAATTTCCCGTGAGGATGGAGCATATCCATGCTGTTTAAAATACTCTTTACAAAACTCTAAAATTTTCTCTTCCATAATCAATCACCTCTTAAATCTACTTCCCCGTTAGACTAATTCAATCTGATCGAATTCTTTTGCAACATAGCACTCCGAATATTCATATCCACTAAGAATAATAGACCATGTATGGCTATAATCGTTAAAATCAATATCACAGATATTTTCTGGAATTTCGGTTTCTTCATAATCTTCATCTTCGTCTACCGTCTTTTTTGCCAGATCTAACATTTTTCTAAGCATATCGTCTTCAGTTCCGTAAAATCTGTAAAGCACCACATTGTCGTTGTCTGTATTTGAATTTACAATGATATAATTTTTCATAAATACCTCCTGAAATTTCCGATTCAATCCCATATGTAGTTATCTTCTTTCCCATATAAAGCACCACCAGCAAGAAACATTCCCAACGCCTCTATTTCATGTTTTTCTAATAATTTCCCCTTCCTATTTCCTTTAATCCATATAAATCTTCTCGTAACAACTTCTTCAGGTAATAACATAAGTTTCTTAGTTGTAAGTTGTATTCCAACACCAAGTTTTTGCATAATATTACCAGCGCCACCATTTATAAGATACTGCCTTAAAATTTCTGTATACTGATTCAGATGTGAATCTGTTTGTGCAGTTCCATAAAACATCTGCTCTGTCAATCTGCGATACTCAATATAATTACATTCCATATTTTTCATCCTTTCCAAATCATCGTTTCATCAGTTGTGCAGAAACCCATCTTTTTGCGCTGGCAAGTGATTTACATTTAGCAAGTTCTTTGAACCCTCCACAATCAACTTCTACAATAAAATATTCATCAGCATCGCTAATCCAGCAATATTTCCCATATTGAGGATGATTGATTTCTGATGCCCATTGAGTAGGATTCCCATCTTCGTCATCACATTCGTGTACAATTTTCCATTTTAAACTTGACATTTTTACGCTCCAATCTGTTAAAACTCTTGTTTTATTTTCCCTCAATTTCAATGCTCATCCCGTCGAAATACAGTACAATCATTGATACTTTCGCTTCTAATACATCATCAGGGATCTCAGTAGTCAATTTCCCATGCCGTGGGATAGTCCATCGTCTCCCTGTATGTACATCGTTTTTATATTCATTGATCCTAATTTCCAGATAATTGTCAGCGATCTTGCTAAGAAAATCGCCAACCGTAAATTCGTTCCGTTTTCCTGTTGCTACCATATGTATACCTCCCTATCTGTCCATATAGATTTTTACGCCACGAAACTCGTATTCGTGATCAGCATTTTCGTTTTTCATATCATCCAAAATTACAGCAATAAAATCATGTAATCCAGAAGACTCATAATCGAAATCCATTTCTTCTGCCGCATCTGTTGTAATGAATCCTATGGCGGAAGATTCCTGATATCTTGCCTCAAGCTCGATTGGAAAAACTTCTGTATTTCCATCAAACATATCTAACAGCTCCATAATCTCATTTGCCGTCAGACCATCTGTAAAATGTTTTTCTTTTAATACAATTCCATATTTTTTCATCTCGTTTGTCTCCTACTCTTCCGGTTCTCCAAAAAGTTCACAGTATTCATCGGCAGAAATATTTTTCTCTGCCCATTTGTGCACTGCGTTTTCCGTAAGCGGTTCAAATCCATCACCGCCAGACCAACTGTTCTGTCCACAACTCTGTGAATATGGACTTGCAGGACCACCGATTCCATATAAGAAATACTCACCAGTTTTCTTTTTGTATAGAGTCTCTTCGTAGTAGCTAAAATCTCCTGGCGTTCCGTGATAAGATGTTGCAAGTGCCTTTGCCGTCTCTGTGTTATACATTTTTCCATTGATAATTTTCTTCATATTGATTCTCCTCCGTTTCATTTAAAATAACTGTTTCATTAGTCAAGTTTCATTTCTGCGAATGATTTCATTTCTTCTGCTAACGACTCTGGGTCGTTTGCGTATTTTTCAATCCAGGTATCGAAATGTAGAGATAAATAATTTTCCAAGTTATGGATATTTAATGGTCTTTTTCCCATCAGCCTTATAGCGTCACAGAACATCTTTGCGCATTCTTCGTTATTCATATTTTTCCCTCCGAAATTGCTATTTCATTTGATTTATGCTACTTCATCCATCTTCTTATATAATGTTTCGCTTACTCCAAAACTCAATGCAACTTCTTTAATAAGTTCATCACCCCATTTATCATTAAAGAATCCCCAACAACTGTCTTTCTCTTCCCAGACATCATCTTCTGCATCGTATTCTTCCGTAATAACTCCATATACTTCACCAGTTAGATACATGTCATACTCATCAACTTCGCTTTGCATCCACTGGTATGCAGCATTCTTCCAATTTTTATCTGTGATTTTTACGTAATTCCCTTTTTTATTCCAAATTTTCCCACCGCAATCAAAAATTGTTTTCTTGTTAGTGTAAATATATCCAACCTGTCCAGAATCCCATCTGTCACCAAAACTTCCAGTGCTCATTGTAATTCCGCTATGGTCATACAGATAAAGTGGAAGATATACAATATTTGCATGTTTCTCTAACAAATACCATTTATCTTTCTGCGGTAAAGCTTCAATCATATCATCGACTAACCAATCAAGTGATTCGTATTCTTCTATTACATCAAATTTTGCTTCTCTGCTTGTGCCAAGTGGAAACCAATAATATGTTCCCCATAGCTGCCACATTTTTTCATGTCTGTCATATCTCAACTCAAGTCCATTAGATGCTTTCTTTGCTTTGATATAGTTAATGATTGTTTTCTCTTCTACATTTTCTCTTATAAGGCTATTCAAAAAGTCTTCATTATCCGAATAATCATTATCCTTGTAATCTCCCAGTCTATAATCTCTATGCCAACACATCATTTTGCCTATTTGACCATCCCAATCATACCGTGGATCAAGCGGTTCATTATCCTGTTCAATATGTAGTCTCATAAGCTTTCCGTTTTCTTTATAGTATCTGTATTCTTTATCTGCCATATGTTTTACCTCCGAATATATTCGTAAATTTTGTCTAAATCTCCATCTGCAACCAGTCTTGCATCTACAACACTGTGTTTTTTCATATAGCTTATATAACTGTCAAGTCGATCAGAATTAGCACTTTCAAGCGTTTCTTTTGCACGTTCATTATCAACCTTGAACAAATAAACTCCTCTCCAGTTCTGACAAAAAACAAGATGCTTATTTTTGCAGTACCGTTTAATCGCTTCTACCTTTTCTTTGCGTTCTTCGGCTAATTTCTTGCTTCTATCTTCCTCAGCTTTTTCTTGTTCTTCTTTACGTTTTCTGTTCTCGATCTGAGTATTAAACAAACAGTTGCTACTACACAGACATTTAAGGATATGTGTTTTGACATCATAATCATCTGGTTTGTCGTTGCTGATCCACCATAAGAAATTATCAATCGTTGATTTGAACGTGCCTGGGAAGATGCAATTATTCCCAAGATATTCATCAACCAGATCTTTCTCCTTGTCTGAAATCCGTAACGTAATAAATACGGATTTCACATCCGGTGACCATATTGATTCATATCTGTTTTCTTTTCCATATACGGTGAGACCGTATGCAGAATACAGTTCTTTTTCTTTTGCATTTTTGTCATAAATGATTCCCATGTTTCTACCTCCGTAAATTCAAACTACATTCCCTTTAATTCTGCATCAGTAAATTTACTCCATTTACCTGTTTGAATATTATCCATTCTTTCTTCGAATGTTCTTTTCCTCATTTCATATTGTTTTGTTGCGATGTAATACGCTCCATAAACTAAGTCATTTGTCGTATCAATAATCATAAATTTTTCAGGTTCGTTCATATTATCAAGTATGTATTGCATGAAGTTTTTAAAGACGATTATTGAATTTGTTTCACACCAAACCACCACCTTATCCTTTTCTTCCGTTACAAACCGAACTTTTTGCATTTTATACCTCCTTTTCTAATCTTCCCAATGGCTGCATACCCTTAACCGCATAAATTTCCATCATCTCTTCGTCTAATGTATTTATTCTCACTTTCCTCATGTCTGATGTATTAAGAAATCCAATTTGTACAAGATAGTCCAATATTTCTTTTTCTGTCGCATCATATGCAATGGTAATCCCTGTTTTCTCAACACAAAGGTTATTTACTTCATATCCATCCTTATCATTACCCCACACATCGAAATAATTTATTAAGGAGTATTTCATAGCACACCATCCTTTCTAATAAATAAGACAAATACATTTCTGCATCTGCCTTATTATTCTCTATTTGAAATTACAATTTCCTTTGATTACATTTCTTCATTATTATATGTATAATCAAAATCTCCATATTTTAATTCAGACTTAATAATATCTCCTGTTTCTGTTTTCCAATCCTGTCTAAACAGTTTTGCCTGCTCTTTTGGGGTATTTTCTTTGTCAACCAACTTAAATTCTCCATCAACATAATCGTATCTTGTAGTAACAGGTTTATATTCCATATTGCCTTCTTCAATCTCTTTCGAGATTTTCATCTTTAACTTCTGTTGAGATGTGCCAATGAATAAAAGTCTCATGCTGGAATATTCTTTCCATTCATTGCAGCTATGCAAGTAATATATTTGCTTCGCCATATAATCACGCTCCTACCTGCTAATTTTCATACCACTGAAATGCACAATCATACATCATTCTACCTGTTATCTGGTCTTTGAATATAGGACAATGCCAAGCCATTCTATAATCATGTGCCTTACACCATTCTTCAATTACCTTTGTCGTAAGTGGTGTTATATATACATATAAATCTGACTCATGGTGATCCATTTCGCCTTCAGAATAACCGGCTTCAATTAACATCTCCTTTAGTGTTTTCAGCATAGTTTCTCCTTTATGATTTCCAATTTTAGCGACTCCATTTTCCAACTTTATTTCCGTTGATATCAAGACAAGTTCCATATGTATAACCTTCTGCGATTTTCATCTTGATTTCATCAAGGATTCTATTTAATTCAAAACCTTCAAAATGTTTATCTTCTTCTCCAGTATATGGATCACAAAATGCTGCGTTTCCTGTTTTAATTTCAATTTTCAGCATAATTTTTCACCTCCTATAATCCAAGCACAAAACAATCTCTCTGACGATTCCAAAAATGTGCTTTTAAATCCGCAAGAGTTTTTGTACCACTTTTTAATGCTTCATAATCTGCCTTCACCATGTCTTTTGTATAATTTCCCTGGCTATAAATGCATGACCGAAATTCTTTGCCTTTTTGTGCATACCATCCTTTTCCTTCAGGAAAAGCATTTTCGGCAACTGTACAAAAGGTAATTATTATTCCGTTGTAGTCTGGCAATTTGTGTTCGCCACTTAAATCATGTAATTCAATTTCTATTCCGTTTGGTGTGATTGCTTTGTCAAGAATTTGCATAGTTCTCCACCTCCGCACTTTCTAATCTCAATACTAAATCAAGCACCTTGTCTCTATATTTAATCATCCGCACTGCTTTTCTAAGAGTTTCTTTTTCTCCAAACTCATCAGGGATAATATCAATTCCATATTCTACAAGCTGCTTTTCTGCTTCATACATCAAATCTTTTGCGTTTGCCTCTGGAATATATTCTTTACCTCTTGGATCTGCAATTCCTGCTTTTACATATTCCGGATAACACAGGTCAATAAACCGTGGAAGTTCCTTGTCCAAATCCATCATGTATGTTAAATCTGGATCAAGAATACGCTTAGGATTTCCGTCTCCGCCCCTCTTTTCCATCATTTCCGCAACATCTTCTGTCTCATAAAATTCATTCTCTGCAAGAACTTTTCTCTGAATCTCTTCTGCGTTTTCTTTAATCATTTCATATAACACCTTTGCATTAAAATAATTACTCTTTAATTTTCCAAGGAATTTTTTATCATACTGGATCTGTGGCAACATAACTATATCCTCCTCGCTTTTAACATCTGTTCTCTGTATTCCTTAATCTGTTCCATTGTCAACCACTCTGGTTTTTCATCGTCTGCGAATGAGTTCCATATTTTTTCCATTCCGTCACAATGTTCTTCAACTGACTTATAATACAGATGTCCTTCGTATCCATTTCCATTGCCCAAAAAATAATCACAGTCCATTTTTAATCTGCATAACATCATGTAGTCGAATTCTCTTGGATGTCTTACGAATGGTTTATCACATACAACTTCTTCAGTAACAGATGTTTCTGGTTCACCCCAAATGTCTCCGTCTTCATGTCTATATGCTCCTGTACACAACCGTAATCCATTCCTGCCATCGTTCTCGTCAAAATACAATCTTCCGTTTTCATCCTCATAATAAGGCCGCTCCATACACCCACCAAAACCTACATATTTTACTTTTAACATGACAATCGCCTCACCTTTCTATCCGATCCAATTTCTTGTCACTGTGTCGTAAGTCGCACCATTAGCATCCTGGTATTCGTCATCTTCTGAATATGTGAATACATAGCATCTATGACCATTGATATTTTTCGTTTTTCTTTTACCATGCAAGACTGCATATCTTTCCCTAAATCCTGCGCTGTAACACATTTCTCTTATTTTTTCGTCTCGCTTTGGATTTCCACAAGCTGCCTGAACGCAGCCATATAACCATCCATTCAGATAGTCAATGTTGTAGCAATACTGTCTCCATGAATCTGAATTATCAGTGAATACATAGAAGCCTCTACCATCATCTCCACGCTCAATCCGTGGCTTTCCGAAATTAGCAATAAATGACATTAAGTTATCTTTGATAATTTCCATTTCATTTTTTGTAAAATCGTACATAAACGCTTCCTCACTTTCTATTTTTGCATAATAAAAGACAACCAGTTATATATTCTCTGGTTGCCTTTGTCTGGTCGCTATAAATTTGTTGCATTTCCATTTGCATCATACTGAATTTTATCAATGTGCAACACGTATCCGACTTCTTTTTCTCTGTCGTATACTTCCATTGAATTGCCACATGACCATTCGAATGAATACCGTGAGTCATTTGACTCGATGAGTTTGATCAAATGATCAACCAAAGCATTCATGTCTCGTGCCTCTAATTTCTGTTTCTCAATATCCATTTACCTCACCACCTTTATTCAAAGCAAATCCATACACCCAGGTGTTTGCTATCGTCTGCATGAAACGATGTTACTTTCACATCAAAATATTTAGATAATGCATCTAAAATTTCACCGTCCCAGTGATCGTCGTTTTCTTCTGCCTTGTGAGATTCTGTGATATAAAGACCATCTAAATTATAATCACAGACTAAAAGTCCATCTGTGATCTCATCAATAATATCCTTAAAGTCGTTATAGTCTTTAAAGATACATTTTTTAATTTCGCTTTCTCTCACATTTTTCATTGTTATCTTTCCTTTCTTGCCTCCTGAAATCTTAGTTTCATAAGTTTTCAATGTCATTTTTAACATTAGCAATATCTTCGATGAGATTATTCATCCCTTTATCGTCTCCGTATTCCATATTCTCACACATATATTTTGTGAGCTCATAGAACATTCTAATTTTCTGCTTATCATTCATCTCATCAAAGCATTTCTGCATTTCTCTTGTCATTTCTACCATAATAGTCTTCCTCCAATCTTCCAAATGAAACACGCATTTCTGCTCTCCGTCATAAAACACCATTGGGAAAGCAAATTTCTTAAAATGGTGTTTTCTAATCCATTCGTGAGCTTCTTCACACGTTTTAAACCCACCTTTAATACATGTATCATCATTTAACCACTCAACTCTATACATGAATTTTCCCTTCCCTATGAAATGTTGCTTTCTTTACTCGCTCTGTAAAATCTTTCCAAGCTCTTTTGCCTGGTCAACTGTACAGATCGCAGTTGCTTTACTTTCCTCATTTCCGTTCTTTCGTGTAAAATGAGATACCAGGTATACCTTATCTGCCATCTGCTTTCCATCTACAATGTAATGCCCAATTTCTACGGACTGATCACCAAGTTTACCGATCTCTTTTGTTTTGTTGTACACAAATTCTTTTGTCATGATTTATTCCTCCTCAATGCGTGTCACTTTTGTATCAAATATCCTCTTGATTTCATTCCAACTGTCAAGATCAAGAAGATAGTCGGCATGGTGTTCCAACTTTTTAAGCTGATCAAAATCTTTTTCGTCCACTTCCATTTTGATTTCAAATTTTACTGTTATATTTGCCATGTAAAGCTCCTCCTTCTCGCTTAAAATATCTATTTACACGTCCAGACAGATCCGGTGATAACACCACCATCTGCCTCTTCTCTTTACGAGTTTATGCCACGCTGTAAATTCCTGGCCTGTGCAGTCGTACTGTGACGGCACACACTCCCTGTACTCATTTGCCTCGAACCAGCCTTCTGCCATCTCTTCTGTTTTAATCTCTGCCGGAAGTTCGATTAGAAATGTAGCACCGTTATAATCGGCATCAAATACTCTACGTTCCGATTTCTGTGCCTGATTCTTGAAATAGATACGGATACTCTGTTTGAGATCTCTTACGCCGTCGTAATCGTTGTACTTCCCTTTTGTCGGAAATCTTTTCCACATGTCCCGTAAGAGAAAAAGCATCTCATAATTGCTTTTTACATTTTTCATGTTGTAGCATGGATGAGTCCCATCATCATGAATCTTCCACATCTTCATCCTCCTTGTCTAAACCAAACCATTTTCTTTCCTCTTCTGTGAGATCCAGATCTCCCTCACAAAAGTCTGTGAAAGAATCCTCATCGGTTTCCTTCAGTTCGTGAAGTGCCGACGTTGCAATCTCTTCCATCCGTGAACGTGAGATATAATCATCTTCCGTTCTGTAACGAAAGTATTCCAATGCAGAAGCGAGGGCTGCAGCTTTTTTATCTGCATTCATCCAGTATGGATAATAATTCCCATATCCCCATTGTTGATTTTCTGGTCCGTTTGGATCGTATCCAACCGCAACCACATACTCTGTCCCTGCCTCGTTCTCAAGCAGGGCAATATTGTTTTTCCGTAAAATTTCTTTATATTTCATTCTCTCTTCCTCCTATTCCAAATTATTTTCCTTAATCAACCGTGCTCTCACTTCTCGGTTTAGATCTTTGTTGACCGAAATATGTCTGTGAGTCGTGCGGTTGATATAAATGAAATGTGAACCGCTTGAACGTACACGGACATAACCGTTCCGTCGCAAGACAGGCTCAAACTCTCGCATCTCTTTCGTGAGACGAACCTTCCTACTCATTTGCATTCTCCTTTCTTTTTGTATTTGCGTTCACATACATGACCACATTCTCACCGGTGATGAACTCACCGGCAAGGTCTGACTATGTATAAATATTCAGTGTTTTTCCGTTTTTTCTTTTAAATCTTCCGGCTGGATGATAAATTTCACTCTTCCGTTTTCTGCTTTTCGCCTATGCTCAACATTTAACTCACGTACAACGATATCTTCAAGGAAGAGACTGCAAGCAATCTTATAATCAACCAACGGATACTGGACAACTGCCTCTGATTTTAAGAACACTGGTTCGATTTTACGCAGGTACTTAACCATCGCCTTTTCAACTTCTGTTCTGTTCTCTGGATACAGTTTCCATAAGTCTCTTAAAGCTCTCATGATATAAGTGCTATATCCATTTGCCTTACGGTCGAATCCTGCTTTCTTGCAAATGCGGAAGATGAAATCTGCGAGATCTGCGCCCTGTCTACACATAAAAAGTGCCTCTGTATAACTTCCAAGAACACTCGCAGACCGATTTCCCTTATTGGCAACATACTCGAAATCATATTTCTTTTTCATTTCCTCAAGAATCATGGTTGCCTTATCGTGCATCAGGAGCATCGCACCATGTTTCTGAACCGCCGTCATTCTTGCAACTCCAACGTTCTGGAACGCGTACATTTTCGCTTCGTAAACCCTGCGCTCTGTCGGATTTGTCGGAGCGTTGAGAATTACCATTACCTGTAAATCTGTCTTCGGCTCGCTGATGAGCTGAGATGCGATCCACCTGCCAAAACCATCGAACAGGTATACCTTGCCTTCCTCCCAGTGCGGGACACCTGCCAACGGTAACAGTTTGTTGTCGTCCCAGTGTCTTACGAGATAGTCCAAGCTTCTTGCAGTTCTTTCCGGAATCTGATAGGTCTCATCAATTTCCAGAAGTTCCACCGGGATCCGTACAATGACAGCGTTCATCTTTGCATCAACGGCTGCTTTTAAAAGTCCCTTAAGCTCGCTTTTATTTCCTTTGTTCTCTCTTCCTGTAACCTCTTTAAATGTCATACACATAATTCATTTCTCCTTTTTATTCGCTTTATTTTTGTTTTCTATATTCAGTTTTGTATTGCACAAATATACATATTTTCGTATATTTATGCATTTTAGGGTAAAAAAATAGCACCTCACATTTCTGTAAGATGCCTTACTACTCCACTTCTCTTCCGGACAACCAGTTTCCGACCGTCACATTCCCTCGTCCGTTCCGGATCTCCGCAAGCCGTATAGTAGGCACACCCACGGCACGGGTATTTTGACCGTAACATCTGCATGGTTGCTTCGTAGGCTTTCGCTTCTCTCTCAGTCATTCTTTCACCTCCTTGAAAATGTGTGTCTTCAGCATATCCATAAACCACACAGAGAAATCCGGATACTCTGCCTTATCTACAAGATCACGATAGACCTCGTGCATCTGGCTTGCTGTGAACACACGACCCACAAACGGCTCTTCGTATGTCACAAACTTGCGTTCAGGATCTTTATACATGTGGATATAAATCCCCTCACGCTCGCCCTCGCCGTGAATACCATCAGCGATTTCCCTGTCAAGCAGTTCCGGATAACACTGCTCAATGACTTCACGCACGATGAGATCACTTTTCGGAAAAATGTATTCGTAAGCATATCCTCCGAAGTTTCCGTATTGGTTCCGTTCTGACCTGGAGATCTCCATAATCTGGAGTGTAGCTCCATAACTGATAAACGGAAGCAGATCACGCAATGTTAATACTTTTTTCATTTCTCTTTTCACCTCCCTACAGTCCGATCCGAGACAGGACGTTTCTTGCCTGTCTGGATAACGCGGCTCTGTTTTCCTGATGGTCTGTACATGCCCTGTAATATCCCATCAGTTCCACCCATGTTTCCCAAGCCACATTTTTAAAACCCCGAACGGGCTTCTGTGCGGTTCCCTTGCAACAAAGCTCGTGAAGTTTCACGATCTTGTGTCTGCGACTTGCCTCCTTAATATATGTGAATACGTTTGCCATTTCTGTTTTCTCCTTTATAAAAACATCAGCCCTAATCCCAGAGCTGACATCATAATAGTTACACTGATGTCACCGTCTAATGACGGGACGCACAGTCCTCCGATCAGGAGCAGAAGCCCTATAGCTTTCGCTTTAAGAGCTTCTTTTCTCTTGCTTCGGGAAATCCGCGAACGACGAATTGCGTTCTCGGTTCCGTTTTGCCAGGTTCTATGATCGTAGTCATTATGAATTTCCATGCAGTCAAACATAGTGTTTTCCTCCTTTAGCAAATGATTCCCTTGCGAGCCGACGTCATAATCCGTGTCAGCTCCGCCTCATTTTTGGCTGCCTTGAGCATATCAATCACATGCTCACTGTAGCCGAGTTCCTTTGCGGCACAGTATACCTGTCTGCGCCAAATGTATTCGCTCTTACTCATTTCTCTTCACCCCTTTCCCAGTAATAACCGGAACCGTCCTGCGTATAGAGCATCAGCCCGGTTTCTGTTGCGGCATAGTCCGTGACGGTCTCCATGTTGAGGAATTTGTCCTCGCTTGGGCAATTTCTGCCCAATAAAAAAGCAGCCATAGAAATGACTGCAGTTAGAATGATATAACCTGTAATTTTCTTTGCCATGATTAGGCCACCTCCCCTCTCATGACCTCAAGCATCTTCGACAGCTTCTCGCATGTCGAACGCTTGAGTTCTGCGCGGTCGTGCTCATAGCTCTGCCTATCGGTACTTTCGTACACATAGACAGAGTAGTTTTCCGTTTCGCAATGGATGGAGCCGCACCTGTCTCTATCATAGGGTTCGGTGCTGTCCCACTCGTTGTAGTGGAATTTACCTTCTCTGATCTCCGCATAGATTTTAGAGAGGACGGAAGCAACCTCAGATGGATCCACGACGTTTCCGTCGTAGTCCACCAGAGCGTAAACAGTTTTGCTTCCATAGCCACTCCGTAAGAGCTGCCACTGTGGGAAACTGTCATCGAACTTATTACCAAGTTCGGTTACCTTGCGCCGATAGATAGACGCAAGGAGTTTAAACCGTGTCAGACTGCATGTTTCCATAAGCCCAAATTTTTCCTGATTTGCAAATGTTGTTTTCAAACTGTTCTTTCTCATAAAATCTCCATTTCTCCGTGCCTTTGCCTTATGGGAGAATTTGCACGGTTCCCTTTAATAATATTCTCCGTTTTGTGCGGAGATCTTGAATTTTGGGTATAAAAATAGCACCCTGGCTTGTGGGCTGGGTGCTTGTGGTGTGGTTGGCTATTTAGTTTCATCTAATTTTTTTTGAAGTGCGGCAATTTGTGCTTTGATGCCGGCACGCTCTGCCTCTATCCTTTTTTCGTTTTGTTTTGAATACTCTGCATCCGGTATCCATTCCATAATTTCTCCAGGCTGGACCCGAAGATATTCACAAATACGATTGATAGTTTCTGTTTTAAATCCTTCATTTCTGGACACTTTAGAAATAACATTTGTGCTAAGTCCAGTATTATCTTTTAATTGCGTTTTTGTTATTTTTCGCTCTTTTAAAAGCGCGTCAAGCTTATAATATACTATCATGCGGTTTCACCTCTCTTTAATTTCTTCAAGGATAGCATATTATTTGACCTTTTTCAAGTGTTTCAAGTGCAAGTTATAATATGCACTATAAAAGAGCAGAGCTTTTGCATTGTCTGCTCTTCTAACTGCATACTATTCGTTTATTACATCCAAGGTAGTGATATTGACACCCATAGCCGCAAGAATAACTTTTAAATCACGGTATCTGGTTTTCATGGCTTTGTATACATCAGTATCTTTCCCAGTCATTAACATCCACTGCTGAATACGTGAAAATTCTTCCACGCAGATTTTAATAGTTTCAGAGTTATTCATTTCTTCCATCCTTCCACCGCCTTTCTATATTCATAGTATAGCGGATTTATCATAGATTTTCAAGTTACTTATTTCAGATACATGTCACAGAATACAGCCATAAACAGTTTATTAAACTGATTCTTTTTCATAGCTGTAACAAGCGTACCATCTTCAACAATCTTTTTGGAAGTTGCATACTTTGCACCAAGTTTATCACTCATTGACTCAGCAAACTTGCTAATCTGTCCTTGTGTGCATCCTTCAATACCTAAGTTAGAAAGGAACTCAGAAACACATGTTAAAAATTCGCCGCGCTTGCCATCATTGATTTTTAAAGTATACGCATTGAAAATATTTTCAGGTACAAACTTATAGCTATCCTTCATATTTTTTTTGTGCGGTTCAAGAATATCAGCGTGTTTAAGCTCTTCCTTTCTAATTTCGTTATCTACTTCAATTCGTGGGAATTTTGCTGATGCATCTTCTACAGACATACCATTATCGAGTTCAATCTGACGGTTTTTCAGGATGTTTTCAAGTTTAGCATTAAGCGGTTTGATAACAGATTTAAACCGTAAATCTTCTTTTGCAATTTTAAGCGCGGAATCTTTAAAAGTGTTAAGCTGTAAAGTTGCTTCTTTGCTCATTTTTGTAAAGTTAATCTGATTTCTTGCCATAGTATACCTCTTTCTCCTATTTGTTGCATAGGTGCGAATATTTATAGTAATAAGTTAGTGTTATACACACTATAAAAGGGTAGACTGGTAGCGTATAACTGATTGTCTACCCTTCTAACTATGTATAATTTATGTATTTATAATGCCTATTTTCTAGGTAAGGCAAAGATAGTTATTCTGTAAACTGTTCATCTCTAAACCAACTGCTTAAAACCCAGTATATACCTTGCATCTCTACTAAAATATATACCCTTCTCTCATTTATTATGGGTACGGCACAGTTACCGTATAGCGTTTTCTCCCACGCTACAGCGTGACTACTAAAAAGAATTGTTATTCATCCGCCCCACATGGGCATTATAGAAAAATAACTTTTCAATCGTTCAATCACGACGGGGTTTTTCAATTATCAATCTGCTAGACAGTGTGTGCATAGTGTGCAATACACTACTTCCTAGTGAAAGGTGTTACACTGGTAAAATTTTTGTGGATTTTTTGCAAGAAATATGCTAGAATAAAGATTGCTAGGTGCTAGCATATCTTTGCTATCCACTATGTAAGGGTTTGGGTATTGCAGTACCTGAACCCTTTTGTCAAGTTGTATGTCCTTGACTTGTTTCAAGTATATCATGCTACTTGACTTTTGTCAAGAACTTTTTAAAACTTTTTTGAGTGTTTTTATAGCTGTTATGCTCAAACTCAAGATTTATTTTCTTGACACTGATAGAATATCATAGTTCTTGACATAAGTCAATCATTTTTTTCGATATTTTTAAAAGTTATTTTCTTATAAATAATAATAAGTTCTACTAATAATTAAACCATATCAAATATCAATAACTATTCCTATTATTTCATTCCTGCCATTCCAGCTCAAAAACCAACCTAATATTAAATACTATTACACATAGTTTTTGAAACTATTTATATAGTTTTCAATACTATATCATATAGTTTTAATTGCCATGCAAGTGACTGTTAAATGTACGTTTACGGTGGTTTCACAGCACCGCGTCACCGCGTTAAAGCGATGGGGGTACTAAAAACTAGAACGTGTGTTCGAGTTTGCCGGAAGACCATAAGCTGATCTCACCACACACTTGCTCCAAAAATCGCCCTCTCATTTATCATCAATTCTAATATATATATAAGTATACCTAATAATTCAACAATCAACCCAACAACCACCCTTTCCACCCTTCGCTCTATTCACCACACCCTCACCAATCACCTTCAAACCCCACAATTTCCGTATTTAAACCAACCTTTCCCACTTTCAACCCATTATCGAGTTAAATATCGAGAAATACCCATATTTTCTTACTAAAAATCGACATCACTCTCCCACTTTTTAACACCCAAAATTTCAATTTTACCGCCCTAACCAGCCGTAAACCTCACAAATTCCGGCAAATTTTCGATATTGAATTTTAATCATATTTTTTATAGATCACTTAAGACATCTGCCAAAACAGGTGTCTTTTTCTTTGTCAAAAAATCATTGACCTTCTATACGCCATTCTAATCGATTTACATATCTTTATTGAACAAGTTACCACACCATTGCAGAAAACGCTCTGCAACGTCTTGTAGGCTTTCAAAACAATATCATAGCATTTATTATTCTATCATTCATAGAACGCATACCACATAATCAAAAATAACACGACGCTCTACAATCGATTCTACGGCATTTTCTTTTCATCAACCAACACTTTATCAGTAAATATGTAAAACTCTTGCACAGCGTCTCACAGGAGCTTAAAACAGTATTCCTGCATCTGTGTTATACTCATTATAGAACCATGATTCATAAAACAATATAGCATGAACTCGTAAAAGCCGTTCTATGACGTTTTAATAGTTTCATTGAACACTTTATTATAAACAAGTAGAAAATCCCGTACAGACGCTCACAGAAGCTCATAATAGTATTTCTGTTATATGTATTCTATTTCATTTATCACACAATCCGTTTTAACGATTCCGGAAAAACACATTCATCATACAAGCACAATCTCCTACAAGCAGATTAGCTGCTAAAGAAACCGTATAGGTGGGGGTATGATTAAACGCTGCCAGGATAAGATGATCGCATAACAGACATGGTGATCAGGAATAGGAAAAAATTTTTGAAATCAACTGGAGAATTTAGATCATTAAATCTATAATAAAAAAGAGAATATATTATTGCAACAATAAAACCAAATAATAATATAAGTTCAAAAAAAGGAGAAATTTTTATGAACATGCCCATCAGGACAAATAAACTTAATATTGGAATGATTGTAAAAAATTATAAAGAATTATGTAATCTATTAAATCAAGAAGCAAAAACCGGTAATTCAAAAAAATACCAGCTTGAGGATTTTAAATGTTATTTCGATTGGGAAAAATCCGGCCAGAAATTTATTATTTCGGACATCTATGACACGCCATTAACTAAAGAAGATAAGCGTAAGTTGGGAAATAATTCCATTTATGTTCAATGTATCGAGGTGATTCTATTGCAATTTCTTTCGCAGCAAGAGGGATATAAATGTACACTCTCAAAAAAAGATTGGTGGAAAATGCTTGGAATTGTTAATTATAAATATGGTAACACTCCAGAATCTGATTTAAAAAATTTAAGTTCAGATGTAACTTCTTGGGAAGTAAAACACTTTTATCAAAGATGTAATAAAAAATTAGAAAAAATTTTATTTTCTGCCTTAAACAATCTGAGGAATAGAAAGTTAATCACCTATGAAGTACAAACAATTATTATAGATTCAAATGGTAATAGTATTGAGGCCGATGATGAGAAAAAGAAAAAAATTCTTCAAATGGAGCGCTATGTGCTTTATGATTTGATGGGATACGAAAATATCATTCAGGTTTTTTCAAAATTCCAGCAAGTAGAATTCTATTCTAAGGTAAGTGAAATGTTAAAGATCAATTACGACTGGTCCCGCTATTTTAAACAACTAAAAATAATTTATTTACCAGATGGAATCAGGGAAGTTCTTCCTGAAGCAAAGATCAAATTACAAAGAGAACTTTTAAATGAAAAAGTTGTAGATTGTTTAGAAGTTAATGCGAAAAATATTTTTGAAAAAAACAAATTAGAATCTCAAAAGCATGAAAATGAATTGATGAATAAATATTGGGGAGAAATACCTCAAGATATTAATGATAATATTTGGTGTCCGCCAGATACATATCTTAATGCTCAAAGCGTTCTTACAAATGAACTAATTAAAATAGGTCATAAAGATATGAAATTTTCAAAAGAAGAATTTATTGAAAGTAACACCGATCTTGATGAATTATTTATATTTGACAAATAAATCATTGTCTTGCAGACAGCCACTTTTCTCGTAATTAGTCTTCCATGCGCAAAGGACGCGCATGAAATCCTATTTCCGAGAAAAGTTTTAATCAGCAATTGAAACCGACCACCGGAAGTGGTCGTTTCAAAAGCTGATTAAAGTTAAAAACTATTAAATAAAAAAGTTGTCCGTTTAAAAGGGGTAATATAATTATTACTATATTGACCTTTTAAACGGACAACTTTTTTATATGCGTCTAAGCACTGTTTTTCCGAGGTTTTAGGTATATTTATATTTTCTGAATATTCTGTCAATTTAATATTGTGTATTACATTCTTTGTATATTTGATAATTGTCTGACAATTACTACATTTATCATTTTCTTTTTTTGTGAGTTCCTTATTCCCTCATACGGACAAATTTTAAAATGTTTTTTTTAAAAATGGAGAATAAATATTATGCCATCAGTTTTACATGGCATTATTTTCTATATAAAAGGAGCATCACAATTGTTTTACGCATCAGATTACAAATATTTCGACAAAGCACGTCAGGCAGCACTCATCTCCGACTTCCCGCGTCCGCACATTGGGTGCGTGGCGGTTTGTCACGGTCAGGTGATTGCTGCCGGATTCAATCGGCAAAAAACGCACCCCCGCCAGCGTTACTACAATCGCTATCGAATCCAGTCGGATTCACTTCTCCCAAAACTTCACGCCGAAATCGCATGTCTTAATCAGATCAAGAATCTCGACATCAATTTTTCCAAAGTGAAACTCTACATCTTTAGAATCAGGGAGGACCAGCCGTGCGGAATGGGGCGGCCATGTCCGTCGTGCATTGCTGCGATCAAGGACATTGGAATAAGAGAAATATACTATACGACCAATGATGGCTACGCTTTTGAAGAAGTGGCGTGAAAATTGGAGAATAATTATAGAAACAAAATATTTACATTTCCAAAGGAGACAACAACCAATGAAAGAACTGAAAATTGATCAAAAATTAGCGGCACTCTTTAAGCCGCTCGAAAAAGAACAGCTTGATGAGCTTGAAGAAAAACTCAAAGCAAAATACGACGGGACCCCGCTTTATGTCTGGAAAGGCGACATCATCGTAGATGGACATAACCGCTATCCCATCATGAAGAAGTATAACATTGACTTTAATGTTGAAAATGTGGAGGACTTCTTAGGAGAGGATTGTTCCAGATCAGATGTTATGCAGTGGATGATTTCCCATCAGGAAGCGAGAAGGAATCTTTCTATTGGAGAAAAACTTTCTGCTTATTCTATGATGCAAAAAGAAATTGCACTGGAAAACAAGGAGAAAATGTCAACTGGCGGAAAGATTGGTGCAGATATCACTAATGGCAAAACGGCCTGCGTCCATTTGGACGCACCCCGCAATCGTTCCACAAACACTCGTGAACAAATTGCAAAAATGGCGGGGGTCGCTGTTGGAACTGTTGCCAGATATAATCGTGTAATGAATTCCGACGATGAAAATTTAAAAGAAAAGGTAAATTCTGGCGAAGTTACTGTAAATAGAGCATATGAAGAAGTACGAAAAAAAGAAAAGGAAAAAGAGAATATATCTAATGAAAACCCTTCCGTACCAAAGACTTATAAAGAAGCCGCACAGCTATATGGCGGAATCCAACAGGGACATCTTCCAAACCGAAAAAATAAGGAAGTCATTGACGATGGATTCACTGAGGAACAGTTGGTAAATGCCCTTATCTCTGCAAAAACACCTGTCAATGTGTTAGATTCTATTATTCCAAAACAAGAATTTGATATCATGTCGAAAACCTTATTGGAGAATGTTGAATCGTGCGATTACCGTATTTTCGATTTGCATGAAGTGTATAAGAAAATGGAAAAAAATGATTTAGATTATGCTATTGAAAAATTCGACAGTGTAATTACAGCAATCATGGAGTTAGAAGAAAAAATCAAAAAAAGTATCAAAGGAGAAAATTAATTATGAAAAAGAAAAATGGATTATTTGTTCCGAATAGTACAGAGGTTGTACCGTGTAAAATTTTACATGCAAAATTAAAATGCCAGAAACCTCCAAAGGAAAGTGATATTCGAGCGCTGGCCTCCACCTGGGAAGATAAATTATGCGATCCAATTCACGTAAGTTATCGCGATGGTCAGTATGGAATTGTAGAAGGTCAGAAAAGAAAACTTGCAAAAATGATGATTGATTCAGAAGGTACTCTTGTATGCCACATTTATAGAGACTTGACAGAACAGGATGAATATCAGTTGTTTTCACAGCTGAACAATGGAAAGCGTTCGTATGGAACCAATGAAGATTACGAGGCGCGCTCTCACTTTGATCCCAAATGGAAGTATGTGATTGAATGCGCCAGAAAAGCTGGTTTTTCTATTGTTTATTCCGGTGGTGCAAGAGTAAATACGTTTGGTTGTCCTGCTACTCTTGAAGAAGTGTATGACGAATTAGGTGATATTGATTTTGTAGATATGCTTTGTTTATTATCCAGCGTTTGCTCAGGAAATAAATACTCATTACAGGCGAATTTTTTAAAAGGTTTTTCAAAATTTTATACCGTATACAAAACATCTATTATTGAAAAGGAATTTCAGAAGGTATTTATTGATAGAGCCACGAAAGAAATTTCTCAAGCAAACTTTATTAAGATTAAGGAAAAGGCTGATACATATAATCGAACAAAAAATGTCGGTATTAAAATGGCCTTCGGCATTCTTATGCGATACAACGAATGCTGTTCAAAAAAGAATGCATTATTATTTGCTGCATTTGATTCACTAATTTCTTGATCACGTATTAACTATTTCAGGGCGGTATTCTCGCCGCCCTCTTCTATCCGATTCGGACAAATTCCAGCAACTAAACAATCGAACCAAATAGAAACGGAGCGATTACTATGAACATTTTTAAGATCACAAGGAGACATCTATATGACAGGAACATCACAGGTAAGTGCAGTAAAGAACCATAGCAATTATAGCGGAGATCTCACAGTGGAAGATTTTTCAACTTTTTCTCCGAACAAAAAGAGAATAAATACACAGATGGTAGCCGACAAACTACCGGAAGAACTGAAAAACAAAAAAATTAAAAATGAGGAGAAGAAAAAAATGCAATCTTACACACTGGAAGAACTTCGCGCAATGAAATTAGTATCTAACACAAATGGCCGACCGGAATTCAGTCTCACTGATGAAAAGTGGCAGCGAGAATTTGAAATCCGCAAATTTTTGATCAAACCAACTAAAGAAAAACGAATGGGCGGCAAATATTCCAAGGAAAGCGGTCAGTGGAACGAGGAGTCATTGGGAAAATATTGCGGAGCTACTAACTGGCAGGACTACTGCTCTTATATCAATGATGTGTTGAAAAATATTCGTGAAGGTCAGGTTGACTATCTTTATTTTATCTTCCAGATTGAGGAACTACTGCGCTTCCACCTTCAGGATCTGAGAACAAAATATGTTCCTGACGGCGGGTGCGGCTACTGGAAAGTATGGTTAGAGCGATAGGGTTAAGAAAATTTCTCTGAAAAATGGAGAATTAGTATGTAGAAAATGAAACAAAGGAGGTAGCTGCTATTTTAACTTGTAAGATTCGAAACGAAATCATCAACTGTTATGATGGAACACACACCAGAGAACAGTTAAAACAGTGGTCCAAAAAGAAAATTTTATTATGTCCAGCATGTGGAAAACCGTATGAATATTGTCATGGGCGAATTGTAGATCCGTACTTCAGACATGCGGACAAAACCGAATGTGAGAGCTATTCGGAGCCAGAAACTAACGAGCATATGCAAGGAAAAATTGATTTATATGAGTGGATCAAAAAACAAAAAGGCGTCCGCGATGTGGTTCTCGAAGGCTGGATCCCAGAAACAAAACAGCGTCCTGATATCATGTTTACATATAGGAATGAGCTATGGGTCATTGAGTACCAGTGTTCTCCTATTGCGACAGAATATGTAGAACGACATGAATTGTATCAGACGGCAGGAATTCATGATATTTGGATTTGTGGCACCGAAAAATACTTTCAAAAAAACATGCGAGAAAAGTATTTGGAGACAGCAGCTGTTGGTTTTTACGATTCAAAAGAAAAGAATTTTATACCCATTGACTACAATTATCTATTCGTTGGGAAAACCTTAAAAATCAGCCATTATTATCATAACCATTGTTATTTTAGGGGTTCAAACTTAAAAGATTATTATTTCTCGAACGGGCATATATACAATGTTTATTTAGGGAATCCAGATGTGATTTTCGAGAAGAGAAAACGCAGAAAAATGGTTTCTAAAACTTATGACCTTCGAGAGAGTAATGAATTTTTAAATAGGCAATTAAATAGAATATTTTCTGTATTACAAAGTAATTTGGCAAATTTCAGCAATGAAAATTGGAACTTTCATGTAGAAACTACTCATAGTAAATATAAGGTATTCAAATACATTGTAGCCATTCCGAGAATCTTAGAGGATAGGGAAGTAACATATTTTGCAAGCATTCATTTCGAGGACCATTTGGAAAAAATCAAATTGTATAACATGAGCTTCGAAGAATATCAAAATTGCAGAAATCCTGAATATCTCAAAAATTTATTGAGACCAATTATGAAGAAAAACATCAATACGTTATTACAGTACCATCATCGAGATTTAAGATTTTTGGAGGTTACACATGAGTAAGCATTTAACATCACAAAGATATGTATATAAAATTCGCACCTCTCGTTTAAGAAGGAAAAAGTGGAATCTGCAGCTTTCTATTTCAGATGCCAGAGAAAATCAGGAGCTGATCGCTTTAAGCGAAAGCCAGATTATGCGCTGGATTGATGAACTAAACGGAATTACAAATCCTGAGTTACATATTTCTGATATTCGCTCGCAAATTAAAAAATTAAAAAAGGAAGAAAATCTTTCTATTTCCAGACCGAAAATCAAGAAATTATATACAGAGCTGGACAGCTATCAATTTAAGAAAGACTATGTATGCGTCGTAATTGATAAGGTGAAAGATTTCGAATATATCTATAAGAACGGTTTTACAATCAATGGTATTAAGTATAGATGGTTGCTTGGTACGACCGGCGGCGTTAAGAACAATACTTTGGTTTTTGTAAACGAAAAGCTACTTCCTGATCTTCGGACCAGAATTGATAATGGTCGGAATACAAATATGAAATTCGCACCTGCAAAACTTGAAGCATATATAGCGCTGGTGTGCAGTTCATCCACTCCTGTCTCTATGCCGAATGGTATTGTAGTTGTTCATGATTGTATTACTCATTTTAAATCTGATGTGATTGAGTTGGATGATACAGACCTTGATCAACCAAGCATGAAACACATAAAAGATAAAGATGTTGAACTGATTGACAGTGATGGATATGGATTGGCGATGCCACAGTTAATGCAGCGTTGGGGAGAAGAAATTCATGAAGATTTCTTACTTCCTGGCTGTGTGATCAGGAATTCATTTTGTAAAGGCGCTGTTTTTCCAGTGGATTTCCAGAAATTTGCTGCCAACCATGGATTTACAGAAATTACTGATGTATGGGGAAATACTTATAACATCAACGAGGTTGAGTTAATTCTTACAGAATCTATGCTTAAACTTTGGGAATCCTATTCTTCTATCGAGAATTATTTGAAAAACTGCGAAAAAAATCACTATACGTTTGCAATCACAAAATCATCGGAAGAGGAGCTTGAGAATGTTAGAACTATGAATTATCAGTTCCTACAGAGCTACGATTTTACTGATGAGGAAATTGATGAGCTGATTGCGCCGACGGTTAATGAGATTAAAGACATTTTAGCAGATGATTACCGTAAAACCGTCTTGTATGCAAAAGGTGTTGGACTAAATGCGAATAGTGTACAACACTTGGACAACTCTTTTGCTACGGCACTTATGATAGAACCAGGCATGGCTAATGACCCATTTATTAGAAACCAGATTCGTTCTATGATTCGTAAGCGTATTGATGATGCCAAAGTGGGGGTACTTAAAGTACCGGCCAACTACTCTCTTGTATCAGGTGATCCTTATTCTCTTTGCCAATCAATGTTTGGGATGGAGGTTACAGGACTTTTAAAAGCCGGGCAAGTATATTCTAAATATTGGATTGATAAAGGTATAGAGACAATTGTGAGCTTTCGAGCGCCAATGACATCTCATAATAACATTCGAAAGCTACAGGTCGTGCATAATGAGACTATGGATGAGTTTTATCGATATATGACCACGCCGACTATTTTTAATAGCTGGGACACCTGCGCGGACGCCATGAACGGCTTCGACAAAGACGGGGATTGTGTTATCAATACTTCATTTGATTTGCTTGTTAGAAAGACGCAGCAGTTTCCGGCAATTGTATGTGTACAGCGAAAGGCCCCGAAATGTGTTCCGACCGATGATGATATTATGAAATCGAATATCAATAGTTTTGGAAATGCCGTCGGAGGCGTCACAAATAAAATCACATCTATGTTTGAGGTCCAGGCAAATTTCCCCAAGGATAGCCGCGAATATAAATTGCTTGACTATAGAATTAAGTGTGGACAGCTTTATCAGCAGAATGCGATCGATAAGACCAAAGGCATCGAAGCAAAACCAATGCCTGATACTTGGTACAATTGGATTGCAAATAAATTGTCGAAAGCTGGCGACAATAACCAACGTAAGACATTTTGGATGAACCGTCGAATTATTGCCGATAAGAAGCCTTATTTTATGCAGTACATTTACCCTTCAGAGCGTGCAGAATTAAATAATTACCGTAAAAAAAACAACGAGAAATGCTTAATGCGATTCAGATTAACGTTGGATCAACTTATGAAAAAAGAGAATAAGACTAGAGAAGAAGAACGCTTTATTTCTTGTTATTATGATCGTATTCCCCTAGGAATGGGTCCATGTACGATCAATAAAATCTGTTGGAGAATTGAGGAATTATTTGATCATGTGACTATTTCTGATGGTGTGGATTTTGATTATTCCATCTTAAAAAGTGATATTGCTTATTCTGATAAAGTATATAATAAAATTAAAAAAATATACGAATCATACAAAAAGAATCTTCAAAATTATGTTCAGTATGCGAAAGCCGAACGACTCAAATCCGAAGATCGTCAGATTCAGAAATATCTCCTAAAAGAGGAGTTCAAAGAAAAATGTTTGCGCGATTGTCCAAATGAAGATATGCTTTGCAACATTGTCCTCGATTTATGTTATTCGAAATCTAAAAGTAGCAAGCAGTTTGCATGGGATATGTGCGGAGAAACATTTGTAAAAAATCTTCTTCGCCGCAACAATTATAAAATTTCATATCCTGAAATTGATGAAAATGGCGATATCGAATTTGCCGGAATGAGCTTTTCTATGAAACAAGCAAATATAAAAGTGGATGTTGATATGGAGGATAACGAATGCCAGTTATATTGAATGAGAAGGAATATGTCGAGAAAATAATTGAGAAAGGGGAAGTTGGTAAGAAACCAACTTCTACCCTTTTTCTCTTATCCAAATATTATCGCCAAGAAGTAAAGTTGAGCGAAAAGAAAACTGCAGAAAAACTCAATGAGTTTATGGAGAAAAATTATAAAGATTATAATCCTGCCCTATGGGAAGATTTAATTGAGGATGTTTCCAGAAAAGGAAAAAAATATTTATTGCAAGAAATTGAATATATTGGAATTACTCAGGAAGAACTAAATCAAATCTCCTCTATTAAGGGATTAAAATATCAAAAGCTGTTATTTACAATGCTTTGCTATGCGAAGTTATATAACACCATTTCAAAAACCAACAATGGATGGGTGAATACTGACATCCCAGAATTGTATAGAGTAGCCAGAGTAATAGTAAAGTATAAAAATGACAAATTTTTATATCTAAACGACCTTGAAAAAACAAAACTAATATCTTTTTCTAATAAAAACGACAACCTCAATATGAGAGTTGATTTTATTGATAAAGATGGGGAGGTCGTTTTAAAAATAACCGACTTTCGAGAGTTAGGATATGAATATGAAAGCTATATTGGAAAAAACAAATTCTTTAAATGCTCTGAGTGTGGTAGACTTGTCAAAAGAAAGACCAATAATCAAATTTATTGCCTTGAATGCTCGAAAAAAATGAACCTCGAAAAGCAAAGAGAACGCGATAAAATGAAAAATCTTGATTCAGAAACACCCTTAGAACCAGCATAAAATAAGGGTTTTCTGGCACTATGCCTGTTTTTCTTTTTATGAATATACATATGCTGCGCCTATTTTTGGTGCTTGAATTGTAAGGAGAAACAGGATATGAGAAAAATCACAGTTACAGAAGGTCTTAATGAGTTAAAGTTATATGATTCTAAAATCGAAAAGGCAATCAACAATCTTAAACTCATTGGCGCAAAGAAAAAGGCTGCTGAAAAAGTTGGTGTTGTAAATGTCGAGAAATTTATTGCCGATGCAAAAGCAACACATCAGTCTGTCATGGATCTTATCAGAAATAGAAATGCACTAAAGGCGGCTATTGTGAAATCTAACGCCATTACATACTTAGAGATTGGTGATCAGAAAATGACAGTTGCCGAGGCTATTGAGCGAAAGATTTCTATCCAGTATGAGAAGGAACTTTTACTTACCATGAAAGCTCAGTATGGATCTGTTACTACGACAGTAAATAAAGAGAATGCAAAAGTAGATGCAAAGGTGGATGAACTGATCCAGACTCTTGTTGGCCGCGATACCACTAAAAAATTAGATAAGGACGAACAGGCGGCTGTAGAAGCTCCATATAGAGCAAAGAATGAGTGGGAACTTGTGGATCCGCTTAATCTTCTTGACCTCATGACTAAACTTGAAACTGATATCGACACATTTGAATCTCAGGTAGACGGGAAACTCAGCTTATGTAATGCCACAACATTCATTGAGCTTGACTTCTAAATAATTAAACAATAACCAGAACGGAATATATTTGCAACTATCACGAAAATCTTATACTTACGCCCCGCTTTGCTGGCACGGGTAATTGCCAGCAGCCTATTAAATAAAAGAACAAATTCTTATGTTAAAATCATTCTGAAAATGATTTTAGATATTATATAAGAATATACAAATTTATTTTCTTTCGCAGATGAACACTTAGGTGGCGAAAACATTTATGAAAGTTCAGCGTTCAGAAATCAATTTTCAATGTTCAATTATTAAAACTCTTTTCTTCTAAAGATCAGGATTTAAGTAATAAAGGTCGATAAAATCCAGGATAAAGTTTATATACGTGTTGCGTAATTGACGGAAAGATTTGCACTTGGCTGTGATAGTTGCAATCATGCGGGATGCATGGTAATCACAATGGGGTGATTTGGAGTTCGAATCTCCTATCCCGCCTTGCGGGTAACCGCACTTCTGTACCTATGTATTTTGTTATAGGTTTCATTTTTCATAATTTCTTCCCTCTCTCTTGATGGCGGTGTACTACTGATCGGTGGTATGCCGCCATTTTCTGGTCAAGAGAAAATAAAGCTGGCGGGAGGTCAGATATCTCGTTGGGTCTCATAAACCTGATTAACCAGGCGCAACTCCTGGGCGTAGCAATTTTATTATTAATTTATTGGATAGTACCCTAATAACCTACGTGGCACAGGGGCGTAATTTAGAGGTCAGAAATGACCTCTTTTATATTGGTCTCGTAGTCGAGTGGTAAGACACTACCCTTTCACGGTAGTAACGTGGGTTCAAACCCCGCCGAGATCACTACTCTCCCATTATGGGGAAATTACAAAGAAAGAGATGTGAATTATTATAATTAAGATTAACAAAAATGAAGTTGAATTTCTGGTAAAGAACGGCGTAAAGTACGGCGAGTATGGTGTAAGCCATACAGAAAGCTGCCACAAAAGAAAAACTTATTATTTAACAGAGAGTTCAAGAAACATGGAACTTCATAAAAAATATCTGGAAATGATCGCGAAATAGCGAAATTTGAACTGAAAGAAAGGCGGTACATAGTCATCGCTAAGAAAAAGAAAAATAATATTACGGTATCCTTTGTGGATTCACCATCTTCGGAGGACGTAACCGGAAGTCTTATTTATATTGAGTCGCCAAATCATAAGATTTTGGTGGATTGTGGACTACATCAGACAAATGATCGTTTTGAAGATTTTCTGGTAAATAATCGAAAATTCAAAGAATTTAAACCGAGGGACATAGACTTTGTGTTTGTGACACATGTACACGGTGACCATGTTTTATTGGTTCCACGCCTATATCGTGACGGTTGTAAAGCTGCCACAATTATTTCTATGGGGTCCAGACAGGTTTTGAAAGATATGTCTATGGATGCGGCCTATATTACCGAGCGTGACGTTCTTTTAATTAATTCCCAAAACAATAAGAATTACAAGCCTCTATATGATGTTTCCGACGTTAATAAAATGCTGGAATATACCATTGAGGAACCGGTAAATACAAAAATTACTGTAGACGAAGAATTGGCTTTTGAATTAATTCCGAACGGTCATCTTCTTGGCAGTTGTCAAGTAAAATTGTATTTTACTGTAGATGAGGTTACTAAGACAATTTTGGTTACTGGTGACATTGGAAATAAAATTGTAGATAACAAATTTGTTGGGAAATATCAACAGGTCGAATACGCTGATTGTGTCATTGGCGAATCTACATATGGGGATCGTCCTGATCTTAAAACGGGGACAAAAGAGCGAAAAAACGATCTGGATAAATTAAAATCCATTATTGACACTCAGGTGCGTGATATGAATGGGCGAGTTATTATTCCAAGTTTTGCACAATCGCGCTGCCAAGCACTTGCGTACATGATTTACGATCTGTATAAAGACTCCGAGTGGAAACCAAAGGTTTATATCGACTCTCCGCTTGCTATTAAAATTTTCGAAGATTATGCGGAATGTCTGGATGGTGACGAAAAAGAAGATCTCAAGAGGATTATGAGTGATCCGATGTTTACTTTTGTAAAAGAAACTGAGGATAGTAAAGCTCTTGTAAGTAGCTCTGAACCATGCTGCATAATTTCTACAGCCGGAATGTGCCAAGTCGGAAGGGTGCGGCATCACTTAAAAGCAAACATTTCTAATCCCAATGCCACTATCCTATTTGTAGGATTTAGTACAGAGGGCAGTTTGGCGTCTTTGCTGAAGGATTCTAAGCGGAAATCTGTGACTATTGATCAAAAAGAATATGCTTGCAAATGTGCATCTTATTCTCTCAAATCAATGTCTGGACACGCACCGTTTAATCAATTAGTGGATGATTATACTTCTATTAATTGTCAGAAGCTTATTCTCCATCACGGATCTTCTTCTGCAAAAGAGATGTTAAAAAAGACATTGGAAAAGGAATTTGAAAGGCAGTGCAAATCGACTCGTGTTGTAATTGCTAACTCAAGTTTAAAATTCACTTTATAAAAATATTATGAAATTGGAGGTCGTGTGCCTATGGCAGAACTATTACTACCACTTGGTAACGGAAACGACGACTTATATACAGAAATTATTAAAGAAAACCTTGAAAATCGTGTGTTGGTTTTTAATGATGAAGTCAATGATTCTTTAATTGAGAATTATATTTTATACATTCTTAAATGGAATCGAGAAGATAAAAACATTGAACCATCAAAACGTCGTAAGATCACTCTCATCTTAAACTCCCCTGGTGGAGATTGCATGATTGGTTTTGGTGGAATGGTAAATTGTATTGAGCAATCAAAAACCCCTATTGTTGCAATTGGTGTCGGACTTGTGGCGAGCATGGCATTCCATATTTACATCGCTTGTAAAGAGCGCTATGCATTCAAGGACACAATTTTACTCATGCACGATGGGGAACAATCTGCAGCATCTTCTGGCGGAAAATTTAAGGACATTGCGCGGTTCTTTGAAAATATGGATAACCGTACAAAACAGCATGTATTAAAATATACAAAAATTACTGAAGAATTTTATGATGATCATCAGGATCGAGAATTTTATATTTATGCGGACGATGCAAAAGAGCTTGGCTGCGTAGATAAGATTATCGGCACTGATTGTGATATAGACGAAATCATTTAGGAAGAGCACCGCTCTTCTATTTTTTATAGGAATAAAAGGAGTAAATAAAATGAGTAAGAGTAAACTTAACTTTACGAGAACGACAACAGATAAATTAACAGTAAAAGCCGGTGTATTATCTGAAGATTGCACAGAAATTGCTTATACTGATGAAAACGATTGTGAACAGGTTGTACGTGTAGCCGACCTTCTTGCAGCGTTCAAGAATCAGGTAATTGATTTCTCAGTTGCACTTAAGACAGATGAAGATCTTGAGCTTCTCGGAACAGATTCCGAATATGATTCTGATGAAATTGAGATGTAGAGAGTTGGTGAATGATTGAACGTAAAAAGACAACCAACTGAAACGGAGTCTGCGTATATTTGGCGGCTCGGCCAAGCAAAGGATAACGGAATTCTTGGTTTGACATGGACGGAAATTGCAGAACTTATCAATAAAGAGTTCCGAGAAGATGTATCCGAATACAGATCTGAAAGTGCATACCGTAAAAAGTATGCGATTGCGAAAGAATTTGCCGAAGGAAATATTTTTAGCACATCTACCGATTCTACGGATATCAGCCAGCAAATCCAAGAATTACAAAAAGAGCGTATTAAGCTTTCTGATGCAAGAGTTGATTATAACAGATTAGTTCGCCAGGAAGCAAGAAAAGAATCTTATATGGATATGGTGAAACGTATTATTTGTGAAAATGTAGAGCCAATTAAAACTGATATTGGAAACAATTTTAAATATTACAAACCTGGAGACAATGATCTCTTAATCCATATTAGTGATATTCATACAGGAATTGAAATTCATAACTGGAAAAACGATTTTGACGAAGATATTCTCAAAAAGCGCCTCGAAAAGTATGTTTCCGAAATTATTAAAATCCAGCAAAGGCACGCTTCTGAGAATGCTTTTGTTGTTATAGGCGAGATCATCTCGGGGATTATCCATAACAATCTCCGTCTTCAAAATAATATGGATCTAATGGAACAATTCAAGTTCATTTCTGAGCTTTTATCAAGCATTCTTTCCGATTTATCAGCTCATTTTAAACAGGTTTATGTCTATGTTACGCCTGGAAATCACTCCCGCATTTCTCCTAAAAAAGAAGATGCATTAGATGGTGAAAACATGGACGTGTTATTACCATTTTATTTAAGAGCTAGATTACAGAATTATACAAATATTTCAATTTGCGAGAATGTTCTTGATCCTGAAATTGCGACTTTTGTAATTCGTGGCACTAAGGTATTTTCGGCGCATGGACACAAAGATTCTCCGCAAAACGTTGTGCAGAATTTCTCCATGATGTTCAAAATCAAGCCGGATATCGTATTGCTTGGACATAGGCATACAAACGGCATGACTACAGTGTTTGATACAAAAGTAATCGAATCAGGGTGCTGCTCTGGAAGCGACAATTTTGCCGTTTCAATCAGGAAGGTAAATCGCCCAGAACAAACCGTATCAGTTATTGATGATAATGGTCTGGTTTGTCTATACGATATTCAATTGGACGATTAGACCGAGGTGTTTCTATGCCGGAATCAACAGTTATGGATATGGAATTTTGTGCTGATTTTATCGTGAATCGCACAGGAATAAATAAAGAAATTGTAAAACAGGTTCTCAGAGCTGAGAACGATTATTGGATGGAGTTAGATCCGTCTTATTAAGATGATGGCTGCCAGTCACAAGAAATGCAGGATTTTCATGAGAGTTTGATCCTGACTTCAAGATGAACGATTATAGACTACCTATATAGAGGGAGTCTGCGCCAATGCGCGCGGACATGTTCGAATCTTCCGAAACGAAAACGCCAGTACGCTCTGACATGCACTACGAATGGGTATACGCACTCAAACATAGCACCACCGTCCTTCCTTTAGATTCATCTGACATCTTTGGGAAAGCTGGCAGCCGAGAATGTGGGAGAACCCCACGAAAAATATTATAACAGAATAATGCAAATATGACAAGCATGAGGGATATGACCACTATGGCATATACCCTCTTTTATTATTTTTTAGGAATGAAAGGATTTTAAATTATGAATAAAAACGATGTATTAACAAATGTAGCTGGTCTTACAACTGATATCCTCGTAGAGCAGGCAGAAACAGAGGAAGCAAAGGCGAAGGTAAAAGTCTCTAAAAAGCTCGTAGCAGCCGTTTTACAGGCTTTCGAGGAGGTTATTGCGGATTCTATCAGTGCTGATATTACAGATACTGTTACTTTTGGCAAGCTCGGTAAATTTATTGGCAAGGAAGTTCCAGAGAAGCATGGAGTTACTGCACTTAATGGTAAGGAATGGGTAAAACCAGCTCATAGAGAAATCAGCTTCCGCGTAGGCAGCGCGGCAAAAAATATTTAATGTTGGGCGGTGATTTTGTGAATAAGAAGAAAAATATTTACGAAGATCTCGACATTATTGAGCTTGAAAATATGGACGACATGGCAGACATTTTCTTTGAATCTTGGTATGATGCGCCAAAAAGAAAATCTATTGCTCTGGTGGCCGACAAGGAACTTGTAACATATGTGATGGATGTCATGATGGAGTCTGATGAAACTGCAGTTAAGTTTATTGATTTAACTGCCGAACCGGAAGATTGCGAGGAATATGAAGAGTGGATGATTCTGATTGATCAGGACGGCAATCTTACTGTTAAAGAGGTTGAATGGTATGGAGATGTAACTCAGGCAGATGTAATTTATATTTCTATGGAAGGTGAAGTAAGCCAGTTCTGTATCGACTATTGCCTGAATTCTGATAAGGAAGTTCACCTTTTTGGATACGAAGACGAGGACGATCTGCCGGAAGCCGATTGGTGTCAGTGTGAGTGCTGCAAAGACTGTGATTGTAAGGACGATTGTGAGGATACTGATGACTGCGATGATGACGCCATGCATGGTTTTACGGCATCCAAATCTACCGAAAATGGCACTGTGACCTATTCTTTTTACTCTTCCGAGCGGTTATCTCAGGATGACATTGGAAAAATGTTGAAGAATTTTGGATTTTAATATTTTCGCGCACATGCAGCAATGTGTGTGCGTGTTTATTATCGCGCTCGTAGTGTAGCTGGTTCAGCACCTGGATCTCCAAAATCTATAACCTCCGTTCGAATCGGAGCGAGCGTGTTTTTTATATGGGAAGGAAGTGAATAAATGGCAGAAAAAAGCAAAAGAATTTTGATGCATGATGAAGAAAAACTGAAACATATTAATCCAGAAACATTAAAACTGTTTCAGAAATACCAAGTTGATATGTCGTTAAGAGATTTATCTAAAAATACAGTAGAGCAATATAATTCAGATTTACAACAGTGGTTTATATACATGTACGATAATCAATTTAATCTATCTGTACTCGAAGCAACAGAAGATGACATTACTGAATATTATTACTGGAGAAAACAACAGGGAAATAATGTAAACAGGCAGAAAAGAGTTATGGCATCTGTTTCTGCCTTTTATAAATTTCTTAGGAAAAAAAGATTAATTCAAGAATCTCCTGTTGAATTTATTGATCGTCCAAAGGCTGGACAACCAATTACAGTACAGACATATTTAACAAAAGAACAAGTTAAGTTAATGAGAGAAAAATTGGAAGAATATGGGGATATCCAGTTACAAGCATATGCTTTTATGTCGCTAACTACTATGGCTCGCGTTCATGCTATTGCCAATTTACGTTGGGAACAAGTAGATCTTGAAGAAAGAATTTGTTCTAATGTACTCGAAAAAGAAGGGAAAATTGTTGAATTAAGTTTTAGTGAGGAAGCCAGAGATTATCTTAAGAAGCTTATTGAATATCGAAAAGGAAAAGGAATTAATGATCATGGATGGCTGTTTGTGTCAACATTTGTTACAGATGATAAACCGATTAAAGATAGTACATTAAATGAATGGTGTAAGAAAATCGGGAAAATGATTGGTGCGCCAACTTTACATCCTCATGATTTTCGACACCCGTATGTCAAGCACACGACAAAAAAATATAATTCTGAAAAGCAGAAAACCCAAGCTACCAAGATGGATTTGATAGCCTGGGTTTTCCGTTTTTGTATCTTCAATTATTCAAAGAGATCATGGATTTTGTAAACAATCTCAATACGGTTGTCGGGGAATACATACACCTTTTCGATCAGCAGATCGGTCAGCTCCGAGGTTAGCACATCCGCTTCCGCAATCGAGTGAGCAATGTTTTGTCGGCTGCTTTGACGGGCCTGTTCTTCTCGCTTCAGCTTTGCCTGGGCGGTGACAGCTGCATAGGCGTTTTTGACTTTCAGTATTTCTGCGTCATAAACGGCTTTCTCCGATTTATAAGTGTCCAGCTCGATTTGCCCCAGGAGATACCGTTCAAAGAGAGCTTGCTTCTCGTCCTTCAGAGCTTCCAGCTGCTTCTCATACTCGGAGCATTTGGCAGCGGTGGCCTCCAGGTGAATAGTGCCGTCCTCATGTACGGGCAGCAGGACTTCCAGCTGCTTTTTCAAAGTGAGGAGGACGGCTTCTTCCAGACCAGCAGCATCTGCCCGGACATCGCGGCAGCGGCTGTTCAAATCGGCTGTGGAATGGCGGCACATATAAAACGGTTTCTTTTGGGTGATGCGGGAGAGTGCATGATCGCAGCAGCCACAATAGACCTTGCCTTTCAGTGGGTACTCCTTGGTTTTCCTGGTCGGCAAGGAAAACCGGCGCTGCACAGCCTGCACCTTTTCAAACAATTCTTTGTCAACGATTGCCGGATGATGGTTGGGAATAATGAACCACTTGTCCCGATCCTTCCTGCGGCTCCGTGTGCCGCCCACTTCAATGACAGCACGACGCCCGATGACATAGGAGCCGATATAGCGTTCGTCCTCCAGGATACGGAGAACCGTAGCGCCACTCCAGCGGCCACGGGAGCGTGAGACATCGTGGTACTGCTGCCCATGAGCTGCTTTGTATTCTCCGGGGGTCGGGATACCTCGCTTAAACAGTTCCCTGGTAACGGCTGCCGCTCCAATGCCGGTTGCGGCAAGCTGGAAAATGAGCTGTACCACCGCAGCGGTTTCCGGGTTCGGTTCCATTCTGCCATCGGCGCTTTTGCGATACCCATAAGGGCAAACTTTGCTCTGGTATTCGCCGCGCTGCATTTTGGCATACTTGGCGCTTTTGGTCTTGATGGACATATCACGGCTGTAATACTCGCTGATCAGATACTTGAAAGCTACATCCATACCGCCGGTATCGCCCTTGTGCTGATCGCTGTCAAAATCATCGTTGATGGAAATGAACCGGGTGTGAAACAGCGGGAACACACGCTCAATGAAATAGCCGGTCTCAATGCTGTTTCGTCCAAATCGGGAAAAGTCTTTTACGATGATGCAGTCGATCTTATTGGCCCGCACCATCTCAATCAGCTCCTGGACTTTGGGCCGCTCAAAGTTTGTCCCGCTATACCCGTTGTCGATAAATTCAAGGACTTCTGCATTGGCGGACTCCGGCATGGACGAAACAAATTCGTTCAGCGCAAGGTGCTGGTTTTCAATGCTCATACTGACGTATTTATAATCCTCCAGGGAAAGGCGGATATAAAGGGCAATCACATATTTCTGCACTGGCTCAGCACCTCCTCACAATGTTCAAATTCGCTCTGGAAGCGGAAACGAACCGTAATCCGCTTTTCTCTTGAGACCTCTACACGGTCAATCAGGCGGTCAATCAGGGCTGCCGTCAGCTGGCGATCTTCCTTGATATGCTGTGCATCCTGGGACAGCATTTTGTACTGTTCCAGCTGCTTGGCGATGATTGCAAGCCCTGCTTTCAGCTGTTCAATTTCCCCGCTGATTGCCTCGATTTTGGCTTCGTACTTCTCTTTGAAGGTAAAATACTCGTCTTTTGACAGATGGTTCTGGATCAGGCCCTCATACAATCCGCGCTGGTAGGTACGCAGCTGCTGGATTTCCTGTTTCCGGCTGGCGATTTTAGCCTGTATGTTTTTCTGCTCCTCGGCTTCTTTGGAGAGGTTTTCCAGGCCAAGAGAGTATTGCCCCAGCGTGGTATCAAGCTGTTCCTGTATCATATCGGCCAAGGCATCCAGCAGCTCTTTTTCAAAGATAAACGCACCAGGACAAACGCCCTTTTTGATACGGTTGTTGCTGATACAGTGGTAGACATATACCTCTTGTGACTTTCTGCGGACGCATTTTTGTCGGTGAAGGCTGCGTCCGCAGTGGGCGCAGAAGATTTTGCCTCTCAAAAGATTGGGAGACCAGGAATGTATCTCCCTGTCTTTTGCCTGCTGTGCAGCCTGGTCCAATGCTTTCTGAACAGCGGCAAACAGTTCTCTGCTGATGATAGCTTCATGGGTGCCTCGTACTGTTGTCCATTCATCGGCGCTGGCTCTGACCTGTTTGTGGTCAATGATTTTAGATACCCCTTGCACCAGATCACCGGTATAAACCTCTGCGCGGAGAATTTTGGCTACGGTGCGGGTTTGCCAATGCCCATTGCCTACCAGATTTTCATGGGTGATTTCTCCCAAAGTCCTCTTGTAGTGGCTGGGAGAGAGATACCCGGCCTCGTTCAATCGTACCGCAATAGTGTTTAATCCTGCGCCCTCGGCGGCCCATTGGAACATGGTTTTGACTACCTCAGCAGCCACCGGGTCAACGATCAGCTGGTGGCAGTCATCTGGAGCTTTCAAATATCCATAGGGTGTACGCCCGCCAACATACTTGCCGTCTTTCATGGCCTGCCGCTGCTGGGCTTTGATTTTTCTGGCAATATCCATCGCATAGGCTTCGTTAATCATGTTTCGCAGCGGGATGATGATACCATCATGGGCATTATCCGGGGAAGAAGAATCGTAGCGGTCATTCACGGCAATAAAGCGGACTTTCTGCATGGGAAAGTAACGCTCGATATAGTAGCCGGTGTCTATGACATTTCGCCCCAGGCGAGAGAGGTCCTTTACAATGACGCAGTTGATAAGACCCGCTTCAATATCGGAGAGCATCTGCTGGAAGCCGGAACGGTGGAAGTTCGTACCCGTTGCGCCATTGTCAATGTAGGTCTGTACCACAATAATCTCCGGGTTCTGCTCCAGATACCGGGCGATAATCAGCTGCTGGGTTTCGATAGAGGCGGTGTGAGTATGCTTATCCTCAACGGAAAGCCGCACATAAACTCCTGCGCGGCAAGTAGTATCTATCTCCGGTGCAGGAAGCACCACAGTTTCTTTTCTGCTTTTTCTTGCCACAAATCATCCCACCTTTCTTTGGCTTGTTTGCTCTGCCAGCTGAATCAGCTGGATCGCTTTCTGGTATTCGTCCTGGTATGTAAAGGTGATCTCCAATTCCTTTTTTCCAATCACCTTGATACTCTGTATCATGTGAACCACAGCCTTGCGGTCTAGGGTCTCCATCGTAGAGAACTGTGTAAAGTGGGAAATCCAGCGGTTCCGTTCACTCCGGTTCTCCAGAACATCAGCCAGCTTTTCCTTTAAGACCCGAATGCTCTCTTTTGCATTTTCCGCAATTCTCGTGTATCTGGCCTTATAGTCGGTATATTCCTCTTTGCTGATGGTGCCGGTAATCAGGCTTTCATACAGGCGGGCCTTAAATTCAAGCGCCTGTTCCACCTGCTGCTCATTGGCGGCGATGTGGGAGGCGTATTCATTGGCAAGTGCTTGGTTGATGCTGCTCTGGTCGATGCCATCCAGGATGGCTTGCAGGCAGCTCACATTGTCGATGTAGCCTTTCAGACTGTCCTTGACGCACTCTACAAGATCGCTTTCCTTGAGCATTACCGGGTTGGTGCAGCCATGCTTTTTCCCGGTGGGGCAATAATAATAGTGATATTCCTTGCCCTTGACCCGGTTTGTTTTTCGCGTCATGCGGCTCCCACAGCACCCGCAGATTAAGACACCGGAAAACAGATACACCGTATCCTGCTTGGGAGAAGTCCGGGTATCCAGTCTGCGGATACGCTGGACAAGTTCAAAATCCTGCTTGGCAATCAGCGGCTCATGGGCGTCTGGGACGCGAATCCATTCAGAGGATGGGCGTTGCTCCATCTGCTTGATTTTGTAGTGCGGGGAGCCTTGCTTGCCCTGTACCAATGTGCCGATGTAGGTTTCATCCTGCAAAATACGAATAATCGTTGTAGCAGACCACTTGCAATCCTCTTTGTCGGCATAGCCGTGTTTGGCATAAGGAAAACCATTGTTTTTCTTATAAGCCAGGGGGGAGAGGATGCCCATTTCGTTCAGCACGGTGGCGATTCGCAGGGCGCTCGTCCCATCCAGGCGCATACGGAAGATGTCCTGGACAACGCGGGAAGCATACGGGTCAGGTACAAGCAGGTTTTTGTTTTCCTCAGACTTCATATAGCCGTAAACGGGAAAGGCTCCAACAAAATCTCCGTTACGGCGCTTTATATCCAAAGAGGTACGGGTCTTGATGGAAATATCCCGGCAGTAGGCTTCGTTCATAATGTTTTTGACGGATACGGTCAGATCGTCACCGCTGCCTTCATGGGCGGTGTCGATGTTATCCGTGATGGCAATAAAGCGGACCCCATAAGTTGGGAATACCCGGCGCAGATAGCGTCCGGTTTCGATGTACTCTCGTCCCAGGCGGGAGAGGTCCTTTACAATGACGCAGTTGATCTTGCCATCGGTGATGTCCTGCATCATTTCCTTAAACGCCGGACGGTCAAAAATAATACCGCTGTAACCATCGTCGATTTTTTCGGATACGATTTGGATGTCCGGGTTTCGTTCAATGAAGTTCTCAATCAGCTTCCGCTGGTTGGTAACGCTGTCGCTCTCGCTGGAGCGATCATCTGTGTAAGACAGACGAATATAAGCTGTTGCCTGATATTTTGGCATGAAAAAGCACTCCTTTCCTCCCGGAAGCTCCCGCAAGAAAAGAGTGGATTTCGAGGCTTTCAGTTTTCATCCTTTTCCATGCACATCGTAGCACGATTTTGGGAAAAGAGCGAGGATGTCGATTACCTTAAAATCCCTTGCAGGCATTCCTCCAATGTGACCCCGTTGCTGGAAAATGCAGCGTTTACCACAAAATCGCCGCAGCGAAAGCGATAGGGGTTTTTGATCTGGTGAAGAAAGGCCGCGATCCGTTCCTCTTTGGGGAGGTCTTTATCTACCGCGACTTCACGGATGTCAACCAATTCATCGGTTGTTGTTTGTGTTAGCTGGCTCATAAGGGTTCTCCTTTCTTTGAAGTCAGTTTCAAAATCACATGAATGAGCTGGCCACCAGAGCTGCCAGCTCATGGTATCTGACTTTGAAAAGAAAGGACTGCACCCAAATGATGCCTTGTTGTTGCTAACAGCAAATGGATGCAGCCTTTCAGATTATATCCGTTGCTTTCGTCACATTTGCCACGCGCCCCTGACGATAGGGACATTCCTGGTCTCCGCTGGCGCGGCTGTCATAACTCCGCAGCGTCGTTTTACTCGTGCGCCGCAGGGTTCCCCCCAAGTCTTTAGGAGGCCGTGAGGAAGTATCTTTAAGCCCCCATGCAGTCACCGCGACCCGAAGTGCCACCTCCGGGTTTCAGGCTTGCGTTGATCGCTCAGGACAGCCGGTTCATCACCTCCTTGGCTTGTCCTTCCTGGCGGCGCGCCTGATTCGCTCGTACATGGGCTATGTACCAGAAATGCCGTCTATTCGGTTGTCAATGTACCAATGAAGGTGAAAAGTTGTCCTTCTAATGGTAGTGAAGAAAACGGCGATATTTTGGCCAGGTTAATTAAAGTTTTTGAAATTTTTTCCCAGGCGCTTCAAACCGCGCTTTATGCTCTTATACACCCAGCTGAGATCAACACTTTCCGCCTGGGCAATTTCCTTGACAGTCATGCCCAGGTAAAACCGGGCATAAATCCACTTGGCCTGCTTGTCCGGCAGCTCCATCACCGCAGAGTAAAGCTGATCGCGGAGCTGCTGGTCCTCCAGGATTTCTTCCGGGGTCGGCGGGTGCTGCACAATAGCCTTCTCAATGCCATTGTCGCAGTCCAAGGAATAGTGCGCTTTATAGTTATACATCTGCCGCAGGTAGCGCGCTTCAGCTCGTTTGTCGGCCAGAAAAACGGCCTGTACTTCATCGGCCACTTCCAAAAAAGTATCTGTTTTATAAATATCGGGATACAGCTCCCGAAGATTGATTTTTTGCATTATGTACCTCCATTTCGGTTCACGGGTCCAGTTGGCGAGTGAGCCGAAATGGGGCGGAGAACGGCACCGGCACAATTCGGGGCCATTCCACAAAAAACGACAAACAAAAACGCCAGTCTCCCGAAGTGGGAAACTGGCGTTAAGTTCATTCCTTCTGTGTCTGCCGATTAGTCGGCAGGATAATGCCGGAGGAGGAGCGGAAAGAGCCGGGGCGCAAGCAAGGCTTTTTTTGATGAACTACATATTACTGCTCTCATGGCGGCTCCCTCCTTGGGCCGCCGGTCCTGGTATCACTCTCCTTTAGACATAAAGAAAGCGGCGGCCTTGATTTTTCAAAGCCGCCGCTGGGTATACGGGCGTGTCAAAAGGGCTGCTGTACGACGGCTTTTTTTCTTTTGCCGTCGTCCGGCAGATGGTATCTTTATTTAGTTGCTGACTAAGACTTTAATTTTACGGATTAAATCAAAATCTGTTTTGCAGCAGAAATCACCATAGTACAGTTTGGTTTTTTGCTCTAATGCTCTGCTGTCATCACCAGACATCAGCAGAAAAGGGGTTTTCAGACCTTTTTGACGGATTTTTTCAAGCAAATCCAACCCCGTGCCATCTTTCATGTTGAAATCGGAACAGATTGCATCAACTGTGACTGCTTGAAGTATGTCCAATGCTTCCTTGACGCCCGTAGCCTTAATCGTATCAAAATCGCCAGATAGCACGGTTGACAGGGTTTGAAGAAATTCCGTGTTGTCATCCACTACCAATATTCGTTTCATATCATTCTACCGCTTATTCCACGGTAATCTGGATCGCGCCCGAATAGTCTGTGCCGATGATTCCGATGTAGTTCGCTCCAGCTTGAAGCTGAACGGCAACGCTTCCGCTGGCAGATTCAGAAAGCACTTGCTCCTCCAAGTCCGGGGAAATGTAAATGAGCTGACAGTCTCCGTTAAGCGAACTGAACTGGTATTGGATCATAATTTCACGGCACTCATTTTCCTTGAGGTCGGTGTCAGCAACCAAAATATCCTGTCCGTTAAATCCAGTTACGGAAGCGTCATAGGTGGCCAGAAAAGCCTCGTTGTCCGCAGTCCGGCTGCCCTCAAAAGACTGATAAGGGGTTATGAGAGCGTTGCTTTTCCCGATCACCACATCGTCGCTTAATTGCTCTGCCCCATCCTTGAGATTTTCACTTAACTTATCGAGGCCGGAACAGGCAGTACAGGCAAGCAAAGAAGCCGCAATCAGACAGCACCCGATAAATTTTCCAATTTTGCACATAACCGTTTCCTCACTGAACGAAAGTAAGGAACATGGCAAGCGCAACAATTCCCACCATCAGCAGCGCCCAAAACGCGCTGATTGCCGTAGATACGATATTGATAACGCTGCGGCTTTCCTTGCTCCGCACACATACTACCGAAAGAATCAGGCCCAGCAGGACAAAAACGATATTGGCTCCGGCCCAAGCGGTTCGGACTCCGTCCGACAGCGAAAGGCGCAGAAGCGATGGGGCAAGAGCCGCCAGCGGTAGGATGCTCACAATGAGCGCAGCGATACTAACTGATTGAAGTTCTTTCTTTTCCATAGTTTTACCTCATTTCTTTTTTCCCAAATTGGGTGACAGCCAGCGCGAAAAACAGGCCAAACACTACAATCGCGCACGGCAGGAACGGAAACATCGAAAAAGCGGCGTCGGAAGTTTCTGCTGTAAAGTCATGGAGAGAGCAGGAAACGAGATAACCGCTGTAACAGTACGGGTAGGCGATCCACAGCGGCGTATTCGCAACCAATACACCAGGAATCACAAGCAGCAAATTCAATCCCACAGAAAGAAGCGGCTTTTCAAACAGTACGGTGATGGCCCACATAGCCGCAATGCACGGCAGCATAGTCAGAAACAGCCCCAAGCACCATTTCAGAAGATACAGGATTGGCAAGGTTTCTGTTACTCCCATTGTCTGTGTTGCAATCAACCCGGCGATTACGAACACGACAAGAAATACCACCATTTCCATAAACAGATAAAAGGTAAGCACACAGAATTTGGAAATGGATAATGCGCAGCGGCTGACCGGCAGCGCCAGCATTTTCAGAATACCGTTATTTCCTGTTTCTCGTCCTGCGATCATCACACAGACTACAATCATGCTGAACGGGAGCAGATAGTAGGCGTAAACAAGCGCACTTTGAATGAACATGGCAGGCCACGCATTGGTGTATTCCGGTGTAAAATAGTTGCTCAAACTCGCAACCCCGGAAACTACCACCAATAAAGGTGCAATGAAAATCAGGGGTACGATTTTTGAGCGTTTTACTTTTATAAACTCGATTTTGAGTAAATCCAAAAAGCTCATTTCTTATTATCCCTCCTTACTCGTAGCGTCTGTACTTCGCCAGCCACAAACCCACAGCAAGGAACAACAGCGTTTCCGCCAAAGCGACAAGGGCAACCGTCGGATCAGGCTGGGCGCTCATGGCTACCGCAGGTTTCAGAATAATCACAAAAGGATGCACCAGCAGAAGTGCCAGTCCCGAATTTGCAAGTGCCATACCACTTAGAAAACCGGCAACGCCAATTCCAAGCGGCACCCACATATTTTCAAAGCGCGAGGAAATCAGCAGCATAAACGACAGTACCGGCATGGATGTGAGAAAAGAGTATCCGGCAAAGCGTACCAGCGTTCCCATTTCAAACGCTCCGTCCGGCAAATCCGTCATTCCGATTTGTGCAAGCGCCAGATTTTGCAGCACGATTGCAACCAAAAACATGACCGTCAGAATCAAAAATTTGCACAGGTACATGGCCGGGACACTCACGGGAAGCATATACATCTTCTTAACGGCGCTTCCCTTAAATTCCATGTTGTAGATCATGCAGGTAGCAACCACGATACCGAACAGATTCAGCACCATAATCATGCCGTAGAGCTGGGTCAACAAGACATCCATCGGGGCCAGCGGCAGATTCAGAAGTGTGTCTTTCCGCACAATGAAATTGACAAATGCGTAGGCGGCTCCCAAGACACCAACGGCCAGCAGCACGGGAATCACGCCGGTTCGCTTTTCTTTCCGAAGTTCGATTGCCAGCGTTTTCATAATTTTGCCCTCTGCTTTCTGTCCATGTTATCTTTCTCAACCATAGAAAGGAACACATCTTCCAGATTGTCCGCAGCGAAGCCGGATTGCAGGGCGTATTGACGCAGATCATTCATGCTTCCCTCAAACAGCAGCCGCCCGTGGTTGAGAATCCCAATGTCATCTGCAATCAATTCGATTTCAGACAGCATATGGGACGAGATCAGCACCGTGCAGTCGTAAAGGCTGGGCAAGGATTTTACCAGATTGCGAATTTCGTGGATACCGGACGGGTCAAGGCCGTTGGTGGGTTCGTCCAGAATGAGGATTGGCGGACGCCCCAGCAGCGCCCCGGCAAGGCCCAAGCGTTGCTTCATTCCCAGCGAATACTTTTTTGCCAGCCGGTCGCCAAACTCGGTCAGCCCCACCAGTTCCAGCGCATCTTCCACATCGGCTTTCGGCAGTCCCAAAATGCGGCGGATAATATCAAGATTTTCCCGCCCGGTCAGGTTTGCGTAGAAAGACGGCGCTTCGATGAAAGAGCCGATCTCTTTGAGAATGGCAATCCGATCATTCGGGAACTGCTTTCCATCAATAGTAAAGCTGCCCTTTGTCGGCGCGGTCAGGCCCAGCAGCATTTTCATGGTCGTAGATTTCCCCGCACCGTTGGGGCCGAGAAAACCATAAATGCTGCCCTTGCGAATATGAAGCGAAACATGATTGACCGAAGTGAAGTTCTTATACTTCTTAGTCAACTGTTCCGTTGTGATGATATAGTCCATAGAAACATCTCCTTTCGATGTTTTTATGGTACAACCTCAACCTGACATCTACATTCTCTCGTCCTTACTTTTACCTTACTTTTTAAGAGACAAGATCGCAGAATGGACAGCCTATGATATAATAGAAACAAAGAAAATCAGATTGGAGAGGATGCTATGGATAATTCTTTTTTACATAGTAAAAGGCTCCTGTTGGTGGATGACGAACAGGAACTATTGAAGATGGTATCAGATATATTGAAAGATGCGGGATTTGAAACTGTCCTTACCGCTATGACGGTCAAAGAAGCTATTCTGACCGCAAAAGAGGACACTCCTGATTTAATCGTTTTGGATGTCATGTTGCCAGATGGGGACGGCTTTTCTCTGATGCAGCAGCTCCGCACCTTTACCAATGTGCCGATCATTTTCTTAACAGCAAAGGACGAGGCAGCAGACAAATTGTCGGGATTGGGACTTGGTGCAGATGACTACATTTCTAAGCCCTTTATGCCGCAAGAATTGTTACTGCGTATCTATGCGGTACTGCGGCGAACCTACAAAGAGGATTCGCCGCTGCTTGTTTTGGGTGGATGTACGATTGATTTCAGCCGGGCCGAAGTCCATAAGGGCAACGAGATTATTTCACTGACAGCCAAAGAACACACCTTACTTGAAACTCTTGCCCGTAATGCTGGAAAGATTGTTACCGTAGATGCGCTTTGTGAAGCCCTCTGGGGGGACAATCCTTTTGGCTACGAAAACAGCCTCAATGCTCATGTCCGGCGCGTCCGAGAAAAGATTGAAACTGATCCATCAAAACCCGTATCCCTGATAACCATTAAAGGTTTGGGCTATAAGCTGATAGCAAGGAAGTGAAGCCATGAGATCATTCGGAAGTTATATATCTAAATATCTTGTGTCGTTCGCTACCTTTATTTTGATATTGCTGTTCCTTAACGCGGTGGTATTCGGCCTGACATTTCAAAAGATTGTGACCGAGGATTATGGAGATTCATCCCCGCAATCCATGTTGGAAATGACTGCTGCTGCCGCCACGCCGGAACAATTGTCGGATGATGCGGTGCAAAAACTCCGGCAGAATCATATTTGGGCAATCTACCTGGACGCAGATGGACAATGTTATTGGTCGGTTGATTTGCCGGACAATGTGCCGGAAAGTTACACCATTCAAGATGTTGCACTATTTTCAAAAGGATATATTGAGGATTACCCGGTTTTTGTTTGGAACACCGATGATGGGCTGTTGGTGTTGGGCTATCCCACAGACAGCTATACAAAACTCACCAGCAATTACTATTCCATTGCGGCGCTTCGACGGCTTCCTCTCTTTGTAGTGGGGATGCTGGGATTGGATGTGCTGTGCCTCTTTTTAGCCTATTACTTTTCCAAACGCAGAATCATTCACAATACCGAACCGATTGTGTCCGCTGTGGAAACTCTTGCAGACGGAAAGCCGGTTTCACTTCATATCAGCGGAGAACTGTCGGAAATTGCAAGTAGCGTAAACAAGGCTTCTTCCATTTTGAATAGGCAAAATGAAGCACGGGCGAACTGGATCAGCGGCGTTTCCCATGACATTCGCACACCGCTCTCCATGATTATGGGGTATGCGGGCCGTATTGCGGAAAGTGAAGCTGCCAGCAAGAGCATCCGGGAACAGGCAGAAATAGTACGGAAGCAAAGTGTAAAAATCAAAGAGCTGGTACAGGATTTGAATTTAGTATCGCAGTTGGAATATGAGATGCAGCCGCTTCATAAAGAGGGGGTTCGCCTATCTAAACTGCTGCGCTCCTATGTAGCAGATCTGTTGAATACGGGAATTTCTGATAGCTACAACATTGAAATTGAGATTGCTCCAGACGCCGAAAATGCTGTGTTCGAATGTGATGCCAGATTGATTTCGCGGGCGGTGAACAACCTTGTCCAGAACAGCATGAAACACAACCCGCAGGGCTGTGAAATCCGCCTTTCTCTTTCAGCATCACAAAATCAGCTTATCTTGGCGGTTACGGATAACGGAACGGGTCTGTCTGCTGAAAAGCTGCAAGAGCTGGAAGAAAAGCCGCATTATATGGAAAGCACGGATGAACGGCTTGATTTAAGACATGGGCTTGGGTTACTGATTGTCCAACAAGTCGCCGCAGCTCATAACGGCAGTTTCAAACTTACTAATGTTCCCCCAAAAGGATGTGAAGCTGCTTTAATGTTCCCGTATATTTAGATAAGCAGGCAAATTTTTCAGACTTATAAGGAAACGCCAGATGCAGAGGCAATACGCCTTTGTGCCTGGCGTTTTCTTAATAAATGCACTCAAAATCGGTATAATCGTGCTGGTCAACCGGAATGATAAGGTTATTCCTCAAATCAAACCGGAACGATACAATATTATTGAGGTGAACGATAATGCCGATTGATGATTTGACTGCCTTGGGCGATGCGCTCCGAGCAGCACGAAAAGAAAAAAATCTGACGCAGGAACAGCTGGCTGATGAATCCCATGTTTCTACCAAACAGATTGCCGATATTGAGAAAGCCAGGAGAAATCCTTCCTATTTGATTTTGAAAGCATTGGCAAAGGTAGTTCATCTTTCACTGGACTCGCTTATGTACTCGGATCTCTCGCCGGACGAAGCAGGGCAGAACGAGATGAAGCTACTTTATATGAATTGTCCGCCAGAGATGCGTGAAACATTGTTGCGCCATACTCGTGGATTTGCAGAGGAACTAAAGGAACTCTCCAAGAAACTTGAAACAAAGTAGGCCAGTGAGCGAAATTTGAAGGTTTCGTCACTGGCTTATTTTATTCCTGCGGGAAAGAGGCAAGCAATGCCCCTGGATAGCCATTTGGCTTCCGGCGCTGCTTGTTGAGGGTATCCCCCAAGCCCCCATGAACGCAGAATTTCATTCTGCGGCTGCGCGTCCGACGGACGCTTTTGACCATGACCAGCTCACCGCTGGTCGTGGCCTTTTTCTTTTTCGGCATCGTGTTCCTCCTCCATTTTTAAGAGCCGATCCACATTGGCCTTTGCCGCCAGCAGCTCCCGCATTTCCTCACGGGAGCGCCGGTACTCGGCATAGGTCTTTTTCTTTTCCTCCAGGAGCTTGGCATACTCGGCTTGCAGCTCCTTGACCTTGGGGAGCTTCTTGACCCCCATATCGTCAAAGGCATTTTTGGCCGCCTGATGGAGCAGGATTTCTTCCTCATGTTCCTCTCGGAATTTCTTTGAGTAACCGGCCTTCCGGTAGGCCACATAGGTGTCGCGGGTCTTGGCATAGTTGATGATATGGGTCCGCAGGACGGCGATCTCCGCCATGCGTTTCTCCGCTGCTTTGATTTTTGCAGATAGCTCATTGTGGTGGGCCGTGGCCGCAGCAGCCTTTTCCTCCAGAACCGCATACTCCAGCAGGTTATGCTCGGTGAGATAATTCACGGTCTGCGCCATCTGTTTCAGATTAAAAACCTTGGCCCACCGAGCATACCCGGCACCTTTTCCGGCCTGGAGCTTTGCCTGGATGTCCACCAGCAGATTGACCTTGGGCGGCTCCGGCTGTATGATGATTTTTTTGCGTGGGATGTGCTGCTTATGACCGGCGAGGACAGCCAGCAGGTCCTCCAGGGTGTAGCCGTCGCCCAAACTGTCCAGGCGGGACACTTTGCCCCAGCCGGGGAACTTCAAACGGTAGGATTTGCCGCGCTTGGATACTTCGCAGCCGGATTCCCGGAGCAGCTTCAGCAGCTCGTCCAGATCAGCAGGTTTTTGCGCCAGGGCGTTGTCAATGGCAGCACGGAGCAATTCCCGATGGGAGGGCTTCGCCTGATCGCCCAGCCATTGGTCGTAACTTTTGCCGTGGGGCTGTGGGTTCTCGACAATGGACAGTCCGTTCTCAATGCAGATGGTGTCGCTCAATCGGCGGACGGCTTTTGTGCTGCCCCAAAAGTTGCGGAATTTCCGGTCACAGTCCAAGTTGACCGAACTCCAAATGATATGATTATGGACATGGGCCTTATCAATGTGGGTACAGACGATAAAGGCGTGTTTGCCCTTGGTGAACCGCTTGGCAAATTCTACGCCCAGCCGGTTGGCTTCCTCCGGGGTGATCTCCCCAGGGCAGAAGGACTGGCGGACATGGTAGGCGATTACATCGTCCGCGCCACGGACCCGCCCGGTAGCGGCAATGTACTGGCGCTTTGCCAGCATGAACTCGGCATCGGCCACGCGGCTGTCGCACTCATAGCCGGTGATGAGCCTGCCGTGGTCTGTCTTTTGTGGATTTGCCACATAGTCAATAATCGCGCTGATGGCACGGCTCTCGGTCCGGCCCTTGCCGATATGCAGCGGCATGATGCGTGTGGTTGCCATGAAGTTTCCCTCCCTTCAAAAAAATGGGCAGCCTCAGCTGCCCATCTCGTCACGGTATGAAATAATCTGTTTCTTTTTCTGTTTGGCGCACCGCAGCGTTGTGGCAGCTCCACCCCAATCATGGAGGACATACGCTATTACCACATCGGCGGACTCTACCATCCAGCGGTTTCTATGCGAAATTGCGAAACGGCGCGGCACAGTCTCCAACGGTGGGTACACCGTGCTATCGTAACCGGAAGTGTCTCTCCCGGTGTTAAGATAGGCCAAGATAAGAATCAGCTCAATCTGCGGATACCGCTTTTTCTGCGATCTCAGAACAGACGCTGCCAAGCTGTCAAAAGCTCCATAGCCACCCAGGTAAAAGGTAGTCGCGCCTTGCTCAATCAGTTTCTGCGTAACATCGCATAACCATTGCTCAATTTTCTCGCTCTGCGAAATCTGTGCATGACCGCAAAAGGTAACAGTCATAAAAACACCCCTGATCCCATCATAGCGCAAATATCGCCATTAGTACAGGTACAGGGACCAATTTTCACGCGCCTGCCCATATAATAACTTTAGTACAGGGACAGGGACGGTGAGTGCGATTGAAGCTAAATCAGGCGGTCAGCAGACGCCTTTCAGAATTGCTGGAGGAGCGTAAAATGACGCAGTATCAGTTGTATATGAAAAGCGGCGTTCCCAAGTCCACCATAGGCAATATCATCAACTGTTCTTACGATTCCGTAAAGCTGCGGATCATCCATGAGATGTGCCAGGGGCTGGGAATTGGAATAGACACCTTTTTTGCTTCGCCACTTTTCAAAGAAGATAATCTGGAACCATAAGACCTCCGACGAGCTTCGCCGGAGGTTTTATCATAAGCCGAACACCCTCTCCACCAACGGGAGAGGGTGTCTTTTTAACCGTAAACCAAATCCTGTATTGCATATTTCAAATCCTGCACTTTGCCCAGCAACCAAAAGGCCAGCTTCGGCAGCCCAAAGGGGCTTATGAGAAACGCGATCACCAGCAGGATAAGGCCGTTCTGCGGGGAGTATGTTATCAGGACGGCCACGCCCAGCAGGGCAATCACCGTACTGAGCAGCCCCAGCACCAGGCCGGACACATAGACCAGCCCCACGCAAATCCAGATGGCCAGGGTGAGCAGCAGGATCACCGGCGCAATCACGATCTTCATAATCAGCTTCAATACGGTCATTTCATAGCCTCCTCTCGACGATCCAGATACTTCTGGCACAGACGGCGGACCTGTTCCTCGTCGTCCTCGTTTTCTTCTCGGCGTCCCTTTGTCAGCTGAATGGAGGCAAAGGATTCGTACTCGACCAGCAGATGGTCAAACAGTTCCTCCGGGGTCCGGCACACATCACCCTCGCAATAGGGCGGGTCCGGGGGTGAGCCGTTGAAGGACACGCAGACATATCCGTACCTGCTCTTGTAAACTTCCAGCTCCATATCTTGGGCCAGATAGTCCTCGAAAATCTCTAAAACCTTTTCAAAGGTCAACATTGGTATCTCAACTCCTTTGTGAGATGTGAGAACACTTTGCTATCTGCCTTTATTATCCGGCAAGCTCCGTCAAAAGGCAAGGATACAGACAAAAAGAAAAAGCGGAGGGAGGCGCGGCGAAAAGAACGCCGTTCCTCCCTCCGCAGATGGGATATATACCCCGGTCACGAAAGATGGGAGAGCTGGGTCAGGATTTCCTTCACGCCCTCCCATAACTGTTCTTGCCGCTGGGCTATATCCTCCAGGTCAGCGTCATAGACACGCCCGGTCTCATGCACCCGGCGGGTGAGCTGGTTTAAGTTGTTGCTGCTCCGGCGCAGCAGGGACACCAGCTCCTTCAGCTCCGGCAGGTCCAGCTGCACCACATAGCCGTCCAAGGCCATCTTCCGCAGATAGGCTTCCCGGTTCTTCGTCCCAAGTTGGGACATTTTCTGCTCGATCAGCGCCAGCTCCTCCGGGGAGACCCGGAAATTCACCTGGACCTCCCGTTTGCGCTTTGGGGCGCTCACCGTTCCGGCTCCCGTTTCTTATGGGTTGGAGCTTTCGGGGCAGCCTGTTTCGGTTCCTGCTTCAAATGCTCCCGGACAGAAGGCCGGGGCTGGCGCAGTTCTTTCGTCCGGTCCTCGCTGGCCAGGATGGTGGCATAGGTTCCGGGCAGCCCTTTCATGCCGGTAAAGGTCAGACTACGGAACGGCAGGAGGTTCATCAGCCGGTCATGGTCTTTGCTCCCGGCACGGTTCAAAAACTCCGGGGAAATGCGGACCATGTAATGGGTCCCGTGGGGGCTGTTCGGCGCATCCGATGCGCGCAGCTCCCGCAAAATCCGTTCCGCCTCGGCCTGGATGTCCTCTGCCGTCAAGGGCTGGCGGCGCAGATGTTCCTCGCGCACAAGGTCAATAAACCCGTTCAAGACAGCAGGGTGACTGTTCAGGGCATAGCCGCACCGGACGGTATCGGAGTTATAGTTGGGGATGGTCTTGGCCCATTCCTTGTTCCGGGGCGAATAGCGTCCATCCCAGTCCTGGAGCTGGACGGTGTTGGCAAGGACCAGCATAACCCGGTCCATGCCGTAGGTTTCGATTACGCCCTTGGCGGCATCGTGGCTGAGATACATCCCGTCGAAGTGTTCCCGCACCGCCGCTTCAATGGCTTCCTTGCATTGGAGGTTGGCCCGATTGGAGGACCGGTACTGCTCCAGCTCCCCATGCTCTTTCGCATAGGCAGCGGAGTGAGGGTAAATGGCGGCTTTCCGCAGCTCCGCCTGGGCCTTGCAAGCGTCATCGGCCCGGTTCTCAATGCTGTCCCGGATCACATCCATGTAGCCGGTCTCCAGCTTCTCAAAGTAACGGTACACATCAGCCAGCGGCGTGGGCGAATCCAGCAGCGCCTGGGCCTGGGCGTCGGTCAGCTCCAGTTCCTCCATAGTCATCACGATGTCCTCCCGGACAGTGTACTCATAGGCGTGGTTCAGGACCTCTGCCGGAGGCTGGCTTTTCAGCCAGTCCCGGTATTTGTCCTGCTCGGCGGCCATCTTCTCATAAAGGGCCGTATTCAGATCGTTGGTATTCATATTATCGCACCTCCTCATGCTGTTTCGGTTTCTTTTCGGAGCTTCGGGGCGGCACCGGGCGCTTCAAGCTGTCCAGCACCGAGGGCCGTGCGCTCTTGGCGATCACAGGTTCCGGCTGAGAGCGACCCCTGCCGTCCAGGTTCAGAAGCGTGTCCAGTTCCACAAGACGGGCGGACTTTACCCGCAGATCATCCTCATAGGGGAAAGGCTTGCCCACTTCCTCCTTGGCGGCGGCCTGCTGCTGGTACAGATTATCCAGCTGGGCCTTGGCCGCCTCCAGGCGTTGGGGCATTTGAGAGAGCGCATTGTCAATGCGGGTCAGGTTGCCGCGTGGGTCTGTGCCGAGGCTTGCCCGGTGGGTCATCTGGCCTTTCAGCAGGAGCGTATATTCCTGTTTCCAAGCGGAAAACTCCACGGACATAGTGAATCCCCGATAGCTGCCAATCTGCACAGGCTCGGAGCCTTTGACCTCCTTGCAGGCATCCAGCAGGGCGGCACCGGCGTTCTCCTTGTCCGTCAGGGTATCGCCCCGGATTTCCATACCGGCAAAGCCGTCCTCCGGGTGAGGGTGGGCCGCCAGGGTCTCCAGGTCTGCTTCAAAGCCCTGGATGAAGCCCTTGTGCTTTTCGATTTCCTCCGGGAAGTATTTGAGCAGCTGGTCCTCCAGACGGTACTGCTTGCTCTGGTGGTCGGCTTTCATCAGCTTTAGCTTAGAGACCTCCACATCCAGGTCCATGCGCTCCTTGATACGGGGGTCTCCGGCGCACAGGGCCTTGATCTCGGCAAAGGACAGCGCCGTTTCGTCTACATCGTCGCAGGAGCGGACCGGCGATTTAGAGGTCATAATCTGAGAAATGAATTTTTGCTTGTTTTCAACCGTCTGCCAGAGATAAGCGTCAAAAGTTCCCTCGGTAACATAGCGGTACACATGGACCAGGGGATTTTGGTTGCCCTGGCGCTCGATACGGCCCTTGCGCTGGGCAAGGTCTCCCGGCCGCCACGGGCAGTCCAGGTCATGGAGCGCCACCAGACGGTCCTGCACATTGGTGCCAGCGCCCATCTTGGCGGTGCTGCCCAGCAGGACACGCACCTGGCCGGTGCGGACCTTGGCGAACAGCTCTTTTTTTCTGACTTCGGTGTTGGCCTCATGGATGAACGCGATCTGATCGGCGGGCATCCCCTGGGCGATGAGCTTTTGCCGGATGTCCTCATAGACGGTAAAGACCGGCTCCGGCTCGTCCAGCGGCACAGCCTGCTCCAGCGCATGGAGCGTGGGATTATCCAGCGCCTTGGCCGCCTTTTTGGAGGGGGCCGCCTGGGGCGTGGAAATATCGCAGAACACCAGCTGGGTCAGCTTATCAGCCTCGCCGTCCCGCCAAATCTGCATGATGTTTGCGACACATTGGTTGACCTTGGTGCCGGGTTCGTCCGGCAGCAACTGGTTGATGATACGCTGATCCAGACCCAACTTGCGGCTATCGCCGGTGATCTTGAGCATATTGTCCTCCGATGGGTCAACGCTGCCGCTGTGTACCTTGGAGGCGCGCTCGGAGAGAACCTGCACCATCTCTTTTTGGTGTTCAGTAGGCTGGGCCACAATGTTGTGGTATTCCACCTCCGGCGTGGGCAGATGGAGCTGATCGGCGGTTTTAATATCAGCCACCTCTTTGAACAGGTTCATCAGCTCCGGGAGATTGAAAAACTTGGAGAAGCGGGTGCGCGCCCGGTAGCCGGTGCCTTCCGGTGCCAGCTCCAGCGCCGTCGTCGTTTCACCAAAGCGCGACGCCCAGCAGTCAAAATGGGTCATGCTCAGTTCCTGCAAGCGGTCATACTGGAGATACCGCTGCATGGTGTAAAGCTCGGTCATGGAGTTGCTGACCGGGGTGCCGGTGGCAAAGATAACACCCCGGCTGCCGGTGATCTCGTCCATGTAGCGGCACTTGGCAAACATATCGCTGGACTTTTGGGCGTCGCTGGTGGAGAGGCCCGCCACATTCCGCATCTTGGTGTATAAAAACAGGTTCTTGTAATTGTGCGCTTCATCGACGAATAGGCGGTCCACACCCAGCTGCTCGAAAGTCACCACATCATCCTTGCGGCCCTCGGCCTGGAGCTTTTCCAGCCGCGCCTCCAGGGATTTGCGGGTCCGTTCCAGCTGCTTGACCGTGAAACGCTCGCCGCCGCTGGCCTGTACCTCGGCAATCCCCTCGGTAATCTCGTCGATCTGCTCGTAGAGGAGCCGTTCCTGGCGCTCCCGGCTGATGGGGATACGCTCAAACTGCGAGTGGCCGATGATAACGGCGTCGTAGTCGCCGGTGGCGATCCGGGCGCAAAACTTCTTTCGGTTATGGGTCTCAAAGTCTTTCTTGGTCGTGACCAGGATTTTGGCGGAGGGATAGAGCCGCAGAAACTCCGAAGCCCACTGCTCCGTCAGGTGGTTTGGCACCACAAAGAGGGACTTCTGGCACAGCCCCAGGCGCTTGGATTCCATCGCAGCGGCCACCATTTCAAAGGTTTTGCCCGCACCGACCTCGTGTGCCAGCAGCGTATTGCCGCCATACAGCACATGAGCGATAGCGCCCAGCTGGTGATCCCGCAGGGTGATGGATGGGTTCATGCCGCCGAAGGTGATGTGGGACCCGTCATATTCACGGGGCCGCGTGGAGTTCATTTCCTCGTTGTACTGGCGCACCAGGGTCTGGCGGCGCTCCGGGTCTCTCCAAATCCAATCGCGGAAAGCGTCCCGGATGGCCTGCTGCTTTTGTGCGGCCAGAGTGGTCTCCTTGGCGTTCAGCACCCGGCGCTCTCTGCCGTCTGCGTCCTCCACGGTGTCATAGATACGGACATCCCGCAGATTCAAAGCATCCTCCAGCAGCCGGTAAGCGTTGGCACGGCTGGTTCCGTAGGTAGTGTAGGCTGCTACATCGTTTTCGGACACAGAGCTTTTGCCTGTGACCTGCCATTCGGCGGTGTAAGAGGCGTAATTGACCTGGATGGCGCGCTTGAGATAGTACGGGGTGTTGAAGGTCTCATACATGAACTGCTGGATGTACTCTTTGTCGATCCAGGTAGCGCCCAGGCGCACCTCGATCTCCGAAGCGTCCAGGTCTTTGGGCTGCGCCTTTTCCAGCGCCTCCACATTGGGACGGAAAATCTCGCTGGCCTCCAGCGCCCGCTGTGCCTGACGCAGCTTGCGCCGCACATTGCCGGACAGGTATTCGTCGGCGGTCACATAGGCAGGCCGTTCTCCCTCCGGCACTGGCCCAGGCAGGCGGAAGATCACGCCTTGCAGCTCAGAGGCCAGCTCGTCGCTGGTCTTGCCGGTAAGCTGTTCCATGTACTCCATATCCACACGGGCCTTTTCCGCGATGGATACGGCCAGGGCTTCGCTGGCGGTGTCCACAGAAGTCACCGCCTCATGGGGCTTGATGGTCCGCTTGGTGAACATATCCGCCTTGCGCTCCAGCCTGCCGTCCTCGTCCACGATCTCCAGCGCGCAGAGCAGATAATAGCTGGAATCATCGGCAAAGGCCAGCCGGTTCGCCCGGTCATTGATAAGGCCGTACTTGGCGGAAAACTCGTCATAGAGCCGGTTCAGCTCCGCCTGCTTCTCCCGGATTTCGCTGTCCGGTGTGGCGGCGTCCATTTGCAGGTCGATCAATTCCTGGACGCAATCCCGTAGCCTCACCATGCCTTTGACACGGGCCTCGGCGGTGGCGTTGAGGTCAGGCCGCACCATGCGGCTGTTCTCCCGGAAATACACAGCTCCGTCCACCACGGTGTAGGAGTAGTTCTTCACATTGGGGTCGGCGGGGATGGAAGTGTCGATGGCTTCGCCTTCGCCCAACTCCGGCAGCTCGGCCTCCTGGTAGGTGCCGCGAATGTACTTCACGGCATCATGCAGCTGATCGGCCAGCTCCAGCCCCTCGATGGGGGCCACGGTGTAATCCTGCTTGCCGTATTGGGTGCTTTCAGCGGTGGGACGCCCCAGCACCATTTCCGGGTGGTCCAGGAAATAGCGGTTGATGGTAAAGCCATCCTCGGTCTGGCCGGTCTGCGTCCACTCCGGCACAATGTCCAGCGGACGATCCCGCTTTTGCAGGAAAACGATGTCCGACATAACCTCAGTCCCGGCATTGGCGCGGAAGGCGTTGTTGGGCAGGCGGATGGCCCCCAGCAGTTCGGCGCGCTGGGCCAGATACCGGCGCACGGTGGAATCCTTGGAATCCATCGTATAGCGGGAAGTCACAAAGGCTACCACGCCGCCGGGACGCACTTGGTCCAACGCTTTGGCAAAAAAGTAGTTGTGGATGTTGAAATTCAGCTTATCGTAGGCTTTGTCCCGGACTTGATATTGACCGAAAGGCACATTGCCCACCGCCAGATCGTAGAAATCCCGTCTGTCGGTGGTCTCAAATCCTGCCACGGTGATGTCAGCCTTGGGATAGAGCTGCTGGGCAATCCGCCCGCTGATGGAATCCAGCTCCACGCCGTACAGCTTGCTTCCGGCCATGCTCTCCGGCAGCATACCAAAGAAGTTGCCCACGCCGCAGGACGGCTCCAGGATGTTGCCGGTCTCAAATCCCATGCGGCCAACAGCCTCATAGATGGCTCGGATCACCGTGGGGCTGGTGTAATGGGCATTGAGGGTAGACCCTCTGGCGGCAGCGTATTCCTCCGGGGTCAGCAGCTCCTTCAGCTGGGCATATTCCTTCCTCCAGCTTTCCTTATCGGGGTCAAAGGCGTCGGCAAGGCCGCCCCAGCCCACATACCGGGAGAGGACTTCCTGCTGCTCCGGCGTTGCCTGCCCGGTGGTTTCCTCCAGGCATTTCAGCAGCTTGATTGCCTCAATGTTGGCCTGGAACTTGGCCTTGGGGCCGCCTTCGCCCAGGTGATCGTCCGTGATACGGAAATTCTCGGCGGTGCGGCGCAGGTTCTCCTTGTACTCCCCATAGGCGGCTTCTTCGGCGTCCCTGGCGTTGGGAAAAGTCTGCCACTCACCGTTGACCTGAACGGATACAGGATGTTCGTCCAGCACTTCATCCAGGGTCTTTTCCGGTTCGATGGCAGGTGCGGGAGGCTCCGGTTCATCGGTCCGCAGGGTCTGAACCACCACATCATAGGGCAGATGGTTCTTATCACCTGGATAGACGGCCACAGTCTCGGCGTGGTAAGCCGGGGTTTCGACAGACGGTTCCGGGTGTTCCTGTCCAAAACCGTCCAGCTGACGAGCGTACAGCCCGCGCAGCAAAGGCGCAACTTCGTCCCAGCGGAAAAACAGCATGGCCAGCCGCTTTTCATCTGCGTCCAGCACTTCCAGCTCGATACCTTCCGGCATCGTGCGGTAGTCGGCGGTGTCGCCGGTCTCCAGTTCCATCGTTTCCACGATGTTGGGATAGGCCCGGCTCAGCCACAGGGCAACCTCCCGGTTGCTCTTGCCGTTGTGCAGCAGCTGGGAAAGCTCCGCCTTGTCCGCCTCACCGATCAGACCGTGGGCCAGCACATCCCGCAGGTCCTGGTCCACCGCATCCGGGTTTGCCGGAAGAAACTCGGTATAGAAGTCGTTGCGGTTATCTGCCCGAAGAAGCTGCTCAAACTGTTCCTGACGCTCGGCCCGGTAGATGGGGTAGCTCATGCCGGTGGGCAGCAGCTCCACGGTGTCATCCCGCAGCTCTGTGATCTGGTGTGCGCGGTCATCCAGATAGACAATATCCCCCACATGGTAGGGAGGAACCGATGGATCGTAGGAAGTCCGCTCCCGGACCGTGCCACGGGCCGCAGCATATTCCTTGTCTGATACAGGAACACGCGAATTACCGGGGGAAGGCTGTTCCTGTTGGTCTGCTTGGGCGGTCTCTCTGGATATGGCCTCCACATCCCGCATGACCTGCTGAATAAATGGGTCGTTGTCCAGCTTTTCCGGGTCCACCACATGGCCGTCCACAATGCCGCGTTGGGCCAGGGTCTCCCGGATGGCGATGGGGTCCACATCGTCCAGATTGTCCTGCTCGACCTGAGTATAGAAGCGATCCTCCTTAATGAGCTGGGCGATCCGGCGCTGCACCTTGGGCCAGGGAAGCGCCGTTCCTTCGGGGTTTTCCGGGCGGACCGCAAACGGAGTTTTGCCGTCGCCGCCGTCAAACTCATGGGCCAGCCACACAGCGGTGTCTTTTTCCCGTGCATGGTCTTTCATGTAGCGGACAACGGCGTGTTTACTCTCGATCCTGCCATTCCAGTCCTGGATAGCCCGGTCAATGTCATTGTCCGAGAGCGGGCGCAGCAGTTCATGGAGCTTGGGATAGGTTTCGTCTGCCACTTCCCGGTGCAGCCGCTGGCGAAATTCCGGCACATCAGAGAACAGGCGGATCAGCTCTATATTGTGGGAATCAAGAATGGCGCGGCGCACAGCAGCATTACACTCGATCATAGCGTTTTCATAATCACTGTGACCGCAGGCGTTCCGGTATCTGATGTCCTGGGTAACAGCCTCCAGCACGATGGGCTTGTATCGCTCATGCAGCTCCCGGAGGGTGGGAATGGGCTGCTCCGGCACATCCTCCCGCAGAACATCGGCAGGTTCCGTGTCGGGCGGCTGGGCTTGCAGGGCATCTTCTTCGGCCAGAGCCTTTTCCGCCTGGATTTTGTCGAACTCCTCCTGTTCCTGTTCGGTGAGATAGCGGCCCTTCTGAATCAAATCGGTGATCCGCTTGGCAACCTTCTCCCATGTGAAATGCACATCCGGGCAGCCGCCTTTTTTGTAGTGCAGGCCCTTTCCGTCATGATCTTCCCAGCTGCCCCCAGCGCCTGACAGGGCATGGGAGTGGCCCCCAATGCCGTACTCGTGCCGGAGGAAATCCACCTTTTCTTTATCGGTGTGGGAATTTTGGAAATAGGCAAAAATGCGGCCTTTCCCACCAGAAACACCGCTGCCTCTGGTCATGGCGGCCTCGATCTCGTCCTCGGTGATAAACTGCTTGACCGCAGGTACTTCCGTCATCTGAGAGGTAAAGGCGGTGCGGGGCAGGGACAGATCTTTCAGGTTTCCCCAAATCTCCTTTGGCTTGTGGTAGTGGAAGCGCAGCAAATCCCGATCCTGCTGGTAGGCCGTCCAGAAGGCAGCATATTCTTCCGCAAGGTTCTGGCGGAACTCCGGGCTTTTCAGCTGCTCGGTGAGCCATGCGGATTCTTCCGGGAAACCGCGCCCTGGATTGTTGGCAAGGCTGGGCAGATACCCGGATTCTCTGGCTTCATCGCTGAAATCGTGATACAGATTCCAGAACTTTTCCGCAAGGAGGGAACGTTCATAGCCCTCGGCCTCGGACAGCTCCACATTGGTGGCAAACTGGCCGGTCTGCAAAAGCTGGCCGATACGCTCGGTGGCGCTCTCCCAGGAAATGACCTGGGCGGACTTGTCATAACGGGCAGACTTTCCGTGAGACAGGTGGATGCCGTCCTCGGCATACCATGCGGTAATGCTGCCAATCCCGTTGCCGCCGGTATAGAGGTTTTGCAGATAGGCTGCGATCTCGGCGGTGGACTTCTGCTTTTCAAAAGCTGCCACAATGCGTTCACGCTGCCGGTCCGTGTTGCCTCCCAGCCGCAGCACATGGTCGATGTCGGTCTGGGCAAAAGAAAAAGCAGAGGATGTTTGCACATTCTCTGCTTCGTCTATTCTTTGGATTTGTTCCGCTTCGGAGAGGAACAGGTTTAAGGTCAGCTGTTGATAAGCTCCGCCATCAGAATCTCCTCGGCCTGGGCCTTGCAGGTGTTCATCAGGCCCACCCAGCGCATCGGATCGCGGGCTTTCAGCTCCTCCGTCGCGCCCGCCGACTCCGCCAGCTGGGGCATCATCTGCTCCAGACGGCTGTTCGCCGTCTCGTCGATCTCGATGAGGTGCGGGTACAGCTTCTCGGTCAGCAGCAGCTGGTTGTAAATCAGGGGCCGGTGTTCCTTCAGATACGCTTTCCGCAGCCGCCCGTACTTGCCCAGGGGCTTCTCCGGCTGTTCGCTCAGGCTCAGGTCGGGAATCAGGTAATCCCCGTTCTGCGTGTAAGTCAGGTTGTTCTTCATGGTGGTTGCTCCTTTCCGCGAGTTGTTCGCGCTCATAATTCTGGATGGTGACGCCGATCTGCCGCAGCACCTGCTGGTTCATCTGACTGACCGCCGCTCCCAACGCCCCGACGGTGGCGGGAGTGTTGAAGTCGAAGATCGGCATGAAGTCCTCATGCTGGAAATATTGTTCCGTATCCAGCCCACAGCGGGACATCAGGGCGTAGGCGATACTGACGGTGGCGGCGGACTTAAATTGGACTTCAATGTTGAGTTCATCGTACTCCTCCAGGAACGAACCGTCAACGATGTAGTGGAAGTCCTGCTGATGCTCGTCCCAATACTCACTTGCCAGCTTTCCGGCCACATCAATAAGCTGCTGGGCAAGATCGCCACCGGTAACACCGTAGTTGCGCTCCAGCATGGCCGACACAGGCCCGATGTGCTGTTCTTCCAGTTGCCACAGCCAGGGGGTGCGGGAATGTTCACGGGTCCCGGTGTCGGAAATATCGAACACATAGCGCAGCCGGGGTCTGTCGCCGGAATCGTCCACCAGGGCGATACCCTTGGAGCCACGGCGCACATACCGTCCCATTTTTTCATTCCACAGGTCGTACTCGGCGCAGGCGGTGGCGTCCGGGCGCTGGGCGTAAATCATCATCTGTTCATGGAATGGGTATTTGTAGAGGCGGGCGGCAGTAGTAAGAAAGGCCGTCCATTCCTTCCAACTTCCCACAAGCCGGGTCGATACCTGCTCGGCCATCTGCCGGTAAAATTCAGCTTTGGATGGCATGGTTTTCTGTCCTCCCTTCATGTTAAATAGAAATGGGGCGGCACATCAGGCCGCCCCACTGGGTCTTGGTGTGATTTTTACTCGTCGAAATCCGGGTACAGCTCCAGCTCGGCAAACTCGGCGTCGCTCATGGCCCGGAGCTTCATAAGGGCGCTGTCGGTCAGCTCCCGCAGCTCGGCTTCCTCCGGCGAAAGCTCGCCGCGCATCTCCGTCAGGGCGTCGATCAGCCCGGTACGGCTTCCGGTGTTGTAGATACAAAGCAGGTTCGTTTCCTCAAAAGTGAAGTTTCCCATATCAAATCTCCCTTTCCGCGCTCTTTTTGGGCGCTGCCTTTTTGTGTTCCGCCTTGGGCTGGCTTTTCAGCTGCTCCATGACGGACTTTTTCTTTTCCCGGTCCTCCCGGTGGGCGGCAGCAGCCAAATCCATGAGAGAGATTGGCTGGCCGCTGCGGGCCTGCTGTTCCAGCTGGGCCACTGTCGGCTCTTTGGGGCCGTTGTTGATGATGCCGTCGATCATGCCATAGTCATCCTCCAACATCATCTCCGCATTTTTCAGCGGATTGTCCGGCAGGAATCCGGGAACCTGCTGAAAGCCGAAGCTGTCGCAGTAATGACAGGATACCTTGCCGTCCCGCTTGATGGCAACGATGTCGCTGACGCTCATGGACGGATGGCCGTAATCGGCGGGATGCTCATTATTGAAACGGTAAAAGAGCTGTTCGGTGGTATCGCCTTTCAGGTCAGAGGGCAGCAGCGGAGCGGTATAAACCAGCTCATAGTTATCCCGCTGCACCGTCCGCCCGATGGACTGGAGCCATTCCAGGCCCTCGTAGCGGATGTCCCGCAGCTCGTCGGTGTGCTTCACCTGATAAATGGCGAAGCAGTCCCCCTTGTGGGAGAGAAACGCTTGCTCCCGTTCCTCCTGGTGGTCCATGCGGTCCTTGACCAGCTTATCAAACTCCGGGGTTTCCTCCCATTCCTCACGGGGCAGGGCGAAGATACCGTCATGGGCGTCCAGGTCGGCGGTGTCAAAGGCCATCACCGGATTTTCGCCCTCCTGGATAATGTAAACGGTCAGGTCACGCTCCATCAACTCATAGGCCCGTTCTTTGGAGAGGGGCAAAAGGTCACTGTCCAGGCAGCCGCATTTCTCCAGATCGTCCTGGGTCAGTACCGGGTCCGGCATGGGATATTCGTCCAACGCCTGTTCCTGGGCATCCGGCAGCTGGGCGGCTGCGGCTTCTGCGGTCTGCTGGCTGACCTGTTCCTGCATCTGCTGGGAGGTCGCCTCCTGCAAAGTCTCGATCATGGACAGCGGTGCATACTTGATGGACTTGCTGCCCATCCCCAGGTCCTCGCAGATATGGCCGACTGCTGCGGAACGGCCCATGTCGACCCCGTCCAGCTGGCCGCCGTCCAGCTGCTTCATGGTTGCCACATCGTAGAGCGTGTAGTCCCAGCCGGTGTCACAGGGCTGAACATGAAGATAGGCGGTATCATCCAGCACCAGCAGGGCCTCCCGGTACTCGGCGCTGAGCCGGGGACTTTCAGTATCGAAAGACAACGGAAATTCCTTATCGGAGTTCCAGTCAATATCCGCGCCCATCGCCATCGCTTCATCGGCCATCTTCACAAGGTTGGGGTCAGGTTCCGGCTCGTCCAGCTGTTCCGGTTCCAGCCCCGGCACAAGCTGATCCAGCCGCTCCATAAGCTCGGCTGCTTTTTGGGTGGTTTCATCTGGTTCGTCCTCGTTCACGATATTCTGGAGCCATTCGCGTACACCGCTGGCATCTCCGCTTCGGAGTGTGGCAGTCAGTTCGTGCAGTGCGTCCTCACGGCTATCTGCATTGTTCCGATACTCATAAGGGTCATAATCGAAAGTGAACTGGTCGATGTCTGCTACCAGCTGCTCAATAGGGTCCCGCTCAGGCTCCGGGGCGGCAGTCAGGTCAATGCCGCGCTCCTTGCAGATTTCCTTGTAGTTGCGCTCGATGTCGTTAATCAGCTCGCAGGAAGTCTTGTTGATGGTCTCCAGGCTGGCCCGCAGCTCCTTCAGCTCCTTGTCCTTGGACCAGGAAGCGATGTATCCGAAGCTGTTTTCGCCGGTCTGTATGCCGAAATACTGGCAGACCGCATAGGAAATGCTCTCGGCCTCCACTTCCTCGGTGTTGCGGTTCTTGGCGGCCTGTTTCACCGCCGTCAGATCTTCCTGTCCCTCCAGCCGCCACTCAAACTGATTCTCGTCCACATACCGCCAGCCTTCCTCGGCGGCGGCCTGCTCTGCCTCCGCTTCGGTGGTAAAGTCCAGGCGGAAGTCCTGCTTGACGCCGCCCTCACTCACCATCACGATCTTCCAGGTCGGCTCCGCCTCATACTTTTTGGGGTCGTGGAGCTTGCTGTGTGCGGTCTCATGGACGGCGGCGGAAATGGTCTGCACCTCACTCATACCTTCCCGGAGGGCGATCCGCTGCTGCTCGGAGGAAAAATAGCCGTCCATGTTCTCAGTCATCGGTTCAAACTCGATGGGGACCGGAGCGGAGCGCCGCACCGCCTCCAGGAACGCCTCATAGTGCGGCACCGTCCCGGACAGGCTGGAGGCCAGCTCCGGCAGAGGTTTGCCGTCCGTCTGCGAAACATCGAACACCTTGACCGGTCGGAACATGGGGATTTCAATTTCTTTTTCCTCCATGACCGCCTTGCCATCCGCGTCCAGGATGGGGGCATGGGTGTCCGGGTCGCGCTTCATTTCCTCGATCTTCTTTTTGTAAGGCGTGGGGGCGATGATGGTAATGCCATGCTCACCCTTTTTCACATGGCGTTCAAACTGGTTTTTCCACTTGTTGAACCCGGCCACCAGGGTGGCGTCCGGGCGCTGCATATAGATGAGCATGGTGTTGTTGACGGAGTAGCGGTGGAACTTGGACATGACGGACAGGTAGCGCATATACTTCTCACTCTCGAACAGCTCCTTGATACCCTGTTCAATGCCTGCCGTGATTTCCTGCAACCGCTCCCGGTTGGTGGGCTTATCAGCCATGATTTTCACTCTCCTTTCCAAATTGGCGATTTCTGCTTGATGTTCGGCAATCCACAGCTTTTGTTCCTCCGGGCCGTCCTCCAGGAAAAAATCCAGCAGATAGCCCGTATAGTCCTTTTTCTGAATTGCCTCCATAAAACGGGGATGGGGATGTTCTTCCGGCGTTTTGGGGGAATAGTCGGTTTCCCATTTTCTCAGCAGATGATAGTAGTCAGCCAGGACCCGAAAGGCATGATCCCGGTCCTCTTTGAACTTCTGTGTCTCCGATTTCTGCCGGACATAGCGCCTCCGGGGAGGAGCCTGACTGTCATAAGCCAGGCCAAAATCCTGGGCCAGCTTTTCGGCGGCTTCTTTGGGGGACAAATTGTAGAGCTTTGCCGTGAAGTCAATCACATCGCCGGTGGCCCCGCATCCGAAGCAGTAGAAGTATTCCTCGTTCAGCTTCATGCTGGGATTTTTGTCATCGTGGAACGGGCAGCAGGCCATGCCGCTCCGATTGACCTCCATCCCGTACATCTGCGCCGCTTCCCGGACGGTGACAGACTGCTTGACGGCCTCAAAGACGCTCTCGGCCATGCTTACTCGCTGCCCTTCTTGGGGGTGGGCGGCCTGTACCCAGCAGCCTTGGCCCGTTCACTGGCAGCTTTGCGACGCTCGGCGCTGTACGGTTCCCGGACGGACACGCAGCGTTTGGGAACCGTGAAGGTCTGCCGGTCCTTTTTCACGATCTGGTCCGGATATTTCTCCGCCAGCCGCCGCAATTTCTCCAGCAGCCGGGAATCATGGGTATAGACTTCGGCGGTAGCCTCAGCCTGGTTGTAGAGGATAATGGTTTCCTGTTCGTAGAGGGAGAGCTTCATCGTTTGCCGCCTTTCTGCTGGTTAAACTCCAGCTTGAAGTTGGCGTACTGCCCATCGTCCTCCAGCACCACGGTGGCGTCGTAGGTCTTGCCGGTTTTCTCGGAGTACAGGCCCCTCACATGGGTGCGGCCATCCTTGAGCAGCGCCGTCACGATGGCCTTGTTGGGCTGCTTTCGCTTCAGCTCCCACCACTTGTTGTTTTTCCAAATGGCAAATTTACAGCCCTCGTTCTGGCAGAAGAAACCCTTTTGCAGCTCCGCCACATCACCGCCGCAGCGGGGGCATTTGCCCACCATTTCGCGGGGCGGAGTGAACAGATACTCGGTGCCTTTAATCATCTGATAGGTTCCTACCAGCTCCTTGAGCATGGTGGAAATTCCATCCATGAAATCCTCCGGGGCCAGCTCGCCACGCTCGATCTCGCCCAGCCGGTACTCCCATTCAGCGGTCAGCAGGGGCGATTGCAGCTGCTCCGGCAGCACAGTGATAAGGGACACCGCATCATGGGATGGCAGGAGCTGCACAGTTTTCTTGCTCTTTTTGCGCTCCAGGAAGCCGGTGGACACCAGCTTTTCCAGAATCCCGGCGCGGGTGGCCGGGGTCCCCAGCCCCTTGCGCTCGGCGTCCTCCGGCATATCGTCCTTCCCGGCAGTCTCCATCGCAGAAAGCAGCGTATCCTCGGTGAAGTGCTTGGGCGGGGTGGTCTTGCCCTCCTTGACGGCAGCGCCGGAAAGGGGAAGCGTCTGACCTTCAGACAGCTCCGGCAGCGCCTTGTCCTCGGCTTCTTTGTCCGGCTCCACATTTTTCAGCCCAGCGCGGTAGGCAGCGTCCAGCGCCCGCCAGCCAGATTGTATTACCGTGCGGCCCTTGGCGGTAAACTCCGCTCCGGCGCACTCCACCGTGGCGGCGGTCTCCGCAAAGGTATAGGGTTGGGCAACGGCGCACAGCAGCCGCAGGGCCACCAGCTCCAGCACCGCCTTTTCGCCCACCGGCAGGCCGGTCAGGTCCGCGCCCTGGAGGTTGCGGGTAGGGATCACTGCATGATGGTCGGTCACTTTTTTGTCGTTGATGACCTGGGCCGCATTGCAGAAAATCTCCATGCCAGCGGCAAAGGGCAGCGCCTCGGCGGTGAGCCGAACCAGCTCCGGCAGACTCGCCGCCATATCCGAAGTCAGATAGCGGCTGTCCGTCCGGGGATAGGTGCAGAGCTTCTTTTCATAGAGGTTCTGCAAATAGTCCAGGGTTTGCTGGGCGGTGTATCCCAGCAGCCGGTTGGCGTCCCGCTGGAGGGTAGTCAGGTCATAGAGGGCGGGCGGCTTCTCGGACTTGTCCTTGCGCTCCACCTTTTTCACCGTGGCAGCCGCACCCTGGCAGGCTGTTTTCTGCTGCTGGGCGGCGGCTTTGTCCGCCATGCGCTCCCCGGAAACGGTGAAGCCGGGCAGCTCCAGCGTGACCGTGTAGAACGGCACCGGCTTGAAGGTGTTGATCTCGGCCTCCCGCTGGACGATGAGGGCCAGCGTCGGGGACATGACGCGCCCGATGTTGAGGGTCCGGTGGTACAGCACGGAAAACAGCCGGGTGGCATTGATACCCACCAGCCAGTCCGCCTTGGCGCGGCAGAGGGCCGCATCCCGCAGGCCGTCATAGTCCGCGCCGGGGCGCAGGTTCGCAAAGCCCTCCCGGATGGCGGAATCCTCCATCGAGGAAATCCAGAGCCGCTTCATGGGCTTCTGGCAGCCCGCCAGCTCGTAGACGGCGCGGAAGATCAGCTCGCCCTCGCGTCCGGCGTCGCAGGCGTTCACCACCTCGGTCACATCCGGGGCGTTCATCAGCTGTTTCAGCACATCAAACTGCTTCCTTTTGTCCTTGCCCACCACCATCTGCCAATGGTCCGGCAGAATGGGCAGATCGTCATAGCGCCACTTTGCGTAGTCCGGGTTATAAGCGTCGGCGTCGGCCAGCCCAGCCAGGTGGCCCACACACCAGCTCACCCGCCAGCCGCCGCCCTCCAGGTAGCCGTCCTTGCGGGCGGTGGCCCCGATCACGGCGGCCAGACTTTGGGCAACGGACGGTTTCTCAGCGATCACCAGCTTCATGGTTTTTCATCCTCCTTTCCCGCAGCCATGCGGTCAGCTGCCGGTGGCAGAATCCCACGCAGGGCTGTCCGTCACGGTAATTCCCGCAGCCATAACAGGGGTGGCCGGGAGATAAAGAGGGAGAGCGGGAAGTTTCCTTCCCGCCCTCCGGCCTGCGTGTCATCATGCGTTCATAGGGGCTGTCGGTAAAGCGGGTCAATCCGCCTTGTCCTCGCTTTCCTCATCGCCGCCCCCGTCAGCGTCCGGCTCGTCAGATTCCTCGGTCTCCCAGGGGTCCTCGTCCTCCTGGTCAGTATCGTCCTCGCCGTAGTCGTAATCGTCCAAATTGTCGCTACCCTTGGTCTTGGGCTTATTCTTGATGAATTTGAAGTAGGCAAAGGCACCGCCGCCGCCCAGCAGGGCCAGCACCACCAAAAGAATGGCCGGATTCAGTCCGGCGGGTTTCTGCGCCGGTTCCTCCGGCTCCGGGGTTTCCTCCGGGGTCTCCGGTTCCGGCTCCTTGCCCGTACAGGCGCTCATATTGGTGACGCACACCGGGCAGGCCGTATTCACCACACCGGCCACACATTTCTCCGTACAGGTACAGGTGGCGGGCTGCTCCTGGGTGGTCTGGCCTTCCTCCATCAGCGCCGTCAAGTCGGCCTCGTCCACCTGATTCAAAAAGTGAACGGCGGTTTCTTTGTCCTCGTTGGCCCGGTCAATAAGGATGTAGAAGTATTTGCCTGCCTTGGTGGTGACGGTGATGAGCTGCTTGTTGCCCCCGAAATCATCCACCAGGGCAGCGTTGCCCTCCGGGGTCAGGGCGGGACTATCCTCGGTTTCTTCCACCACCACATTGGCGTCGTTGGTGGCGTCCTCTGCCGGGGGCTGCTCCGTCCCCTGGGCAAAGGCTGTCACGGAAAGGCCCATCATCAGCACCAGGGCGGCGCAGAGGGCCGAAAAGGTCTTGAAAATTCTCTTATTCTTCATGGTCGGTGTCCTCCTGTTCGTCGTAGTCGGTGGAGGCAGCGGCCATGCCGGGGACCGTGCCGCCGGAGAGCATGGCGTTCAGCTGCTCCGGGGTCAGCCGCAGGGCGCGCACCATCTGGACGATCTCCAAGTTCTCCGCCTCGGTTTTCTGCGCCTCCAGGGTTTTTAGCTTGTCCTGGTACTCCGCGATCTTCTCGCGGACCTTGGCAATCTCCTGGTCAATGCGCTGGATTTTGTTCTTAGCCATAATCAATCACTCCTTCTTGAAAAAACTCTGTTACCAGTTCATCAGGCCGTAGCCCTTGATACACTCGTAGGTCAGGGAATAACTCTTGATCTTGCAGGCGTCGCCGCTGTTACCCTCGACCGTATAAACTCGGCTGCCGTCTGTACCGACTACGAGGCCCACATGGTCGGCGCTGCCGTCCAGGTCCCAATCGAAGAAGATGGCGTCGCCGGGGGCAATATTGGCGTAATCACGCCCGCCCCATTGTCCGTGAGACTGGAACCACGGAATACCCTGGGACTGGCAGGCGGCAAAGCGCGGCTCAGACAGCCCCATCTGGCCGTAGCACCAGGACACGAAGCAGGCGCACCATTCCACACGGGAATTGAAGCCGTACCAGCTCCAGTAGGGCTGACCGCCCACATTGCCCACCTGACTTTTCGCTATATCCACCACGGCCTGATTGCCGGGGCGGGTGCCGTTGACGAACTCAACACCAGCTAAACTCTCGGAATCGCTGGTGTCGGAGGAACCACCGCCGAAAATCAGCGGCTTGTTGCCCAGCGTCTGCCGGTACACCTGATACATTTCCAGCTGTTCCGGGGTCAGCAAGTCTGATGCCACAGAAGATATGGGTTTGCTGGTGAGCTTTACATTCAGAATGTAATACTCATACGGAACTTCCTCGGTGGTTGTCTCGCCGGTCACAGGGTCCGTGGAAGTTTCGGTGCGGTATCGTATCTCCACTTCCTCGGTGAGCGTCAGTTCATACTGTGCGTCGAATACACGCTCCAGCTCTGTCTGGGCGCTCTGCCGGGTATAGCCTTGCAGCACGGCGGACAGATAGGCCGCCAGCTCATGGGGGTCATGCCCGATCATGTCGAGGTCGTAGCGGTACTCGTCATACCCCGGATGGCTGCTTTCAATGTTGTCGATTTCGGCTTGCAGCGCCGCTTCCTTGGCAGCGTAGTCCGCCTCCACCGCCACCAGCTCCGGGTCATCCGACGGATAGGTGGTGCCGGACACCACAGAACCGATGCTCTGCGCCATCATGGAACAGGAGGACATGGTGTTGAGCAGCATACAGACCAGCAGGAAGATCGCGCCCGCAATCAGAAAGCCCTTTTTGTGGCGCATGACAAACGCGCCCGCTTGCTGTGCCTTTTCCTTGACCGTCTTGGCGGCCTTGCCGGTCTTTTGGGCTGTGCTTGCGGTATTCCCGGCAGCTTGACCAGCGCGCTTGGCGGCAGCGTATTCCTTTTTGATGGCCTGTTTCTGCTGCCAGCGGGAAATGGGGTTGCTGGCAAGCTGGGGATTTTCCCGCAGGGACTTCTGATACAGGGCGTTTACATTGGCCTTTTCCAGCTTCTGCTCGGCCTGGGCTGCCTTGCGGTAGGGCTTCAGTTTGTGGCTGCGGTAGCTTTCCCGCATCAGCCGTGCGCCGGTCTCGGCAGCCTCCTCGGACTTGTGGGCGCTCTCAACGCCCACATTGTCCTGTTCGGTCTCCCGGATTTCCTTGTGAACTTTCCCCAGGGCGGCATTGGCGGGGGTATCCCGCACCGCATGGGACAGCTTGGAGGGCGGCTTCTTCTTGTCCTCCAGCACCAGTTTGGTGGTCACTTTACCGGTCTCCGGGTCTACCGTCTTTTGCCGGACCTGCTTTTTGGGAATTTTAGCCTGCGCCTTATCCGCTTTGGCGGCGGCCTTGTCCACCTTGCGGATGGGCTTCTCCAGCGCCGGGTCAGCCCGTTCCTCGTCTGTAAAGCGCAGGCGCGGTTCCTTATTCAAACCATTCACCCAGCATGAGGGCGTCCGTCATGTAGCGCAGCTCCACACAGACGGCCAGCCCCACAGGGTCATGGAAGGGGTGCTGAAGCAGATGGGCGTAGATCTGCGCCACCACATTGGCCAGCAGCTCAGACTGGCTGCCCTCGAAGATGACGATGGCGGGAACACCGTTCATGGCGCACCAGATTTCCGTCAGGCGTAGCAGGCCCGCCTCGCCGTCCTCGTTCAGCTCCGCCGCCTGATCCGCCGCCGTGCGGGTCTCGCTGACGGCATCGGCCAGCTCGGTGAGCAGATAGGTGCGCTCACTCTCCAGGGCATCGTCAAAAAACATCATGGTATCCAGTTCGGTGTTGGGTTTCATGGTCATTCATCCTCCTTTTTCAGTTCCTGGGGTTTGGTGGTCATAATGCGGTACAGCTCGGTGTTCTTTGGGAAATGGTCCACGAAAGGCAGGATCGTGGAGCCATAGAACAGCAGGCCCTCGCCCTCGCTGGAGTGGGTCACATAGGACAGCTGGTGCGGGGAAATGCCCAGCTGCTTGGCGAGAATCTGCCGGTCCCCGCCCGCCTGGTTGAGCATATACACGAAGTCGGAGTTTTCAAAGATGTTCTCCACCTCGCGGGAAGAAAGCAGGTCCTTGACATTCTGCGTGATGCCGGTGGGAATGCCGCCCCACTTGCGGAAACGCTTCCAAATCTCGACGGTATAAGCGGCGGTCTGCTCCTCTTTCAGCAGCAGGTGCATCTCGTCGATGTAATAGCGGGTGGACTTGTGGGCGGCACGGTTGATGGTGACACGGTTCCATACCTGGTCCTGGACCACCAGCATACCGATCTTTTTGAGCTGTTTGCCCAATTCTTTGATGTCATAGCAGACAATGCGGTTGTTGATGTCCACATTGCTCTGGTGGTTGAACACATTGAGGGAGCCGGTTACATAGATTTCCAGCGCCGTGGCGATGTACTGTGCCTCTTTTTCCTCCTGCGCCCGCAGCAGATTGTAAAGGTCCTCCAAAATGGGCATATTCTCCGGGCGGGGGTCATTGAGATAGGTCTGATAGACCAGCCGCACACAGCGGTCAATGATGGTTTTCTGCACCGGCTGCAAGCCCTCTTTGCCTCCCACAATCAGCTCGCACAAAGACAGGATGAAGTCAGACTTGAGGGACAGCGGACTTTCATCGTCCGAGTAGTCCAGGTTCAGGTCCATCGGGTTGATGTAGTTGGTGGAGGTAGGCGAAATCTTGATGACCTGCCCATGCAGGCGCTCCACCAGGGGCGCATACTCGGCCTCCGGGTCGCAGATGATGATGTCATCGTTGGTGAGCAGGAAGCAGTTGGCGATCTCACGCTTGGCCGAAAAGCTCTTGCCGCTGTTGTGGACGATCAGGCCATTGGCCAGCAGAAAATTCCCGTACTTGGGTACGGTGAGGTCATAGACCGGCACTTTTTCCGGCAGCCGCTGAAAGGCCTCCCGGACCGCCACATGGCCGCCGCTGAGCCGCTGGCCGTCTATGATTTTGTTTGCCTCGATGAACTGACCATCTGCGTCCATAATCAGGTGGGTGTCCGTACAACACAGCCGGGTCCCGTCCTCCAGCTCGATCACCTTCAGCTCGTCCATATATTTCTCAATGCGGATGTCTATGGCCCTGGCGTCCACGATCTCGCCGGTATCGTAGTCATAGGCTTTCACCATCGTTTCCGTGATACCGGCCTCCACCAACTCGGCAAAGGACGGGGTGGACCCATCCGCCAGCAGGATACGGGTTTTTCCATCGAAGCAGCCCGGTGTGCCGAGAATCAGGCCGTTGGGGTTTTTCAGCAGCTTGCGGTCCACCATGATGAGGTTGTTGGACAGGGCGTTGATACCGTAGTACAGCGCCTCCTTGCCGCTCTGGAATAACTCCTGGGTTGTAAACGGCACAAAGATAGCCGTGGAGCTGGTGGTCAACCCCCGCTGAATCTCGATCTGATTGAGGCCCAGGGGCAGCGCGGACATCAGCCCTTCTTCCTGCTGGAAGTCCAGACGGGTCAACTGGCAGTTGTACTTCTGCGCGATGGAGCTGGCCTGGAACACATTGTTGTCCAGCTGCCGGGGATTGTCTGCCGTGTTCAGCACCAGGAAGGTCACAAGGAACATTCGCTCGTTCCGGCTCTGCAAATCTTGCAATAACTTTTTAGCCTCGGCACCGTAGGTGGCAAGGTCAGAAGGAATGATGTCCATGTCATATCCGGCACGGACGGCCTTTTTCTGTTCCTCGATTTTGGATTTGTCCAGGTCAGTGATTTTCCGCTTGACCGTCTTGATGGCCTTGATCTGGTCCACGGACTGGATATGCAGGCTGACGATCAGAGAGCTTTCCATGTCCAGGAAATCCGCCAGCATCCGGTCATTCAGCTCCGGCGCAAGAATCTGCAAAAAAGAAACAGCCCCGTATTTCTTACCCATACGGAACTGCTTGCCGGTGCGGAACTCGAAGCCGGACGGCGCGATGAAGTCCTTGGTGGACAGACCGGACGGAGCCAGCCACTCCCATTCAAAACGGAACGGCACCTGTTCATCCATGTGGAAAATGCCATGAAGCTGTGCCAGCCGCGCCTTGCCGTCCAGGGACTCGGCGGCCACGCCCACGCGCTTGAAGTTGTTGAGAATATCGGTCTCAATGCGCTCCAGGCGGGGCTTGGCAGCCTTGAGGCTGTCAGCGTCAACCCCGAATGTGAGGTGCTTGGTCTTGATAAGGCCGTTGTTGCCCTTTGCCAGCTGGTTTTGCAGCATGGTCATGTATTCCACCCGGATACTGTCAAAGTCATCCCCCTGGAGAGGAATGTTGATGGCGCGGGCAAAGGTCTCCTCGGAGGCTGCCAGGTTCAAAAAGGACAGCTGAAACTGAATGGAGCTGTCAAAGTAGTTGAGGAAATCGCACCAGCCCTCGAAGATCGCCGCCTTGTCCTCGTTCTGCGAGAGCTGATAGTTGATGTCCTGGAACTGGATGGTCTTGGTGTAATGGCCGTCTGCCACCCGGCAGATGCCGTCCGGCCACATCCGCTCATAGGGGATGCTGTCCTGGGCCGACTTCTCTTTCCGGTCTGTGCGGTTGGCACGGGCGATGGCGGCCTCGATCTGCCTTCTGTCGGCACGGGACAATCGTTTCTTCTTGGAAACCGGCGGCTGTTTGCCATCCTTATCGGCCTGCCGGTTTTTCGTTGCGGTGAACAATGTCATACACCTCCTTGTCGAGTTTTTCCTGCCGTTCCAGAACGGCATAGAAATTGTTGGTCTTATACGGGCGCTGTTTGGGGCGGATAACGGCCACCTTGATGATGTTGCCCACGATCTTTTCCAGGGGCTGGCCGTGCTTCTCATACATTGCCATCAGAAAGAAGGGCAGCATGACCAGCATCATACACATGGCAGCCACGCTGTTTCCCACAGGCCCCCGGAGCAAAAAGAAAAGCGGTACGCCGATGAGCGCCCCGCCGCCGAAGCAGATTAACTGTCTTTTGGTCAGATTAAACGCGACCTTGGTTTTGACTTTCGTAAGGTCTTTGGGTACGGGTACATAAGCCAAAGGGATTACCTCCTTCTTTATGGAAATGAAATCGAGCTGTTTACTTCGTTGCCCCACACATCCCATCCGGGTGCGGTTTGACGGGCAAACAGCTCAATGCGCGGCAAATCACCCATGAGTTCCACAATGCGTTCCCTAACAATATCAGGTTTCTTGCTGTGCTGCTCAACAGGTGCAAAAACCAGCTGCCGGACGCTGGCGCTCTTTCTCTTGGGTTTTCCTTTCACAGCCAGCAGGCAAATCTCAGCATTGCTTCGCGTCCACCAGCCAAGGCCCAAGAAGAAGCCGTTGCCGGATTTATTCTGCTTGACCCAGACAAACGCAATGGTTTTGAAGGTGAATCCCCACGCCTTAATGAGTTTCAATGCTTCAGGCAGTTTAGGAAAGGTACACCACAGAAATAAGACACTGGTATCTGCTGCCAGCGTAGATACCGGAAGCTGGTACAGCTGTTCATCCGCCATGGTTGGGTAATGGTTTTGGGCTGCCCCGCTTACTTTGCCGCTCCGGTAGCTCCAGGGAGGATCTGCATAAATGATTTGATATTTTCCCATACAGGCCCTCCTTAGTGTGCATTGAACACAGACTTGGCGAGGCTGCCGGTCTTAAAGAGCGTAAAGCACAACAGGACCGTATAGCCCACACAGCTCCAGATGGCCATAATGATGTCGGATTCGGTAGCGATACTCTGCACCAGCACGGCGTAAATTGCCACGCAGACGATGATGAGAAATGCCTGGAAGCCCAGGGCGACCAACGAGCGCAGATAGTTCTGGCCCATGCCGCCCCATTCCTTGCCCATCATGGTGGCCATTGGGATGGGGGCCACCGAGGTCACAAGGTAAATCTCAATCATACGGCCATAGATCACGATAAAGATACAAATGTAAAGCGCCCACATGGTAATGCCGATAAAGAGCGACTGGAACCACAGGCCGAACAGCGGCCCCAGGTCCATATCCATCAGCCGGGACTCCATATCGGTCATGACAGAGGAGATGTCGATGGAAGCGTCGGAACCAATGATGCCTGCCGCCTGCGTCACCACGCTTTGGGCCGCGTCAAACACGCCCATCACGATGTTCCAGGTGTTGGAGACAATGAGGATAGCGGCGGCAGATTTGAACACCCACTTGAAGATCATCCAGGTGTCCACATCGTGCAGGTTGTTTTTGTCGGTAATCATCTGAATCAGCTCCAGCGTCATCACGATAGCCAGGATCACGCCAGCAATCGGCACCATGATGGAGTTGGAGAGGTTCTGGATCATGCTGAAAATACTCCCGTTCCAGCCTTGGGGGGTCTGGCCCACCTGTGTCGCAATGTCTGCGACCTGTTGGTTCACGCTATCGAACATCCCCGATAAGTTGCTCATAATGCCGCCTACCAACATTTCCTTGAGCCAGTCAGTAAGGGCATCGAGTAAGAAATCCATACGGTGTCAACCTCCTTTCAGCCGCCCCCGCTTGGGGGCAGGGGCGGCAAGGATTTCTTATGACAGCTTAACGACGGGAACGATCAGACGGTGAACAAGCCGGAAAGCAGGGGTACGAGGACCATGCCGACCACGGCGACGCCAGCGCCAGCCATGAGCTGCTTCATGCCCTGGCTTTTTACTGATGTGCGATAAAGAAGTAATAGAAGTGTAAAAAATTTTGCCGTTCCTATCCGGCACTTAGCTCTTGTGTCGGATAGGTCGGGCGGTTATTCGGGCAAGTCCACCTTGCCAACAAAAGAATAATAAATCTCAATGTCCTGTCTGCGGGTCTTGTTCTCGTCATAGCTGCACTCATGCACAACGATTTTCTCTACAAACTCCCGCAGCAGAGTAGGGGTAAGTTCTTCAAAGCTGGTATGCCGCCGGACAACATTCATAAACTTTTCTGCGTTCACGGTGGCTTCCTGTGCTTTGGAAAGCTCCGCTTGGATAGCGGCGGCTCTTTCTTTCAGCTCCCGTTGTTCTGCTTCATAGTCTGCCGACAGCTCTGTGAAACGCTCGTCTGATATGCGCCCGGTCACGCTGTCCTCATACAGCCGCTTGAAGATAGCGGATAACTCGGCTATGCGTTTCTCGGCGGCTTCCAGTTCCTTTTTCTTGGCGGCGTTCCTGCGCTTGCCCCCGTCCTCGTTCTGCTCAATCAAGAGCTTCATAAACCGGGCTTCATGCTTTGCCGCATAGCTTGTCACTTTCCGCAGATTGGAGAGTACACCAG